>JACCWM010000004.1 GCA_013697635.1 Lujinxingiaceae bacterium | reverse complement strand
CCTTGCCGACGAAGTAGGCCGTCTCCAGCGGATCGTATTTGTTGTCCTTGCGTTTGACCTCGTAGAGGTCCTCTTCGGCGAAGAATCCCCGGTAGGAGAGCAGGGCCTCGTAGACGGCACCCAACTGGTTGATGCCGAGCTGGGCGTAGGAGATGCGGCCGCGGCGCTTGTCCTTGCCTCGTCCCTTGTCGCTGCCGCGCGAGAGGCTCATCAGCTCGATGATGCGCTGCAGGACGTGGTTTCTGAGCTTTACGCCCGAGAGGATCGGTGTGGCGGCCGGGTCGAAGAGATGGGCGCGCAGCGGCGCGAGCTGAAAGATGCCGTGGATCGGCTCGGCGAGTCCCTGGGAGAAGATCTCGGTCTGGTTGGCGGGCTTTGCGCCCTTGAAGATCAGCTCAAAGAGCAGCGCGAGTGACTCGTGCAGGTACGTGCCGTTGAGCGATTCGTCGGTGGTCAGCTCGACGAGCTCGAGGCCGCGCAGACTCTCCAGGCTATAACCCTTCAAATAGGCGTCGTTTCCTATCGGCGCATAGCCCAGCTCCGGCCTCGCCTCGATATAAAAGAGAAAGAGCAGGCGGTACATGTAGCGCAGGCATTCACGGCTCAGCTCGGCGTCGAGCCCGCGCTCGAAGAGCTTTTGCTTTTTGACCTCGCGGATATAGTGCACGGCCTCGTTGCCGAGCAGCTCGATCGCCTCGCGCAGCGCGTATTTGAGATCCTCGGAGACGGAGAAGGCGTGCTTGTGGGAGCTCTCGTCGAGGGTGTCGAGCAGGGACTGGCCGTCGTCAGACCAGATGCGCCGACGCTCGAGCAGCGCGGCCATCACCATGAGGGTGTCGGTCTCCTTGCGGCCCAACAGATCGACGAGGTCAAAGCGCAACAGGCGTTTTTCGGGCCACTTCGTGCGGTCGATCAACAGCACCTGCGACTCGCCAAAGACCAGCACGAAGCGCGGGGGCTCGTCGCGGGCGAAGATCTCGGCGCTGATCAGCTCCTGGATCGATGGCGCCTCCACCAGGGGCAAGTTCAACGGATCTTCCTGCTCGCCGGCAGCCGCGTCGACGGCCTGGATGCACCAGAGCACCGGCGCGCCGTCGCTGCGTCGGACCTCGGCGATGACGGGAACGGTGCCGTGTGCGAGGTCGTGATGCCGAAGGCCGGGCTCGTAGCCCAGCGCGTACAAGAACTTGGAAGCAAACTCTCGATGCAGCGTCAGGCGTCGATCGAGGTTCTCTTCGTCATCGAGCTGGGCCTTGAACTTGAAGAAGTCCGTAGCGAGGGCACGCAGCTTCTCGTGGGGTTTGCGCTCGTCGCCCTGCTCGCTCCACTCCTTGAAGACCGTGCCCTTCAGGTCGCCCTCGAGGATCGCAGCGAGGTAGTGGGTGGTGTAGAACTCGTTGACGTTCTCAATGCCGGTGAACTGCATACTCATCGTCGTTCGACCTCAGGCTGCGGCTACAAGTGCTGCGATGACTTGAATAAAGGGTGCCTTCTCGGTGGTCATCGTGTCCTCGACCCAGCCGTAATACTCGTCAAAGAGCTTTGTGATCTCGCGGTTGCGTCGATCGAAATCGTCGCGCTTTGCGTCGGCCTCGAAGGTGAGCTGGGCGAAGCGCTGCTGGCGCGTGCGCAGGACTTCGAGCTTTGCGAGCTCGTCGTTGAGGCGAGGATTGATGTGGTTTTCGAAATCGGCGCGTAGCTCGAGGATGCGGGCGGTGGCGGCCTTTACGGCGGCAGGCAAGAGGGCCTGCAGGCTCGCCGTGTCGAGCGCGTCGTGGCGGTTGGGGATCGTGCGCTGGCCGAGCTCGATGCGCTCGCGAAGCGCGTCGAAGGTCTCGACGTGGGTAAGAGTGTCGCCGCGGAAGACGACGCTGAGCCAGCGGTGCAAGAGGGGTTGGCTCTTGCGGTTGGGGATGAGCCCCGAGAGGATGAAGACGCGCTCGTCGGGCTCAAAGCCCCGGTCGATGACGACGACCGGCGCGTTGTGGCGACCGAAGACCGCAGCTACGCGGTCGTTGGCCCACTGGAGCACGGGGTTCAAGCGCCAGAGGTAGTGCAGCACGGGCCAGGAGGTGTCCTCGGCGCTGGCCTCAGCACGGGCCTCGGCGATGGCCGCTTGCATCGCGTCGGGATCTGCGGAGAGGATGATGCGGCCGTCCTCGGGCAGAATCTCGTCGGGCAACTTTTCGAAGCGTCGGCGCAGGCTGTCGGTGAGCTGGAGCGAGATGCGGCGCCGGTTTGAATCGACCTCGAAGACCAACTTGCTGTCCGCGCGCAGCACGTCGAGGGCGTGGCGCAGATAATCGAAGTCGCTCTTGTACAGGCTGGGCAGGTGGGCCTTGCGGGGCCGCACGTGTTTGTCGCTCTGATCGGCCGTGGCGAGGAGCTGGCTGAAGAGGTCCATGTCCTGGAGCCGGGCCTCGAGCGCCGCCGGGCCTTGCTCGGACTCGATCGCCGCGGCCGTGATCGCCTCCTCCTCCTCGACATCGTAGACACCCATCAGCGCGCTCGGGTCCCCGATATTCTTGCTCGCCTGCTCGTCCTTCTCGATGAGCAGCTCGAGGATGCGCACGTCGCCTCGGATCTTCGCGTTGGCCGACTCCGTATACAGGTAGGCGATGTGCGGCGTTTTAGCTTGCCCGTAGCGGTCGATACGCCCGTTTCGCTGCTGGAAGACGAGCAGCGACCACGGGATGTCGAAGTGCACCATGCGATTGCAGTAGTAGTGGAGGTTGATGCCCTCGGAGGCGACATCTGAGGCGATGAGCAGGCGCACGTCGGCCTTCTCCTTGCCAAAATCCTCGACGACGCGCTGCTGGTCGATATCGGACATGCTGCCGTGGAGCACCTCGACCTTGGAGCTGTCGAGGCCGAGGTCTTCGGTCAGGCGCCTGGCCAACCAGTTCATCGTCTCGATGCGCTCGGTAAAGATCACCATCCGGTCGTCTTTTGCGCGCCCGCTGAACCGAAACGGCGACTTTGCATCGCCCAGGAGCTCGACGAGCCGCTGGTATTTGCCGTAGTTGGCGGGTTTGATGCCGACGAGGTCTGCGCGCAAGGCCTCGAGCGCGGCGATGTCATCGGCGTAGGGTAGTGGGTCGACGCGAGTTTCGAGGCGCTTGATGCGATGATCGATCGTGACGATGCACGCCGCCGGACTCGAGAGCAGGGCTTTTTCCAGGGTGGTCTTGAAGAGCATATGCCCACCGCGATGCTGGTCGAGCGCGGTGAACTTCATCTCGGCAAAGGTGTCGAAGGCCTGCTCTTCGCTCACCGTTGCCCGCGCCTTGACCTGGCTTATCTCGCGGTCCGGAAAGTGATCTTTGACCTGATGCGCGATGTCTTTTTTGAAGCGCCGAATGAAGAGCCCGTCGATGTCCTCTGGCGAGTAGTGGTCTTCGTCGGCGATAGCGGTCGGGTCGAGCATGTTCATCAGGCTCGCGAAGCTGCGCGCCTTGCCGTCATGCGGCGTCGCCGAGAGCATGATCAGCGTATCGGAGCGATGCGAGAGCAGCTCGGCAAGCCGCGCCCGCTGAGATTTGTTCTTTCCACGCGCCGCGACATTGTGGGCCTCGTCGATGACGATCACGTCCCAATAGGCGTTTTCGAGGTAGGTGCGATACTCGTTGTTCTGCTTGAGCGTATCGACCGAGACGATCGTCTTGTCGTAGAAGTAGAACGGGTTCTGGTTGGTCGGAATGCGCGACCGGATGCGCTGCAACCCGACGGAATCGAGCCGCACCAACGGGATCGTAAAGCGACTCCACAGCTCCTTTTGAAACTGTGTCAGCATGCTTTTTACGGTCACGACCAGGATGCGCTTTGCCTTGCCCCGCGCCATCAGCTCGCTCAACAGAATGCCCGCCTCCAGCGTCTTGCCCAGACCCACGGCATCGGCGATCAGGATGCGCTGCCTCGGCTGCGACAGCGCCTGCGCCGCCGGCTCGAGCTGGTAGTCGAGCAGGTCCATCGCCGCCTCGTGCCCCACATACAGCCCGTCGTCGGTCGGCCCAATCCCCCGAAGCTGACTCTCGATGAACAGCAGCGACGCCTGAAAGTTACTCGACGCATCCCGCACCAGCTCAGTCGTCGCCGGATCGAGCACCTCGATACGCGGCTCGTACTCCTCCAAAAAGATCGCCTCTTTGTCCCTCACGATCTCCGAGATACCGATGACATCGATCGCCAGCGAACCGCTCGACGTGCGATCGACGCGCCGCACGCGCCAGGCGGCGTCGCGCACGAGAATGTTGGCGCCAGGTGCAATGGGGGATTTTGACACGGGGTACCCTGTACGAATTGGATAGGCAGCGTTACGGCGACAGCTTGGTATTGACGTGTGGTAAGCGCTTCAGCTCGCTTTTTGCTGTTGAGTATTTCCCACCGCCAAACGAGTGGATTGGATTGTGAACGGCAGAGTACCGGCGGGTTGGTCGAAGATCAATCACCAATCAGCCCGCGGGAAATGCACGCTGTGCTGGATTGACGGTGTTAAACGCCAAAAAAGTTTAGTACTGTGGGGCTACAACGAGCGCACTTTGCAACTTTTCGGGGGATTGGATCAACCTCACCCTTTCGATGGGCTGCATAGCTTCAAAATAATTCTACATCCCCATTAGCCCGGAGGAATCATGACTGCACCTGATACGACAAAGGTTGGCTATTGCACCGTCGACCATCTCAAGATTCTTGCGCTCTTTATGAACTCACCCATCAAACACGGCGGTTTCGCTCGCCTGTGGGTTTGGGCAACGGGTGAGAACGATCGGTTGCTTCCGCATCAGCCTGAGATGCTCGTTGCGCTGAATGACCTCGCGGACACATTCTCCCGAGCGCTGTTTAGTGTATGCCTGGAGAATCCGCTACGCGATGGCGCGACGATTGAGTATGCCGTCATGTCGGGGAGCCAAGACGTGCTGGAAGAGGCCGGCCCGCCAGCAGCCAACGTGCGGCACCGATTTCACCTGCTGCCGGCTGACGGTCCGCTGCGCGTCGCGCTCACAAGCTGCAATCATATCACGGACAAAGGAGCAAAAGGTTCCCAGATTGAGGAGCGGCTGCGCATGTGGACGGCTTTGGGCGATGAGATTGAACAAGAAGAGATCGATCTAATTCTTCATATGGGTGATCAAATCTACGCCGATGAAGCCGTCGGAATCACAAAAGAACACCATCCCTCGACTTGGCCCTATGCTTCAATGGATTCGCCGGCGGCCGCCCAGACTCGCGTTGGTTACTACGACATGTATGTCAAGGGCTGGAGGCGCCCACCCGTTCGTCGGGCGCTGCAAGCGTGCCAGTCGGTGATGATGTGGGACGACCACGACATCATTGACGGCTGGGGCTCCCAAAGTGAAAATTTTCACGATCAACATCGCATGTTCTTTACGATCGGTCGCCAGTGCTTTGAAGAGTTGCAGGCTTCGACGAACCCCGCTTCGATGAACGAGGCCTCTTTCGGCTGTGGGTTTGTCAACAACGGCGTGGGCTTCTTGGTCCTCGATGGTCGATCTAACCGAAACTGGCACGCCAAAACTGTCCTGGGCGAAAGCCAGATGCAAGCCATCAAACAGTGGCTCGAATCCTCAGAGACCACCGATGTGCACTCGTTGATCGTCGTCTCGGGCGTGCCCATCGCCTTTCCCACAAGTAAGTTTGCCGAAAAGTTCGCAACAGGTGGCCAAGACGACATACGCGATAGTTGGTTTGCCACAAACAACCGCGACCAATGCCAACAACTGCTCGATTTGCTGTTCGCATTCAAGGCCGCCAGAAATGCTCAAGTTGTCGTTGTCTCGGGAGACTCGCATGTTGGCTCTCTGGGAACGATTCGAGCCCAACCCGACGCC
>JACCWM010000211.1 GCA_013697635.1 Lujinxingiaceae bacterium | reverse complement strand
GGCCCACGGCGGCCTCGAGGCGCGCGAGCTGCGTGTCGTGGTGCTCTAAAGAAATCTTTTTTCACTTCTACGGCGCGATGCAGGATCTGACGCCCGTTCGTTTGATGCCATCTATGAACGTGCCGCGCATCAAACATCCATGCCGAAGAGTTCCCGCAACTTGCTGACCGACTGACTCAGTCCCAGCGCAGACAGCGTATCAAGGAGATGGTCGAGGCTCTGGGGCGGGTTGCTTAGAGCACGAGCTTGTTCGGTGATGGCGGCGGACACAGCCCCAGGCGCGAGGTGAATAGCCTCCAGAATAAAGTCGTCGGGGTGTTTTGCCTCGATACCGAGCGGACCGAGCTGCGAGGACGGAAAATCTTTCAGGTTGAACGTTACAATCGTCTGCGCGCCGGCACGTACCGCTGCAGCGAGGACGTGACGGTCGTCGGGATCAGGAAGAAGGAGGCCCTGAACCAACGGCTCGTATCCAGTGACGAGAACATCGCGAATGGCGCGATTCATCAACTCACGGGTTCGGTTCAGCCGCTCTTCGTTCAGGTCGGGGCGTTGGGCGAGCACACTACGAAAACACTCATCGAGGATCTCGGAGGTCCATCGAGCCCGGACAACGCCAGCCTGAGCCACGCGGATCAGGAGGTCGCGAAGGGGCGCCGCGAAGAGAACGTTCGCGTCATAGACGACGATAAACGCCATGGCTCTTAATATCCGAGGTCGAGATCTTGAGCCTCTCTGGCCAGCTCGCCCGCGGCAGCTCGGCGCTCCAGGTCATCGGCCTCCTTAAAAGCGATGAGGTCCGACATACGCACACGACGATGGGTGCCGACCTTGCGATAAGGAATCTGCCCGCCATCGAGCAGCCCGACCAAAAATGGTCGCGACACGTTGAGCAAATCCGCCGCTTGCTGGGTTGTGAGCTCAGCATGGGCCGGGACCACGGTCACCGCACTCCCATTGGCCATCTGAGCCAGCACCTCCATCAAGACGTGAAAGGCCTCGGCTGGCAAGGTCACCGACACCTCCTCTCCCGCTCCGGATTGAAGAGAGAGAATCGTCTCCTCACGTACTTCTCTCGTGAAGGGTTGAAGCGTTCGTAACGCATCACGAGCGACTCGCGATGTCTTTGTTGTGGGCTCTCTAATCGTCTGCATGATGCACCTCCTTGGTCCTTCTCTTCAATCCTAGCCTCTCAGAACCTAAATGCAACAAACGAAACGAACGAAATAATCGTGAGACGCTTTAGCGGTCATTCTTTGGCTCCAGGCTTGATTGCATGGTCGAAACTCGCAATACTGTCAGCGTCCTTCATACATTGTTCATAAACCGCGCCTCAGGGTGGGAGAACGGCCAGATGATCCAGACATACTGTTCCTCGGGTAGATTTCGCCGGAGCTTTTCATTCTCTATCGCAGCGCTGGCCTTGCCATTGTTGGTCGTTGCAGCCCTCTATCAGACGCTGATTACTTTCATCCCTTACATCTACGCCAACTTGTTCATCGCGTTCGGACTTTCAGCCATGTTGCACAAGAGCGCCGAGAAAGCGGTGAGACTTGGTCAATGTCGGAACCCCTTCAAGGGTCTCATGGCGGGCGCTGCCCTGGGCTTAATGCTTAATGGTCGTCGTGACAACGCACTTTGTCGGTTTTCAGATCGCGCTCTTCGCGATGACCTATTTGGATGAATGGACACCGACTGAAATCGAGTTGTTGGGTGCCCCGATCACGCTGGTCGAATTCATCAGCCAACGCATTGAGGATGGTTGGGTTCTCGGCGATGAGAATGGATTGCGGCTCCCCGGCGCATTCGTTTGGCTCGTCTGGGCCTTTGAGGCCGGCTTGTTCATCAACTTTGCTGCCAAGGGTGGGCACAAGGCAGCCTCGGTTCCTTTTTGTGAAGCCTGCCAGCGATGGATGATCGAAGTCCCCGACATTCTGGTGATTCCTTCACTCAGTGAGGATTTCACCCCGCCCGTGACCAGGTACGGCGTTGTAAAGTTCAACGAACAACCCTTGAGAAAAAATGTGGTTCTCAATGCGTCAGAGCTTAAAGAACTGCTCCGCGTGGACACCACCGCGCTCGTCACGGGTGTTTAACCTAGAGAAATCTTTCTTCATAAACTTGTTGGACTCTTCGCCACACGTTCCTACGTTGCGCGCTCAATTCGTACTGGTAGTTGAAGTCCCTCGGTTGGCCGAGCCCGGTCAATGGATCATCAACGCTTGTCGTCCTCTCCGATCGGGAGGAAGCACTCATCGAAAGGAAAATGAACAATGGCTGACAAGAACAACAAAGAGCTCGTACGCGACGGAATTCGTGAGATCTGGGGTGAGGGCAAGCTCGATCGTATCGACCACTATTTTGCCTCCGATGTCATGATCGAGGACCCGATGGGCTCTCAAAAGGGCCCCAAGGCAATGCGTGAGCAGGTGTCGATGATGCGCCAGGCCTTCCCCGACATGCGCGTCAGCGTTGACAGCGTCATCGGCGAGGGAGACATCGTCGCCTACAGCTTCACGGTCACGGGTACGCACCGCGGTCGGCTCCAGAGCATCGAGCCCAGCGGGCGTCAAGTCACAGTCAAAGGCGTGGGACTCTCGAAGATCAAGAACGGCAAGGTCATCCACGATCACTCACAGTGGGATCTGTTCGGCTTGATGGTCCAGATCGGCGCCATCTCACCGCCGGAGTTCATGGAGAGCGGCGCCGGGCGAGGCGCGCAGGCCTAGGGCGGAGTCGCCCGGCCGCTGATGTTTGAGCCCCAGCAGCGGATCGCGCCTTCAAGCGTGATGCCGCAGCTGTGGGCATACCCCACACTTATCTGCACAAAGCGCTCCTGAGGCGGGGAACGCCGCCCGTTGGTGTCACTGCCCCAACAGCTCACCACGCCGCCCGCACCCAGCGCGCAGCTGTGGTACTCGCCAACCCCCACGTGGCTGAAGCTGCCCGCTGGAGCGTCGGTCTGGTAGGCGCCATTGGCGCCCCAACACACGAGGCTTTCGTCGACGCGCACAGCGCAGCCGTGAAAGACCGCGGCGCTGGCCTGTGTGAACATCCCCTCGGCGCCGTCGCTGCGCCCGCTCGCGCTGGCGCCCCAGCAAACGAGCTCACCGTTTGTGCGAACGCCACAATTGTGGGTGTGGCCGGCGCCGATCTGCTGAAAACTTCCCTCGGGCACCGGCGAGGTCTGGCCATAGGTGTTCTCGCCCCAACACAGCAGCGTGCCGTCTTGCTTGATGCCGCAGCTGTGCGTGCCGCCGGCGCTCACCTGGCGAAAGTTCGCCGCCGGCGGTGAGCTTCGCGAGCCGATTAGGCCCCAGCAGTGAGCAAAGCCCTGGCGATCGAGCGCGCAGCTATGATCGCGCCCGGCGCTCAACTGGACGAACGCTCCAGCAGGCGGCCTCGCCTGGCCGACGTTGTTGGCGCCCCAGCAAAAGATCGCGTCGTTGGCATCGAGCGCACAACTGTGCCCGTCGCCTGCAGCGATGCGCTGGTGTTGCGAATCACAACTCGGGCCGGTGCATGGATCGACTGAGGTATCGGCGTTGCCACTATCCTCTCTGCCACTATCCTCTGAGGCTATGTCCGTGGTGTGGGTATCGTCACCGATCGGCTTTGCGTCCGCTGTTGCGTCCGGCTTTGCGTCCGCAGTTGCGTCTGCAGAGCCGTCGTGCTCTTCATCGACCGGTTTACCGGAGGGCTCGCACACCTGGTTGACGCATGCTTCGCCCTGAAAACAGTCGGCTTGCTTGGTGCAGCTTCGTGCGTTGGTGGCCGAAGAACACCCAGGCAGGACGGCACCAATGATCACCAACGTGATCGCGAACACCAGAGATCGTAGGAATGTGTCGCGCGCTCGGATCATCAGGTGGTTCTCTCCAACCAGGCCGCTTGTGATTTGGCGGGCAACTCCAGTGCGCGCAAGGTGCGCTCGCGTGCGAGATCCATGGCCTGGCCGCCTTGCTCGAGGCGAAAGGGGCCGAGGCGGGGGAGTTCGCCCAGATCGAGGGTGATCGTGTCGGCGCGGCTTGGGGCGAGCATCTGGGTGCCCTCGCCGCGGCGCCAGGGCGACTTGGAGGCAAGGTGGTGGTAGAGCGTGCGCTCGCCGGCAGCGAGCGGTGCGAAGGCCGGGCGATCGGCGATGCCGCCGTCGAGGTAGTGGCCGCCGGCTACGCGTACGGGCTGAAATAGGCCAGGAAACGCGGCGCTGGCGCGAATGGCGGCGGGCAAGTCGCCCTTGTCGAGCACTTCGGTCTGGCGGGTGCGAACGCGCCAGGCCGAGCAGGCAAACGGCGTTTGCAGCTCGTCGAAGCGGTGCACGGGCAAGGCCTCGCGCAGGAGCGCGTCCATGCGCCGCCCGGAGAGCAGACCAGCGCCGGGGCTCGGATCCCAAAAATCGGTGCGTCTCAGGCCGACCAAGAGCTCGCGAAGCGCGTCGGTCGACAGACCGGTGGCGTAGCAGCCGCCGATCAGAGCGCCGGCGCTCGAGCCCACCACGCGCGCCGGGCGAAGATCGCTCTCGATTAGAGCAGACAACATTCCGGCATGGGCGTAGAACCCAAAGAAGCCCGAAGACATGCAAAGGGTGAAGGGGGCGCTGGCGAGCGCGTCGGCAAGACGCATGGGGCTAGACTCCGTAGGTCGAGCGTGTCAGCGCGCGTTTGCGCGTCTATGACACATAGCATTGCGTCCAAAAACAACAAACACCTGGTTTTGAAGATCCACCCGCTTGGCGCGTCAAAGCTGATGTTGCCTGCTCCACTCACTCGAGCGGGTGGGATGAAACAAAGCTCCAACCAGGGTTGAACACCCGCTATTTACTGCCTTTTCCCAATGTCCGATACCCAATAGCAGACGAGTACACGATGAAAAACCGCCCGTTTTGGACGTCAGCACTGGCCCTGAGCCTGGTGTTCAGCTTTGTTCTCGCTGGCTGTGGCAGCCCCCAGTACGTGCGCGACTCCGAGGAGCCGCGCCTCGACGAGTACACGATGAGCCTGCGCTTTGATCGCCAAGATCTCGACAAGCTCTACGAGGACAACATCAAAGAGCTGTTGCGCTCGAACGTGGTCAAGAGCTGGGAGCGCCAAGCGGCCTCGAGCGTGGCGCCGGTGGTCGCGATCTTCCCGATGCGAAACGAGACCAGCGAGCACATCGGCTCGCAGCTCGACACGCTGCTCTCGAAGTTCGAGACCGATCTGGTGAACAAGACGCCGGCCTCGGTGGTCAGCCACGAGAACCAGCCCGATCTGATAGCCGAGATCAAGCGCCAGCAATCCGATGCCTACGATCCGCAGCGCTTGGCCCGCTACGGCCGTCAGCTCGGCGCGCAGTTCTTCGTCACGGGCAAGGTCTACGACGTGGCCGAGCGCGTCAAAGACGAGCGCCGCGTGCAGTACTTCATGTTCGTGCAGGTGATCGACGTCGAGACCGGACAGATTCGTTTCCAAAACGAGTCCAAGCTGACCAAGGGTCTGATCCGCTAAGCTCGTGAAGCCTTTCGCCGCCGTCTTCGAGGATCTGCCCGTGCGCACCGATTTGTGGCCACCCCATACGCGATGGCTTGCCATCGCGCTCGGCCTTCTTGCCTTATTGGTGGGGTCGGGCTGCGCGAGCTACACGGATCACGTCCGTGATGCCCAGCGTGCGATCGCCAGCGGCCAGCCCGAGCTGGCCATCGAGATCGTCAACGCCCAGCTCAAGGTCGAAGAGTCGCGCGAGCTGCCCGACGATCTCGACAAGAATCGCGTGCTGATGTTGCTCGAGCGCGCAACGCTCTTACAAGCCCTCGATCAATACGCGCTCTCGGCGCGCGACATGATGATCGTCGATCAGCGCCTGGACTGGCTTGATATCGGACACAGCGACGCGGCCAAGATCGCGCGCTACGTCTACAGCGACGATGCCGGCGGCTACCGCGCGCCGGCCTACGAGCGGCTCATGCTCAACACGCTCAACATGGTCAACTTTTTGGCCCTTGGCGATGCGGCCAGCGCGCGCGTCGAGGCCCGCCGCTTTCAGTTGATGGAGTCGTATTTTCTCGACGAGGACGAGCGCGCCGTGATGCCGGGCCTGCTCGGCCTGGGCAACTATCTGGCCGGCGCGAGCTTTGAGGCCTCCCAGGACTACAACAGCGCGGTGCGCTTTTATGCCAGGGCCTGGATACACGGCGTGCGCCCGGCCGACCTTCGCGAGCGCTTGATCGGCCTCTTTCGCATGACGCGCTACGGGGCCAACGAGCTCGCCGGGCGCGATCAGCTCGCACAGCTCATCGCCATCGCGCAGGCAAAAGGCGCGATTCGCATCATCGATTATCAGCGTGCTCACCAGCGCGGCGACACGATCATCTTGGTTCAGACCGGCATGGTGCCCTACCGAAAAGCCCACCGCGTACCGATCGGCGAGGCGCTCGCCTACTCCAGCCATGGGAGCAGGACGCGTTACTCGCTCTCCAGCGCAGATCGCGTGCACGCAGGCAGCCTGGCCGCGCGTGGTGTGCTCACGTGGGTGAACTTTCCCGCGCTGATCGACTACGGGCTGCCCTCGGGGAGCAGGGCCACGCTCGGCATCAACGGCCAACCCGTCGCGCTGGGCTTTTCTACCAACGTGAGCAGCCAGGTGGCCGAGGCCTGGATGGGGCTGGTGCCAACCTTGATGGCCGCTGCGCTCTCGCGAACGATCGTGCGTGCGGTGGCCGGTCAGGCGACGCGCGCGGCCACCAACGCCGCGCTTCATGCCAGCGGCAAGGCCACGGGCCTTGAGGGCGTGTTGGGCTGGCTCGCCGGCGCCGCCGTCGAGGGCACCATGGCCGCCACCGACACACCGGACACCCGAAGCTGGACGACACTGCCCGCTCAGATCGTGATCTCTCGCGTCAAGCTCGACCACGGGCTGCACGTCATGGAGGTCAACGTCAACGGGCGCACCGACCGAAAGTCCGTGGGCATTTACACGGAGCGCCTCAACGTCGTGAATTTTTCCCGTCTCAGATGAGTCTGTTTTCTGCCCGATGTTGCGCCGCTCACCCTTTTCGAGCGGTAATTTTTTAGGAGATGCCATGTTCAGCAACACTGCACTACACAACCACAGGCGCACCATGCGCCATCTCATAGCCCTGGGTCTTGCCGCAATCGTCTTTGCCATGAGCAGCCAGGCGGCGGCGCTCGACGCCTACAAAGATCGTCGCGGCCTGTTTGTGGGCCTGGGCGTGGGCGGAGGCGCCGGCTCGGTGAGCACTGACGCGCCTGGTGAATTCACCGGCCTCGACCAGAACTACGAGCTCGGCCTGCACCTCAACGGCATCGTCGGCGGTGGGTGGACGCGCAACATCATCTTTGGCGCCGAGTTCAACTGGTGGATTCGCAACGTCCAGGTCGGCGAGCGCCAGCTCGATCACCAGCACATGAGCTTTAATGCGGTGACCAACGTCTTCTTGCTCGGCCCGCTCTATCTGCAGGCTGGCGCCGGACTGGCCTATGCCGTGTTCGACACCTTCCGCGCCGGCGATCAGACTACGGAGTACCGGGAGATGGGCCTGGCGCTCAAGGGCGGCGCGGGCTTCGAGTACTTTCTCAACGGCACGGTCGCTGCCGGCGCTCAGGTTGGCTACACGCGCCACTTCTATGGTGGCGCGGACTTCGATACGCTGGCTGCAGGCATCACGCTGCGCTGGTACTAGCGCACGAGGCGCGGTCCAGAAAGCAAAGCGGCCCCCGAGAAGTCGGGGGCCGCTTTGCTTTCTTGTTGGATTTACTGCGCTAGCTTGCGAGCTTGGGGCCGCGTTTCTTGTCGGGTTTTTTGACTTCGTCGGGCTCGTCGTAGCGATAGCGGTAGTAATAGGCGTAGCCGTAGCCGACCGAGTCGCGGATGTCGTTGAGCACACAGCCCATGAAGGGAGCGCCGATGGCCTCGAGCTGCTCGACCGAGCGGCGCAACAGCTCCTGGCGGGTCTGGCCGAACTTGAGGATCAAGAGCACGGCATCGACGCTGTGGCTGAGCACCAGGGCGTCGGCCACGGCAGCGAGCGGCGGTGAGTCGAAGATGATCCGGTCATAGCTGCCCTTCATCTCCTCGACGAGCGCGCGAAACTTCTCGGACTGCAGCAGCTCGGAGGGATTGGGCGGAATCGGTCCGCAGGTCAGAATCGAGAAGTTCTCGATGCCCGTCTCCTTGACCGCCTCGCTCAGGGTAGAATCGCCGGTCATGATGCTCGAGAGGCCGACATCGTTGACCACGCCCAGCGCCTTGTGCACGCGGGGGCGTCGCAGATCGCTGTCGACGATCAGGGTGCGAAGGCCGGACTGCGACAGGGCGATGCCCATGTTGACCGAGGTCAGCGTCTTGCCCTCGCTGGGTCCTGGGCTGGTCATCAGCAGCAGCTTTGGCGGGTTGTCCGGCGCCATGAACATCAGGTTGGCACGCAAGCTCTTGATGCCCTCGGCAAAGGAGCTTCGTGGCGCCGTGTGGGTGAGCGTATCAAGCGCCGACTCGCCGAACTTCTCCAGGCTCTTGACGGCCGAGGCGTCCACGGCGGGCAGCATGCCCAGGATCGGGCGCGAGGTGTACTTGGAGACGTGCTCGTCGCTCTTGACGGTGTTGTCGAGCGCGTCGATGAGCACCATGATGCCGCCGCCCACGGCCAAACCGAGCATCAGGCCGACGGCCAGGTTGAGCGGCAGCTTGGGGCTGATCGGAGATCGCGGGATGTCGGCGTTCTCGAGCACTTGAATGATGTCGCTCTCATAGAGCGTGTTGATGTCGAGCTCATTGCTGCGATTGAGCACCATGTCGTAGTGCTGCTTGAGATCTTCGGTGCTGGCGCGCAGCAGGCTGTATTGGACGCCGATGTCGTTGAGCTGGGCGACGTCTTGCTTGATGCGCACGAGCTCGTTTTGCAGGTTGGCTTCATTTTGGCGCGTGACCGCGACGCGGTTCTCGACGCTGGTACGGATGCGGTTGATCTCGTCGCTGATGTTGCTGCGCACAACGATCAGACGCTCGTGGGCCGACTCGACGTCGGGGTGGCTGTCCAGATAACGCGGGCGCAGCCTTGCGATCTCCTCTTTGAGCTCAGCCTCGCGGCCAAGCGCGCGGCGAAGCGAGTCATTGGCCACGAGATCGGCCAGAGCGCGCAGATCGGCGCCACCTTTCTCCATGGTCACGATCTGGTTGAGCAGCGCCGCCTCGGCGAACATCGTCGCGCGCACCTCGCGAAGCTGGCCGCTGACGGCCTGCAACTCCGTGTTGTTGAGGAGCTGGCGCTCCTCAAAGGAGAGCGACAAGATGTTGTTGTCGCGCTGATACTCCTGGAGCTCGGTGCGCGAGACGTCGAGCTCGTTTCGCTTGGTCGAGACGTAGGTGTCAAACCAGGTGGCGAGCTGTCCAACGCCGCTTGATTGGAACTCGCGGATGTACTCGACATAGGTCTGCGAGATGCCATCGGAGATCTTGGCGGCCATCTCGGCGTTGTCGATCTGCACGCGGATCAGGCCCACCCGGCTGTCGCGCTGCAGGCTGACCTCGGAGACGCCAAGCACCTTGCCCACGGCAATGCGCATGGTATCCTCGGGGCTTCGCGTCACGCCCTCGGGCGGCGCGGGCATAAAGCGCGGATCGTCGATCAACCCCTCGCGTTTGACCACGCGCTCGGCGAACCATTTGGAGCGCAAGACTTCGCGCTGCGTGTTCCAAAATTGCTCGAACTGCCAGCGTCCGCCCGGATCGATCAGCTCGACGCGCTCAATTTGTTTGCCAAAAATATTAGGCTTTGCTTCATGAAAGATTAGCTTGCTTGTCGCCTGATAGATGCGCGGTTGTTGATCGGTCCAAAAATAGGCCGCAGCCACGCACAGAATCGAGGTGACGATCAAGATCCAGTAAAATTTCTTGAGAAGACCCCAGTAGCGGGAGATCAGCCGGCCAAGCGACTCCCCTTCATCGTCGGCAGCCCCCGAGCCACGGGGTTCTTGAAAACCAAATGCGTCGGACATAGTCAATTACTCTAATGCACTCGTGACGATCCACAGGCCATCGCGTCATCAGGCGCGTGGCGACGAGGACTGTCACAATTGACAGGCGGGCATCGTAAATAGTTCAATGGGCCGCGTCAACGTCACCGTCGACGCACGCCCCTTGAGCCTGTGGTGACCGACCCAGGGAAAAAGGACCGAGACTGCGTTCAATTACAATACTCCAGATCCTTGTCGCCATTTCACTTCTGGCAACCCCGATCGCCATTGGCGGCGTTCACGCAAGCGTCGCTGGCAGCCTGGTTGCCCTCGGTTTGGCCGGCTTTTGGGTCGAGCTGATTCGTCGCTCCCGCCATGCGCAAACCAGCCCCCTGGTGCTCTCTATTCCGGCGCTGGGCCTGTGGCTCTTTGCGCTTTTTTGTCTGGTGCAGGTTGTTCCGGTTCCTGAATTTATTCAACGGCTTCTCAACCCCAGTGGCCACGCTCAGTTCGTCCAAAGCTGGCAGCTTGCCATGCCCGAGCGCGGCGTCGAAGGCGCCTGGCGAGCGCTCTCGCTCGATCCCCAGCGCAGCGCTGGCGCCGGGCTTCGTTGGCTGTCTTTGGGGCTGTTCGCGCTGATCGTGGCAAACATGGGCTTTCGCGGCAGCACCTGGCGACGGCTCTTGTGGACGGTCATGGCCACAGGTTGCGTGGTCTGGGCTATTGGCCTGGTCCAGGAGGCCAGCGAGAGCAAGCTCTTTTTGGGCTTCTATCAGGCCGAGATCCACATTCGCACCCTGAGCACCTTTGTGAGCTCGAACCACGCCGCGGTGTTTTTCGGGCTGGTCAGCCTGGCTGCCTTCGCGCTGGCGATGCAGGAATATCGCCAGCGCGTCGCCCAGAGCATCGGCGCCTCGGCGGTGGGCATCGTCGCGCTGGTCTTGATGGCGACCCATCAGAGTGACGGCACGCTGCTGGCCTACGCGATAGGCTTGATCGTGCTCGCGGCCGGGCTGAGCCTGCGCCTGGGCATCGCTCAAAAGGCCAGGCGACGCCTCCAAGAGCTCTCCGGCGCTCAAATCGCCGCGATCGTCAGCTCGCTGTTGGGCCTGGTCGCGATTTTTGTCTGGATGATGGGCTGGCCGGCCTTGGTCGATATCTTCGAGCAATCGTCGATCGGGCGCTGGCTCGACGACAACGGGCGCGCCCGCTTCTTCATGGCCAAGGCGGCGCTCGTCGGCGCTGGCGATTTCTGGCGCTTTGGCAGCGGCGCCGGCTCGCTCGAGCATGTGATCGCGCCCTACGTCGACTGGAGCGTGCTTCGCGATGGCACGATCCCGACCATTGAAAGCGAGCCGATCGAGTGGCTGATGAGCATGGGCGTCTTACCCACGCTCGTGGCCGGCGGCCTGCTCGCCAGCGGTCTGTGGTGGAGCGGCAAGAGTCTGTCGGCCAACGAGAGCCGCTCGCGCTACATCGTGGCCTTTGGTCTGGGCATCTACATGCTCATCGTCGCCATGTTCCACTTCCCCTTCTTTGCGCTGGGCATCGCGCTGCCCTTTGTCGTGCTCGTCGAGTTTGCCATTGCGCCGCGCGCGCGCGCCTCCTCTTCGAGCACTGGCCAAGGCCCTGGCGAGGGCGGCCGCTGCCATCTTCGTCTCTCGTTGGCGGCGGGCTGGGCGATGTGGTTCGCCAGCGCGCTGGCCTTTGCCCTGTTCGTCTGGCTGGCTTTCTTTGTCTACGATCTCGACGAGCGCGACGGCCCTGGCGAGCGGGCAGCGACCACGGCCGAGCTGGCCACCTGGCTGCGTCTTCGTCCAACCGACAGCCAGACTTTTGCGCGCCTGTCGATCGAGGCGCGCCAGGGCGGCGAGCTCGAGCGCGCTGCAGCGCTCGCTGACCGCGCCTTTGAGCTACGTCCCACCAGCCGCCACATGCTCTTTCGAGCGCGCGCCCACGCGCGCCAGGCCGAGCGCGAGCAGGCCGTCGCCCTGTATACGACGTTGTTCGCCACGCCGAGCTTTACCGACGTGCGCGCGGGCTGGATCGAGCGCTTCATGATCCAGGACTTGCATACAGCCAGCGAGCGCGCTGACGCGCTCTCGCTGGCGCCGCGCGAGTGGTGGACCCACGCCGCAGAGAAGATTCTGGCCGCCGAAGGCCTCAACGCCGCCGTGGACTTTTGTCTGCAGCTCATCGAGCGCTTTCCTCAGGAGCCCGCCGCCCACCAGGCGGCCATTCGCGTCTACCAACTGAGCAAGCAGCCGGCCCTGGCCGAGCTCTGGGCCAGGCTGCTGCTCACAAAGAATCTCGACGGGGGCGAAGGCCGCGCACCGCCTGGCTACCGTGAGCTGGTCTCGTTGCTGATCACTCAGGGCAACGCCGAGGAGGCCTGGCAACTGCTCTACGGCGCCGCCGAGGGTGGCGTGCTCGACGACACGCTGGCCGGCGACGTGCTGCGCATTCGTCCCTCCCTGCCCACACAGGCCTCGCCCGAGCAAGTGCGCCTGATCGAGCACGCTCGCCAGACCCACTGCGCGCCGCCTATCAACAACAGCCGGCTGCGCAATTGCTGGGAGATCGAAGCCTGGCTCCACGAGCTGCACGCCCGCCACGAGGAGGCGCGCATCGTCCAGCGGCGCATCTTCGTTCGCTGGCACGATCCGCGCGGCCTGGCAGCCCTTCTCGCTCGCCAGCGCAACTGCCAGCAGCTCGCCGGGCTGCTGCGCGAGCTCTCGGGCGAATACACACCGGCGCGCCGACACCGTCCGGCGGTCGAAAAGCTCAGCCAGCAGTGCTCCCGCTAGGATTTGTCACGCGAAGTCGGGGGGCCAGGGACCCCGACGGACCGCCCGCCGCGCCATCTCCATGCGCATCGCCAGGCTCGGCGGACGCGCCCGTGATTGACTCTGAGGCGGTGGTAATACGTTTAGTCCATATCGCATCGTGCAGTAATGAGCAGTGTAAATAGCCGCAAACAGCGGGAGATTTGCATGCAGGGCCGCGCGCGCCAGTGTGCGTGGCCATGTGATTGGTATGTGCGTGTCGAGGCGCTAATGTCTCGATGCAGCGCGATGACTTCTCGTGCCCCGGTCGTGATCATGGCTAGCTCGTCAACGAAAGGTCGACTCGATAGTCTCTACCCGATTCCTCGAGTCGTCAGACTCTGTGTTGTTGCCAGCATCCATCTGGCATTTTTTTCGCTCGCCTATTTGAGCGCCTTTTTCATCCGTTTCGATTTTGAGCTTCCCCAGGCGATGTGGGCGCCGATGTGGCAGGGGCTGCTCGCTGTGCTGTGCGTCAAAATGGTGGTTTTTGGGGCATTGAAGATGTACCAGGGCTGGTGGAAGTACGTCAGCCTGCACGACGTGATTGCGCTGGCCCACGCGCTGGCGATCTGCTCGGTGTTGTTCATGGCGCTCAACGTCTTCGTGTTTGCGCCGAGCAGTTTTCCGCGCTCGATCTATTTGCTCGACTTCTTCTTGTCGCTGGTGATTTTGGCCGGGGCGCGGGCGAGCCTGCGGCTGCTGCGCGAGGCGGCGGTCAACCGCGGCCATACGACGCGCCCGGTGAACTTGATCATCGCCGGCGCCGGGGACACGGGCGACATGCTGCTGCGCGAGATCAGCAAAAATGGCAATCTGCGCTACCGCGCGGTGGCCTTTGTCGACGACGATCCCTACAAGCAGGGTTTGCGCATCAACGGCGTGCCGGTGGCCGGCCCGATCAGCGCGCTGGGTGAGCTGGTGGCCAAGCACGACGTCGAGCAGGTGATCATCGCCATGCCTTCGGCCAGCCGCCAGCAGATCCGCCAGGTCGTGGAGACGGCGCGCGCCGCGCAGGTTTCGACCAAGATCTTGCCGGCCGTCGAGGCGATTTTAGAGCAGGACGTCTCGCTCAACCGGCTGCGCGAGGTGTCGATCTCGGATTTGCTCGGTCGCGAGCCGGTCAAGCTCGACGTCGAGGCGATCGGGCGCTTCTTGAAGGGGCGCACGGTGCTGATCACCGGCGCGGGCGGCTCGATAGGCTCCGAGCTCTGCCGCCAGGTGCTGCGCTTTGGGCCGCGCGAGCTGGTCATGATCGACAGCGCCGAGACGCCGCTGTTCTTCATCCACCGCGAGCTCGACGCCTCGCACCCGGGCGAGGCAACCGTGGCGTATGTGGCGAGCGTTTGCGATAGCGACCGCATGCGCGCCGTCTTTTTGCGCCACCAGCCCGACGTGATCATTCACGCCGCCGCCTACAAGCACGTACCGCTGATGGAGCAAAACCCCTGCGAGGCGGTCAAGAACAACGTGGTCGGCACCCAGACCATGGCCGACCTGGCCGCCGAGTTCAAGGCCGCCTCCTTTGTGCTGATCTCGACCGACAAGGCCGTCAATCCGACCAGCGTGATGGGGGCGACCAAGCGCGTCACCGAGATGTACATCCAAAAGCTCGGTGTGAGCTGCCCGGAGACGAAGTTTTGCGCGGTGCGCTTTGGCAACGTGCTCGGCTCCAACGGCAGCGTCGTGCCGATCTTTCGCGAGCAGATTCGCCAGGGCGGCCCGATCACGGTCACCGATCCACAGATGACGCGCTATTTCATGACGATCCCCGAGGCCGTGCAGCTCGTCTTGCAGGCCGCAGCCTTCAAGAGCGGCGGTGAGGTCTTCATCTTGGACATGGGCGAGCCGGTCAAGATCGCCGATCTGGCCCGCGACATGGTGCGCCTCTCGGGCATGAACGAGGAGGACGTGCCGATCGTCTACACCGGCATGCGCCCGGGCGAAAAGCTCTTTGAAGAGCTCACCCTGGCCGATGAAGAGGTCGACCGCACCAGCCACGCCAAGATCTTCATCGGCAAGAGCGCGATCTGCGACCTCGAGCCCTTGATGAACTTCTACGAGGCTCTGATTGCGGCCGCCTTTGACGCCCAGGAGCTCGACGTGCGCCGTCTGCTCAAGGCGCTCGTGCCGACCTATTCGCACCCGGACATCAGCGAGGCGCTTTTGCCGATCGAGGCGCTCGAGCAGAGCGTCGTGCGCCACATCTAGCGGGAGACGACTCGCCATGCTGTGTCGATGGTTGAAACCATGCGCCTAAAAGGCTACAAAATGTGCCCGCGGCGGGCGACTTAGGGCTTGTCGCGCAGTTATTCAAGATTTCTGTCAATTGAGAGTTACACGATGCATCTTACCGTTATTGGAACAGGTTATGTGGGATTGGTCACTGGCACCTGTTTTGCCGAGATGGGTAACAATGTCACCTGTGTAGATATCGACGCCAAAAAGATCGAAGGCCTCGAGCGGGGCGTCTTGCCGATCTACGAGCCCGGCCTCGATGTGCTCGTCAAGCGCAATCACAGCGAGCGCCGGCTGTCGTTTTCGACCTCGCTTGCGGAGGCGATGAAGCAGGCCAGCGTGTTGTTCATCGCCGTGGGCACGCCGCCTGGCGAGGACGGCTCGGCCGATTTGAAGTACGTGCTCGACGTGGCCCGCGAGATCGGCCAGCACATGAGCGCCTATACGATCATCGTCGACAAATCCACCGTGCCCGTGGGTACGGCCGAAAAGGTGCGCAAAGCGATCCAGGTCGAGCTCGATCGGCGCGGCGTCAGCTTTGACTTCGACGTGGTCAGCAACCCCGAGTTCTTGAAAGAGGGCGCGGCCGTCGACGACTTCATGCGCCCCGATCGTGTCGTGATCGGCACCGAAAGCACTCAGGCGCGCGACGTCTTGCAAGAGCTCTATGCGCCCTTTAACCGCAACCATGAGCGCGTCATGTTCATGGGCGTTCGCGACGCCGAGATGACCAAGTACACGGCCAACGCCCTGCTCGCGACCAAGATCTCGTTTATGAACGAGATCGCCAACCTGTGCGAGCGCATGGGCGTCGACGTCGAGAACGTGCGAAAGGGCATCGGCTCGGACAGCCGCATCGGCTACTCGTTCATCTATCCGGGCTGCGGCTATGGCGGCTCGTGCTTTCCCAAAGACGTCAAGGCCCTGATTCACATGGCCGAGGACTTCGAGTTCGAGCCCTACATCCTGCGCTCGGTCGAGGAGCGAAACGAGCGCCAGAAGCACCGCCTCTTCGAAAAGATCGTGGCCCGCTACGGCGAGGATTTGAGCGGCTGCACCTTCGGGCTTTGGGGGCTCTCGTTCAAGCCGGGCACCGACGACATCCGCGAGGCGCCGGCCGTGATCCTGCTCGAGCGGCTCATGGCCGCCGGTGCGCGTGTGCAGGCCTACGATCCGGTCGCCATGGAGAGCGCGCGCCGCGAGCTTTCGCCGGCCTGGTTTGACTCCAAGCAGCTGATTTTGGCCCAGCATCAGTACGATGCGCTCGAGGGCGTCGACGCCATGGTGCTCGTCACCGAGTGGAAACCCTTTCGCCATCCCGACTTCAACGTGATGCGAAAGCTCATGAAGGTGGCGCGCATCTTCGACGGGCGCAACCAATACGACCCTCGCCAGATGAAGCAAGAAGGCTTTGACTATATCGGGATCGGCCGCGGAAATAAC
The DNA here is from genome assembly GCA_013697635.1 of Lujinxingiaceae bacterium. Taxonomy (GTDB): domain Bacteria; phylum Myxococcota_A; class Bradymonadia; order Bradymonadales; family Bradymonadaceae; genus JACCWM01. The sequence goes on along the minus strand of JACCWM010000211.1, from coordinate 156,403 downwards.
TCGCTTGGAGCCTGACGCTCCCCCCCTACGAGAATGGATCATGTTGAAACTTGAAGATGCCCGCATCGCGATCATCGGCCTGGGCTATGTCGGCCTGCCTCTGGCCGTCGAGCTGGGCAAGCGCTTTTCGGTGGTTGGCTTTGACATCAACCGCCGACGCATCGAGGAGCTTCGCGCCGGGCGCGACCTCACCCTCGAGGTCGAAGGCGACGGGCTGGCCGAGGCCGTGCATCTGAGCTACACGGCCGAGCTCGAAGATTTGCGTGGCTGCAACGTCTTCATCGTCACCGTGCCCACGCCGATCGACAATCACAAGCGCCCCGATCTCAGCCCGCTGGAGAGTGCGAGCGAGTCGGTGGGCAAGGTGCTCAAAGCCGGCGACGTCGTGATCTACGAGTCGACGGTCTATCCAGGAGCCACCGAGGAGGTGTGCGTGCCGATCTTGGAGCGTGTCAGCGCGCTGAAGTTCAACGAGGACTTCTTTGCCGGCTACAGCCCCGAGCGCATCAATCCCGGCGACAAGGAGCACCGCCTACCCACGATCAAAAAAGTCACCAGCGGCTCGACGCCCGCAGCCGCAGCCTTTGTCGACGAGCTCTACAAGAGCATCATCACGGCCGGCACGCACCTGGCGAGCAGCATTCGCGTTGCCGAGGCGGCCAAGGTGATCGAGAACACCCAGCGCGACGTCAACATCGCCCTGATCAACGAGCTAGCCATGATCTTCAACCGGCTGGGCATCGACACCGAAGAGGTCTTGGAGGCGGCCGGCACCAAGTGGAACTTTCTGCCCTTTCGCCCCGGCCTGGTCGGTGGACACTGCATCGGCGTCGATCCTTATTACCTGACCCACAAGGCCCAGGAGATCGGCTACAACCCGGAGATGATCCTGGCCGGGCGGCGGGTCAACGACAACATGGGCATCTTCGTGGCAAGCCAGCTCACCAAGCTGATGACGCGCCGGCGCATCCACGTGGTCGATGCAAACATCCTGGTCATGGGGCTGACCTTCAAGGAGAACTGTCCGGATCTGCGCAATACGCGCGTGATCGACATCATCCGCGAGCTCGACAGCTACCACGCCAACGTCGAGGTCTACGATCCCTGGGTCGATCCCGAGCAGGCCCAGCACGAGTACGGGATCTTGCCGGTGGACAGGCTCGAGGCCGGGCGCTACGACGCGATCATCTTGGCCGTCTCCCACAAGCAGTTCGTCGCCATGGGCGCCGAGCAGATCCGGGCGCTGGGCAAAGTGAACTCCGTGATCTACGACATCAAATACGTGCTCGCGCGCGACGAAGTCGACGAGCGGCTTTGAACGACACCCTCACCTTGTGGCAGAGCTCATGACGACCCATCCTACTCCCCAACGCATTCTCGTGACTGGCTGTGCCGGCTTCATCGGCTTTCACCTCACGCGCCGGCTGCTCGATCGCGGCGACCAGGTCGTCGGCCTCGACAACCTCAACGACTATTACGACGTCAACCTCAAGCACGCGCGCCTCGAGCAGCTCACGGGCCACGAGAACTTCAGCTTCCACAAGATTGACCTCGCTGATCGCGCGGCGATCGAGCAGCTCTTCGCCGCCCAAAAATTCGAGCGCGTGGTGCATCTGGCCGCCCAGGCCGGCGTGCGCTACTCGCTGATCAATCCGCAGGCCTATATCGACAGCAATATCGTGGGTTTTGTGAACATCTTGGAGGGCTGCCGCCACCACGCCGTGGCGCACCTGACCTACGCCTCGTCGAGCTCGGTGTACGGCTCGAACACCAAGATGCCCTTCTCGGTGCACGACAACGTCGACCATCCGGTGAGCCTCTATGCCGCGAGCAAGAAGGCCAACGAGCTCATGGCCCACACCTACAGCCATCTGTTCGGTTTGCCGACCACGGGTCTGCGCTTCTTTACCGTCTATGGTCCCTGGGGCCGACCGGACATGGCCCTGTTCTTGTTCACCAAGGCGATCCTCGAGGGCCGACCGATCGACGTGTTCAACCATGGCGCGATGCAGCGCGATTTCACCTACGTCGACGACATCGTCGAGGGCGTGATCCGCGTCAGCGACAAGGTGGCCAGCCCCAACCCCGACTGGTCGTCGATGGCCCCCGATCCGGGCACGAGCGCGACGCCTTATCGGATCTACAACATCGGCAACAGCAATCCGGTGGCGCTGATGGACATGATCGGCGCGCTCGAAGACTGCCTGGGCCAAAAGGCCGCCAAAAACATGCTGCCGATGCAGCCCGGCGACGTGCCGGCGACCTTTGCCGACGTCGACGATTTGAGCCGCGACGTGGGCTTCAAGCCGGCCACCTCGATCGAGGATGGCATCGCGCACTTTGTGGCCTGGTACCGCGACTATTATCGCGTTTGAAATCGCCGACTTCGGGCCCACATTCATTCAAGTCAGCACCGAGCATTCAGCCGCCGCCTGCGCACCTTGTGTGCAGCGCGCGCCAACCTGAACACGCCCTGTTTCGAGTTTCGAGCCGTGGCGTGTGTGCCGTGGCTGATCGCTGCATGCTGTGTGCAAATTCACGACTTAAAATACTGTTGATGAGGCCCACCCATGAGAAACTCCAAGAGCAAACGCGTCTTGATCACAGGAGGCGCCGGCTTTCTGGGCTCGCATCTTTGCGAGCGCATGCTTGAGCGCGGCCACGACGTGCTCTGTGTCGACAACTTCTTTACCGGCAGCAAAGACAACGTCGCCCACCTTCTGGACAACCATCGCTTCGAGTTGATGCGCCACGACGTGACCTTTCCGCTCTACGTCGAGGTCGATCACATCTACAACCTGGCCTGCCCGGCCAGCCCCGTGCACTACCAGTTCGACCCGGTGCAAACGACCAAGACCAGCGTGCACGGCGCGATCAACATGCTCGGGCTGGCCAAGCGGGTCAAAGCGCGCATCTTCCAGGCCTCGACAAGCGAGGTCTACGGCGATCCCGAGGTGCATCCCCAGCGCGAGGATTACTGGGGGCACACCAACCCCATCGGCCTTCGCTCCTGCTACGACGAGGGCAAGCGCTGCGCCGAGACCCTCTTCTTTGACTACCACCGCCAACACGGCCTGGAGATCAAGGTCGCGCGCATCTTCAACACCTATGGGCCAAACATGCACCCGGCCGATGGGCGCGTCGTCTCCAACTTCATCGTTCAGGCGCTCAAAGGCGAGCCGATCACGATCTATGGCGATGGTAGCCAGACGCGCTCGTTTTGTTATGTCGACGATCTGCTCGAGGGCATCATCACCTTTGTCGAGGGGCCGGCCGACTTTGTCGGCCCGGTCAACATCGGCAACCCCGAGGAGTTCACGATCCGCCAGCTGGCCGAGCTCGTCATCGACATGACCAACGCGCGCTCGTCGTTGATCTTCAACGATCTGCCCTCCGACGATCCCAAGCAGCGCCGCCCGGACATCTCGCTTGCGCGCGAGAAGCTCGGCTGGGAGCCGAAGATCAAGCTGGCCGAGGGACTGCGCAAGACGATCCCGTACTTTGAGAACCTGGTGCGACGAGGCCAGGCCTGAGCGACCGATGGCTTTGACACTGCGCCGTAACATCGCCTGGACCCTGGCAGGCAACAGCGTCTATGCGGCCTGCCAGTGGGCGATCGTGGTCGTGCTGGCGCGCCTGGCCGGCCCCGAGGGGGTCGGCCGCTTCGCGCTTGCGCTGGCCGTGGCCGCGCCGGTGATGATTTTGGCCAACCTCTCGCTTCGCCAGGTGCAGATCACCGACGCCCACCAGAGCCATCCCTTCAGCGATTATCTCTTCGTGCGCCTGCTCACGAGCCTGATCGGGCTGGTGCTGATCGCGGCGATCGCGCTCATTGGCTACAGTGCTGAGACCGCCGCCGTGATCGTGGCCGTGGGGTTGTCAAAAGCATTTGAAGCGATGAGCGACATCTTCTACGGCCTCGAGCAGCGCAATGAGCGTCTCGATCTGGTCTCGAAATCGCTTATTTTGCGCGGGGTTTTGGGCCTTGTCGCGCTGGTCGCCGGCTACTTTTTCACGAACAGCTTGATCGGCGGCGTCATCGCCATGTCCGCCGCCTGGGCGGGCGTGTGGTGGCTCTACGATTTGCCGGCGAGCCGGCCCTGGTGGCAGTACGACAGCTTCGCTGCGCACTGCAAACCGCAGCGCGCCAAGGCTCGCCTCGCGCTCGTCGGTCTGGCTGCCCCGCTGGGCGTTGCCGCCATGTTCGTCTCGCTCAACGCCAACATCCCGCGCTATTTCATCGAGCACTACCTTGGCGAGCAGGCCCTGGGAATCTTTGCCGCCATGGCCTATTTGATCATCGCCGGTGGTATGGTGATCGGCGCAATTGGGCAGGCCGCCAGCCCGCGTCTGGCCAATTATTTTGCCGCCGGCGAGCTGCGGGCGTTCGTCAGCCTGCTCGCCAGGATGGTGCTCATCGCCCTGGTCGTCGGCCTCCTGGGCGTGGCGGCGGCCATGCTCTTTGGTCGCCAGATCCTCACCTTGATGTACGGCGAGGCCTTTGCCGCAAACCTCGAGGCCTTCGTCTGGGTGATGGTCGCCGCGACATTGACCTACTTGACCTCGTGCCTTGGCTACGGCATGACCGCGATGCGCTACTTTCGGGTCCAGCCCGTGCTCTTTGTCGTGATCTGTGCGATCAGTGCGCTGGCCTGCTATCTGCTTATCCCGCCCTATGGCTTGCTCGGCGCCGTTTGGGCCTTTGCTGTAGCGCTCGGGGTTCAACTGAGCTTGACCCTGGTGATCAATCTCTATGGGCTTAGCCGGGCCGCTTCGCTGGGTTCAAAGCCGAGCTCCTGATAGTGTTTCAATGTGAGACGTCTCGCTCAATTTTGCCAAGAAGAGAGCTCTTCATGCGTACCTTTAGCTTCGATCGATTAAAGCGCACCATCGACCTTTCGGCAGCATGCGTCGGGCTGATCGCCGTTTCACCGGTTTTGGTGACGGCCGCGGCCGCCATCCGCCTCTCTCTGGGTTCGCCGGTGTTGTACAAACAGGAGCGCCCCGGACTCGGCGGCGTTCCCTTTACGCTCTGGAAGTTTCGCACCATGCGCCCCTCCAAGGCTGGAGAGGATGATATTGGCAATGACGGTCCCAGGCTCACGGCGCTGGGACAGTTTTTGCGCTCAGCGAGCATCGACGAGCTGCCAACGCTGTTCAACGTCGTGCGCGGCGAAATGAGCCTGGTCGGCCCGCGCCCGCTCTTGATGCGTTATTTGAGCCGCTACACCGAGGAGCAGGCTCGCCGCCACGAGGTCAAACCGGGCATCACGGGCTGGGCCCAGGTCAACGGTCGCAACAATTTGAGCTGGGAGCAAAAATTCGCCCTCGATGTCTGGTACGTCGACCATCGCAGCCTGGCGCTCGATATCAAAATTTTGGCGATGACCGTTCTCAAGGTGCTGGGGCGCGCCGACATCAGCCAGGACGGCCACGTCACGGCACCGGAGTTCATGGGCCTCGACTTGCCCGGCTACAGTCCAGATCCGGCGCCCCGGCGCGCAAAACGTACGGTCTCGGCTGCCTGAATGGGCGGGCCGACGACTTCGCCTGGGAATGTCGCGGTGGGGGCTTCACGTTAGCTTCCCGGCATGTAGAAACACCAGCAGGTGTCCGCAAACCGACTCGAATGAAGATGAAGACGGACCATGGCAAAGCACTTCGATGACGATGATGATTTCTGTGCACGCGCAGCCGGTGCACCCGGTATGGCTCCTGACGTCGTCTCTTTGTGCGAGATCCGCGCGCGCGCGCGGCTCGATGCGAGCAGCGAGCGCCTGATCGTGCTGCTGACCTCGCTGCACGAGCTGAGCATCGGCGCTCACAACCAGCTGATCACCAAGAGCCGCGTCTCGGTGCTGAGCGAGCTGACGCAATCGCTCAACGTCTACTTCGATTTGGTGCCCGCCGAGCTTCGCGCCTGCGTGCTGACACCCTTTGCGCTCTATGGGCTCTCTTTGAGCCGTATTTACGGCAAAGAACCGCTTCAAAAGCGCGTGCAGGCCGCCGTTCGAGACCGCGAGAGCCGTGAGTTGCTCGAAAGTCTGCAGGCCACGCCCTACCAAGTCTGGTGCTACCACCACCGCGATGGTGGCCGCCTTGACGCAGCCCATCCCTTTGCCGGGCCCGCCGTTGCTGCTTGCGAGCCGTTTGCCGGCGTGATCACGCGCGCCGGCGAGCTCACCCGCAACAGCGGGCTGTACTCGGGCTGGCCGATTCGCTTCGAGGGCTTTTGCTTCTTGGCTTTTGGTCACCCCGTCGACAAACAGACAGCCCATGTCGTCGGCCGACTCGCCCAGGAGGTGGCCGCAGCGAGCGCCGAGGACTTCGCAAAGGCCTTCGAGTTCGCGCTCGCGCGAAAGATCGTCGATCCCCTCTCGAGGCGAAGTCGCGCCAAGCAGCCTCTGCAAAGCCCGAGCCTGTCCAACGCCTACAAACCCCACCGCTGGCAGATCATCAACCGGGTGCGCCAGGTGCTCGAAGACGAATTCTCGCACCCCAAATCGTTTGTGACCTTGCGCGTTCACATCGCAGAGCTTGCCGGCGACGCTCAGGGCGTCAGCGACTTTTTATGCGCCGTGGCGCTGATCTTGGAGGAGGTGCTGCTCTCCAGTCGCGGCCTGCGCGAGGGTGAGGCCGCGATCAGCGTGGCCGAGATCTTGGAGCCCTACCATGTGCTCGCCACAGGCATCGACGGCGCCGAGAATTTGCAGCAGCATCCGCTCGCGGTACTGTTGCTCGATTTTGAAGACGACCAGGATCTTCCCTTCGATCGGCTCTCATCGATTAGCGATGCGCTGTACTGGGCCCGGCGCCACGTTGAGCATCCCTGCGCGATCGCTTTGCAACGGGCCTGGGAAAGCTATCAAATGGAACAGCTCTGGCTCGCGACCCACGGCATTGTCGCCGGGCGCGACGACGTTTTGACAGACCCGCGCACAGCCTCCGGCCATGAGCGCCTGCTCTTGCTCCCGGATCTGCGCGCCGTTTTTGCTCCCGGCTATTTTGAGCTCGCGATTGACACGCTGCCGATCGCGACACGCGACAAGGGTCGATTCCTCAAGGCCTTTGCACGCTCGCGCTGGTACAGCTCTGGCGCCACGCTGGCAAGCCTTCCCGAACAAGAAGAGATGCTCACCCACATCGAGGGCCTCGGCGACAAGACGATCGGCTCGCTTCGCAGCGCGCTGCTCATCCACGCGCGCGACTGGCGCTGGCAACGCGCCGGTCTCGACCCGCGCCAGTGCCGTTCGGCGTCAGCGAACAAGGTCTCGGAGGACGGCGACGACGCTTTGCGCTCCGGTCTCGACGAGCTGGCCAGCCTCTTCGACTAACGAGGCAGCTCAAGAGGACTGGTCAATCTCCTCGCGCCACTTTCGCGACAGGTACACGTCGTGCTCGTACTGGGCGATGTTGTTGGCGCGCGTGGCCTCGTCCCAACCCAGCAAATGAGCCAGGCGATCGGCGACCAAGCCCGTTGCGCCCAGGCCCTGATCGCGGTCGCGATAAAAAATCTGGGTGCGTTGGATCAGAATATCGGTCACGGTCGTGGCCATCTCCTCCTGCACCGACCAGTCGATCTGAGCGACGATCTCGGGGCGGCCGTCGATTATCGGACGCGCAAGCTCGGGTTGCTCGGCGACACGCGTGGCCAGGGCGATGCTTCGCATGCCGTAGGTGAAGACGAGCGCGCGCGCTGTCTCGGGCTCGATATGTCCCTGGCCGGCCTCGAGCACCTGTTTTGCGACGAGCTCGTGATTGTCGTCCTCGGGCCAGCCCACGGCGCCGGGCAAGGGATTGGATTCGGTGTGGGCGACCTCCAGGTCTGGCGGCAAGTGGTTGGTAAGTCTCAAGAATTTCACGGTCGTATCGACCACCTCGGCCGACATGCGCCTGTAGGTGGTGAGCTTGCCGCCGGCGATCGTGATCAGGCCGTCAGGGCTGACGATGATCTGGTGCTCGCGGCTGACGGCCGACTCGGAGACGTCGTCCGAGGCGCGGATCAGCGGGCGAAGGCCGGCCCAGGTCGCGATCACGTCGTCGCGCGTCAGCGGGCTGTCGGGAAAATAGGCGGCCGCCGCAGAGAGCAGATAGTCGATGTCGGCCAGTGTGGCTATCACGTCGCCAGGATCTCCCTGATAGTCGGTGTCGGTCGTGCCCAGATAGGTGCGCGCGCCCCAGGGAATGGCAAACAGCACGCGGTCATCGGTGGGATGAAAGCAAACCACGGCGTTTCGCACGGGCAACTTCTCGCGCTCGACGACGATGTGCACGCCCTTGGTCGGGCGCAGCAAGGTCGTCGGCGGCTCGCTGCTCATCGCGCGGGTGCGGTCGGTCCAGGGGCCGGTGGCGTTGATCACCACGTGAGCGCGCACCTCACAAAGCTCGCCGGTAAAAGCGTTCTTGACCACGGCGCCGCCGATGCGCCCGGCCTCGTCTTTTAAAAAGGAGACCGCACGTGCCCAGGTCACGACCGTTGCGCCGTGGCCGACGGCGTCAAGCGCCGTCTCGAGTGTCAGGCGCGCGTCGTCGGTCGAGCAGTCGAAGTAGAGCGGCGCACCCTTGAGGTTTTCGGTCGTCAGACACGGCTCCTCCTCGGCCACGTCCCGCGGGCGCAATTTGCGATGGCGCTTGGGCGAGCGAAAGAGCGAGAGGCCCTCGTAGAGCCACATGCCGGCGTTGATCATGGTCAGATTGCGCCGCGATCCGCGGTAAACGGGGAACAAAAAGCCCAGCGGATGGACCAGATGCGGGGCGATGTCCATCAGGATGCGGCGCTCGCTGACCGACTCGAAGACCAGGCTGAACTCGAGCTGCTCGAGGTAGCGAAGCCCGCCATGCACGAGCTTTGAGGAGCGCGAGCTTGTGCCGTAGGCCAGATCTTTCATCTCGACGAGCGCCACCTTGAGACCGCGCATGGAGGCGTCGCGCGCAATGCCTGCACCGTTGATCCCGCCGCCGATGATCAAAACATCGACCGGCTCGCCGAGTCGATCCCACATCTGTTGCCGAGTCACCATCTCTTGAGTCCTGTCGTTGGTTGATGCCCTGGGTCGATCGCCGCGTCAGGCGATCGGCGCCGAGATTAGGCTAGCCGCTCCACCCTCGCAACCACGGTTTGGTGCCAATGATAGGCCCGCGATAAAAGATCGCGATTTTGACAATGAGTCGCTTGACCTTCCAAAGCGTGCGTCTAGCTTCGGCGCACCCGTAGTGAGGAAATTTTCTAAGGAGGGAGTGGTACCAATCAGGGAGAAGACTGCTTATGGAAACACAGGCTCAAGAAATGAGGATGCTGAACAACGTGGGGCGCGCCAGCGCTCCTGTGGCCGAACTGCGGCTCGACACGATCACGTGCATGAATCCAGCGACCCAACACGTCATCGGAGAGGTCTCGGTGACCTCGCGCGAAGCGATGGTACGCGCGCTGCAGCAGGCCGGCGACGCGCAGCGCAGTTGGCGCCGCCTCGAGATTGGCGACCGCGTGCGCTGTCTGCAAGAGGCGCGCGAGAAGTTGATGGACCACCGACAGGAGCTGCTCGATCTGATCAGCGAAGAGACCGGCAAGCCGCGCCCTGACGCCATGGCCGAGCTGCTCAATCTCTTCGACACGATGAGCTACTACCTCAGCAACGCCTCGCAGATGCTCGACGACCACAAGCTGAACATGCACCTGTTGCGCAACAAGCGCGGGCGCGTGGAGTACTCGCCGCTGGGCGTGGTGCTCAACATCAGCCCGTGGAATTTCCCGCTCGATCTGGCGATCAGCCCGGCGATTCCGGCGCTCTTGGCCGGCAACGCCGTGATCATCAAGCCCTCCCAGCTCACGCCGCTGGTGGCCCTGGCAGCGGCCAACATCATCAACGACTCCGGGCTGCCGCGCGGCCTGCTCCAGGTGTTGCCCGGCTATGGCGATCTTGGCGAAGAGCTCGCTCAACGCGTCGACGGCATCGTCTTTACCGGCACCACAAAAAATGGGCGCACGATCGGGCGCATCGCCGGCGAGCGTCTGATTCCCTGCATCCTCGAGCTTGGCAGCAAGGATGCGATGGTCGTGCTCAACGACGCCGATTTGGAGCGCAGCGCGCACGGCGCGGTCTGGGGCGCCTTCTCCAATGCCGGCCAGAGCTGCCTGTCGATCGAGCGCGCCTACGTGCAGGAGGATGTCTACGAAGACTTCGTCGCGCGCGTCTCCACGCTCACGCGCCAACTTCGCCAGGGCGATCCGATCAGCCCCACGATCGATGTCGGCGCAATCACCAATCCCGAGCACATCTTCGTGCTCGAGGAGCACGTCGCCGATGCCGTCAAGCGCGGCGCCAAGTTACTCACCGGTGGCAAGCGCGTGGCCGAGGTCGATGGTCATTATTTTGAGCCCACCGTCTTGATCGACGTGACCGACGACATGCTCGTCATGCGCGAGCAGAGCTTCGGGCCGATCTTGCCGATCATGATGGTGCGCTCGCCAGCCGAGGCAATTCAGCGCGTCAACGATCTACCCTACGGCCTGGGCGCCTCAGTCTGGTCCAAGAACACCGATGTCGCCCACGAGGTCGCTCGCCAGCTCGACGTCGGCGGCGTCTGCATCAATGACGTCCTGGTCCACTACCTCGCTGTCGAGGCGCCCTTTGGCGGCAACAAGAGCTCGGGGTTGGGACGGCGAAAAGGCCTCGACGAGCTGCGCACCTTCACCAACTCCAAGACCGTGATCGAAGACATCTTGCAGCTCAAGCGCGAGCCCTTTTGGTATCCCTACAACCAGATGATCGAGACCGCCCTCGATAAGGCGCTCGTCATGCTGTACCGAAAAGGGATCACCAAGAAGGTCGCCGACTTGTTCAGCCGTCACTAGCATCGGACGATTTGCGAGCGCACCGCGCCAAAAGCGCCAGGGACAATCCTGGCGTTTTTGGCGTTTTTGGCAGCTGACTAGTCCCACCTTTCCTTACTCCCGCAGCGAAAAGTGCGGAACTTGTGCGCGGCTCGCAAGTGACTGATATGTCATTCAAATTCGTACTGACTGACGGTTCATTCATTATTCCACTATTTTTCATTTTGGCTTGCATCGCCCCTTTCATGTCGTTAGGTGTAGGAGCTTGACTACGCACGTTTTGCGTCGAGCGGATCACGACCACGTCATGATGACGGACCTTTGGTCCATCAAAGGTAGCGCGATGAACCAAGCATTAGACTTCTCTACGCTGTTGTATTTGCCGGCGTCTGCAGAGTTCGAGCAAGTCGCAAACGCCGCACGCACAGCCGGCGCACAGCTCGTCTGGGAAGGCGCGCCACAACCGGGTGCAGCGTCGCTTGTCAGCCCGTCGGACGTTGTTCGTGTCGGTCTGCTCGATGCCTTGCCAGCTAGCGCCGAGCGGGTCTTGCTGGCTGCGGATCACGCGCTCGATCACGCGCTTTTGAGCGCTCGGTTGGCCGAGCTCGCCAGGCGCAGCGCACGGGTCTGGGTGGAGGTCGTCGACAGTCAGACGGGCCGCATCAGCGAGCAGGGCGGCGCCCAGGCGTTGGTGGCATGCGGCTTTGAGGGCTCAGGCTTTGTCGGCGAGGAGTCCAATCTCGTTTTGGTGCGCCGGCTTCTTCGAGACACCGCGCTTCCTGTCTTCGTTCGCGGCGCGATCGGCCCCGATTCGGCCGCAGCCGTGGTCGCCATCGGCGCGACCGGCTACGTGCTCGATCGACAGCTATGGTTATGCGATGAGTTTCCGAGCTCCGAGGCCATTCGCGCGCGTTTGCAGAGCTTCAACCCGACCGATACCCGCTGTCTGGGCACGCACCTGGGCTTTCGCTACCGCGCCTTCGCGCTCGTGGCCACCCGTCCTGTCAAAGTGCTCGCTGAGCGCGAGGTCGAGTGCGTCGCGCAAAAGACGTCAGCGATCGACTTCTACCGCGAGCTGATCGCTTGCGAATCCCAAACGTCATGGGATCTGGATCTTCGCGAGAGCTTATGGCCGCTCGGCCAAGACGCCGCACTCGCTGCCCCGATAGTCCAACGCTTTAAAACGACAGGCGAAGCGATTCGTGGCATTGCAGCCCATGTTGCGGCGACGTGCAGTGCGCTTGCCAGTGACTTTCCGCTCGCGCCGGGCAAGGGCATCGCCCGGGTCAACCGCACGCGCCTGCCCATCCACCAGGGACCGATGGCCCAGGTCAGCGACACGCCAGCCTTTGCCCGTGCCGTGGCCGAGGCCGGGGCGCTTCCCTGGCTTGCGCTGGGCAACATGCCGCCCGAAGTCGCCGACGACATCGTCGCGAGCACGGCTCAGGCGCTATTGGGCCTACCTTACGGGGCGGGGATCATCGGGCTTGACGCCAATCCCCACCGCGAAGCGCACATCGCGATGATGAAGCGCCGCCACGCGCACTCCCCGATTTTGGGCCTGGTCGCGGCCGGAACCGCCGAGCAGGCGATGCAGCTCGAGTCGGCCCAGATCCCGACCTATTTGCACACGCCCACGCCCGGCGTCTTGCGCGCGGCACTTCGCGAAGGTCACACCAAGTTCTTGCTCGAAGGCGCCGAGGCCGGCGGTCACGTGGGCACGATCGGCAGCCTCGCTTTGTGGCAATACGCCGTCTTGGAGATCGAGCGCGCCATCGACGAGGGCGCCGACCCGCGCACGCTGTGCGTTGTTGCGGCCGGCGGCATCGGCGATGCAGCGAGCGCGGGCGCAGCCGCCGTGTTGTTTTTCGGCCTCTGCCAGCGCGGCGTCAATTTTGGCATTCAAATGGGCACGGCCTACTTGATGACCCGCGAGGCGGTCAGCTCACGCGCGCTCAGTCCGACCTTCCAGTCCGTCGCCTCACGCGCCACCGGCACCGTGATCATGGGCGAGTCGGTGAGCACACCAACGCGCGTGCTCCACAACCAGGCCGCCGACGTCGTGCTCGCCAGCGAAAAAGAGCGGCTGCTGGTCGGCGTCGAGCTCAAAGAGCGAAAGCATCTCTATGAGAAGGATAATCTCGGCGGCCTGCGCGCCGCGGCAAAAGCCCAGCGCATCGCGCGCATCGACGAGCAGACCGGCGCGATCTTCGAGGCGCTCGGCGTCGAGGAACAAGAGCAAATCGGGCTGTTTCATTGCGGCCAGGGCGTGGCGCTTTGCGACAAAGACTACTCGATTGAAGAGCTGCACACCGAGGTCACCGACAACGCCAAGCGTTGGATCTGTGACCCGGTCTACCGCGCACAGTTTCGCCCCGCGCAAGCCGTCGCCCCGGCATCCAAGCCGAGCACCAACTCCAAGCCCGCCCATCATCGGGACCAGGACGACGACGGCGCAATCGCGATCATTGGCGTGGGCGCGCGCATGCCGGGCGCCCACAGCGCGCCGGCCTTCTGGCAGAACATCGTCAACGGCGTCTATGCGATTGGCGAGGTGCCGACCAATCGCTGGGACGCCTCGTTGTACTACGACGCTGATCCAGGCGAGCCCGACAAGACCTACAGCAAGATCGGCGGCTGGGTGACGGATTTCACCTTCGACCGGCGCGCGTTTCGCCTGCCGCCCAAGGTCGTCGAGAGCATGGACATCACCCAGCAGCTCACGCTCGAAGCCGCGCGCGAGGCCTTGGCGGACGCAGGCTACCTCGATGCCGACTTCGATCGCGACCGCTGCGCCGTCATTCTTGGCAACGCGCTGGGCGGAGATCTGCGCGACACGACCAACCAGCGCATTCTCTATCCCGAGTTTGGCCGTGTGCTGCAAAACGTGCTCGTCGAGGCCGCCGCCGGCAGGCTCAGCGAGCGCGAACAGCAGGCCCTGCTCGACATGGTCGAGGCGCGCTTCAAGCAGGGCAAGCTGCAGATCAGCGAGGACTCCATGCCTGGCGAGCTTGCCAACATCGTGGCCGGGCGCGTCGCCCAGAGCTTCGACTTGCGCGGGCCGAACTTCATCACCGACGCAGCCTGCGCCTCGAGTTTGGCCGCGCTCGACGCCGCCGTGCGCGGTTTGCGAGCGCGCCAGTTCGACATGGCACTTTGCGGCGGCGCCGACTGCGCGATGGGACCGACGAGCTTCGTCAAGTTCTCCAAGATCGGCGCGCTCTCACCCGATGGCTCGCGCCCCTTCGACGCCGGAGCCAACGGTTTTGTGATGGGCGAGGGTGCCGGCGTCTTCGTGCTCAAGCGCCTGGCCGATGCCGAGCGTGACGGTGACTCGATCTACGCGCTGGTTCGCGGCGTGGGCGGCTCGAGCGACGGACGTGGCAAGGCGATCACCGCGCCCAACCCCGAAGGCCAGCAAATAGCCGTTCGCCGCGCCTTCCAAGACGCCGGTTTCGGGCCGCGCACGATCTCGCTTTTGGAAGCGCACGGTACGAGCACCCCGGTCGGAGATCCGGTCGAGGTTCACAGCCTCCTCAAGGTGATCAACGAGGACGACTCGACGATGGTCGTCGAGCGGATCGCGCTTGGCAGCATCAAGTCGATGATCGGCCATCTCAAGGCCGGCGCAGGCGCAGCGAGCATCATCAAGGTAGCCATGGCGCTCAAGCACGCCGTCTTGCCGCCCACGCTCAACGTCGAGACGGTCAACCCCGCGCTCGAGCTCGATAACAGCCCGCTTCGCATCCAACACCAGGCACAAGCCTGGGAGACGATCGGCAACGCCCCGCGGCGCGCCGGCGTCAGCGCCTTTGGTTTTGGCGGCACAAACTTTCACGCAGTCCTCGAGGGCTACGACCCGAGTAGAACCATGAGCAGCACAAAAATATACGGATCGACGAGCCAGCCCGCCCCGATCGAGCCCGCCCCGATCGAGCCCGCCGCTTCGAGCTCCTCGAGCGAGGGCATCATTGCTTTCTCGGGTGCCGACGTAGCCGAGGTGCGCGAGAAGTTCGAGGCGTTTGCCCACGACTTCGAAGCGCGCGGCCCCAAGGCCACCTCGCTATGGCAGCTCGCCCTGCACGGCGGCGAGCTGGCGCGATCCGAGGGCGGCGCGCGCTTGGCGATCGTCTACGCCGACGACCAGGAGCTCACCGAGCGCGTGCAAAAGGCGCGACTTGCCCTCGAGACCAACCGCAGCTGGCGCGTGCTGACAAACCAGGGCATCTACCTGGGCCAGGGTGTCGGCAGCAAGAAGCTTGCGATGTTGTTTCCAGGCCAGGGCACGCAGTATCTGGGCATGCTCTCAGCACTTAAATCACGCTTTCCCGTGGTCGCCGAGACCTTCAAAGAGGCCGACCAGATCATGGCGCCCGTGCTTGGGTGCGCGCTCAGCGAGATCATCGATCCCGATCTTGGCCAGGTCGACGAAAACGATGCTTTTCGCGCCCTCATGCAAACCGAGGTCACCCAGCCTGCCGTGCTCACCGTCGACGTCGCGCTCTACCGCGTGCTGCTCGGCCTGGGCCTTCGCCCCGACATGGTCGCAGGCCACAGCCTGGGCGAATACGGCGCCTGCGTTGCCGCCGGGGTGATGTCGTTTCGCGACGCGCTCTTGACCGTTGCTGCGCGTGGCACGGCCATGGCCAGCGCCTCGCCGCTCAACGGTGACTGCGGCCTGATGGCAGGCATCTCGGCCTCGGCCGAGGTCGTTCGCGCCGTGCTCGAGCAGGTCGACGGCTATGTGGTCTGTGCAAACATCAACTGCCCCGGCCAGACGATCATCGCCGGGCTGAGCGACGCCGTCGCGCAGGCCGTCAAGCTCTTCGAGGCGGCCGACCACCAGGTCGTCATGCTACCCGTCAGCCATGCTTTTCACACCAAGGTCGTCGCCGAGGCCAGCGCGCCGCTTCGCCACCACCTTGGCACCGTCAACATCGCCAGCCCGCGCTTGCCAATTCTTACCAACGTCACCGGCGACTACTATCCGGCCGGCCCCGGCGTCGAAGACAGCATCCGCGACCTGCTCTCCGAGCAAGTCGCCGCGCCCGTCGAGTTCATCAAGCTCATCGAGCGCATGTACGCCGATGGCGTTCGCACCTTCGTCGAGGTTGGCCCCAAGCGCGCTCAGACCTCTTTTGTCGCCAACATCCTCGAGGGCCGCGAGCATCTGGCCGTACACACAAACCACCCCAAAAAGGGTGACGTCGCCTCACTCTACGACGCGCTCGCCCAATTGTGGGCGGCCGGTGCCTGGCCCCAAAATGCACATCCGCAGCCTGGGCTCGAACCGGTGCCAGGATCGAATCAAGTGTTTGATAATAAAATAGAATCTTTGTCCATGGCGCAAGGTCGAGACACGATTTTGCACGTCATGATGGGCGTACTTTGCGAGAAGACCGGCTACGACGCCGACGAGATCGAGATCGATTTTGAGCTCGAGGCCGACCTTGGCATCGACACGGTCAAGCAGGCCGAGATCATGGCAGCGGTGCGCGAGCACTTCGCGCTCGTTCGAGACGAGAACTTTCGCCTGGCCGAATACCCCACGCTTTCGCGCCTCGCCGACTACGTCGAGGAGCGCCTCGGTCTGGCCGGCGCCGCGGTTGAGCCCGCGCTCGCAGCGGTCGAAGCGGTGCCGGTCGAAGCGGTGCCAGGTATGGATACAGAAACCATCGCTTCGATAGATTATACGCCGCCTGCCGCCGTTGCCGCACACAGCACGCGGGTCAGCCGTGCCCATATCTTGGACATGATGATGGGCGTACTTTGCGAGAAGACCGGCTACGACGCCGACGAGATCGAGATCGACTTTGAGCTCGAGGCCGACCTTGGCATCGACACGGTCAAGCAGGCCGAGATCATGGCAGCGGTGCGCGAGCACTTCGCGCTCGTTCGAGACGAGGACTTTCGTCTGGCCGAATACCCCACGCTTTCGCGCCTTGCCGACTACGTCGAGGAGCGCCTCGGCCTTGCAGAAACACTCGCTGAGCCGGTCGCAAAAGTGGTGCCCGAAGCGGTGCCAGGTATGCGATCCGACTCACCGGTTGCGCCAACAACGACGCTGCAAATCGCGCCGTCGGCGCTGCGCGCATTGAACGGTTCGAGCCCGTTGCCTGAGGCGCCCAAGTCTGGCGAGCGTGTCGCGGCCGACGTCGTGATCAGCGGCTGCGCGCTCGGTCTTCCGGGCCTCGACGAGGTCTTCTCGACTGAGGCCGTCGAGCGTTTGCTCTCGGGGACGAACTTCATCTCGACGCTGCCCGAGGAGATGCGCCAGCGCATGGTCGACAAGCACATCGTGCGACTCAAAAAGCACGAGGGCGGCGGCGGCGAAATGGTGGCCGTCGAGCACAGCTCGGAGGTGATCAAGCTCGCTGGCCAGCGCGGCGCCTTCGCGCTTCGCGAGTGGGGCATCTCGGACGATTTGATCGACTCGCTCGATCCGACCAGCCAGCTCGCGATCGCCGCAGGTTTTGAAGCGCTTCGCGATGCGGGCCTGCCGTTGGTGCCGCGCTACCGGGAGACGACGACGGGCAAGAAAGTGACGACCGGCTGGGCGCTGCCGCGCGAAGTGGGCGACGAAACCGGTGTGATCTTTGCCTCCGCGTTTGCCGGCCAAGATGCGCTGATCGAGGAGCTTCGCGCCAACAACGGCGAGGACTACAAGTTCAACCATCGCTTTTTGCTTCGTGTGCTGGGCATGGCCAATGCGCGCTTTGCCGAGTTCGTCGGCGCGCGTGGACCCAACACCAAGATCAACAACGCCTGCGCCTCGACGACGACCGCGCTGGCCATGGCCCAGGACTGGATTCGCGCCGGGCGTTGCAAGCGCGTCGTGATCTTGTCGGCCGATGATGCCAGCGGCGCCGATTTGATGGAGTGGGTGGGCGCGGGATTTCTGGCCACGGGGGCGGCGACCACCGAAGAAGACGTCACGCGCGCCGCGCTGCCCTTTGACAAGCGGCGACACGGCATGATCATCGGCATGGGCGCGCTCGCGCTCGTGGTCGAGGCCGGCGGCCTGCCTGAGGCGCGCGGCGTCGAGCCCATTGCCGACCTGCTGGCCACGCGCTTTGTAAACAGCGGCTTTCATCCCACGCGCCTGGATGTCGATCATATCGCCGCCACGGTCGATGCGATGGTGGGCGAGGTCGAAGCACGCTTTGAGATCGCGCGCTCCACGATCGCGTCGCGCACGGTGTTCGTCTCGCACGAGACCTATACACCGGCTCGCGGCGGCAGCGCCTCGGCCGAGATCGCGGCGCTGAGGCGCACCTTTGGTGACCAGGCAAATCAGGTTGTGATCGCCAACACCAAGGGCTTTACCGGCCACGCAATGGGCGCTGGCATCGAAGACATATTGGCGATGAAGGTGTTGCAGCACGAGCGCGTGCCGCCGATCGCAAATTTTAGCCAGCCCGATCCCGAGCTCGGTGATCTACGCTTGAGCAAGGGTGGCGCCTATGAGGTCGACTACGTGCTTCGCCTGGCCGCTGGCTTTGGCAGCCAGCTTGCGCTGGCGATGTTTCGACATCGCGCGCGCACCGAAGACCGCGTCGACGTGGCCAAACATCTCGCCTGGCTTGGCCAGGTCAGCGGCTTTGCCAACCCCGTGCTCGAGCTCGAAAAGCGCACGCTGCGCCTTCGCGATGGCCAACCCGACGATCAGCCGCCCACGCCGGCGCGCCGTGAGCCTGTGCCTGCAACCGCGCCCGTTTTGCCGCTTGCCACGAGCTTTCAGTTCAAGCCGGTCGTCGTCGAGGCCCACACCGCCGCGAGCTTTGATTTTTTTGCGTTGCGCGCTCGCCTCGCCAACAAACGCGTCGTGATTTTGGCGGGCCCCATGTTGGTGACTGACTTGATGCAGCGCGCCGCCGAGCGTTGCGGCGCGCGCGTGCTCGTCATCGGTGAGAAGTCCGGGCGCGGCCCGCTCGACACCGATCTCGTGGCCTGCGACCTGCTCGACGAGAGCGCGATCACGGCCGAACTGAGCGCTTTTGGCGTGGTCGACGGGATCATCAACCTGCTCGGCTTTGGCAATGAGCGAAACCTTCCCAACGACGTCTATCTGGCCACCCGGCGCACCTTTCATGTCGCGCGAGCCTGGGCAAAGATGGTCGGCGGAGTGCCGGGCGCGTCGCACTTTTTTGTGAGCATCACGGGCATGGGCGGCCGGCTGGGTTTTGACCAGGTGACGACGCCGCTGCCACTTTGCGGGGCTGTCTGCGGCTTCACCAAGGCGCTCGCCCGTGAGTGGGAAGAGGCCGCGGTGCGCGTCGTCGACATCGCCCGCGACGGTTTTTACCCCGAGCTTGGTTTGCAAATCCTGGCGGAGACCTTTCACGACACACCCTCGCCGGAGGTCGGCTTGACGGCCGGCATTCGCTATGTGCCAGTGCTGGTCAGCGTGGACGACATCATCGGCCACGGCGCCGGCACGTCGGTCGCACCCGATGCGCAGTCGGTGGTGCTGATCACCGGCGGCGGCCGCGGCATCACGGCCGAGTTCGGCGTCGACCTGGCGCGCCGCTTTGGCTGCAAGCTCGCGCTCGTCGGTCGAAGTGAGCTCACGCACCCCGCGCCGCTCAAGGTCGACATGGAGCTTGAGAAAGAGCGCGCCCGCCAGCAGATCGGCGCACGTGGTGAGCGCGTCACGCCGGTTGCGATTCGCCAGGCGCTGGCCGGGCTCGAGGCCCAGCGCACGATCGCTCAGAACATGGAGCGCATGAGCGAGGCCGGCAGCGACGTCGCCTATTTTGCCTGCGATGTCGCCGACACCGCGCAAGTCGAGGCGCTCATCGAGGCTGTACGCGCGCGCTTTGGGCGTGTCGACGGCGTCATCCACGGCGCAGGCGTCGAGGAGAGCCGCCTGTTGGCCGACAAAGACGTGCCAAGCTTTGATCGCGTATTTCGAGGCAAGGCGCTCGGTGGCCTCAACCTATGGAGTGCGGTGCGCGCGATGGAGCCGGCGTTTTTCGTCGCCTTCTCGAGCATCGCCGGCCGCTTCGGAAACGCCGGTCAGACCGATTACAGCGCCGCCAATGATGCGCTCTCCAAGCTCGTCGCGCAGATCAATGCACGCACTTCGACGCGCGCGCTGAGCATCGATTGGACGGCCTGGGACGAGGTTGGCATGGCCGTCGAGGGCTCGATGAAGACGATCTTGCTCGCGCGCGGCGTGGAATTCTTGCCGGCAAGCATCGGTGCACCGATGGTCGCCGATGCGCTCGCGCGCGGCTTGACCGGCGAGTGCCTGGTCGCGGGCGAGCTCGGCGAGCTTGGCGGCACACGCTTTTTTGACCGCTCCAAGGCGCCGCGCCAGCCGGCCGATCAGCACCATCCCGTGCTGGTCGATGCCGTCGTCGAGCACATCGAGCATCGGCGCCTGGTCGTCGAGCGCACCTTCGATCCTCAACAAGATCCCTTCATCAACGACCACATCTACGAGGGGGTGGCGATCTTGCCCGGCGTCATGGGCTACGAGCTGATCGTCTCGGCGGCGAGCTTGCTCGTCCAACAGGGCGTCGTTCGCGAGGTGGTCGATGTGCGCTTTGAGCGCGCGGTCAAATTACACAAGGGCGAGCCGTTGCGACTTATGGCCACGGCCGAGGTGATCGAGCGCACGGTCGATGAAACGCGCATCGCGGTGGTCGTCGAGTCGAGCCGCGAGGGACGCACCGGCCGCGCGCTCAGTCAGCAGCACTATCGGGCCGTCGTCGTCATGGGCGCCCTGGCGAAAGCTGTTCAGCCCCAAGTCGAGCTCAATGTGAATGCACCGTGGCGTCGCGGGCCGAACAAGACCGAGATCTACAAGCGCTTCTTTCATACCGGCGTCTTCCAGGTGCTCGACAACGTGCCCTTTGCAAGTGACGAGGCCGTGATCGGCCACGGCCGCCTGCCGGTAGCGCGGCTGGTCAGCGCGCAGCGCGCCGGCGATTTCTTGACCGACCCGATGGTACGCGAGATGGCCTTTCAGACGGCCGGACTCTGGGGCATGGCGACCCTCGGCCAGAGTTTCTTGCCGCTGGGCATCGGGCGCAGCCTGCAGCGCCGCTCGGCGCAGCCTGGCGAGGCGGTGTGCATTCGTGGCCGCCGCCGAAACGACGCCAGCGAGGGCGCAATCGCCTTTGACATCGACGTGCTCGACGAGGGCGGTGAGGTGCTCCAGGTCATGGAGAAGGTCGAGCTTATCGGCCACCGAACGCTGCTCGAGGCTGAACGCTTTGCGCCCTTTAAGGCTCCGATGGCCGGCATGTTGCGCCTCTCCGAGCCTGAAGCGCGCTTGCTTTTGAGCGATCGCGGCCTGTCGTTCGACGACATCGTGGTCAACGAGGAGCGAGTGGCCTACGATCGGTTGCAAAACGCCCGACGCCGCGGCGAGTGGCTGGCTGCGCGAGTGGCGGCCAAAGAGGTCGTGCGCCGCTATTTGCGCGACTTCTGCGCGCGAAACGTGCCGCTGGCCTGCATCACGATCGCCAAGACCGAGCAGGGTGCGCCTTTTGTGCGCCTCGATGGCGAGTTTGCGGCCCTTGGCGCACAGCTTGTGCTTCCCCACATGAGCATCACGCACTCGGCGGGCATCGCGATCGCAGCCCTTAGTTTTCCTGGCAGGGGCGGGCGCATCGGCGTTGATCTCGAGAAGATCGAGCGCCGTGATGCAAGCTTTATCAACGAGTATTTCAGTGCAGCAGAGCTTGCGCTCGTGCTCGGCATTCAAGACGGCCGCGCGGCCGACCAGAACGTCTTGGTCACGGCCTTGTGGACGCTCAAGGAGGCGACGACCAAGGCGCTCGGCCTTGGGATGCATCTTCGCCCCGACGAGATCGATGTCGCGGCGATCGAGACAACGACCGCCGGCATGATCGCCACGCTCAAACTGAAGGGCCGCGCGCTCGAGGCTTTCGAGGCGATCGATGCGAGCGCCCTGGAGGCGCACGTCGAGATCTTTGCGACGATGGCGCTGGCCACGGTGCGCTTTCAAACGCCCGCGCCCTGGCCGCCGGTGCAAGCCCGGCGTCCAAAGCTCGCCGCCGGCTCGGCAAAGATCTTCGTGATCAATGGCCGCGTTGCACCCGCGAAAGCGGCGTCGATGTTGATCGAGAACGATGAGGTGAGCGCAGCCGTGGCGGCATTCTTGAAGCATCGCAACCTGCTCGACGAGGAGCCCGTAGACGGACACGGCAAGCAGACTCGCCGCCAAGATCTGGGTGCATGGAAGTTGTGAATGAGGGCATAAACGAGGCTTGGAGAGTATGGACTACCTGGTAAAGGTTGACGACGCGGGCGAATACCGCGTGCAGTTGAACGAGCAGCAACGTGGCGTTTGGCGTGCCGAACTTTGCACGGGCCGCGCGCTCTCGCTCGAGCTGCGCGGGCGCACGGCGGCCGGCGAATTGATCGTGATCGTCGATGGTGAGCAGCGCATCTTTCGCCTCGAGACCACGAGCGGCGGGCCCTGTCTGGTCGAGGCTGGCGTCTCCAAGGCCATCGCGGTCGCTCGCGCCGGACACGCCGTGCTCGAGGCGGGCATGCTCGAGGCGGGCAGTGCGCCATCGGGCACCACGCTTTTGCCCAGTCTGCGCTCGCCCATCACCGGTATCGTGCTCGAGGTCCTGGTCGAGGCTGGCCAACGTGTCTTGGCCGGCGCGCCGCTGGTCGTCATCGAAGCGATGAAGATGGAGAACACGCTCTCGGCCTGGCGAAGCGGCACGGTTAAAGCGATCGGTGCGCGCGCTGGACAGACGGTGTTCGTGGGCGAAGAGTTGTTGCGCGTCGAGTAAACGTTCAAGGACTTGCGTCGGGTCCTGAGCCCGCACAACACATTGTATTGACTCTATTTTTAAGGAATCCTATGCACGACCAATCCGCCGTTGAAGAGCTCGCCGTCCGATTAGCCGACGCGGGCTCTGATGGTGCAGCAGCGCTTGCAGCGCCGCCGTCAGCACGCGCGCAGGTGGTAGCCGATGCGCGCAAGATAAGCGTCGCTCATGCGCGCCTCGAGCACCTCTTTGACAGCGGATCTCTGGAGGAGATCGGGGCCGAAGTGTTGCATCGAAGCACGGACTTCGGGCTGGAGAAAAAGCGCATTGCCGGCGACGGTGTCGTCACGGCCAGCGGACTGGTCGATGGCCGCCCGGTCTTTGCGTTCGCCCAAGACCGCACGGTGCTTGGCGGAAGCCTCGGTCAGGCGCACGCGATGAAGATTGCGCGGCTTCAAGATCTGGCGCTCAGAGCCGGTGCGCCGCTGGTCGCGATCAACGACTCCGGTGGCGCGCGCATCCAAGAGGGTGTCGATGCGCTAGGCGGCTACGGCGAGATCTTTCGACGAAACGTCGCCGCCTCGGGCATGATCCCCCAGATCAGCCTGATCGCCGGCCCTTGCGCCGGCGGCGCGGTGTACTCGCCGGCGCTGACCGATTTTGTGGGCATGGTCGACGCATCGAGCTTCATGTTTCTGACGGGACCCAAGGTGGTCAAGACGGTGACTTTTGAGGATGTCACTGTCGAAGAGCTCGGAGGTGCGACGACTCACGCCCAGCTAACCGGCGTCAGTCACTTCATCTGGAAGGACGATCTCGAGGCGATCGACCAGATCCGCAAATTGCTCGGCTACCTGCCCTCGAACAACCGCGAAGCGCCGCCCTTTGTCGAGTCGACCGATCCGGTTGACCGCATGAACCCTGAGTTTCACGACATCGTGCCCGCCGACCCGCGAAAGCCCTACGACGTGCGCGGCGTCATCGAGCTTGTGGTTGACGCCGCAAGCTTCATGGAGGTGCATGCCAACTGGGCGCGCAACATCGTCGTCGGCTTTGGCCGCCTCGGCGGCCATGTAATAGGCCTGGTCGCCAACCAGCCGGCCGTCTTGGCCGGCGTGCTCGACATCGACGCCAGCCGCAAGGCAGCGCGCTTTATCCGCACCTGCAACGCCTTCGACATCCCGCTCGTCAGCCTCGTCGACGTGCCCGGCTTCTTGCCCGGCCGCCACCAGGAGCATGGCGCCGTCATCGACCACGGCGCCAAGCTGCTCTACGCCTACTGCGAGGCCCGCGTGCCCAAGCTCTCGGTGATCTTGCGAAAGGCCTATGGCGGCGCCTACATCGTCATGAGCTCCCAACACGTCGGCGGCGACGTCAACCTCGCCTGGCCACGCGCCGAGATCGCCGTCATGGGCGCAAACGGCGCCGTCGAGGTGCTCAACCACCGCGAAATCCAAGCCGCCGCCGACCCCGCCGCCAAAGCCTCCGAACTCAAAGACGCCTACGAGCAGAAGTTCCTAAACCCCAACATCGCCGCCCAACGCGGCTACCTCGACGCCGTCATCGAGCCCCACGAAACCCGCCGAAAGCTCTACCGCCACCTGCGCGTCCTGCTCAACAAGCGTGAGTGGACCCCACCCAAAAGAAACGGCAACATCCCTGTTTAACAGCTAGGTCGGCTCCCCTGAGGCCCCGGCGCCTGAGCAACCACGACGATTTTGCCCGTTCAAGCGACTTTGGCCGGCGTCGGGTACGGCACACAGCGCTGGTGGCCCGGGGGCGTCGTGCCCGGTGGGTATTTGGCCGGTGTTGTGCGCCGCGGGTCGCGCTCGTGGCTGCGCGCGCGGTAGTAGCTTTGCGTCACCCGCTCGCGGTGCTCGAGGTGCTCGGCTATCTTCGAGGCCAGCGTGCTCAGGCAGGCGGGACAGGACGAAAATTTGGGGTCTTTGGGCCGGCTAAAGGGGTTGATGGCCTGCAGCCGACGGGCGCCGACGACGCGCTTGTTGCCCCGTCTGTGCTTGAGCTTTGCGCATGTCTCGCCCAGTGCGTGGGTGATCAAGGCGGCGCGCTCGCTTGCGCTCTTTTGGGCCATCGAGGGCAAAGGCATAAGCGCGAAGCTGTGGTAGGTGGCGGCGTTCTCCTCGTCGTAGTGGGCGTTGCGCTTGCGGTTGCGCGTGAGCTTCTCCTGCTCGATCCAGCGCCCGCAAACGGGCTGACTGTCGAGGTGGTAGGACAAAGACGAGAGACCCGGATACTGCTCGGGCCGCTCGACCAGATCCGAGGCGCAGGGATTGGCCAACAGGTAGATGAGCTTGTCGAAGGCCGAGGCATCGTCGAGGATGTCCACCGCGCTGTAGCGACGAGAAAAGAGCTTGCTTTGCGTCTTCCAGTGCCGCTGCAACTTGATCGCCAGCCATGACTCAAAATCGCGCATGAACTCGCCCATGTTCAACCCGGGCGCGCGAAAGAGCAGGTGGAAGTGGTTGCCCATGAAAACAAAACCGATCATCGCGATGCCATGCTTGACCACGGCGCGCGCCAGACAGCCCACGATGATCGCGTTGACCGCCGGGCCGGGCCGCAGCATGTGCATCTCGTTGTTGCACCGGTTGGTCACAAAGTAGATAGAATCAGATTTCTGAATGCGCAAGCCGTGAGCCATGGCCAATCTCTCAAAGGATTCAAGAGCATGACACGCCCACGCATACAGCAGCGCGGCAAGAGCTCGTCAGGATTTCGTCACTGTTCTACAGCCACCGAGCCTGCCATATTAAACACTTGTTCAGCAGGTCAAGTCGAAAGCTGCAAAAAAAGAGATGAAGACGCGCTCTGCCTGCAACGGTCTCGATCGCCGGGGCCTCAGGGCAGCCGACTTCCGGGGAAGCCGACCTTAGACTGCGTCTTACAATCGCCTTTGCAAACGTGCTATAGCTGCGCACGGATCGCGCTGCAGCTCAGCTTGTATGCGCATTTGACGAGACAGCGTGATGTTCGGCATCTCAACAACCGGAAAAAACCGCGAGGGTCGCGCCGTGGTGGACGCCACAGCGCTCGATACCGGCCACCGCGACCGCGGCATCGGACGCTATGTCAGCGGCCTACTCGGTGGCTTCGAGGAGCTCGCTCGATTAGGCGAGCTCGACGTCGATCTGGCGGCCTTACGCCTCGTGCAAGACGCTTCCAAGCCTGCACTACCTGGCACCGGCCAGCTTGAGCAGTGGTCGTTGCACCGACCAAAGACCACGCACCTAACTCGCTTTGCGCTCAACGAGGCACTCTTGTCGGGCGAGGTGCAGTCCACCGGAGCGCGTCTCTACCATGCCACCGAACCCTGGGCCGCGCCGATCGGACGCGGTTTTCGCACGGTATTGACCTGCCACGACATCATCCCCCTGCTCTATCCCGCCCAGTACATGGGCCGCGGCCACCTCTACTGGCGGGCCTATTACACCTGGATGCAACTTCAAAGACGTTGGACGCGCCTCGACCGCATCATCGCGATCAGCGAGGCTACGCGCCACACCATCGTCGAGCGCCTCGGTGTGCCCGACTCGCGCGTGCGCGTGGTCCACAACGGCATCGACCACACCCAGTTCAAGCCCGTCCATAACATCGAACATCTCGACGACGTTCGCCGCCGCCTGAACCTGCCGGGCGTGTTCGCCCTCTACATCGGCGGCTTTGATTATCGCAAGAATATCAACACCTTGATCGCGTGCCTGGCACGCTTCCAAGGCGTTGACCTCGTTTTAGCAGGCAGCATCGACGAGGCCACCCGCCAATCACTTCAGGCCGTCGCGCGAGAGCACGGCGTGCTTGAGCGCGTGCGCTGGCTCGGCTTTGTTGATGACCAGGATCTGGCGGCCCTCTACGCGCTGGCGATGTGCTTCGTCTACCCCTCGCTGGCCGAGGGCTTTGGCCTGCAAGCGCTCGAAGCGATGGCGCTTGGTTGTCCGGTCATCGCGAGCAATACGAGCAGCTTGCCTGAGGTCGTTGGCAAGGCCGGGCTACTCGTCGATCCGACCAGCGCCCAGGAAATCGGCGCAGGCGTAGCACGCCTGGCCACGGACGAATTACTGCGGGCAAAGCTCAGCGCCGATGGCCTTGCGCGAGCAAAAGAGTTCTCCTGGCAACGCTGTGCTCGTGAGACCTTGGCCGTTTACCGCGAAGTATTGAGCGAAGGAGACTAGTGTCCACACCACGCATATTGTTTCTGGCTGACCAATTCAGCGACGTCGCCCGCACCGCCGGCGAAGGCTATCCAGGCGGCGCCGAGCTCACCGATGAAGCGGCGATCGAGGCCTGTCCCTGGCCCGTTGAGCTCGCCCGAAGCGCCGACTTCAAGGTGCGCCACCTCGCCGAGTTCGACATACACGTGCTAGGAAATCTGCAGCGCGGCGATCACCCGCTCAGCGTCGAGCTTTGCAGGCTCGGCCGCCACGTCTTCTTCGAGCATGATCTTCGCATCTGCCAGTGGAGCGGCAACTTCCCCTCATCGAGCGAGGCGATGCACCAACGCCTCAACCGCTGCATCTGCCCGCATCCGCATTTGTCGGGACTGTATGCACGCGCGCTGGGCTCGATTTTCCTCACGCACCGCCAGCTCGCCATCTATAAAGCCAATCCGCTCTTCGAGGCACGCCGCCCGATGGTGCTCGGCTCGTCTTTGATGAACCGCGACTTTTTTCGCCGCGTCGACTCATACCGCGAGCAACCTTATGAGAAGGACATCGAAGCGGCCGTCGTCTTCTCCAAGAATCGCATCAAGGGCTATGAGCCTGCGCTCGAGCATTGCCAGACAATAGGAATTTCACCCCACGTTATCAAAGACTTGAGCCCTGGCGAGGTGCTCGACGTGCTCGCTCGCAGCAAGCGTCTGGTCTTCTTGCCACAAAGCCCGGAGCCGGCCGGCCGTCTGCCGCTCGAAGCGCGTTTTTTGGGCTGCGAGGTGATCACCAACGGGCTCACGGGAGTTTGCGGCGAGTCGTGGTGGAATTTGCCTGACGCGCTCGCCCTCGAGGTAGTGCGTGATGCGCCACTTCGCTTCTGGCGAATCGTCGAGCATTTGCGCACGTCACCAAGCGAGGCGGTAGCCGGCGCACCGACGCGCTTGGCCAAGATCGCTGCGCCGGTGGTCAATGCAGCCCTCGCCGTCGCGCAACCTGTGATGTTGGTCGGGCCAATCCTTGCGCTCGCTGCGCGCCACAACCAGCGCGAAATCAGACGCGCGGAGTCGGTCTCCATCGTCGAGCACGTGGAGCCGGATTGATCGAGGCATCCTCAGGAGACGAGCGTCTGCAAAAGGGCATCGAGCCGATCGTTTAACACCTCGACGTCAAACTCGCGCTCGACCATGGCCCGCCCCGCCCGGCCCATCGCCGGCCACCTGGCGGGGTCACACACAAGCGCCTCGAGCCTCTCGGCAAGCGCGTCAACATCGCGCTCAGCCACGAGATAGCCGGACATGCCGTCTTCGACCAGCTCGGCGATCCCGCTGTGCAAGGTGCTGACCACCGGCAATCCCATCGCCATCGCCTCCATCAAAACCACCGGGATGCCTTCTTTGTCTCCGTTGGCCGCCGTCACGCTTGGCGCAAGCAAGAGATGTTGGCTTGCAAGCAAGGCCACGATTTCGCCTTGTCCCATCCAACCCACAAGCCTTACGAATTTGCCGACGTCGAGTTCGTCGATCAGCGCCTGCAAGCCGTCGTTGAGCGGGCCGTCGCCTACGACGACGTATTCAATGTTTTGGTGGTGCTCGACAAGCTGTGCGATTGCGCGAATCGCGTACTCAACGCCCTTCTTCTCGACCAGCCGGCCGATCGTCACGATGCGGACGATTCCATCGGCATCAGGCGCGCGCTCGGCAAAGGCGAATCGCTTGCAATCGATGCCCATGCGATGCACGCCAAGGCGCCGCTCGGGCGCACCCATTTCCACAAGTAACGCACGCCAATGCTCACTGATCGGCAAGAACAGTTCGCCGTGGCCGAAGAGCCGATCGTAGACGCGCGGGCCCTTCTCGCGTGGAAAGACGCTCATGTCGTAGCCATGAAAAACGGTGACCAAACGCGCATCGAGCGCACCCATGTCGCGCAGCATCTGCGCCTCGCGGCCGAGGTTACCAAAATGGGCGAGCACAATGTCATAGCGCCCACGCTCGCCAGCAAGAATGCCTTTGAGCACCAGCTCCAGCGACCAAGGCTCCCCACAAGCGCTGGCAGCGAGCACGGAGGTGGCGATCATCGACAACGTTTGGGCCGGGTGCCGCGCGAGCGCGCCCAAAAAGGCCGAGGGCTTGGGCCAGTAGTAGGTATGTGCCATCAACCCGTAGGCCTCGACGTCCGGGTGCTCCTTACCGCCTTTTGGCGGTCGGCTCGCAAGAATATCGACTTCATGGCCGCGCTCGATCAAGCCCGTGATCTGGTTGAGCACAAAGGTCTGGGAAAGGTTGGGAAAAGCTCCCGCAATGAAGGCAATACGCATCTGGCGAGCTCCTCAGTGGGCGATTGCTGCGCGCACGTGACGCGCGGCGTCCATGGCGCGCGCATGCTCGTCAACGACGCCCTCGAGTTGGGTCTCGCGAACGTCCTTGAGCGACGCGAGCAGTGCAGCGAGCAATTCGACGAACTCGTCGGCCTCGATCGTGTTGATGTCTTGAATCCAGCGCCCCGAACCCAGCCGCCCAAAGAGCTCGGCGGTCTTGAACTCGTAGGCGATTGGCAAAACGGGCGTGCCCGCCACCAGCGCCAAAATCGCCATGTGCATGCGCGTCGCGATCACTAAATCGAAGCCTGAGAGCAGCTCTACGAGCTGCTCGGGCGTATGAAACGCCTCGTCGACGATCACCTTGCTGCGTGTTGTCGGCCCCAGCGTATCGACGATCGCATGGGCGACGCGCGAATCGTGAGTCCAGTACTCGGCGATGCCCTGGCAGGTCGAGACATAGGTCACCTCGGCGCCATGGGTTTGCACAAGATAGGCCGTGGCGGCGACCAGCGCCTCACGATAGTTCGCCATGCCCTGCTCGCGGTCAGTGCCCACGAAATGAACCCAATCACGCACAGAGATCGCCACGCGCAAAGGACGCTTCGCGCTCGGTTTGGACGCGCGCCTGGGCTTTCGATGCGGGTCAGCGAGCGCAAAGACGGCGTCGGCGCTCACATGAAGTTTGTTCGCCGCTACGCCGATCTCGAGCAAATGGCGTCTGGAGAGCTCGTCGCGAAGCAAGACGAGGCTGGCCCGATTGAAAATGCGCGCCAGCGTGCGCCGGTTTGCCTTGTTCTTGAAGGGGCCCAACGACTGCGTATAAAAAACCAGCGGCCTACCCGTGATCAACGCAATCTCGAAATCGAAAACCCGATGCATCAAGTCGTAGTTCTCGACCAAATAGGTGCCCCCGGTGCTCACGATCAGGTCGGCCGTCTCGTACTCCTTGAGATCGCGAAGCTCCTCGTCGGTCAGCAACTCGCGCGCCAAAGCTTCGAGTCCGCGCTGTCGAAGCCGTGCGGCCAGCGCAAAGCGGCGAAGGTTCACCGGGCGCAACACGTTTCGTGCAACGCGCGGCGCCCAGCCGGCGCGGTAGTAGAGCAGCTTTCGAAAGTCGATCTCGGGATAGTAACGCTGGGCAACTTCGGGCTGACTGTCGAACACGACAAAGCGCGTATCTTCGCCAAATTCCTTTCGAAGTACCTCCATGATCGACTGCAAGATGGCGGCGTCACCGCCGTTGAGAACGACCGTATTGGTGATCAGAATCTTCATGGTTTCTTGCCCTTAGATGTCACTTTGCGAGCCAGCATCACGCTGTCCACCAGCGCCCTGCGCCCCGACGGTATACAACCCAAGACCGCCAACGTGACGACGATCGTAACCAACAGCGAAGCCACAAGGCCTGCCAGCGGCTCGACGCCCTGGCAGAGATGGCGAAGTCCGACCAGCGCGCCGACCACGCCAGCGGCCGTCGCAAAGTAAGGTGCCGCCGTGCGATAGATGTCCAAAGCACTGACTGGGCCGCGCCGGCCTACATACCACAACAGGATCGGCGTACGTACGAGCAATCCGCTGATCGCATAGGCGGCGGCAACACCGAGTGCACCCCAGGGCAAGCCCGCCACAAACGAGAGCGCAGCAAGCGCGGAGCCGACAAGTCCCCAGTAGAGCATCTCGCGGGTGCGATCTTGAGTGATGAACAGCCAACCGGCCGAATTGCCCAGCGGCTGCGAGAAAGCCAAGACGCCAAGCACGGCAAAGATTCGACCGGCTTCGATCCACTGCTCGCCGAGCACCACCAGCACAAGCCAATCTGCCGTCATGACCAAGTACGCGCCAAGCGGCATGGTCAACAGCAGCACCTTCTCCAGGATACGCAAATACGCTGCTCGGTAGCGCGGAGCGTCGTCACGCAACCGGCTCAAGGCAGGGATCGCCACTGAGCTGACAGGATTGTTGATCTGCTTGAGCGGGATCATCAAGACCTCGTAGGCCTTTTGATAGAGCCCCAGTGGCGCAGCGCCGTAGAAGCGTCCGATCAAGATATCGTCGAGATTTCGTGCAAAATAGTTCACGAAGTTGAAGCCCGTAAGGTTTCCGCCAAAGCCCAACATCGAGCGCACATCGGCCTGACGACTCCACAGCCCCGGCCGCCACGAGCAGGCAAGCCAGACGCCCAGCGCTGCCACGCCAGCCGCCAGCACCTGGCGCGCCACCAGCGCCCAGTAGCCCCAACCGTCGACGGCCAACCACACAGCCAGGGCCAGGCTGAGCACCAGTGCGGCGACCTCGACCAAAGCGATCGCCCCAAAGCGCATCTGGCGGCGAAGCAAGGCGTCGTGCTGCACGGTCAAACCGCTGAAAACAAACGCGCCGGCAAGCCCCACGGTTATCCAGATCAGGCGCGGCTCGTCGAAGAACCAGGCGATGACCGGTGCCAGCGCCACGGTCACGACCATGATCAGCACGCTGAAGGCCAGGTTGATCCAAAACAGCGTGCTGACCTGGGCATGATCGATTCGAGCACGCTGGATCGTCGCCATCGACAGGCCGAGATCCTTAAACATCGCCAAAAAGCCGGTTACCGCGACGACCATGCCCACCAAACCGAAGTCTTGGGGCATCAACAAGCGCGCCAACGCAATCGTCGCCCCGATCTCGACGAGCGACTTGACCACCTGCGCAACAGCCGTGATCGCGCCGCCCTGAACGGTGCGCCGCCCGATATCCTCGTCGAGGTGCTCGGTCGTAAAATATTCGCTGTTATCGCCACTGCCCATATCGCGTACGCCTTGACCACACGCCACGTCCATCGCACCCGGATCGCCCTACCACGCCCCTCTCAGAGCGTCCAGATCCGCAACCCTAACCAGCTGGCCTTATCCGTTGCCTTCACCCAACACTTGCACTAGTTTCATTGACCACGTGTAAAGCCATCGCATACCACCAACCCAGGCCAGTCCCCATGAAAGTCCTCGTCACCGGCGGTGCCGGATACATCGGAAGTCACGTCGCCTTTGAGCTCCTCGATGCCGGCCATGAGGTCGTCGTGCTCGATAACCTCGTCACCGGTGTTCGCGAGAACGTGCCGGCGCAGGCCGAGTTCATCGAAGGCGATATCGCCGATACCGAGCGCGTCGGCCAGATCTTCACAAAGCTTGGGGCTCAGGCTGTGCTCCACTTTGCCGGCAGCATCGTCGTTCCCGAGTCGGTCTCAAATCCCCTCAAGTATTACTTGAACAACACCTCCAAGACGCGCTCCCTGCTAGAGAGCTGCACCAGCCACGGCATCGACAAGTTCATTTTCTCCTCGACCGCCGCCGTCTACGGCATCCCCGAGCACTCGCCGGTCACCGAGCTTACCCCGACCGTGCCGATCAACCCCTACGGCCGCTCCAAGCTGATGACAGAGTGGATGCTCGCCGACTTGGCCCATGCCCACGACTTTCGCTACGTTGCGCTGCGCTACTTCAACGTCGCCGGCGCCGACGCAAGGGGCCGCACCGGACAGTCCACGCCCGAGGCCACGCATCTGATCAAGGTCGCCACCCAGACCGCCCTTGGTCGGCGCCCTTTCATCGAAGTTTTTGGCACCGATTACCCAACCCCTGACGGCACCTGCGTTCGGGACTACATCCACGTCAGCGACCTTGCGACCGCACACGTCATGGCCCTCGAGCACCTCAGCGCCGGCCACGCCTCCCAGATTCTCAACTGCGGCTACGGCCACGGCTTCTCCGTCCAAGAGGTTTTGGCCACCGTCAAGTCGGCAAGCAACACCGACTTCGAGGTCCGCCTGGCACCCCGACGCGCCGGCGACCCGCCCGAACTCACTGCCAACTCCTCGAAACTACGTGAACTCTTCTCTTGGACGCCACGCTTCGACGATCTCGACACCATCGTGCGCACCGCCTACGCATGGGAGCGAGGCGCCTCGCCCCCCCAAAGCTAAACGGGCGAATTGTCGCAGCGGGCTGTCAAAGATCGACCCCTCAGGGGACCCGACCCTCAGGATTATGCGAATTATGGCCGCCGGGCGTGGCCTGCCCTGCCCATCTCGAAATCCCCATTGACACGCACCCAGCGAATGGCCACGATTCATCCGCTATTTATGCACCAATACCCCCCGCATGGAGCTCGTCGAGATGGCTTTTCCCTCCCCTTTCTACCGTTGGCGTCCCCATCCCTGGCATGGTCTCTCGGTCGGGCCTGACGCGCCGCGCGTCGTGCACGCCTACATCGAGCTTACACCCTTCGACTCGGTCAAATACGAGATCGACAAAGAAACCGGCTACTTGCGTGTCGACCGGCCTCAGCGCTATTCGTCGCAGCCACCGGCGCTGTACGGATTCATTCCGCGAACCTACTGCGGTCCGCGCGTCGGGGCGCTGTCTGCCAAGGCCGACAAGGGTGACAAAGATCCGTTGGATATCTGCGTGCTGAGCGAGCGGCCGATCAATCGCGCCGAGGTGCTGCTCAACGTCAAGGTCATTGGCGGGCTGCACATGATCGACAATGGCGAGGCCGACGACAAGATCGTGGCCGTGTTGGAAAACGACAACGTCTGGGGCATGGCCGATGAGATCAATGATGTGCCCGCCGTGCTCATCGAGCGACTTCGCCACTACTTCTTGACCTACAAGATGGTGCCTGGCGAGGAAGCCGCGCAGGTCGAAGTCGACACGATCTATGGCGCAGAACACGCACAAAAATTGGTTATGGCGGCGATCGCCGACTACGACGAACAATTTGGGGACTAAAGGCTGATGAATTTCCAAGAAGCGGCGCGGCATCGGTGCTGGCTGGCCCTGTTGGCCAGCACCATGATCTTCTCGAGTTGCCTGGACGACAGTGGGCCCGTCGGCCTGCGCATCGCTGCACCCACGGGCGGACCCAAGGTGCTCTTTGACGTCGATGTGCGTCCATTTCCCGAGATTCCCTTTCCAAACGATATTGCCACACGCATCGACCCGGCAAGCCCCACCGGCAAGCGGGTCAACATCTCCAGGCTGGGCGCCACCCACGCCGAAGAGCGTGTGCGCTTGTACATCAATCGCATGAGCGGTTTTGGCCTCTTCTCACCCTTGAGCGTTGCCTTTGATGCGCCGCTCGACATTGAGAATATCATCGCCCGCCATCACGAGGACGTGCCCGACTTCTCCGATGACGCCGTCTACCTGGTCAACATCGATCGAAAGAGCCCGGACTTTGGCAAGCTCGAGTTGCTCGACCTGGGACGCGGCAACTTTCCGATTACGCTGGCCCGACCCAACGGCTATTTCGTAAATGATTCGCGAGCAATGGGCACGAATCTGCTCTTCGAATCGGGCACCGAAGCCCCCTTTGAGGTCGAAGGCGTGTTCGATCCAATGGCCGACAGCAACGACGACGGCATCCAGGGCGTGCCCAACACACGTACACCGGGCGGCGATCCCTATGAGCCCGGTCAGATGCTCGATTTCTACGAGCGCGAGACCAACACCTTGATCATGCGCCCCGTCCACCCGCTGGCCCAGGGCACGACCTACGCCGTCGTGCTCACACGCGCCCTTCGCGGGGCCAATGGCCTGCCCGTCGACAGCCCCTTTGACTTCGTCAACCACACCAACCAGACCTCGGACCTCGAGCCGCTTCGCGAGATTCTGCCAGCGAAGCTGCCCGAGCGCTTCGGGCCGGATCTGCGTGATGTGCGCTTTGCCTGGAGCTTCACCACACAGGTGGCAACCGAGGAGCTCGAGGCCGTGCGCGCCGGGCTCTACGGACATGGCTCGCTCAAGTGGCTTGGCGAGCGTTTTCCAGCCGAGTTGCACACCATCCACAACGCCAAGAAACCCGGCGCCGACGAGCCCATGACCCTCGACCTGTCGAGCCTGCTCGCGCTGATTATCCCGATCGCCGCTCAAGAAGCTGGCCCCGAAGGCGCACGCGTTATTGAGGAATCCTTCAAGAATATCGAGTACATGGTCTCGGGTAGCTTCCTCTCACCAAATTTTCTGGCCGACAAGAGCGGACTGGGTGCAAAAGGACTCGCTGCAGCGCTCGCGGATGCCAACTTGCTCGAGGACGACGAGTCCTTCTGGATCGATCTGGAGAATGGCGAGGCCCATGTCGGAGCGTCCGAGGTGCCCTTCATCTGTATGGTGCCCAAGGCTCGCCCGGGGCGCGCAGCGCCGTTTCCGGTGATCATCTACAGTCACGCGATCGGCTCAACACGCCTGGAAATTCTGGTCTTTGCTGGCGCCATGGCCAAGTTCGGCCTGGCGACCTGCACGATCGATGCAGTTGGCCACGGACTCTCCATTCCGCCCGAGTACCAGGTGGCCGTCGAGCGTGTCGCCGCCAGTCGAGGCATTCCAAACCTCAAGGGGGTGCTCGAGCATCATCGCGCCCGCGATTTGACCAACGATGGCATGGCCGACACCGGTGGCGACTACTTCACCTCCGATTTGCTGCACTCGCGTGACATGATCCGCCAGACCACGATCGACCAGATGCAGTTCGTGCGCATCCTTCGATCCTTTGACGGAAAGCGCCTCTTTCCCGACACGATCGACGAGAGCGACCCCTATGTGATCGCGCGCCGCGCGATCATCTCCGACTGGGACCACAGCGGCAATGGACGCTCCGAGATTGCCGGCGACTTTAACGGCGACGGCACCGTCGATTTTGGCGGCGAGCGCGCCTACCTGGCCTGGGGCACCTCCCTTGGTGGTCTGCAAACCGGTGTTCTCGCTGGCATCGAGCCGACCATTCGTGCCGCCGTCTCCAACGCCGGCGGCGGTGGGCTGGCCGACATTGCGCTTCGCACCACGATCAGCAACGTGCGCGCTGGCGTCGTCTTGCGCATGGTCGGGCCTGCGCTCGTCGGCAGGCCGTACGTCAACCAACGTGGCGAGCGCACCGGGCAGATGCGCCTTGAATGGTTGCTCGCGACGGCCGAGCGCGACGCGCTGGTGCACTTTGGTGACATCGACCTGCTTGAAGACGGCGATCGCGTCGTGCTTCGAAACCTCGTGCGCGAGAAGAACCACCTGATCCCAGAAGACGAGCGCCAGAGTTATGCCCTGGTGCGCGGTGGGGGCTTTCGCGTCAGTGTGGCCACCGACGCCGAGCCCGGCACCATGCGGCGCGCCCGCATGGGCTTCAATCCCAAGATCAGCGCCTTTGATACACTCATGGGCTGCGCCGTCGCGCGCCGCTGCAACGACGTCGAGTGTCCCAACAACAACTACTGCGCCGCCGACGGCACGTGTAAACCCCAGGGACAGTGCCTGCGCTCCTTTGACCCTGCGAGCGTCGAGGACAGCGAACACGCCCGCGAGCTCCGATTGCGAACAGCCGACAATCCGCGCATCTACGGCGACCCGCTTGTCATCGAGATCTATGACGCTGGCGGGCAACTCAAACAGACCATCGATACCTTTCCCCAAAACCTGATCTTTCAAAACATCGTCTATCCGGCCGGCGCGCCGCTCGCCGCCCTGATGCAGGGCTGGGGGCTCAAGCGTCAGACGCCACGCTTTCGCAGCTTCATTGGCATCGCTCAGACCTTGCTCGAGGTGGCCGATCCGGCCGTCTACGCCCCTCACTACTTTTTGCGCCCGCTGAAATATCCCTATGAGACGCCGGCGTTTCGAGAGGGCGGCACGAACTTCGTCGCCGTCGGCACGCTCGGCGATCAGACAGTACCGATCAGCACCGCTTTGGCCATGGCCCGCTCAGCCGGCGTGCTTGATACCCTCGAGTTCGACGAGCGCTATGGCACGACCCAGAACGACTTTCTGATCAAGAACTTCGTCTACGAGGGCATCCACTGGCTCAATCGCTTTCCCAGCCATCCGAACACGCTCTTCGACCCGGACAACCTCGACGAAGGCCGCTTTCGCCTGCCTGGCCAGCCCGACAACGACGACGTCAAGCCGACCACCGACAAACCCCTTCGGGCCACCGTCACAACACCCTATGGCATCAGCGGACTGCGCCTTCCCTATCTGACAACCTATGGCGAGCACACCTTCAACGCACCCAGGCCGACGGCGGCCTTCGACATCAACACCTTCATGACCAATCAAGTTGGCTGGTATCTGGTCACCGGCGGCCAGGAGCTGCGCGATGATCATTGCTTCGAGAAGATGGCCATGCCCGACTGTAGCTTTTTCAACCTCGAAGACTTCCAACGCCCCACGCTTTGATCGCACGTTCAGGAGTACCAAGATGACCTTAGGCACCAAGGAGATCTATACCGACATACCCTTTGAGCGTGGCATCTATTGCAACCGCACCCTCAACCTGCGCTCGATCAAGGCGATCGGCTATGACATGGACTACACACTGGTCCACTACAACGTCGAGGCCTGGGAGGGTCGTGCCTATGAGCACATCAAACAGCGCTTGTTGGCTGTGGGCTGGCCGGTCGAGGATCTGCACTTCGATCCGCAGTGGGTCGCGCGCGGACTGATCATCGACGTCAAGCTTGGAAACATCGTCAAGGCCAACCGCTTTGGCTACATCTGGCGCGCAGCCCACGGCATGGAGGTCTTGAGCTATGCCGCGATGAAGAAGGCCTACTCGCGCATCCTTGTCGACCTCAACGAAAGCCGCTACATCTTCCTCAACACCTTCTTCTCGATCTCGGCCGGCTGCATGTACTCACAGCTCGTCGATCTGCTCGACCGCGGCGTGCTGCCCGAGGTGCTCGGCTATCACGATCTCTACAACCGCGTCCAAGACCTGCTCGACGCGGCCCACATCGAGGGCGAGCTCAAGGCCGAAATCATGGCCACTCCGGAACGCTATGTCGATCTCGACCCGCAAATGCCCCTGACCTTGCTCGATCAGCGCGAAGCCGGCAAGAAGATGATCGTGATCACCAACTCCGAGTGGGAGTACACGCGCTTTATGCTTGAATATGCCTTCGACGCCTTTTTGCCCGGTGACATGACCTGGCGCGAGCTCTTTCACCTGATCGTCGTCTCAGCCAGAAAGCCAGCCTTCTTCTCCCAAAGCGGCCCAATCTTCAAGGTCGTCACCGAGCAGGGACTTCTCAGCCCCTGGATCGGCCCGCTCGAAGAAGGCGGCATCTATCTGGGAGGCAACGCTGCGGTCATCGAGGACTTTTTGGGCATGTCCGGCGACGAGATCCTCTATGTTGGCGATCATCTCTTTGCCGACGTCAACGTCACCAAGAACGTGCTACGCTGGCGCACCGCTCTGGTCGTGCGCGAGCTTGAAGAGGAGATCCACGCGATCTCGCTGGCCAGCGAGCGTCAGGACCAGATCCACGCGCTGATGATGGAGAAGGTCGCCCTCGAAGACCTCTTCTCCCAGGCGCGCCTGCAGCTGCAACGCCGCCAGGGCGGCTACGGCCCGCCTCTCGAGGAAAACCAGGATCCCAAAGAGCTCAGCTCACGCATCGCGGAGCTGCGCCGCGAGCTCGTCAAGATCGACGCCCGCATCGGCCCACTCGTCATCCAAGACGGCACGGACTTCAATCCCACCTGGGGCTATTTGATGCGCTCGGGCAACGACAAGAGCCACCTCACGCGCCAGGTCGAGCGCTACGCCGACATTTACATGTCACGCGTCTCCAACTTTCTTCGCTACACACCTTTTATGTTTTTCCGCGCCCAACGCGGTATCCTGCCCCACGACTACTGAAGTTATTGCCCCTCACAAAATCCCCATAGTCGGGTCCCCTGAGGGGTCGACCCATGGCAGCCCGCCGTCATTAATCGCGCTGTGCTGCGCTCTTCGGCGAGCTCATTTGGGCCCGAACGCTTTGGCTACATGGTAGACAAGCGAGGGCATGTGGTTGCCAATAAATACGGCGAGCTTGCCGTGCGCTGTAAAGGTGTACTCTCGGCGGCGGGACCAGATCGCTTTGACCACGACGCGCGCCGCCCGATCGGCTGGCCACATGAGCTTACTCGGGCGTTTGTCGGTCCACTCCTCGCGGTAGACGCCGTCGTTGTCGACGCGGCCAATTTCGCTCTCGACAAATCCGGGCTGCACCGTCGTGCAACTCACCCCGGAGCCGGCCAACTCCAGGCTCAGGGCCTGGCCCAGTCCGCGAACGGCGAATTTTGAGGCGCAGTAGGGGCCATTGTTGGCGAGGCCGAGCGTTCCCAACACGCTGCCGACCAACACGAGGCGCCCGCCACTCTTTCGAAGCTCGGGAAGCGCATGACGCGCGGTCTGAGCGAGTCCAACGACGTTGGTCTCCATCTGGCGGCGCCAGGCATCGGCGTCCAAGCTCTCGATCGATCCGCCGACACTAAAGCCGGCATTGGCCACGGCGACGTCGAGGCGACCAAAGTGCGCCACGATCGCGGCGACGGCAGCGACAATTTGTGGTTCGGCGGTCACATCACAGGCCACTGCCAGGGCGCGCACGCCCTTGGCCTCGAGCGCCTCGACCACGGCATCGAGCTTGTCGGCGCGCCGCCCGGAGACGACCACAGACGCGCCTTGATCGGCAAACTCGTTGGCGAGCGCGAGTCCAAGGCCCGTGCCGCCGCCCGTGATCCAGACCACCTTCTCTTCAAATCGCTTGGCCATGTCGAACTACCTCTTTGATATCGTCTTGCCGGGCTAGTAAACTGCATTCGGAGCCCCACAAGAGCATTTTCACCCGCGCAGAGCAAGCCAGGCAATGACCCCAACAAACACTGAGAGCGAAGCCACGGTGGCCAAGACCAAGTTCACGGCCTGGCCCTACTATAAGACCGCCTTCGCGGTGCTCGTCAAAAACCCGCGCCTTGTGGTCTGGAAGATTGGATCGGGCTTCTTTGCGCGCGTCGCGGCGCTGATCGCGCTGGTCAGCATCGCCGCGCTGTTTGCAGCCCACCTCGACGCCTTCGCGCACACGGGCCGCTCGAGTTCCTGGCTCTTCGAACTCAACGCCATTTTGCGAAGCCCCGCCTTCTTGCTGGGAAGCTGCGGCATTCTCTTTGTGGTCTGGTTGAGCGCATTGCTCGTCGATGCTCTGGTCATGGGCGGCGTCTTCTCCACGCTCGCATCGGGCCTGAAAGATGGTGACGACGAGCCGATCCCCTTTTTCGAGCGCGCCAGTCGGCGCCTCGATGGCGTCATCGGCCTCTCGCTTGTCTCGCTTGGCGCGCGTGCCGGCCTTGTGCTCTGTGCCGCATCCGTGATCGTCGCAAGCGCACTTGCCCTTGGGCCCGGCGGCGGTCTGGCCGAGCTTCCCCTGCTTGGCCGCGCAGCTCTGTGGGCCCTTGGCCTGTCGATCTATGCCGTCTTGGCCGTGCTCGTGCGCTTGAGCGTCGAAGTCGTCGCGGCTCCGATGTTTCTCGAAGACGAAAGCCTCACAGAATCGGTATTGAAGGCCGCCGCTTTCGTCACCGATCACGTCTTCGAGCTCTACCGCATCTTTGTCACGATGCTGGCCGTCTTGCTCATACCCATGGCGATCTACTGGGTGGTCTTGATGGTCCAAAACGCCCTGATGCTCGCACCAGCGCTCGACTTGCTCGGTCTGGCGATCCGGCTCGCTGGCGAGCTCTTCTTGTTTGCTTCGCTGGCCGGCGTCGGCGTGCTATTTTACGGCGCGATCTTCGCCTTCTACAGCGAACGACGCGCGCCCGGCGCCCCCGAACCCAAGTGACCCGATGAACGCCAACGAGAAAGTCCCCTCGCTTCGTG
Organism: Lujinxingiaceae bacterium; assembly: GCA_013697635.1. Taxonomy (GTDB): domain Bacteria; phylum Myxococcota_A; class Bradymonadia; order Bradymonadales; family Bradymonadaceae; genus JACCWM01. The sequence goes on along the minus strand of JACCWM010000211.1, from coordinate 115,660 downwards.
CCCTCACCCAAAAGCGCGTCGCTCAGACCACCGCCTTCACCACCGGGGCGACGCTCGCAACGCTCGTGCCCGAACAGACATCTCAGCTCGTCGCCTTCGAGGAGATCTTCGACCAGGAGTTTCTCGCTACACTAGATCGCGAGCCTGCGCTCCAAACAAGCAGCGAATCCGTCGACGAAGCTTTTGGCGAAGAGAGCCAACCGACCGTTGACCAGCAGAACGGCGACTCTGCGATCGACGACAAACCCTGAATATCGCTCAGGTATTCAGGTCGGATGACGTGTCCAAAATGGGCATAAAAGAGTTGGACATTTTTTTCACTCTAACTAGAATGATACAGGAAGATTGTAAACGGCCAGCCGGTTATGATCCCACCAGTGGCGGAGACACCTGCTGCCAAGATGTCCAAAGGGCCTCACCAGCCTCCATAAAGACGGAGTCGCGATGCTTCCCGAGCACCTCATTTACGATGAACTCAAGCGCCAGCGTAGTGAATGGCAACCCGAGGCCCTGGAGCTTCCCCTCTACATTCCCGACTACGAGCCCCGCCGTGAGCGCGAGCACGAATCGGAAGAAGAGACCGAGTCCGAGCGTGGCGTGATCATCATCGACATGTCCTGATTGGTTTTGCCCCACGCTTACTGCACTTCCTACCTCAATCCAGGCACGACTTTCATCCTCCACTTGCGTTGGAGCGGGAATGTCGATTAGAAATCAGCGTTGTCCCTTGAGATCTTCCGGCCTGGAGAACGCGCATGTCCCCCGACACCCATACTGAGTCCGCCTGGCGTCAGGTTCTCGACGAGCTTGGCATCACCCCGCAGTCCACCGCCGCCCCTGATGGCGCGCATGGCATGTGGTTTCAGACCCTCGCGCGCTTTGCCCGCACCGGCTTTTTGCGGGTTCTGGCCTCGCCCAACGACGCCGAAGACTCGCTCGCCCTGCGCGCTCAGATCGCGCCCGGCCCATCCACGGCCCAGACGGACGCCGTTCTCGATGCCCTCGTGGCCGGACTCGCTCAGCGAAGCAACACCGTCTGGCAGGCGCAAAGCAAACAAGTCCCCTGGGAGCTCAGCACAACGCTTGCGCTGGACACCCAAGACGGCGTCGAAACCTATCGAAAGGCCCTGCTCGCCCTGATGAAGTTGGGCGATCTGGTCGCAGGCGCCGATGAAGGGCTCAGCGTGGCATCGCTCAAAGAGGCGCTGGGCGTCGCGATGCCCGCCAACGAGGCCTCGCCAGCCCAGCCCGAAACGGCGTTGCCGCAGGCTGGGGGAACATCGACCGAGGGCTTCGTCTTCGAAACGATCGGAAGCGGCGCCAGCTCAGCAACCGCTCCAGCCTTCGCTGAGACCGGCAACATCGAGCGCGCCAACGTGTCGGTTGTCGGCGACCACCTCGAGGCCGCGGTCAGCGTCGACACCGTCTTGCGCCCTGTGGAACTCACGCGCCTTGCCGACGGGCTCGCGCACCACCTGCGTGTTCGCTTTGACGCCGATGTCACCCCACTTGGCGACTCCGAGCGCGCCGAGCGCGCGCTCTCCGAGCCCCACCAAAGCAACTTCTATCTGCGTATCCAATCAGCCGACGAAACCCTGCGCAACCCGGCAGGCCGCGCCGATTTGCAGCATAAAATCGAGGCTTACTTTCAAAAAATCCAGGACTTTGGCCGCCTTGGCATCGACATCTTCGATGTACTGGGACTTCGCCAGGACGCAGCGCCAGCGAGCGCAAGCGCTTCGAGCACGATCCTCTCTGCCAGTCCCGCCCCGCTGCCTGGCCAAGGCGCTACCACAAATAACGACGGCATCGTGCTTGACCTTGGCGCCGGCGGCTTCGCTGCAGCGAGTGGTGCAGCCGGCGATGGGCTTCGAAAGGGCGATTTTGCCGACCAGCGCCTTCGCCGCCCCGATGCGACAACTCCGCTTGTCGATGTCGTCCTGCGCCATCCTGGCTACTCCGATCGCCGCATCGGCCAAGTGCTCAGCATCCTGCTCTCGATCGAGTACCACGCCGCCCTTCGTCTGGCTGAAAACGCCCCGTGCGTAATCGCGTGGGGACTGGCCAATGAGCGCGCTCGCAGCTTCAAAGACGTCATTGAAACGACCGGCGGCAAGGCCGTGCTCGTCGAGCCTGACACCTTTGCCGAGCGTTGAGCGAGTAATTAGCACACAGGAAAGCTCTTGATCTTTCAACGGAAACGCTCTAGTCAGGAGCTTCGCCGGCCCTGATTCGCGCGTCTCACACGTGGCAAGAGTGTTTTTGTATGAACTGTACTTACTGTGGCTATTTCAACGAAGAACGCTCCTCGCTTTGCACCCGTTGCAGCGCCACCTTACCCGAACCTTGCTGCGATCAATGTGGCATCGAAGTCGCATGGGGCGCGCCCCTTTGCGGTCAATGTGAGGCGCTCAGCGAGTCGGCCGACCGCACGCCATGCCCCTCGTGCAGCGCGGGCAACACCGTCAGCGCAGAGTATTGCACCTCCTGCGGCTCACCGATGGCGGTGATCACGCGCATCGTCACGCTGAGCCGCGCACGCGAGCGTGAGCCGCTCGAGACCTGGCGCGTCTACGGCATTGAAACACGCATGGTCGGGCGCGCCGGTGATATCGCCAGCCTGCACAAGGCTCTGGCAAGCGCCAGCGACGAGCAGCGCGCCGTGCTGGTCTCGGTGGCAAGCTCGCTCGGGCTTGGAAAGAGCCGTTTGATAGCCGAGTTCCAGCGCCAGATCGAGGAAGCCTACTCCGAAACGGTTTTTCTGCAGGCCGCTTGTCGCGACGAGGTCGGCGGCGCCTACTCGATGTTTGGTCGCCTGCTCAAGAACCGCTTCTACATCTCGGATCAAGAAGCGCCGGCAACCGCGCGCCGCCAGCTCGAGGAGGCCGTCGAAGCCATCATTGGCAGCCAGGACGCCGAGCGCGTCAGCCACCTGGTTGGCCATCTCGTCGGTCTCTCCTTTCCCAATTCACCCTACGTCCCGAATTTTCGCGACACGGAGGGCGCTTTTCAGCTCGAAGAGCGCTGCTTTGACGCCGTCGAGCAGCTGCTGCGCGCTGACGCGCGCAAAAACCCGCTCGTCATCATCTTTGAAGACCTGCAATACGCCACGGGCCAATCGCTCAATCTCGTCGCTCACTTGACGCGCCACCTCATCGGCGCCCCGATCCTCTTTATCCTGTCGTGGAACCCCGATGAGCTGATCACCCACCAGCTCGTCAAGGAGCTCAACGTCGAGATCCCGATAGCGCTTCGCCCACTGAGCGACACAGAAGTGTGCGACTTCGTGCGCGATACGCTACGAAAGGCGGGCGAGGTGCCCTCGGCGTTGCTGGAGAAGATCGTCGCGAGCGCCCATGGAAACCCGCTCTCGGTCGAGGAGATGCTTCGCATACTGATCAGCGAAGGTGTGATCGATACGCGCCAGCAGGACTGGAAGATCCACACCGAGCGCGTTGCCGAGATCGCGCTGCCCTCCACGGTCGAGGAGACCGTGCAGGCGCGCCTCAACGCCCTGACCGACGACGAGCGCAACGTCCTCGAGATGGCCGCGACCGTGGGCACCTTTTTTTGGCCCGAACTCGTGCGCTGTCTCTACCACCTGCAGATCGACCAGGATCAAAACAACGTTCGCTACTGGGCCGACGTCACCATCGACGAGCGCCTCGCCGAAATCCTCGAGAGCCTGGAGCGAAAGGACATGATCCGCCGTCAAGACGACAGCTGGATTCGCGGCTTCGAGGAGCTTCAGTTCAAACACCGCATCGAGCGCGAGGCGCTCTACAGCCATCTCAACAGCGCCCGCAAGCAGCGCTACCATCGTCTGATCGCTCAGTGGGTCGAGCGCAACGCCGGCGACGGCGACGATGCCCACCGCGCCGCCGAGATGATCGCGCGCCACTACGACAGCGCCCGCTGCCTGGAACAAGCTGCCAGAAAGTACATCGATGCTGCCGACTACGCCCGCGCCCGCTACATGAACCGAAAGTCCGTCGAGCTCTACACCAAGGGCCTGTCCTATTTGAGTGACGCCGACATCGCCCTCAAACTGCGCGCCTTCCACGACCTTGGCGGCGTCCACGATCTGCTCGGCGAGTACGACCAGTCCTTGGCCTACTTTCGCGAGATGCTGCGCTTCTCCTGGATCATCAACGACTCGGCCAAGGGCGGCGTCGCCTACAACAAGATCGGTCGCGCCTACCGCAGCCTCGGCGAATACGACGAGGCCCTCGATAACTTCGAGCGTGCACTCGACCTGTTTCGAAAGGACGCCGACATCCGAGGCGTTGCCAGCACGCTGGACGACATCGGCAAGATTCACTGGATCCGCGGCCAATACGACCGTGCCCTGCAATTCTACTCGTCGGGCCTCCAGCTTCGCCGCGAGACCGCCGATGCGCGCTCGATCGCGCTCAGCCTCAACCACCTGGGTTCGCTCAAGTTGCAGCGCGGCGAGCTGCGCGACGCCATGGTCTACTTTCGAGAAGCCCTCGAGCTTCGCCGCTCGATCGATGATCGTCAGGGCGTCGCCGACAGCTTCAACAATCTTGGTGTCTTGTGCCTTGAGCGCGGTGAGGTCGAGCAATCCACCACCCTCTTCAAAGAAGCCCTTCAGATGGCCCGCAACATTGGCTACCGCGGCCTCGAGGGCATCGTGCTCAACAACCTGGGCGAGGCCTACTTGATGGCCGGTTTGGCCGATCAGGCCGCCGAGGTGCTCACCCAAGCCATGCAGGTCGCCGAAGACAGCGGTGAGAAGCGCGTGCTCTTCGACGTGCTGCGAAACTTGAGCAAGCTTGCCCTTAAGGACTCCGATCGCAAGCTCGCCCTCGAGCGCATCGGCGACGCCCTCGAACTCGCCCGCGGCCTCGAAGCCCAGGTGCTCATCGGCATCGGCACCCAGAGCCTGGCCGACGTGCACGCCCACTTCATCTTTGACAATGAGCTGGGCCAACAAAGCATTGCCCTGGCCGACAACCACTACCGCGACGCCATCGCCATCCTCGAAGAGGTCGGCAACGAGAGCCAACTTGGCCGCTGCCTCTCAAGCTATGGTCACTTCCTTGTCGAGCAGGGCCAACTCGTCCAGGGCAAAAAGCAGCTCGAGCTCGCCGGCGAGATCTTCAAACGCCTCGAGATGCGCAAGCTCTGGGACGCCACCGAGCGGATCATCCACGAGATCTAGCCTCGTTGCTCCAACGCCTTTTGCAACGGGCAGCCGGCGACGGCCACGCCATCACGATAGCTCTGCAACAGCGCCTTGGAGCGCTTCGCCAACTCCCGGCGAACCTCGCGTCGCTTGCCCTTGACCCGCGCGATGCGCATGTCGTCGTAGGCCGTGGTCTGGTGGCGCATCCAGGCGATCACTGCCGCTTCGGCGCGCTCCTCGATAGGGATGCGTTCGGTGCGTGCCACCGTGCCGCTTCCCACCGGCGTGGCGTGCACGGTGACCGCCTCGGCAAGCGTCTTAGCAATCGTCGCAAAGCGCTCGTTGAAGTTGAGGTAGCTAAGCACTGCCCCGCAAAAATCCTCGACGTATTCCTCGTGCTTCTTCTCCTTGCGTGCCAGATCCGTGGCACGCTTGCGCGCGTACTCGGGGGTCTCTCGCTCGGCTTCGGTCTTCTCGCGCTGGGCTTCGATGTTGGCAGCGGGCGCCCAGACGCCGTGGGAGAAGGTCTTGCGCCCCTTCTTCTCCTGCACTGTCCAACTCGGACCGGCCGCCTTGACGCGCCGGGTCAGCGTGGCATCTCCAGGAGGCAGCAAGGCCCATCCCTGGGGAATTGCAGCCTTGGTTCCGTCTTCGAAGCGCACCGTATCGTAGGGAAAACTCGGCGAAACATTGCGTGTTTGGTCGGGCATCTCAAAGCACCTTTAGAAAATTCTGCAACAGACCATAACCGGCGGGCGTCAATACGCTCTCCGGGTGAAACTGCACCCCAAAAGTCGGGTGCTCGCGGTGCGCAAGCCCCATCACGAAGCCATCGGCGCGCGCCGTAATCTCCAGGCATGCCACAACGGGCTCCCGTACCACCAGCGAATGATAACGCCCGACTTCAACCGGATTGGCCAGTCCAGCAAAGAGCCCGAGACCATCGTGTTCAACCATGCTGCTCTTGCCATGGCGAGGCCGCCCGCTGGCCTCGACGACGCCTCCAAAGGCCGTCGCGATCGCCTGATGGCCAAGGCAGACGCCCAGGATCGGCACCTGCCCGCAGAAATGGCGAATCGACTCCACTGATACGCCAGCCTCGTCGGGATGGCCGGGCCCCGGTGACACCACCAACGCTCTCGGCTGCCACGCAATGAGCTCCTCGAGACTCACGGAGTCGCTGCGCACCACGACCACGCGCTGGCCGAGCTCAAAGAAGCGATGCGCGAGGTTGTAGACAAAGGAGTCACGATTATCGAGCAACACCACTTCACCAGCCTCGCGATGCTCCCAGCGCCTGTCGACCTTGGCCAATAGCTTCATCGACGGGCCACTTCAGCGAGCCAGTTCGCCGCCCGCTCACCCCAGACGCTGCCCAACGCTCGCCCACACAGCGAAGCGGCCGACATCGCACCCACGCCCGCCGAAACCAGCACGATCTCATCGGCGTGTTCCAACTCAGCGCGCAAGATCGCGCGCTCCTCGATAGCCTCGCCATGAGTTGCTGCCAGCTCGATCAAGCCCGCACGCGTCACGCCGGCCACGATCCCTCGCACCGGCGGCGTCACCGCACGCCCGGAGAGCACAACGATGACATTGGCCGCCGTCGCCTCCCCAACCAATCCGCCGGCAGACAACAAGAGCGCATCGTCAAATCCCTCCAACCTCGCGCGCCGGCGAGCCTCGACATACCCCAGATAACTCGTCGACTTGTGGTGCCTGAGCATATCGTCGGGCAAATAGAAGCCGGCCATCAGGCCGAGCTTGGGTGGCAGCGCCGGCGAAAACAGCCGGCAGCGCACCGAGACACCGCCCTGCCCGCCCCAGTCCATGCCCTCGCCAGGACGACTCATGGTCACACGCCAGATCCCCGGCGTCGCCGACTCGAGCGCCTCGAGCGCCGCACAAGCCTGGTCAATCACGCTGGTCGGAAACCCCAACGCCTGCCCGCTCGCTGTCAGCCGCCCAACATGGCGCGAAAGCCAGCGCACGCCGGCGTCGACGCGCACCGTCTCGAACAAACCGTCACCATACAGATAGCTGCGGTCCTCGCTCATGGTGTTTGCTCGCCCATCGCCGCCACAAACGCGCGCGCCTTGAGCTCGGCCTCGAGGTGTTCCTCGCCCGGATCGGAGTCGGCGACCACGGCGCCCCCGGCACCGTAGCATGCATCGGTCCCGACCAGCGTCGCCGTGCGAATGAGCACGTTGCTGTCGAGCCGACCTTCGCGCGACAGATAGAACATCGAGCCTGTGTAAGGCCCGCGCGCGTCCTGCTCAATTTTCGCGATCAGCTCGATCGCGCGCAGCTTGGGGGCCCCCGTGATACTCCCGGCGGGAAAACAGGCCAACAACACGTCAAGCGCCTCAAAACCTGGCTCGAGGCGGCCCTCGACGGTCGACACCAGGTGGTGAACGCCCTCAAAGCTCTCCAACGCGCACACAGCGCTCGCCCGAACGCTTCCCAGCGCACAAACCCGCGTCAGGTCGTTTCGCATCAAGTCGACGATCATCACATTCTCAGCCCGATCTTTCTCACTGACCAGCAGCTCAGCCCCAAGGCGCGCGTCCTCCTCGACCGACGCCCCGCGCGGCCGTGTCCCCTTGATCGGCCGCGTCATCACGCACGGCCCATCAACCGCCACAAACTGCTCCGGACTCACCGACGCGATCGCAAACTCACCAGCATCCAGGAAGCCACCAAAGGCGCCATCCGCGCGCCCGCGCAGCGCCTCGAACAGCCCGAACGCCCCACCATCCCATCGGCCCCTGAAGCGCTCCGTATAATTGACCTCGAAGATCTCACCGCAATAGATCGCGTCGATACACTCGGCGACGCGCTCACGATAAACTTCGGGCTCGATCCCCAACCGCGCTCCCCCGCCCTTGCCCCCTGGCGTCGCTCCTGACCCCGCCACCTCGATAGCCTCCATGAGCGCACGCGCTCCCACACCATCGAGCACCCCTCCCACATGCCACGTTTCACTCTCGTGATCAAAACAAGCCGCCGCATCGAAGGCCCCTACCCACAAAACCGGCGTTTGTGCCTCGCGTGGCTTGGCGCCAATCGCCTCCAACCACCAGGCAAACTCAAACCCCAAGAATCCGGCAACACCACCAAAAAACGGCGCCGTTGTTGATGGGTCGGGTCCCCTGAGGGGCCGGCCCATCGGCAACGGCGCCGCTTTTTGTTCCATCCAGGCCACCGGATCGCAGACGGCATCGCCGCCGGGAAGCTCGATCAACTGGCCTTCGTGTTCGGTGAGGATGGCGCTTGGGTGGCAGGCAAGGATCGACCAGCGGGCCTTGCCGGTGGAGGATTTTCCCGAGTCGAAAAAAATGAGGCCTCCTCGATGCTCGGCGCCAAGATGGCGTGCGACGTCGATGGGAGGCGCTCCTTTGAGGGACGTGCGCTGCATCAGCGCGAATGACGCAAGATAATTTCGACGCGGTCGTTGTTGTCGGCGCTGTCGGTGTAGCGAAGACGATCTTGGCCAAAACCTTCCGTGGTGATGCGCTCGGACTTGACGCCCTTGTTGATCAGATAGTCGCGCACCTTGTGGGCGCGAAGCTGGCTGGTAGCCAGGTTTTCGGTCGCGCCGCCCTTTCTCTGGGTGTAGCCCTCGATCGAAATGGTGAATTCGCCGTAGTCCTGGCAGACCTTGGCCAGCGCATCGATCAGGGACTCCGTGTTGAAGCGGAAATTGCCCGTCTGCGGCTCGAAGAGGCGGGCCATGACGATGCGCACACCATTGAACTCGGTGATCGTATAGGGGGCGCCAAAGTTGTTCTGGCTCTCTGTGCGGATCGCGGCGATGCGGTTATCGGGCTGCATTTTGCGCTCGGCATCCTTGAACAAAGGCTCGGCCGAAGTCTGGGCCTCACGGTACATCGTCATGGCATGCTCGACTTGCTGCATGATGATGTCCGTGGCGCCAGGCTGGCTGTTGGCCAGATCACGGGCCGAGTGGAGCTGGCCGTCAGCGCGATCGAACAGCGCCTTGGCAAACTGGTCAGCCTTGACCTCGAGGGCCTTTGCGCGCACCGCCTCGACCTCACGGATGCGATCGTGAACCTGAGCAAGCGAGGTTTGGGACGTGGTGTTGGCCGCCTGGAAGGTGCTCTTGTTCTGGTCCGCCTGTTGGCGCTCGTTCTCCGCGCGAGCTCGCACGCTGGCCCCGATCTGCTGCTCGAGTTGCGTCACCTCGCCGACGAGCTTGTTGCGCTCGGCGTTGGTGGCGCGAAGCACGGGATTGACCTCCTCGAGCTTCACGTTGGCCGAATCAAGGCGCTGCTTGGCCTCGAACTGCATGGCGATCGCCACCGCCGTTCGGTAGCGAAGCGTGCCCAACACGGCGTACTCGCGGGAGAGATCGTCTTTGCGCTCGTCATGGGCTTCACGGGCGACGCGACGAAACTGGCGCGCTTCCTGGAAAAAACGGCTCGCTCCAGGCGAGTCGCGTATCTCCAGAGCCTTGGGATCTTGGAGCATGCGCTCGAGCTCGAGCAGCTCTTCGGATTCAGGGCCGGGCTTGCAGCCCATTGCGGCCACCAAGGCAAAGATCAAAAATGGTGTGACGACTTTCGTAAACGCTAGGTTCATCGGACAACCCCGACTGCTTGATTCAATTCAAAATCACTGGCGGACACGTTGCAACTCTTGGTTGAGCGTTTCCTTCTTGCGCTGCAACTCGGTAATCTCGACTTCAAAAGCGTTGATCTGCTCGCCCGAGCTGTGGAAATTCTCTTCCTGCTGCTGGGCCAGCGCGTCGATGTTCGACGCGGCAACCATCGCGCGGATCAGATCGAGTGCATATTCCACGCGTCGAAGTCGGCGCCCGGTAGCCTCACCGTTACCGTTGGCCAAGAGCACTTCGGACTCTTGGAGCCACTTCTCGGTCAGCGCCCGATCCTTCTCGCTGACCCCCTTGGTATCGGCTTGTTTTTGCTCCTCGAGCATCGTCTTGAATTGCTCGATCTGCTGCTTGTAGCGCGCCGCCGGGTTGGCAAACGCCGGCTCACCAAACGCCATAAAGCCTACAAACACGGTGAGTACGATGACCAGGTACTTACTCTTTGCTAATACGTCCATCGAGCGATCTCCCTTGTCTCCAAGTAAGCGGGGCACAACCCACGAATCAGTCCTTATAACGGTTCGAGAGCAAAAACGCCACCGCCTCGCGGGCGCTCTCGTCGCAATAATTGTAACGCTCCTTGAGATTTGTCAGCGTCGTCTCGACCGATTCGAGCTCGGACTTGCTGAGTTGAGGCTGCTCATCTTCGAAAAAAGTCAGCAAATTCTCCTCGATCTTCTGAATCTGCTTGGCACGCTCCGAGAAGAAGGCTTCCTGTAACTTCTCGAACAAATTGGGGAAAATCACCAGATAGTCGACCTTGACGCCCGGATTATCGATCGAAAAAGCACCGATCGACGAGATCAGGCTGTGGCGGAAGTCGTCGGCGTCCTCCTCCATGTTGACCGTGGCCTCGATCTCACGCATGAACTCCTCATCCGGGTTCTCGTAGGTGCTCGTCAACTTGTTGTAGACCTTTTCACCCTTGAGCGACTGGCTGACATGATCGATGTAGCGCGAGAAGAGCTGCTGGTAGCGATCCTCTTCGACCAGCCCCATTGCGCTTCGGATCTCGAGATCGATGATGTCCAGATAACGCTCGCGCACCGTATTGATGAAGCGATCGTGGCGGTGGTAGTCGCCATCGGGCTTCATCTGCAAAAAGGGAAAGACGCTGGGATCGCGCACGAGTTCCTCGAGTTCGTCGAAGACAGCCAGCGGCGATAGCGTCGGATAAGCATCGTTTTGGCTGGCGTTGAGCAAGATCATTTTCATCTCGCGTGGGCTCGCCCCCCGCCGCCCCTCGTACTCCGAGGTGCCACCGCCCTCCTCCATGAGTTGAGCGATGATCGACTTGAGTTCGCGCGCGCGCTCTGGACCGATATTGGGGGGCACCTTGCCACGGGCATACAGATCGGCCTTCTCCAGCGGTGTGAGCTTGGAGACGACGTCGCGAATCGTGCTCGGATAGCCGTCGGGCTGGGGCCGGTTGAGCCGGGTGAGAACCGCCCAAAGCGCGGCAACAAAGGTCGTATGCGGGGCAATGCGCTTGACGAAGTTCAGGCTGGCGAGCTGCTCGCGGTAGATGATCTCCTCGACCGTGTGATCGAGCAAATACGGCACGCGAACAAGCTCAACGCGACCCTTGAACGAGGCGTAATCCGCCGTTTGCTTGTAGGCGTCGAGGTAGTCTTCATTGCCCGTGGCCATCAAGATCATGTCCAGATGCAAGATGCGGTTCTCCAACGAGACGGTCGCCTTCTCGCTCGTCGCCAGCAGGTACTTGTTCAAGTCGGGATGGCGCTTGAAGAGGTCGTCGTACTCGATCATGCCCCGATTGGCATCGACCAGATCGCCGGAGGGCTCAAAGAGGGTTTGGTTTTGCAGACTCGCGGGCAGCGCCGAGAGGCTGCGATCGACGGTGAGCTGGCGTATACCCGCATCGACGCGCATCTGCGGCTCAACGGTCACTGCCCCGCTGCGATAGCGCCGGCTGATGAAAAAGCGCTCGACCTGCACGTGCTTGATCACCTTTTGGAAATCACCTCGATAGGCCGTCAACAACGCGTCGAAGATCTGGCGGCTGGTGTGGCTCAAATCGCCGCGCAAGATATAGGCGCTGAGCGCAAAAGGACTCTCCTGGTCGCGCTCCTCCTCGGTGTCCTTCTTTTTGCCCTTTTTGGCATCGAGCGAGCGCCGCGCCCGCTCCTTTTGGCGCTCGTCGATCGAGCTTGGAACCACCGCGCTCTGAATAAAGCGCAGCAACAACGCCTCGCGCTGATCTTGGGGGATCAACAACAGGGGATGGTCTTTGAGATCGCTCGATATCTTGGCATCGATCTCCTGCTCATCGAGAAAGGCAAAGGTCTCCAGGGTCGACTTGTCGACCGTTCGCGCGCTCATGCCCCCGAAGCCTATCGAGGCGCCCGAGGCGATCTTCTCATTGGGGAAAATCCAGTTGAAGCGATAGAGCGCACCCTCCTCGGCGTGCGAATAAAACTCCAGCGCCCGCATGATCGTATCGATGAACGTGCTCTTCGCGCTGCCATTGGGCCCGTGCAACAAGATCAACTTGTTGATTTCGCCTTCTCGCACGAAGTTGTCGAGCAACTTGAACACGCGCTCCTGCGTGCGCTCCTGGCCCACCAGCCGATCGCGGCCATCCTCAAAGGGCGCATCGAAGAGGTTGAAGTGCGTCACCTCCCCCCAGGCCTGAGGCTTGGTCTCCGTTCCAAAATGCAAAAAGCAATCGCGCACGTACTGCGCCGAGTTGCGCGCGTAGCGACGGGGATGCTCCGCAAAGGCGTCCAAGAACTGCGGAAAGCTCATGATCCGGCGATTGGTCCGAAAGCTGCCCTCGACCTGCGAGGTCACGCTCGACAACAAGTCCTGGCTGTTCTTCATGGTCGCTCTACCTTGATTAGCTACTGCGGGTGAAACCTCAGGGCTGGTTGATCTCTTCGACAGCCTCAATCTTGAGCAGAAGCTGCTCATCGCGCAAGATCTCGCAGCGATCGTCGTTGCAAACGCTCATGTTTGCGATGACCACCATGCTCAAATCACCGGCTTTGTGTGCGCTGACCACAACGGGCACCACCGCACGCTCTTCGCTCAACTCGATATCACCCTTTCCAAAGGAAGCTGTCGCAAAGGATATTCCGTCGCTCTCCTGCAACGCCACGTGCCACGGATACTCCAAATTGATCTTCAAGCCGGGCCCCGGCTCCACGGTCAGGGTAACCTTCACCGGCTCAGCGCCAACGTCCAACGAGCGCGCGTTGAGTCTGGCTGTATACAGACCCGTCCTCTTGGCCGGCGAAGGCGCCTCGGCGCGCGCTTGCTCCGGCGCGACGCCCGCGCGCTCGCATCCAGCGTGGCCACCACTGATCGCGACAAGGGTCAGGGTCAGCGCGAACGCAAACCAACGTCTCGGCGACTTCGAGCGGTTATCATCGGTCATGATTGGACTGGGTGCTGGTTCACTGCGACTGTGGCCTTCGAGCCCACAACATTGAACATATCTTACCTTTTGACAATGCAATATTGTTCCCCTGTGGCCCAAAACACAGCCTTCACGCCAAAATAGTGCCTTCGAGCTCGATTGCTGATCACGACGGAGCGGGCCATGCGGGGCGTTCCCAGGATTGCCGGCGTCGATCTGAGCTGATATTGTGGGCGCCGGCCAATCATGCAACACAATGGATGGAATTGATGCCCTTGAATTCCCTGCTCTTCGTCAATCGGCGCCTTATCTTAGCAGGACTTGGCCTCTGGCTGATCCTCACGCTGATCACCCTTGGGGGATGCTCACGCGATGATGCTCAAGTTCAGATCAGCGTATGCAGTGACATGAGCGTTCCAGGCGAACTCGACGCCATCCGTGTAACGGTGCTCGATGAGGCGCGCGTGCAGCAGCGCACGGGTATTCTGGAATTGCTCGAGTGCCCCGCCGAACGTGTAAAGACGCTGCCGCAAGCCGTGCACTTCGATCCGGTTGCCGGCGATGTGTGGATCGTCGTTTCGGGCTTTCTCGATGGAATCGAGCGGGTGCGCTTCGAGCGGCGCGCTGACATGGCCAACGCGCCTGATGGCGAGATCACGACCATCTTGCGACGCGCGTGCTTGGGCTTTAGCTGTCCGCTGGGCCAGACCTGTGTCAACGGGCGCTGTGATCAGGTTCCGCGCGAGGTCAGCTCAGGGCTCTGTGCGCCAGGCGCGCCGCCGCAGCAAGCCGACGTGGGCCGCGAGCCTGCCGATGTGGCGGTGCCCGATGATCAGACTCCCGTGCCCAGGCCCGTATACTATTGCCCGCAACCCGATGTCGGCCTCGATGCCGCCGATAGCGAGGAGAGCCTGTGAGCGCCCGATTGCGAAACGCCGTGATCCTTGCACTTACTGCAGTCTTGGCCAGCTCGAGTTGCACCGATACAACGCTCTACAGCCAGGACGGTGCGCGCAAACAGGCCGACCGTGTGACGCTGGCCGGACGCGTTTGCAGCGAAGATCCCGTCGAAGCCCAGTTTCCCATTCGTGTGATCTTGTTGATCGACCAGGCCGCAGGCCCGCTCTTTGCGGGTTTCGATCCCGGCTCGGAGCGCATCAACAGCCTGCGCGACTTCGTGCAAACGGCCACCGCCGGTCGTGAGAATCAACTCGCCGTCATCGGCTACTCCGGCCAGCCGCGAAAGCATGCCCCAGTCGAGGGCAACTTCACGCGCAACCCCGGCGAGCTGCACGCCGCGCTCGCACAAATCGGCAATCCCACGGGTTGCGCGGCCGACGATCAATGCCGCGACTACCGCCAGGCCATCGGGCTGACGCGCTCGCTCATCGAGGGCGATCTGGCGACGATGCCCGCCGGCCTGCGCGTAATTACCCAGTACGTCGTCATCATGGTCAATGCCGGCCCGGCGCAGCCCATGGCGGACGGCGAAGACTGCTGCGCGCCCAACGACTTGCAATGCATCGAGCAAAACGCCGGTCCCTCGCCCGCGTGCGAGGCCCAAAAGGCCGGCGAAGAGGTCGCCAGGCTTCGTGACGTCATCTCCCAGATGGGTGGCGGTGGCCTGAAGTTTCATGCCATCCAACTCGCCGCCGAGCCCAATCTCGATCCCCTGCCCGATGGACGTCGCCAGCCCAACGACGAGGTCCAGCAGGCCATGGAGGCCATGGCCTTTGCCGGGCGCGGCGAGTTTCAGCGCTTCAATACGATCGGCGGCTTTGGATACAGCGCGCTCAACTTGCTGGGCCTTCGCATCGTCATGCATGCCAAGTTGCTGATCGCCGCGAACATGAACGCCAAACCCACCCCCAATGGCCCGGTGGTCGACTCCGATGGCGACGGCCTCAGCGACATTGAAGAGGAGAAACTAGGCCTCTCGCCGACCAACCCGGACACCGATGGCGATGGCATCACTGACTTTGTCGAGATTTTGACCGGCCTCAACCCGTTCGCCGCCGATGCGCTGGCGGCCTGCTCGTTGCTCGCTCCCGGACGCGATGTCACCGCCGATGGGCTGACCGATTGCGACAACTACGCGCTTGGCACCGAGCCCTCGCTGGTCGACTCCGACGGTGACGGGATTCCCGACATCTTGGAGGTGCTCTACGGCACGGATTATCTCAACCCCGACGCTCACCTCGACTCCGACAGCGACGGCGTCTCAAACGGCGATGAGATTATCCAGCACACCGACCCGCGAAGCGTCGATACCAACGCCCACCTCTCGCACTCCTACCGCTACGAGATCGAGGACGAGGGCTTTGTCACCGAGCTCTTCGCGGCCAATTTACGCCAGATGACCGGTGTGCGCGTCACCGACATGAGCCCGGGCACCACGCCCGGAGTCGGCGTGCTGCGCTTTAATGCCGCCGCTCAGACCTTGAGCTGGCAAGACGCCAACGATACACGTGCCGGCGAGCCGGTCTCCGTTGAGCGCGGCGGCGTCGTCGAGCTGCAAAGCGCCTCCTATGCGCCGATTCAAGGCGAGGATGGCCGGCGCATCTTTGTCGAGATCACGCTCATCGATCTGCCGCCCGCCGATCTCGTCGAGCCGCTGCGCATCGTTTATCGGCGCCGCCACTGCCTCAGCTACACGATTCGAAACATTCGGCTGATGCCCACGCGCGAGCTCGACGACGGCATCAATCCGGCCGGCACCAACAACATCATGCTCTTCTTTGCCCAGGCCCCGGAGGGCCGCCTGGACATCCCCGGACCGTTTCGCATGGCCTCGATCCCGGTGGTCTACGATCCGCCCGACCGACGCACACCTGATGACGCGATCATCTGGGTCTCGGACGACGAATTCGTTCGGCCTCGCATTCCCATGCCGCGTCCCGGACTCGAATGAAAAACGGATACGATCTTACACTGTTAACCGCCGCCAAAGCTGTGCTATAGCACTAGAGCTAACTATTGAGCTGGCAGCAAACCACACCATCTGAAGGGCAAGCCAATGAATGCGATCGGTCTTGATAGCCTTACAAGCAGCGTCAGCGTGCTGCAAAACCTGGGTCTCGGGATTTTGGCTACCGCCGGCGGCGAGGCGCCAGCCAGCGCCGGCTTTGTAATGCGCCAGTATCTCGATGCCGGCGGCTTCATGATGTATGTCATTTTGTGCGTCTCGATCGTTGGCGTCGCCCTGTTTTTGATTCGCATGGTCGAGCTCTACGTATTGCGCCGGCTCAATGTGCGCTCCTTCGTGTCCAAAATCGGCGATTTTGTCGAGCACCGCCGCTTTCGTGACGCGCTCGACGCCTGCGAGGTATCGAGCAAGCATCCGCTGATCGCCGTCACCAAGGCCGGTCTGCTGCGCGCCAATCGTCGCGAGAAAGACATCGAGCGCGCCATGGAAAAGGAGCTGCTCTCGGCCATCCCCAGCCTGCAACGCGGTGTCGACCTGATGGCCGTCTTGGCCAACACCTCGACGCTGCTCGGTCTGCTCGGCACGATCTTCGGTCTGATCTCGGCCTTCTCCAGCGTCGCGGCCGCATCGGCCGTCGAGCGCCAGGAAGCCCTGGCCGCCGGTATCTCCCAGGCCATGTACACCACGGCTTTTGGTATCGGCGTGGCCGTTCCGCTGCTGGTCTTTCACCACTTTCTCTCCAAGCGCTCCGAGCAGATCATGGTCGAGGCCGAAGGCGGCGCCACGGCGCTGCTCGTCTCGATCAGCGGTGTCGCCCACAATGACTCGCCGGCACGCACCGCGCCGGCAAGCCAGGATGGGCGAAGCCGTCAGGCCGTCTAAGTGATCTGCTGCCTTTGGGCGTCGTAGCAAACGGAAGAGAGACCACGTGTTCAACAAGAGGCGCCGCAAGACCAGCGAGGTATACGACCTCAACGTCGTACCGGTCATGAACCTGTTCATGGTTCTGATTCCATTTTTGCTGCTGGGAGCGGCATTCTACCAGATCGGCGTCATTCCGACGGCGACCGCAACCCACGATCCCAATGCCTCGGACGTGCCTGCGACGCCAACGACCGTCTCGGCCAACCTGGTGATCAAGCCCGACGCAATCGCCCTCAGCTTTGCCAGCACCAGCCTGGGCGAGGAGGCGCTCTCGGCGCTCTCGATCGAGTTGCCCAAAAAAGATGACCAGTATGATATCGAGGGCCTTCGCACCCGCCTGACCCGCGTCAAGCAGCTCTATCCAGAGAGCACGACGATGACGATCTTGCCGCACAACGAATTGCCCTACCAGGTGCTCGTCGAGGTCGTCGACGGCGTGCGCGAGCGGCCGCTGGGTTTTGACGACAAGGGTGACGCAAAGTTCGAAGAACTCTTCCCGGTCACGGTCTTCTCGAAGTTCATTCCTCCAGGTCCCGATTCACCGGTGCTCGATGATGATGACTACGACGATGAGGAGGAGTGAGCGATGAGTCGATTCATGAAGCGCTCCAAGCCCAAAGGGCTGATGCTCACCTCGCTTCTCGACATGTTCACGATCATCTTGATCTTCCTGATCGTCAGCTTTGAAGCCGAGGACCAGGCCTTCAAGCTCGATCCTGACCTCAGGTTGCCAGAGTCCTCGGCGCGCTCGGTGTTCAAACCTTCGGTCAACGTCGTGATCAATCCTCAGGCGCTGATCGTCGAGCAAAAGGTCTTGATGCGCCTCGAAGACGGCAAATTTCCCGCAGACTTTTACACAGCCGGCGAAATTCCGGAACTTGTCGAAGCGCTGAAGGTCTATGCTGAACAGATGGACTTCACCGTCGACGAGGAAGAACAGACCGTGGTGACGATTCAGGCCGACAAGGATCTCGACTACCAGACGCTTTATCTGGTGATGCGCTCCTCGTCGATGGCAGGCTTTGCCCGCTATCGCCTCGCAATCATGAAGAAATGAGGATTTGGTGATGAGACGAGAGACGACATTTTTAGTCCTGACGGTGCTGGCCGGCCTGTTGATCGCCACCACAAGCACGGCCGACGTATTGCCTGGTGCCGACTCGGGCACCCAGAGCGCACCGTCGAGCACCCAGCCGATGCTCGCCCAGCGCACCAAGAAAAAGACCAAAGCACGCACCGCGCCCACCCCGCCGCCCAAACAGCAGGACGAGGATGATGATGACGACGACGACGCGCCGCAGTCCTCTCAAAACCAGCAGGCGCCCCCGCCGACGCTGCTTCGCGGAGGGCGCATGGAGTTTGACGCGCGCCTGATCCGCGGTGAGACGGCCGGCGCCGGCGCCGTCTTCTTGTTTCAACGCACCCCCAGGCCGCTGCCCTCGATGACCGATCGACGCACCAGCTACCTGGAGAACACTGTTTACTCGTCGCTCGGGCCGGGTTGGACGACGCAATTTCAGCAAGCCAAGGGCAAGGATGGAGCCGACGACTAAGCGCCACGCACGTTGTGTGAACCCAAACTGACGACACGATGACCCACATTATACAGAGGCGATACCACATCCTGACCCAGCTCAGCGGGGATGAGCTGACCAACACCTGGGTGGCGATGGACTCCGGTCAAGGAGAGCGTCGCCCACGTCTGGTCGTGGTCAAGCAGATTCCGGCCAACGCGGAGATTTTGCGCGTGGTCACCGAGCAGGTGCGCCGCGTCGCGCGTATTCAAGACCAAAAGCTTGCCCGCGTCTTCGGCCTAGAGCGCGAAGGCGACGCCTTCTACGTCATCCGTGAGTTCATCTACGGCGAGAACCTGGCCGACATCATCAACCGCGTGCGCCAGCTCAACACCACGGCCGGCGTGCCGGTCGCCTTTGCGCTCAAGGTCTGCATCGAAGTTGCCCGCGCGCTCGACGGCGCACATCGCCTGGTCGACGACCGAGGTTATCCGACAAGCGTCGTCCATGGCGATATCCGCCCCCACAATGTCGTGGTCACCTACACCGGCGAGATCAAAGTCGTCGACATGGGCATCGCCGCCGCGCTCAATCAGCGCCGCCACCAGAGCAACGCACGCGCCGCCTGGCAGTTCGGCTACCTGGCGCCCGAGCAGTGCATGGGAAGCTGGGGAGACAGCCGCAGCGACATCTTCGCCATGGGCATCGTCATCTGGGAGCTGTTGACGGGGCGACGCCTCTTCGAGCAGACCAATTCCTTCGATTTGATGCGCGCGATCTGCGATGATCCGGTCGATCCGCCCTCCAAATACAACGAGGCAGTACCACCCTTTCTCGACTCGCTCGTGCTCAAGACCCTCTCCAAGGATCCGCACGACCGCTTCGCCGACTGCCATCAGCTCGCCACGGCCATGGAGCGCCTGCTCAACTCGCTCAATGCCAGCGGCCAGGAACCGAGCCTTGGGCGAACACTGCAAAAAATCTTCTCCGACCGTGAACCGCGCTGGCAATCGCTTGCCAACATCGAGCCCCAGGGCCGCACCGAGGACGTGATCAAGCTGCTCAGCAGCCTGTTTCGCCCGATCGATGCCACGTCCAGCCCGCGCGAGGAGAATACGGCGGTAGCCCACTCCGCCGATCTGGAGCGCGAGCGTGATCGCTCACGCTCCGACATCAAGCTCAATGCTCCCAAGAGCATGCCGACCTTGCAGTGGGGTGTGGCTTCACCGGACGAGAGCACCGCGGTCACCTCGCCGTTTCAAGATGCCCTCGAGCTGGATGGCCTCGAAGATTGGGGCGATGCCACCGGCGATATTGAAATTCCCGAGACCACCAACGAGCTGACATCGCCTGGCGATGCAGCGAGCGCGGACGACATCACGCTGGGCAGTCGGCGCGAGCCCTCGCTCGGCGGGCTGCCCGATCTCTTTCCGCTCGACGACCTGCTCTCGGCCATTCCCGACGCCATGGAGGCTTACGACTCCGAGGTTCAGTCCGACGACGAGGAGGATATCAACGACGCCACCGTCGAGATGCGCTCCGGGCGCCAGATGGTCGCCATGGCTTCGGCCGCCCTGGAGCGCAAGCGAAAGGCCCAGGCCCTCTTGGCCAAGACCAAGGCCAAGTCGCAGCCGAGCGTGGGCGAGTCAACGATCGACTCGACCATCGACCAGCTTGAATCGGCCGAGCTCGAGGCGCTCGGCGAGCTCGACTTCTCGCTCAAGCCCGAGCCCGACACCTCGTCGGCTCCGGCAGGCTTCGTTGGCGAGGCTGGCGTCGACACGCTCGACACCACGTTTGAAAAAGTCGACCCGCGCCCCACGGCAACGCCTGCTGGCGCACCCAAGAGACCCGCTGCCGACGCCGTCCTCTTTCCCGGCTCGAGCCCGCCGCCAAGCGACCCGTTGCGCTCCTCTACGCCGCTTCCGAGCCGCGAGCCCGAGCCCGATCTGCCAAGCATCTCTCTCGACCCTTCGATGATCGACGACCAGGTCCAGTGGTCCGCCGCAGCGAGCGCCGAAGTCGCACGCAGCGAGCCGCCTCTTGGCAACAGCGCACCTGACCAGCAGCTGACAGGCTTTGCCGGCGCCTTTTGCGACGAGGAGGACGAGGACGAAGACCCAGCCTTTGTCGCGCCCTTCTCGCTCGAGGAGATCATCGACAACGCGATCGCACGCAGGCAAACCAACGCCGATCAGCACGCTCCCGATCCTGTCGTCGAAATCGTGCGCACGCTCAACGGCCGTGTGATCGACGCGCACGTCCTGCGTGGACTGCGCCGACGCTATCGCCCGGTCAAGGGCAAGTTCTCCGTGCACATGTCCGGAAAGCGCGTCACGGTCAAGCTCACCGAGCCGGTCAGCGGCTGGGTGCGCCGACTGGGCACCGAAGACGCGCGCGAGCCGCTCGCGGGTACCAACGACATCAACCTCGCCATCGGCGAGGTCATGGTCATCCATGACACGCTGATAAGCTTCCAGATCCGTTTCTTCTATCCACCCAACCCGCCGGCTCCCGAGCAGCGTCGCAACTGGTCGCGCAGCGTAGGCGTCTACGCGATTGCCTTTGTGGCTGCGTCACTTCTGCATGTGGCGGGTATTTTGGGCACGATCGCCGTCACCAGTCAATTGCTCGGCATACGCCTGGTCATCGAAGACGACCCCAGGGCCGAGGTCTTCGCCGAGGGTCAGCTCGCCAAAGTCGAGCCACCGCCCAAGGTCGAGCCACCGCCGCCCAAAGAGCGTCCCGAGCCCAAGAAGATCGAGCGACCCAAGCCGGTCGATCCCACCGAGCAGCAGGTCATGATTCCCAAGGCCTTGCGCGAACAACTCGATAAGCGCATGCGCG
This sequence comes from Lujinxingiaceae bacterium, assembly GCA_013697635.1. Lineage (GTDB taxonomy): Bacteria > Myxococcota_A > Bradymonadia > Bradymonadales > Bradymonadaceae > JACCWM01. Next base: position 94,285 of record JACCWM010000211.1, on the reverse strand, counting down.
ACCGCGGGGGCAAGGCGCCTTCAAAGAACAAGGCCGAGAACCTGCTCAACGTATTGGCCTCGCCCGTGGCCGGCGAAGGTGAAACGGTCAAGGACGTTGTCAGTAACATCGACGCGATCGCTGCCACCTCGAAGTCCTCGGCCTTTCGGGTCGGCGGCACGCTCTCGGGCATCGAAGGCGACAAGGTCAACATCGCCTCGGGCGGCGGCGGCAAGCTCGGCGATCTCACTGGCGGCCGTGTCGCCAAAGACACCGGCAAGCTCGACAAACGTGCCTCGAGCGGCACCGTTCGTGGCCGCGTACGCTCAGTACAGGCGCTCTCACGCGTCGAGGGCAGCCTCTCGGCAGGCGACGTCATGAAGGTCATCAACCGCTACCAGGGACGCATTCAGGGCTGCTATGAGAGCGCCCTGCTCAAAAATCCCTCGCTCGGCGGCCAGATCACCTTCGAGTGGATCGTCAACAAAGACGGCAGCGTCAGCAACGCCCGCGAGCAGGCCAGCACCATGGGTGACCCTGGCGTCTCCAACTGCGTGCTCGGCGTCATCCGCAGCATGAAGTTTCCCAGCCCCCAGGGCGGTGATACCGTCACGATTCGCTTTCCCTTCGTTTTCCAGAGCAATTAGAACCGCGTATTCAGGAGTTTTCCGATGTTCAACCACCTCAAGTTCGCAGTCCCCCTCGCCCTGGTCCTGGCCGCAACGATCGGCTGCAGCAGCGAATCCGAATCGAGCCTCTGCGAGGGCCCAGAGATCCTCCCGCATTTGAGCCCCGTCTCCCTTGGCGAGTTCTATCCGCTGGGCAACAATCCCGCCAACCTGACATCGAACACCCGCACGCCCTTCGAGTGGGTTTTACTCCTGCAATCGACATGCTCGAACGACGTCAAGATCACCAAGACCTGCCTGGTCGGTGACCCCACCAAGAATGGATCGGACACCGAGCAGTTCATCATCGAAGGCCCCGTGCCGGCAACCGCCACCCTCGGCGCTGAGGCCGCCATGCGCGTCACCTACGAGCGACGCGATCCCAACGGCGGCAGCGACTCCGACCAGGTCGCCCTCGTCATCCAATCCAACGCCACCAACTACCCGACCCTGATCGTACCGATCTGCGCGCGCGTCGTCGAAGAAGGCGCCACCAAGGCCGCCCTTCCCTGCGCCTCACCGATCGTCGTCGCAGCCGGCGACAAGCGCGCGGATCTCTGCAACTAAAGCCCCGATCGACGCGACAATGACTTCCTAAAAAAACACGACTTCGGTCGTGTTTTTTTATGAGCGACCGATCGCTCTTTCGGGCAGCGGGCCGCCGAAGTCCGACCCCTCAGGGGACCCGACTATGTGAATACTGATCGACTGAAGCCCGTTTTCAGGGCGTGCGTTCAAAGGCCGCAAAGAAGGTGCGTGCATCGCCGCCGCCTTGCACGAAGCCCGTGTACGACGTCCACCAGGCGCGCGTGACCTTGTCGAGGTGCTCGAGTTGTCCGACCGTCTGGCGGTCGATCTCGCGTGCGCGGTTCAAGATGGCTTCGGCTTTGAGATTGAGTTTTTCCAGGTCGTAGACGGCCAGGTCGTTTCGCACGGCGACGCGGGCGGTGACGAGGTCGTATTTGGCGACGGCCAACTCAAGCTCGGCGTTGGCGCGCTCGAGTTGAATCTCGCTCAGGCGAAGGCGCACGGCGGCGAGTTCGTTGAGCTTGGCGAGGACGTCGGTGGCGCCGCCGGGCACGCCTTTGAGTGAGGCGATGTCATTGCGCCACTTCTGGGAGGCGCGCAAGCTGACGCGGGCGTTGTCCTGCTGGGCGCGGGCGATCGCGATGCCGTCCTGGGCATCGGCGACCAGGCGCCGGCCTTCGATCGGCACCGAAGCGTCGTGCAAATCAATCGGTTTGACGCCTGCGCAGCCGAGCGTCCCGGCAAAGATCAGCGCAATCAGGGCCAGGCCACATGCGCCCCTGAAGCTACGCTTTGAATTCATCGCAATTCGCCTCATATCTGTCGACCTCCGGCGCGGCCTTCGGGATAGCGCTTGAAGACCTCGTCGGCGTACTTGGCGAGTCCCTCGTTTCGAAGCAGCTTGGCGAGGTTTTGTCGGCCAGCCTCGAGGCCACCCTCGGCCGCACGCGCAAACGCTTCAAACGCGCCGGTCGTATCACCGACGCGAAAGCTCGCCTCGCCGAGCAGGTTCTGCTCGACGGGACCGCCGCCTGCCTGAACGGCACGCGCAAACACCAGACGTGCGACGTGGGCATCGCCGGCTTCGAGAAACTTCAGGCCGAGATCGCGAAGGCCATCAACATCGTCGGCATTGCGCGAGAGGCGCTCGCGCAGCTCGTCGAGCCCTGCAGGATCGGAGACCTTCTGGCGCGGCTGAATCGCGATGAACTGCGCCAGGGTAAACTCCCAGGCCATGCCGTCGATGCACTTTCGCACCACCGGATCGTAGGTCAAGTTGGTCCAAAGCCTCGCGGCACACGCGTCAAGCGCCTCGCTGGCGGTGGCCTCGAGCGACTCGACACGCTGCTTGAGCGCGTTCTCGACCTGCTGGCGTTGTCCGCCGTCGAGTCCGCCAAGCTTGACGCTGCGCAACTGGTTGGCGCCCTGGCGAAGGGCGAATGCCAGACGGCTCAAGGAGACCGTCGTATAGTGGGCGCTGCCCTGGCGTGCGGCGTTGAGATAGCTCTGCTGTGTGACCTCGACGAGCATGATGTAGTCTTGGAGCAGGTCGATGTCCTCGAGACTGGGAAAGGTGTTCAGCGTGGCGAGCATGACCTCGGCCAGACCATAGTGCGCGCGGGCTTGAGCCTCGCCACTCGCGCCCTCGCCGTCTCGCAGCACGCGCTGGAGCAGATCGCCGCCCGAATCGGTCTGACCGGTGGCCAACTGAGCAAGGCCCAGACGCACCGTCAACTCGGGGTTGCCATCGCCCAGATGCGGCGTCAGCTGCTGGATGAGTTGAGCCGGCGTGGAGCGTCGCTCGAGCAAAAAGGAGAGCTGGCTAATCGCGTTAGCGCGTGCACCGCCGACACGTCCGGCACCGATCGCCTCGCGGTAGAGCTTCTCGGCCTGCGCCACGTCACCGAGTTCCTCGAGCAACGAGCCTGCCACGGTCAAGAGTTGGGCACGACGCTCCGGGTTGTACGTGGCCGCGCGCTGCAAAAAGCCGATCGCGCGGTCGTACTCGAAGCGCGAAACCGCGGTCTGGGCGAGCGTCGAATAGATGCCCGAGAGCTGCTCGCTCTTGGGATAGGTCCCGGCAATCTCGTCGGCAAGCGCGTACATGCGGCTGGTGTCGCCCGTGGCACGCGCGGCCACAAAGGCGTTGAGCAGCGCACGCTCACCGAGCGGCGTACCTTTGTGAATCTTGGCAAAATCCTCGAGCGGCGAGAGCTCCCCGCCATCTTCGCCTGCGGCTTGCAGCGACAAGGTGTCGAGCTTTCGCTGTTCAGCGGCGGCCAAGATCTGCTGAATCTCGCCCTTGAGATTGGGATTGGCCGGACTTCTTCCGTCGAGAAAACGCCGGCTCGCATAGATCAAGCCGTCGTAGTCGCTGCGCATATTGTAGCTGTCGAGCACCATACGAATGGCCGCCTCGCTCTCCTCGCTTGCCGGATACTCGTAGGCCACGGCCGAGAGCTTGTCGATGGCTTCGATGTAGCGCCCCTCGTCATAGTAGGACTGGGCCATGGCAAATCGAACACGCCGACGGCGATCCTTGTCTAGATCAAAGGACACCAGCGCATGGCCGGCACGACGAAGCGCAGCGCGCGCCGCCACACGGTCATACTGGCGACGGCCGATCTCTTTGCTCAGGCTCGCCTGGAAATTGACCACGGCGTCGTAGAGCGCGTTTTTGCGTTCATCGCCCTCTTCGAGCAAGTCCGCTGCCTGCAAAGCGCGCAGGCCGGCATCGAGCTCTTCGCCGGCGATCACGAGCACTTCGGCCATGTTGAGCAACATCGGAGCGAGTTGGTCAGCCTGGGGAAACGTGTCGGCGTAGACGCCATAAGCGTGGGCTAGTTGCAGCGCGAGCGCGACTTGCTTGTCGCCCGCTGGGGTCTCTTGAAGACGGGTCTGCGCGCGCGTCATCACGTCGCGCACATAGACTTCGAACTCGTCACGCAGCCGACCACGCACGTCGTTGGCCACGGCAATCTGCGTATGATAGCGCGTAAAGGCCGAGGCGATCAGCTCGATGTCGGTGCCAATCTGGTCGAATTCGCGAAGCTGAGTCATCGCCGTGTAGAGCGTGCGCGCGTCGTCGAGGCGGTCCTCTTCGGCCGGTCCAAAGGCGAGCAACTCGCGCGAGATGGCGAGCAGGCCCTTGTATTGCTCCATCATGCGGTAGCGGTTGGCCAGGCGTCCCAGCGCAATGACATAGGTTGCACGGTCATAGGCGCGCTCGCGAAAAAAGGCGACCGCGCGCTCGTGTGAGCGCTCCTGGGAGTAGCAATAGGCCAAATCCACGAGCGCGCTTCGTCGCACGTCCATGTCCTGATCGGCGCCCAACGTCTGCTCGCCAAGCTGTGCCACGCCCTGGCGCGTGCGCTTGATCTCCTCCGTGTGATCGAGCCAGGCCTGTGTCTTGGAGATCGCCAACTCGAAATCCGTGAGCGCCTTCTTACACTCGCCAAAGTTGACCCAGACCCAACCCAACTTGTAGTGCGCCAGACCCGAGCTCGCGTTGAGATCGCCACGCGTGATCTGCTTGTAATAGAGCTCGGCCTCTTTGAGCTCGTTTTTGTCGAACTCGTTGTCACCGAGCACCAGCAGGGCTTGAAAGCGCAGCGGGCTGGTCGGATGCTCCTCAACAAGGCGCTGCAAGGCCACGCGCATCGGGTCGAAGTTACCCAGCTCACGATGCTCGTGGCTGAGATTGAAGAGCATGCGCGGCGCAAGCGAGTTGGTCGGAAAACGGCGCAAGACCATCGTGTAGATCTCGATGGACTCCTCTTTCAAGAGGCGCACCTCGGGCACGTATAGATCGCGCGTCGAGCGGCGTTCGCGCTCAAAGGCCAGCTGATAGTGGTAGCGCGCCTCCTCGCTCAACAGCTCGGCCAGGCGCAAGTACAGCTCCGGCAAATAGGGCGCGCCGCGCGACATCGAGATCGTCTCGCGCGTCTCGAAGATGGCGTTTCGCACCTTCGTGATGCGAAGGCGCAGCATCTCGATCTCGGGTGTATCGCGCACCTCGAAGCTGCTCGTCGCACACGAAGCGCTTCCGAGCATCACCAGGGCGAGCAGCGCCGCTGTGAAGAAGCCTCGCATCAGACTCAATCGATGCATCGGTCCTCCATCGGCACGATCAGGTCGTCGAGCTCATCGGTCCAAAACTCGCCTTCGAACTGGTAGTAAACCATCTCACCGCTGGCCGGAACTTGAAACGAGGCCAAGGTTTTGGGGCCCGTGGTACGCCCGCGACCGCGCAACAAGGCGACGCTGAGTTCGTGCAAGATCAGGCGTACGCCCTCCTCGGCTCCAAGCAATTCGCTGGCGACGCGCTCCATCTCGACGGTCAAGAGCTCATCCTCGCGCCGGCCGGCCTCGGCCAGTCCGACATCATAGATCGCCACCATGCTCGCCGTGAGCTCTGGGCCCATGCGCCGAGCCAGTGTGGCGACGAGCTCGCGCTCGATGCGAAGGCGCTTTCGAAACTGCGCCACGTCCTTACCACCCTCTCGAAGCCCAGCCGCCGAGCGCAATGCCTGGCTGTCCTTGAGCGGCACGCCGCTTCGCAAATCGTTGAGCGCGGCGCCGTAGCGTGCGCCCAGACGAACCGCGGCCAAGCGCGCAGGCTCGAACTGGCAAAGCTGTTGGAGATTGAGCGCCTCGAGCAGGTAGCGCTCCGGCGCGATCAAGCCGCGATAGCCCGGCGCATCGAGCGCGAGCAAAAGACCCAGCGAGCGGCGATACTCTCCGCGATAATACTCGGTCCAGGCCATCTCGAGCAGCAGCTCGGGATCGTCGGGCGCGCTCTTTCGAATCGACTCGTACTCCTTGAGCGCGTCGTTGAAGCGGCGCTCCTCGAACATGATCCGCGCCATCGTGCGATGGATGTCGATCTCCAGATCCGCCGGCAGATCGTCGAGATCTTCGAGAATCTCGAGCGCCTCGCGCGCCTCGTCGAGCTTGTAGCGCGCGACCAGACGAATCGCCATCACGTACTGCGCGCGCGCATGGTACGGGCTTGCGACAGGAATCTCTTCGAATTTCTTCTTGGCCCAGTCATCGACCCCGCGGCGCATGCTGTCGAGACCCTGCTGGTAGTCGACAAACGCCTGCTGAGCGGCCGATAGCCCGCTGATGTCGGCCGATCCCAGGTAGCCGTGCACGATCGTATGTTCGTCGTAGGGATGGGTGGACATAATGCGCTCGAGGCCCGAGACCGCGTCGCGCACAAGCTCCACGTCGCGTCGAGATCGCGCGATGTCCAGATACCAGAGCGAGGCCGGATAAGTCAGGCCCAGGCGCTCGGCATTCTCGGCCAAAAGGCGCATCGCACGGTCGTAGCGCGGATCGTCGACCGTGGCACCGCGCAGATAGTGGTGAGCTGCGCGCGAGGCCAGCACGGCATCTTCGTTGAGCGAGGCCTCGACGGCCAACGCGAAGACCTCGTCGCGCTCGCCAGAGAGCGCCGATGGCGCGCAGGCTCCAACAGCCCACAACACCAGTAGCAAGGCGGCCCCAAGTACTCGGCGAGGTTCAAAAACCAATGGACGTACCAAAGCCGATCGAGAGTTCATCTTTTACTTCGAAAGTATCCAAAAATTTGTCGTCAAAGAACGCCAGATAGCGCAGATCGACCTGAAACGAGAACAACCGCGAGACGTAAAGACGCGCGCCACCACCCGCGCTCACACCCGGACGTGCGCTGCGCGTAAACCACGCATAGGCGCCACCGAGCGAGAAGAACAACTCCCCATAGGTCAGGCTCGAATTGAGCCACGAACCCTTCCAATACAGGGGCTTGAACACCACGTTGCTCGTCACGTAGTAGTCGAGCACCTCAAAAGGCGTCGGCCTCAAGATATAGACCTCGAGCTCGTCTTTGAGGTTGGTGTCGACGTGAAACGAGTAGTGAAAGCCGATGAGCTCCCACGCGATCAAATCGGTAAAATGAAAGGTGTACGATCCGCCCAGCGTCACGCCTTTGGTAAAGGCGTCGAGCGGCAACACGCCCAGCTTGAGGTTGAGCTCATGAGTGGGTGTATGTTTTCGGTTCTGAACGACCAGCGACGAATACGGCCGAAGATCATCGCCACCATCGCTTGCCTGGGCAAGCGCCGGCATCGCGAACAAGATGAGCGCCAGGGTCCACAAGAGACGCCGGACGGCCTTAGGCCAAATCATCACGAGTTCTCCACATCACGTTAACCATCTCGACATCGCAAAGGCTACGCCATTGCACGCTGTCCAACCTCTGTAGGCTGAGCCGGAGCATAGATCAATTATGAGGCAATGAGCAATCAAGAACCTCCTTGCTCCATAAATGGCACGTTGCCGAAATTCTACGGCCTGCGCTACACTCAGCCCTGCTGACCGTAGCTCGACGACCCATGGACGCACATGACTTTTGCCATCCTGCCCACCGGCGCCCGCTTGATGCCTTTTGCGCTCGCTCTCGTTGCAAGCCTCGGCCTGCTCGCTGCCTGCGTCAACGACGAGACGACCTTCACCCAGGGGCGCTTGCAAAACCCGTGTGGCGCGGCAATTCCGGTCTGCAGGGTTCGCGCCTCGTGTGTGCTGCGCGACGACGAGTTCTTTCGTGGGACTTTTCCGGGCGGCTTTCGCGCCGTGGTGCACAGCGAAGTCGAGAGCGGACGCCTGGTGGCGCGCTTTCTGCTCACCGAGATGCTCTCGCCCGGCACGGAGCTGCATGTGCTGCTGCACCCGCCAGATTGTGGCAATGTTCAAGAAGAGCATCCGCGTGACATCGATCTCTTCGAGTTCGCGGGCAAGGATCGGATCATCGAGTTTCACTTCGACATCGAGGGGCGCGGCGACCACTTGCTCGAGATCTTCTCGGATATGTCGGCGGATTACTTGCTGACCTTGACGTTCGAAGAAACGCGCTAGCCAGCCTCGGCGTCGAATTGCACATCGGCTGTCGTGTCCTCGACGGGCGTCGTGTCTTCAATCGGCGTTATGTCTTCGACGGGTACCAGGATATCCTCGACGGGAACCACAATATCCTCAACCGGCACCAGGATATCCACGACAGGAACCACAATATCCTCGACCGGGACCACAATATCTTCGACCGGAACCAGGATATCCTCAATGATTACGACAATGTCGGGTGGCTCGACGATGCCCACATCGGGGCGAGTGCCGTCGTCGATGATCTCGAGTGGCGCCTCGAAGCTTCCACGGATGCTGGCCTTGGTGTCGCCGGCGCGAAGGGTGGCCGAGAACTCGCCGCGCACGATAAAGCCCACCTCAGCGCGAAACTCCTTGAGCTCGATGCGGCCCGATTCGAGGCGAGGAAGCTCATGGTGGCGGGATTGGCCGCTGATGTCGCCGTTTAGTTTGAGATCGTAGGTGCCCGGCGCCAGCGCGAAGGCCTCGCGACGAAGCGAGATGCGTACTGGTACATCGCCGCTTTCGCGCACGTACTCGATCGCCAGCTCGGAGCTGTAGAGGCGCGCGCGCATGTGGTGATATGAGATGTCGTAGAACTCGGAGACGCTGCCGCTAAGCTCGCCCTCGCCCTTGTCGCAGGCGCTGAGCCCAGCGAAAACGAGCGCGAGCAGAACAACCACAGTGATCCGTTGGCAGATGGGGCTCATGGTGTTGCTCCGATCACTGTGGCAGGCGCTCGCGGCGTGCGAACTTGACGTGGGTTTCGACCTTATCGTCGACAAGCGTGTCGCAGCGATAGGCGATGATTGGACGATGCTCGGCATCAAATGCCAGCGCCGGGCGGCTGCCACAGGGGCCGCCGGCGTCGCCGCTGTCGACCACTTCGTGGCGCCACTCGTTGCCGTCGTTGTAGGCAAAAATCAGCGCGTCGTCGTCGGAGTGGCAGCGGCCCAGCCCCGCCGACGCCTTGACGCAGCGGTAGTAGGCGATCGCCAACTGGCCGTCGGCGTTGACCGCCAGCGAGGGCGTGACGCCTTCGTCATAGAGGTTGTTGCCAATGTCATCGAGCTTCCAGGCCGAGACGGACTCAAAGGCGTCGTGGTCGCTGAGTGTGGCGAGCTGCGGGTAACCTCGTTGCGAGTTGTAGAAGGCAACGTGCAAATCTCCGGTCTGCGGGTGGCGCAAGACGTCAGGCCCCTCGGAGGTTGCGCGGTTGAAGAGCTGGGTGCGCTGCCAGCTTGCGCCACCGTCCTCGGAGCGGGTGACCCAGATGCCAATGCGTGGCTCAGCGGTGAGTTCGGTGGGATTGTAGTAGGCCAGCACGGGGCGATCGACGGCATCGAAGATCATGCGGTTGAAGTTGCCGGCGCCGCGCCCCATGTCGACAGGAAAAGCCGACCAACTCGCACCGCGCTTGTAGGCAAACTCGAGATCGGCGCGGGTGAAGTCGTCGTTTTGGATGCCCCCGGCATGCACGTCGCGATAGGCCAGCGCGGGCTGTCCAGCCGCGTCGAAGGCCAGCGCCGGCCAGTAGCCGACGACGAATCCAAAGTCGCTCGAGCTGTCGCCGGAGGCCGCAGCGCCGCTGGTCGAGACGGCCGTGTCGAGTTGCCAGCTTGTCCCCTCGCGCGTGTAGAGCGCGGCATTGTTGACTCCGCAATAACGAAGGGCCACGACGGGCGCGCCGGCCATCGTCGCGATCACCGGCTTGTTGGCCGGGTTGAACTTCAAATCAAGACCCGGCGGCTGGCCGATAAATGGCGCGTCGGCCACCGTCTCAATGCTCCAGGAGTCACCACTGAGCTGGGCGTATTTGAGCTCCCAGTTCGTCTTGATCGGCGGGTTCTCCACGCCGAGCTCGGTGCACAGATCGCCTTCGACGCCCTCGGTGCGGTAGTAGGCCACGCCCACCACGCCCTGGGCGGAGGTGGCCATGCGCAAATTGAGTCCGACGAAATCGACGTCGAGCGTCGACAGCTTCCAACGATCGGTCTTGGGCCGGGGCGGCCGAGTTGTATCGCTCGTCGCATCGGGCTCGTCTTGTGTGGGTTCACCCTCACCGCAGGCCGTGCAGATCAGGGCACACGAGACCAAGAGCGCCGCCCCGCCGTAGCGCTGCCTCGGCTTCAGAGTCCACACCCGTTGTCGAATAGCTTGCATGGCGGTACCTCGCACTGGTTGGAGATCTTCTCCACACAGAATGAATACGATTGATCGGCGCTCCAATTGCGCGACTCGGGCTTGACCGTGGCGCGATCGGAGTACAACTCGAAGATGTCACGCACATGGAGGTAGTAGTCGCCGTTGTGCAACTTCGAGCCATAAAAACACTTGTTCTGCGCGCTCATGCCTCCCAAAACTCCATTGATCGCCGGTTGTGTGTCGCGCTGCTCGTTGTCGAAGATCGTGTACCAGAGGCTGCCGCCGCGGTAGATGTTCATGACCACGTCGACCGGCCCGGCATCGACGCGGTAGTGGAAGCGCAGCGTGCAGTCGTCGCCGCGGCAGGGATGCTCGTACTTGTACCAGTCTTGGTCGCTCTCGTAGGCGATATGGCCACGAATCCAGGTGCCGCCCGAACAGCACTCGGGCTGCTCACCGGTGCAGTCGTGAACGGGGATCTCCGTGGCGAAGCTCTGGTGGCGGCTGATTGGCAACGGATTTTGAACGAGATTGGTGAACAGATTGGACGGCTCGTGATCGTCAGGATCGTTTCGCACGCGAACGCGCAACGTGTAGAAAACGTCCGGCATGGCCGCCTGAGCCTGAAAGTCGCTGGCCCGCAAGTAGACGACATTCTCGCCAAAGAGCGGCGCGGCGATGATCGCCTGATTCTTGCCCGGTGCTGGCGCAGCCGAGGGCTGACACTCCGGGAGCTGGTTGCTGCACGCGTAGCGGCGCTGCACCTGGTTGGCGCCGCAGACGCCCTCAGGCAGGCAGACCAATGCGCCGGCACACTTGCGATCGGCGCGGCATGTCTCAAAATAGCCCGCGCAGCCGAGGTTCTCCGAGCAGGGCATCTCCAGGGCTGCGCACTGCGCATCGGCCGTACAGCTCGTCGCCTCGTGCGGGCGAATCATCGTCAGCGTCGCCTGCAGCTTGCTCGCAAACTCCCACTGCTGCTCATTGCTCATCGACGCGGTGTCAAAGACCATCTCCGCCTCGATGATGCCCTTCTCGCAGCCCTGAAGCGGCAAGCGATACCAGTCATTATCGCCCGGCGCGCCGATCGTGCCGCGAAACTCCATGGTGGACGACCAGCTCGTGCCACAACTGACGGCATTTTGCGACAGGGGTGTGGCTGTCGCGGCGCTGTTGTTGGGCTCGTTGGTATCGCGGTCCTCGATCAGGTCGACGGTCAGTTGGTAGGGAACTTTCGGATCAGCGTGCAAGCCATTGTCATCGGAGACGACCACAAAGTAGCGCCCGGCGCCAGACAAGCCCACGTAGCGATCCAATGCCGTTTCCTTCACGCTGCCCGAGAGATTGCTCTCACGGACCACGGTCTCACCGTCGGCCGTCTTCACGCTGAAGGTGGGCTCGTAGGCAGCCTTCGCGCTGGTGAGCCGAACGCGCATCAAGTGGCGAGCTGGAACATCAATGGCAAACCAGTCCTCGTCGCCGCGACAGGCCACTGTGCCACTCTTGGCCTGCCCCGATACGATCGCGGTCGCCTTGGATGCATCGTCGTTGGGCTCGTTGGAATCGGGATCGGGCAGCGTATTGACGACGAGTTCATAGCGATGGCGGACGTCTTGTGCGCTGTCGAGGTGATCGCGAACCACCAGGGCGTAGGTGCCCGGCGCGATGCACTCGGTCGTATCGATCTTCTCACCGATAGCGGTTGCCAGCGGGCGTGAGACGGCGGCAATCGCCTTGCCGGCGGCATCGGTCGACCAGATCTCGTAGGTCAGCTCGAGTTGGCTGAGCGCCGAGGCGAGCGCCAGCGAAACCTGCACGACGCGGTCGCTTGCCGGCACGCTGAAGCGATACCAGTCCTTGTCAGCGATCGGACAGATATAGCCTGTCGTTGACTCGCCGGCGGTAAGCGCGACGGCATCTTCGGCGCGATTTGCCTCATCGCGCTCACACTGCGCGCTGGTCGGCTTGTTGTTGGCGTTGTTCTCGCCATCGACCAAATCTGGCTCGCCCGAACAGCTTGCGGTCAGCAGCGCAGCGGCGGCGACGACGACAAAGCCCAGGCACAAACTATTGGTTCTCTTCATATCAAGGCCATATACAGTGAAGATCGGGATCAAAGGTGCCCACCTCGACGAAGTCCGCTTCGCTGAGCCGCACGCGCCCCGAGGGTGGGTTCTTGTAGCTGCCGTCGGGATTGTAGTTGACCATCACGCAGGCAAAGCGAAAGCGGCCTGAGGCGCGCGGATCGTCAAAGGGCACCTCTCCGGCGTAGAGCAACACGCGGTTCCAGTTGTTGCCCGGATACACCGCGTCGGGATTGCTCATCGTGGGCACCAGCGTGATATTGCTGACCCCAAACTCGTAGCAGGTCTTGTTGCCTTCCTGGCTGATTTGCTGAAGCTGGTAGCGATAAGCCGTCTGTGAGCGGATGCGCGAATCATTGCAGTTGGGATCGGTGGCCGCCTGGATCTCGATGCCGTTTGGAACGCCGTCGAGGTCGAGATCGTCCTGGGCGTCGTTTCGCACCGGGTCGGTCTGAAAGCGAATCTCGACGATATCCGGATAGCCATCACCATCGCTGTCAACGCCGCGCTGAGAGGTGCCGTAGAGCACCTCCTCGCAATCGTGCATCCCGTCGCCGGTGCGATCCGAGTAGTCACAGTAGCCGTCACCGTCGAGATCGGGACAGTCGCACAGCCCGTCTTCGTCAAGGTCGAGGCAATCATGGCCGAGGTCGTCGAGACAAGCGATGTTGGGGTTGCTCACACAATCGCAGATGCCGTCGAGATTGGCGTCGAGCAAACAATCGCAGTAGCCGTCGTTGTTCGAGTCGACGCAAGGCGAAGGCACGTAGCACTGCGAGTCGCGCGGGTTGAGCGCATCGAGGCCCGACTCGCGAAATTGCCATTCGAGAAAATCATTGAGCCCGTCGCCGTCGGTGTCTCGCAAAAATGGACTGGTACCAATCTCGAGTTCGACCAGATCGGAGAGCCCGTCGCCGTCGGTATCAATAAGCGGCTCGCCACATTCGGGATAGCCCGATTTGGTCAGATCGATGAACAGCGGCGTCTGCGGCCCTGGCACAACCACCGGGCCAGCGTCGACATCGCTCACGCCCACGTCGTCGTCGGGCACAGCCGTCGCATCCTCACGACTTGCGTCAGCGTCGCCAACATCGCCCAGACCCACGTCCTCGACCGGATCGGGGCGCGCGGGGATCTGATTGCGGTCCATGACGACGTTGGTGTTGAATGCGCCGATGCGCTCGAGGGTAAAGACCCGGCGCAACACGGTCAGCTCGGCAAAAAGAAAATTGAGCTCTTCGCCGGAGGGGAAGTTTCGAAAATTACCACCACCGACGCGCGCCATCTCGCGCAGCAATCCCTGGGCTTCTTGATCGATGACGGCCTGCCCACTGGCCAAAAACGCCGTATGAAATGAGAAATCCCCGACGCGAAAGGTGTTGGTCAGCTCGCGAAGCGCGCGCACCGACGCCATGATCCGATCGCGGCTCAAGTCGCGCGCGTCGGAGGCGTCGACGTTGGGCACACCGTCGGACAAGAAGATCACGATGTACTTGCTCAAGGGCAAGGACTCGAGCTCAGCATTGATCAGCTCGTTTCGGATCTCGTAGTACGCCTCGCCCAGCGCGTTGATGTAATTGGTCGTTCGGCTGACCTCGCGCAGCGCTGCGGTGCCCTCCGCTAATCGATCGGGGTCTGCAGTAAAGTAGTTCTGAGGAATGCCATCGGCATCGGCAATGGCAACGGTCGATTGGGACTCGGCCGAAAAGCGGATAATGCCGACCTCAACGCCCTCCGGAGACTGCTCGAGCAGGCGCGTCCATGTCTCGCGAACTGCCCTCTCCCGGTTGGTCTCCCCGGTGATCGGATCGGGAGGATCGACGACGATCATCGACGACGACGTGTCGACGACGAACAAAAGTCGTAGCGGAAAGACCAGCGTGTCCGGCTCGCTCGTGCAGATCGAGCCGGTGATCTCAAGCTTATCGTCGCGGGTACCAATTTCGCGAGGAATGGGTTCGAGCTTGGCCTCGGTGCAGGTGACAAGCGCGGGCAAGGCCACCAGCAACACGAACAACCAGAGTTGTCCCATCACATTTTGCAGTCGACTGCCGCTTTTATGGCGCTGATGCATCAAGAACTCACTCAGGCGGCGTGCAAGTCATACAGGCATCGACCATATCGTTGAGCAACTCCTCGACGCGCTCGAACTCCCAGGGCCGAAAACAATGACGATCCTCGCGAAAGCTCGGCAGCGGAACGAAGAGCTCATGGGCTCGAGTCGGCAGCCGAAGCTCGGCGTCCTGATCCATGTTGCGATCGAGCAACTCGTTGATCTGGGCGCGGGTAAACAACTGCTCTCCGAGCTGAATCTTACCGGGCAGGCAGCGATTGATAAAGCGCTCCAGATCGGGGCGCGTAAACCACTCGTCTTCGGCCAGCGCGAAATAAGGGCAATCCGCCAGCGCCCCAAGCTTTTGAGCGAGCGTGGCATGCGCGTGATCGAGGGCCTTTTGTGAGACGTCGATGACACCGGATGACGGATTCTTCATGCGGCCCTCGTTGTAGACGGCCTCAAAGCATGCCACCCGCGAGATGCCGGTGATGCCGCCCATGCGCGACAGTCGCTCGCGCGTGTGGATCAGCACGCGGTTACGACCGCGCTCGCGTGGCAGTGTCGTCACGGCAAGCGGAACACGGCTGATGTCGAAGCGATAGCAGCGCCGGTCTTCGGTGCGCCCATTTTGGTTCTCGAACTGCTTGAGTCCCAGATCCGTCAGGTTGTAGAGCATGCGCTGCTCGCGATAAACATCCTCGTCGGCGTGCAAGGGATTCGTGCCGGCGCGGATCTCGTCGATGTTGATCACGCCGTCAAAGTCGGGATCCATGAAGCCATCGGCCAGCAGCGGGTTGGTCCCGAGTACGAACTCCAGGCCATCGGGCACCCCGTCACCGTCGGTGTCCGGATTGGTCGGCGAGGTGCCCAGATAAGCCTCCTCGCACTCGGCCAGACCGTCGCCGTCGCGATCGCGACGATCGCTGCACGAAATCGCCGGCGCACTCGAGCGTTTTGGATCGAAGCCCTCACGGCGAAAATGATGCTCGAAAAAGTCGCTGTAGCCATCGCCATCGGTGTCGCGGTTGTAGGGGTCGGTGCCAAGCTCATGCTCGAGGGCGTCAGCCAATCCGTCACCGTCGCTGTCGGGCTCGAGGCCCCGGGGCGTGCGGCGCGCGTTCTCATTATGAGCGATCATCGTCGCAAGCCCGTAGTCGGCCTTGACGCTGGAGACATCGACGCGCAAGAAGTCATCGCCAGACTGCGCCAGGTTGATGTCACGAAACACCCCGTTTCCGGCGTTCGCCATGGCCAGCAGTGCGGCCTGGGCCTCGACGCGATCGTAGCCAAACTGAGCTGCAGCGCCCGGACAAATCCCCTCGACGATCTCTTGTGGCGAGAAGAGAAGCACGGAGTTGAGCGTGATGTCGCCTACCGAATAGATGTCCTTGAGCGCGAGCAGCTCCTCGACGCGGCGCACGATCTGCTGGGGCTGGTTGTAGGGCTGACACGGGGTCAGCTCCACGTACTCGCCCTCGGGAATATCACGCGTCGTGTTGCACACGCCGTAGAGGCTGTCCGGCGGCCGGGAGCTGTCACAGCCTGCCGTGCACCGAGGCTCCGGGACGCCATCGCTGACAAAGTTGATGATGTAGCGCGTGCGAGCACGCTCCATGGCGTCGGTGGCCACGATGTCCTGCTCGATCAGGCGCAAGGCCGTGGCCAGCGCGCCCTGGTAATCGGTGGCTGGACCCAGCCCGCCGGCCGGATCGAGGAACTGAGCAACGTCGTCGAGGTTGCGCGTAAAGTTTTGCTGACGCACCCAGGACGAGAAGCCAACAAAGGCAAATTGGGTCTGTGGAGCGCTGCGCAACGTGCGAAGCGCGCTGTTCAGCGCGGCAAAGCGCCGATTCTCGCTGTCGAGGCACTGCAGTGAGTTGGACTGGTCGAGGATGAACAAGACCTTGATCGGAAAGACCACCTGCCCGCTGGGCTCGGTGCAAAACTCCCCTTCCAAACGCAGCTTATTGTCGTATTCCGGGAGAGGATCTCCCTCCAGCCTCTGCAATCGAGCGTCCGTGCAGCTTGCGAGCACGAGCACAACGAGAAGCGCCGGGAACAATGATTTCATCTGGGAGACTAGGCTAGAAGAGGGGCCAACATCCAAAAAGCTAAGGAGATGATGCCCGCGGCGGCGAGCCGATGCAAGGACTTCGGACCGCCGCCGCTCAATCTGAGCGCGGTGAGCAAGGATTGCCCTAGCTCACCGTCGTTCGGCCTCGCTTAGCGGCGAAGCTTGCGGCGCACGAGACCCACCAGACCGAGAAGCAGGAGCAAGCCGTAGCCGCTGGTGCTTTGACCCGGAGTCACGGAGCAGCCACCGGCCGACTCCTCTTTGACGACCGGATCGCCCTCGACAGTCAGCGCGGCGGTGAAGCTCTGCGTCTCGTTGAGGGTTCCACTGACGCGGTCCTCCCAGATCGTCTCGATCACAAGCTTGACCTCATAGGTGCCGGGCAGGTCGGGCACGATCTGGGGAACCGTGTTGACCAGGTAGCGGTACTCGAAGGGCGTCGAGACGGTGACCGTGCCACGAGCATTCTCGATGCTGGCCTTCGATCCGGCCGGCTGCTTGACCAGCAACCACTCGAAGCGAAGTGCCTGATTTTGCTGATTGGCAAACATGCGCAGACGAACCGGCTCACCGGTTTGGCCGAACATCGACGGGCTGTAGGCAGCGAGCGTCTTGGCCGGGTCGAGGCAGTTACCCGTGTCTCCGAGCACCACGAAGCAGTAGTCCGGGTCGCAAGCATCGCCAACGCCGTCACGGTCGCTGTCGGCCTGATCGGGGTTGGGAACGTTGGGGCAGTTGTCCAGCGCGTTGACAACGCCATCGCCGTCGACGTCCGGATCGCACTCGTCGCCTACACCGTCGCCATCGAGATCGGCCTGGTCGGGATTGTAGTGGTAGGGGCAGTTGTCGTGCACGTCCGGCGTGCCGTCGTTGTCGCTGTCCGGGAAGCACTCGTCGGTGTCGTCACCTGCAACGCCGCCAAGCTTCATCGGGCAGGGATCCGACTCATTGGGGGTGCCGTTGCCGTTGATGTCTGGATCGCAAGCATCACCCTTGCCGTCGCCATCGAGATCGGCCTGGTCGGGGTTGTAAACGTCCGGGCAGTTGTCCTGGGCGTTGGCAACGCCATCGCCATCGCGATCGTCGTCACAGGCATCGCCCTTGTCGTCGCCGTCGAGATTGGCCTGGTCGGGGTTGGCATCGTTGGGGCAGTTGTCACAGGCATCGCCTACGCCGTCGCCATCGCTGTCGGCCTGGTCGGGATTGTAGACGCGCGGGCAGTTGTCGAAGTTGTCCTCGACGCCGTCGTCATCGTAGTCATCAGCAAACTGGTAGCTGGTGCCCTTGTCGGTGTTGGCAATCAGAATGCTGCCGCCGCCACCACCGCCGCCGCCACCGCTGAGTTCCGGAGTGCCGCAGTCCTCAAAACGACCGTCACACTCGAAGGCACGCGCCTCCTCAGCAACCGCCGTCGGTACGACAAGCAGCCCAGTCAATAGAATTGTTGCCAGATAAGCCAGATGACGTCTCATGTTTCTCTCCTCACGTTCTTGCCGTTTTGGAAGACCTGCCTCAAACACCACGCATATCAATCAATTGTACATTTTGACGTCGCCTGGAATCTTTTCCCAACCTATTTACTTCGTTGCCAAAGCAATATAACAGGTGGCCGTTCTTAATTCCATGCCCAATTGTAGTATGGTGTGAGATTTATCCTACACCTGCTGACATCAACCGGGTCATTGCGTGCAATGGTACGGACTTGACGGAATTGAGGCAAGTCCCAACGAGGTTGAGAACGCGCATTTTAGGTGGTCTGCCCCCACGGTAGGGCGCGGGGCTCCATCGCTACTTGCCCCCGCGTACGATAAGGGTCATGCTGATGGCCTGATAGGGACGGCGCGCCGCCCAATCGCGCGCGTGTACTGGTTGATTCGCCTTCGAGCCGCAGGAAACGCTATGCCCAAAGACACGCGCTGGACCAAGAGCGTGTTGGTAAAGGCCAAGGGATCGCGAGAGAGCCGGCTGCGACGTTTTGTCGACAACGTGGCTGTGCAATTCATCGCTTTTGGTGCCTTCGTCGCTGCCCTGGTCGCCATCATGACCGCCGGCTTCGACGTGCGCGACCGCGTGCTCAATGATTCGATCGTCGGCCAGGTCGCGCCCTTTACGATCGAGGCCACGCGCGACTTTTCCTTTTCGGAGAAGGATCACGTCGCCTCCAATCGTCTTCGCGAAGAGGTCGCCCTCTCGGTTCCCTCCGTTTACGATTGGCAGGAGTCGTTGTCCGAAACCCTGCGTGACGACGTGCGAAAAGCCTTCTCGGGCATGCGCCAGGCCATGGCCGAAGAGATCCGCGAAAGCCTCGAGACTCAGGCACCCGCTCGCCTCGAGGAGATCGTCGCCCAGGGCGACGGCACTACGATTGCCGCACGAGTCCTTCTGGAGTCCGTCACTGTCGAGCGACGTTCGCGCCTGGGCCATCAGCTTCGCGCCGATCACTTCGACACGATCGTCAAGTTGCGCATCTCCGACAATGACTTCGACGCATTTGCGCGCCGAGGCTTTCCCGTCGACGTCGAGAACGTGCTCGCAGCCATGGTCGCCGAGGCCATGTCACACCTGATCGTGGCCAATGTGCGCCGCATGGAGCGCGAGAGCGAACATGGCATCTACCTGCGCCGTCTGCGCGACGACAAGCTCTTGATCGAGTACCACGTCACCGATCTGGGCGATCGCTTCGTTGGACCCGATGGTATCCCCAGGCTCATTGAAGAGGCCGCGCGCCGCGAGATGATCTCGGTGCACGGCGCTGACTTGCGCCAGGCCATTTTGGCCACGGCGACATTGATGGTGCGGCCCAACACCACCTTCAATGAGGCCAAAACCCTCGAAAAACGCAAAACGGCCCGCGACTCGGTCGCCGATCAGATCTTGAGCGAGGAGTTTCGAAAGGGCCAGATCGTCGTCGACAAGGGTCACATCGTCACCGAGCGCCATTACCGCATCATTCAAAAGATGCTCGAAGACGAGGAGAGCCTACAGCAGACCCAGATTTTGGCCGGTGTCGCCGTCTTGTGCCTGCTCTTGCTGATGACGCTCTTTGTCTTTGGGCGAAAGAACGTGCGTCGCTTTCAGCCGCGGCCAAAGGACATCGTCTTCATGGGCACGACGCTGTTGATGATGCTGCTCTTTACACGCATGGGCACGGCGATGAGCCATGCCATCGCCGAGCAGAGCGTGCTGATCCCGGTGCAGGCCTGGTATTTCGCAATTCCGGTGGCCGCCGGTGGCATGTTGATCCGCCTGGTGCTCAACAGCGAGCACGCGATCATCTTCACGATCTTGTTTTGCATCCTGGTCGGCATGATCGCCGAGAACTCGCTCTTTTTCACGGCTTATACGGCGCTGGGCACCCTGGTCGGCATCACCACCGTGCAGCACGTCAAGCATCGCATGGCCTTGATGTGGTCAGGCCTGGCCGTGGGCGCGGTCAACGCGGTGAGCATCGTTGCCTTCGCGCTCATCGGCGGCGAGCTCTTTCAGGTCGCCACCTTGTTGCAAATCGGCCTGGGCTTTGCCGGTGGCCTCGCTGCCGGCTTCTTTCTCTCGGCCGTACTGCCGCTCTTTGAGGCCGTCTTCAGCTATACGACGGACATCAAGCTGCTCGAGCTTGCCAATCTCAACCACCCGCTCTTGCGCGAGCTGATCCTGCGCTCGCCAGGCTCCTATCACCACAGCATGATGGTCGGCTCGTTGTGCGAGTCGGCCGCCGAGTCGATCGGCTGCAACCCGCTGCTTGCCCGCGTGGGCTCCTACTACCACGACATCGGCAAGGCCAAGAACCCCCAGTACTTCGCCGAAAATCAGCGCATCAATGAGAACCCCCACGACAAGCTCAAGCCCAATATGAGCGCGCTGATCATCAAGAGCCACGTCAAGGACGGCCTCGACATGGCCCGCCAGAACCGCCTTCCGGTCGAGATCCAGGACTTCATCGCCCAACATCACGGCACCAGCCTGATCGCTTATTTCTACCACCGCGCCAAAGAACAAGAGGATCCGGACATCCCCGAGGTTGACGAGAAGGATTACCGCTATCCGGGCCCCAAGCCTCAGAGCCGCGAGACGGCGATTTGCCTGCTTGCCGACTCGATCGAGGCCGCCAGCCGTTCGCTGCCCAATCCCAGCCCAGCGCGCCTCAAAGGGCTCGTGCAGACCATGATCAACAAGGCCTTCACCGACGGCCAGCTCGACGAGTGCGATCTGACGCTCAAAGACCTCAATTCGATCGCCAAGGCTTTCACCCGTATCCTCACGGGCATCTACCATCACCGCCCCGAATACCCTGGCCAAAATCAGGGCAGCAAGAAGGACGCTGACAAGGAGAGCACGCGTCAAACCCAGGAGATCGAGGGGCGAAAACAAAAGACCACCAAGAAGCAACGCGTGGTGACGGCCAGCCGCCTCACGACCGACTCCGTGCCTGGCGCGATCGCCAGACCCCATCCGACTCAAGAAACCTCCACTTCCGAAGGACTTTCAGCGGCCGACAGCAGCTCGGACGTCTGGGAGATCGCTCAGGAGGCTGTTGAGGACGAACCCAAGGTCAACGATGCCCGTCGAGATAACGCTGCAAGGAAAGGCGAAGAAGCATCCCGCGACAAAGATGATCCGTCAGATGATTCAACAAAACCTCGCCGCGCTCTACCACGCCTTGGAACTCCGTGATCCGGAGCTCTCGCTCGTCTTGACCGATGATTCCCACATCCACGCGCTCAACCGCGAATGGATGGGCGAGGACTGTCCCACCGACGTACTCTCGTTTCCCTTGCACGAGCCCGACGAGATCGACGCCGACATCATGGCGCTCGGTGACGTGGTGATCAGCCTCGAGTACGCCGAACGCCTCGTCGACAGCCAGGACCATCAACGCCGGGTCGCCGAGGAGCTGGGCGCCGATCCGGCGCACTTTGCCTGGTCGCTGACCCATGAGGTCGCCTTCTTGCTCATCCACAGCCTGCTCCACTTGGTCGGCTACGATCACGACGACGCCCAATACGAGGCCGAGATGAAGCGCGAGGAGCGCAGACTCTGGGAGAGCATCGCCCCTGCCCTCGCGGCCAGCTGACACCGCCACTCTCCAGCCCGGGCGCTGCCGGCCACTGGGACAAAAACGCCAAGAAATTGGCGGTCCAACTTGCGTTACACGCGGCATAAGCCAACAATACCGGGCACTTGACGCAAACATTGCGTTCAGTGAGCGCTTTTGCTAACGATGTGGATGAGTCAACACTTGCTAATTCGTGCTCGCCGGGGAGGAGAATTTGTCAGCGAATTCTCGGCGCTTGAGAGTCGACCCATTGCGTGGTTGTTGCCTATGCAATCCAAGGAGCGATGGTATGAAAACAGGTCAAAGGCGGACGCGTCATCGACTCAAGGGGTTGTTGATTGGCCTGGCGTTGTCAGCCCCGGCTTCATCAGCGCTCGCTGAGGGTTTCGATCTTCAGCAGTTCAATCCCATGCCCGATCAGCAGCGCAACTTTTTCAGCACGAGCTCAGCCGAGGTGGCCCCGCACATGAGTTGGCAGGGCTTTGCCTTGTTCAACTATGCGCATGCCCCGCTCGTGCTTCGCGACGCCGAGGGCCGTCGCGTTGAGGCGATCGTCGGCTCCCAGTCGACGCTGAATTTGCTCGGCAGCATCGGCTTTGCCGATATCTTCGAGATCGGACTGGACGTGCCCCTGGTGGTCAATCCCGTCGGCGGCGACCAAGCCCTGGCTGGCATCGCCCCCTCGGACGCATCGGTCGGCATCGGCGATCTTCGCCTCGTTCCGAAAGTCTCTTTGTTCAACACCCGCGGCGAGGCCGGCACCTCCGGCGTAGCGCTTGCGGCGCTGGCCGACGTCTTTTTGCCCGTCGGTCAATCCAGTGCGATGCAAGGCGGCGATCTGCGCGGCCACTTTCGCCTGGCCTTCGACGCGATCGTCGGCCCCGATCTGCACCTGGGCGCAAACCTTGGCTACCTGGTTCGGCCCGCCGCCCAGTTGATGAATCTCGAGGTCAACGATGCGATGACCTGGTCGCTCGCCGCCGAGATCCCGGTCAGCGAGAGGGTTCGCCTCACCGGCGAGCTCTTTGGCAAGGCCACCTTCGCCGCCGAGGCCCTGGGCCGCGAAGAGTTTCCCACCGAGTTCTTGCTCGGCGGTAAGTACAAGTCCGGCAGCCTCTACATGCAGGCCGGTGGCGGCGCAGGCCTGGTCAGCGGCTACGGCACCCCGGACTTTCGACTCTTCATGGGTATCGGACTCGCGCTCGACCAGCCCGTGGCCATCGTCGAGGAGCCGATCAGCGAGCCAATCGTCGTCGCACCCAAGCCCGAGCCCGAGCCCGAGCCCGAGCCCGAGCCCAAGCCCAAACCTGAGCCTGAGCCCAAGCCCGAACCAGCGCCGGTCGTCCTCGTCGTCCCCGAGCCCGAGCCCGAGCCCAAAGTTGCCGAGATCGACACCACCAAGCGTCAGATCGTGATCACCGATCGCGTGCACTTTCAGACCAACTCCGATGTGATCGAGCCGCAGAGTTACCGGGTGCTCAACCAGGTGGCCCGCATCATCGAGCAAAATCCGCACCTTCGCGTGCGCGTCGAAGGCTACACCGACAGCCGTGGTGGCGCCGATCTCAACCTCGAGCTCTCCAAGAGGCGCGCCCTCTCGGTCAAGCGCTATCTTACGGCCCAGGGCATTAGTGAGCGCCGCCTCGACTCCGAGGGGCTGGGCCAGGGCAATCCGATCGCAACCAATCACTCAGAACCGGGACGCGCGGCCAACCGACGCGTTGAATTCCACATTTTGGAGCCATGATCATGAAAGCACATGCTACTTCCGGTCATCGTCTCGCCGCACTGACTGTTGCCATGGGTCTTGCCCTTTTTGCCAGCGCCTGGAGCATGCCTGAGGCCAATGCCCAGGTCGTCACGATCGGGGCCGCCGCTCGCATCGCCAATACACCCAATAATGGCACGGGTGACGGATTTTGCGCCCAGTTTACGCGCGGAAACGACAACTTCTCGCTTAACACGCTTCGCCGGGCCGACGAGTTGTTGACCGTCAACCCGGGCCGGCGCCATCGCTACCAACCCGATCTCACCTTCTTTGCCCTGGTACCGACGGCCGACTTCCACAACGGTTTCGACGCCTCCACAGGCGGCGACTTCGATGCCAACCTGCTCTTTCCCTGGGCCCATACCCACGAGCACTGGGGAAACCTCGCCTGCGAGGCCCACGGCGGTGCGGTGGGTGCGGTGCGCTTTGGCATGCGCCTTCGCGGAAATCTCAATGTCGCCCAGGCCGGCACCATGACCTTCGCGATTCGCAGCGACGAGGGCTTTGAGCTGCGCATTGGCGCCGCGGTCATTGGCAAACATGACGGCGTTCGTGCCCATCGCGTCGACACCTTTCGCGTCAAGTTCGACCAGCCCGGTGTCTATCCGATCGACGTGATCTACTATCAGATGACCGGCCCTGCCGTCTTTGAGATGTCCTACGCGCTCGAGGAGATCTCCTTTGTCAGCACCACGGACGCGACACGCGCCGCCAATAGCGCCAGCGGCGTCAACCTGGTCAACGCCGATGTCGCCGGCCTTCCAGCTGCGTTCTCGCTGGTCAGCGGTGATCTGATCTGGCTGCCGACGTGGACCGACGCGAACGCCGAGCCCGGCGATTGCTCCGAGCTCGTTGGCGCAGCCGATGAGCCGATCTGCGGCGCCAAGGAAACCGACCACGGCGTGGAGACTTGCGGCAACGCCAAGATCGATGCCGACGAGAGCTGCGACGAAGGTAATACCCAATCGGGCGATGGCTGCAGCGACACGTGCGCCGTCGAGTCTGGCTGGGCCTGCGTGAGCGAGCCGAGCTTTTGCGGCCTCGATCCCGATGGCGACGGCATCCCCGATCAGCTCGACAACTGCCCCAACGTCGCCAACCCCGATCAGACCGACTCGAGCGGCAACGGGGTCGGCGATGTGTGCGATCTGACGATCAATGGCCCTGCCAACGACACCACGGTCGTCGACGATACGCCAACGATCACGGGAACGGCCGAGCCCGGTACGACCGTCGAGATCTATGTCGACGGCGAGCTGATCGGCACGACCACGGCCGATGAAGACGGAAACTGGTCGTTTACACCGCACGACGCGCTGCCCAACGGCGAGCACACTATCGAAGTGCGAACCGAGAACTCCGATGGCACGTCGCTGAGCGTCACGATTACGATCATCATCGACACCGACTACGAGGGCAGCGTCACGATCACCTCGCCCGAGGGCGACGCCACCAAAAAACCCACACCGCCTTTGACCGGCACGGCCAATCCCGGTTCGACCATCGAGGTCTACGTCGATGGAGTGCTCGTCGGCACGACCATCGCTGACGCGGACGGAAACTGGTCATTCGACATTGACGAGCACCTCGACGAAGACGGTGACCGCGTCATTGTCGTCATCGCCATCGATCCCGACGGCGTGCGCACCTCCGATACGGTGATCATCACGGTGGACACCGTTCCGCCCGAGCTTGCCATCGATCATCCGCAGGACGGAGCCGATACCGGAAACAAGCCCACGATCACCGGCACCGCCGAGCCGGGCGCGCGCATCGATGTCTACGTCGACGGCGAACTCGTCGGCACGACCATCGCCGATGCTGATGGAAATTGGTCGGTCGGCGTCGACGTGGTGCTCGACGACGGCGAGCATGAGATTCGCGTTGTTGCCACCGACGGGGCCGGTAACACGACCGATCGCACGATCACGGTCAACGTCGACAGCTCGATTGGCAATGACAACAACAATAACCCGGGCGACAACAATAACCCTGGCCCGGGTGACGGCGACGGTGACGGAGACGGTGACGGTGATGGCACCGAGCCACTGACGCTCTTCGTCACCGGCGGCGGCCTCGCCTGCAGCGCCGCACCGCTCGCGCCCGTCTCCGGCACCTGGCTGGGCCTGGTCGCCTTGTTTGGCCTGCTCGCCCTGGGCCGACGCAGGCGCTGAGATTTAACACTCGAGGCTTTCTCGCCGACAGGCTTTGCGCTCCATTGTCAGCGCCGCAACCCACTGTTACGCTCACCGCGTAACGTGTGTTGTGGCGCTGTTTTTGTTTCAGGGATGGTCGATGAACGAAATGCTGAATTTGGATGATTACAAGGCCAACTGCCCGCGCTGCGACCGCAAGCGCTATGTGACACGCGCCGCGGTGGACGTCGCGCGCGCTGATATCTGCACCGAGTGCTTTGACGTCTGCCCGGCCTGCAACGGCGAGGAGTACACCTTCGATCGAAACCCACAGGGCTACAGCTTCGTGCGCAATTGTCCGGTTTGCACGGTGCTTCGAGACCGCATCGCCACCTTCAACGACGCGCGCATCCCTGCGCGCTACCATGCGCACGGCGCAACGCTCGAGG
This sequence comes from Lujinxingiaceae bacterium, assembly GCA_013697635.1. Lineage (GTDB taxonomy): Bacteria > Myxococcota_A > Bradymonadia > Bradymonadales > Bradymonadaceae > JACCWM01. Next base: position 68,443 of record JACCWM010000211.1, on the reverse strand, counting down.
AATTCCAAACCGACGAGCCCGATCCAAAGGGCAAGGCCCGCCCGGTGGGCAACTTGCCCCGCGTGCGCCTTCGCCTCTACAAATGGACGATGGGTTTTGTCCCAGGCGAGCGCGGCTTCTTGCTCCACGGCGAGGTCGGCACCGGCAAGACCCATCTGCTCGCCGCCGTAGTTCGCCACCTCACCCTGGAGAAAGGCATCGTCGCGCGCTTTGTCGAGTTCACCCACCTCTTGAGCGAGATCCGCGAGCAATTCGACCAGGGCCGCGGCGAGTCGGCGATCCTCGGCCCCTTGATGGACGTGCCCGTGCTCGCCATCGACGAGCTCGGCAAGGGCCGCAACAACGAGTGGCAGCTCTCCGTGATCGACGAGATCATCTCCAAGCGCTACAACCGCGGCCTGACCACGCTCTTTACGACCAACTACCCGCTCGACGCCCTGCCCTCCCACGTCGGCGACACCCACAGCCCCGAGTTTCGCCGCAACGCGCTCAGTGAGACCCTGCGCGAGCGCATCGGCGAGCGCATCTTCAGCCGGCTCTTCGAGATGAGCGATTTCGTCGCCATCGAGGCCCCCGACTACCGCAAACGCAAAACCGACCCCTAAACGATCACTATTCGCACAGTCGGGTCCCCTGAGGGGCCGGCCTCGGCAGCCCGCCGCCGCACAGACGGCCTGATCGTCGGGTGCTGGTGGTCGATTTAGCGTAGGTGGATGAGCAAGGTCGAGATCGCCGCCGGTGTCATGCCGATGATGCGCGAGGCCTGGCCGACGCTGCGGGGCTGAACGCGGGCGAGCTTCTCGCGCAGCTCGTAGGAGAGCCCGTGGATCTTTTCGTAATCGGTGTTGGCGGGGATCAACGCCCCTTCCATCTCCTGGTGGCGCTCGACCTGGCGAAGCTGGCGATCGATGTAGCCCTCGTACTTGACCTGAATCTCGACTGCCTCGCTGACCTGGGCGCTTATGGACTCGAGGCCGAGCGCCGGTGCAAAGTGCGAGGCGATCGGCAAGAGGCGAGCAAAGTCGAGGTTCGGGCGGCGCAACAGCTCTTCGAGGGTGGTGCCGTTGCCCAGGCTATCGATGCCGTGGTCCTGGCAAAAGCGCAGGTTTTGTGCGGAGCCGCCGATGTGGGTTGCGCGCAAGACCTCACGCACATGCTCGATCGTGGCTTTTTTGTGCTCGAAGATCGAGAAATGCTCGCTGGCGAGCAGACCGACGCGGTGGCCGTGGGCGCTCAGACGCCAGTCGGCGTTGTCCTCACGAAGCAGCAGGCGGTACTCGGCGCGGCTGGTGAACATGCGATACGGCTCGTCGACGCCGCGCGTGACCAGATCGTCGATGAGCACGCCGATGTACGCCTCGGCTCGGCCCAGTACGAGCGGATCCTCGCCGCGAAGCTTCAAGGCGGCGTTGATGCCCGCCATCAGGCCCTGAGCGGCGGCCTCCTCGTAGCCCGATGTGCCGTTGATCTGGCCTGCCAAAAACAGCCCCTCGACGCCGCGAAGCTCGAGCGTGTGGTGAAGCTGCACGGGATTGACGAAGTCGTACTCCACGGCATAGCCCGGGCGCATGATCTCGGCCTTCTCCAGGCCTGGTATGGTCTGCAAAAAGGCGATCTGCACATCGAGCGGCAAGCTCGTTGACAGGCCGTTGGGATAGACCTCGACGGTGTCGAGACCCTGGGGCTCGAGGAACACCTGGTGCTGGGTCTTGTCGCGAAAGCGCACCACCTTGTCCTCGAGGCTCGGACAGTAGCGTGGACCGATTCCCTCGATGACGCCGGTAAACATCGGCGATCGGTCGGTGTTCGCCCGGATGATCTCGTGGGTGCGCTCGTTGGTGTGGGTGATGTGGCAGTCGACCTGCTCGATCATCGCCGGCGCGTGGTAGAAGCTGAAGCGAGCCGGGGGACTGTCGCCCGGTTGCGCCTCGAGCGCGCTGTAATCGATCGTGCGCGCATCCAGGCGCGGGGTCGTGCCGGTCTTGAGCCGCCCCATCTCCAGGTTGAGGCGGCCAAGGGTTGTGGCAAGCCCGTAGGAGGCCTGATCGCCTGCGCGTCCGGCCTTGAAGTTGTCCAGGCCGACGTGACACAGCCCCCGCAAGAACGTGCCGGTAGTGATCACCACTGCGCGCGCCTCGTAGAAGACATTGAGACTGGAGACGACCCCCTCAATCACCGGCTTGCCGTCGACCTCGCCAAAGCGCAAGTCCTCGATGCTGCCCTGCTTGATGTCGAGGTTCTCGGTCGCCATCAACGCGCGCTGCATCTCGCAGCGGTAGGCCGCCATATCGCACTGCGCCCGGCTCGAGCGCACCGCCGGACCCTTGCTCATGTTGAGGCGCTTGTAGTGGATCGCGGTCGCATCACAGATGCGCCCCATCAAGCCGCCCAAAGCGTCGACTTCTTTGGCCAGATGACCCTTGGCCACCCCGCCGATCGCCGGATTGCAGCTCATGTGCCCGATGGTATCGATGTTCATCGTCAACAACAGGGTCGCATGACCCATCGTCGCCAACGCGTAGGCCGCCTCGCAGCCTGCGTGGCCGCCGCCGATGACCACGGCGTCGTATTTCTTGGGATGGGTGAGCATTGGGCGAGCCTCGTGTGAGCCTTCGAGTAAGCAGGCGAAATCCTAATTAATCGAAGGCGTCGGATATTCCGGTTGCATCACAGCGGGCAGATCAGGTTGGACGCACCCGGCGTTCCCGAGCCGCCGTCGCCGTACACACCCTCGCCGGCACACCAACTGGCGGCGTCGAGGCTGGCGGCCGGGTTGTAGATCGCGTCGCCCTCGTAGAAATCCACGCTCAACTGCTGGGAGACGCCGTTCGAAGGCGCACCGTAGTGCGCCTCGTTGATCAGCGTGCCGTTGCGGTCGACGAGACGAATGCGCATCTCCTCGCCAGGCGCATTCTTGAGGTGGCTGCCCGAATAGAAAAAGCCACCGCTGATGCCGCCGTTGAGCGCAGCGTCCGTGTTGCGCACAAAGACGATGTAGCCTTTGGCCGCGATCACGGCGTTGCGATCGACGATCGTGTACGAATCAAAGGAGTTGGCGACCTCGTTGTCCGTGATCGACAGTGAGAAAAGCGACAGCGCCCGATCGGTGCGGTTGTACAGCTCGATCCACTCACCGAGCGCATCGTTGACGCTGGGATTGCCCATGAACTCGCTAAAGACCACCTCGCCAGGCAGCGGCAGGTTTGTCGGCAAGGCCTCGCACGCACCCGAGAGGCAGTACTCGGTGGAGGCGTTGCACTCGACCACGGTCGCACCAAAGTCGCAAAACGGGTTGTTGAAGCGGCTGACCTCACAGGTCGCCGTGTTTTTGGCATACTGCACGGCGTTGCCATCGCGATTGCAAAAGGCCGCCGGCTTCGTGCAAACCGCGCCTAAACACGGGCTGGCCGAGCAGGCCGGGTTGTCCGAAGCCGGCGAGCCGTAGTTCGCGTTGTTTGTGCCGTAGGTCTCGGTCATGCTCGGGCACCAATTACCAAAATCATCGTTGGACTCGACCGTGGCGGCCACGTCCGGGTTCAGCTTGCGCGAGCGCCCCTCGATGATCGAGCCGGCCTCATAGAAGACGTAGTCGACGATCTCATCGGCGGCGTTGACCAGGGCAAGCCAATCCGAGCCGTTGTTGAAGGTCACCTCCGAGCGCGGGTATTGATAATAGGGCTCAACGGTGCCGTCCTGGCCCGGGTTACTGCTGTTGGAGAGCAACAAGCGCGCGCCGGCCGGAAACGACGGGGGGTTGACCAGCATGTGCTCCTCGTCGGATTGCTGCACGCTGACGCCGCCGCTTCGGATTTTCCAGCCTGCTAGATTGATCGGGCTACCCGAAGTATTGACGATCTCGAACCACTCGCCGGCGCCACCAAAAAAGCCGTTGGGATGCGCCATGTACTCGACGATCACCACCCCGCCCTTTTGCGTGATTCCACCCTCACAGGCGCCGTTGTTGCACGTTGCTTGGCGGTAGGAGCAGTTGTCGAAGGAAAATGGATACGAGCAAGTCGCGGCCCCATCCGAATCGCGGCACGTGCCGGCCTCGGCATAGACGACGGCCGTATTGGCGTCGCAGCGGTTGGCCGGGACCGAGTCACAGACCACGTCGGTGCATACGCCCGCAACGCACGCTCCTGCCTCACAGCCGTGGGCACAGGCCTGGGCCACGAGCGTGTAGACGCACGCACCGGTGTCCTCGAAACAGCTGCCGAGCGGCTCGTAGCTATTCAAGGTGGTGTCATCGGCGGCACAGGAGGTCGACGGCGGTGCGTTGCACACGACACCGGCGCAATTGGCCTCGACGCAGGCGCCGCCTACGCAAGCCAGCTCGCACTCGACGCGCTGCTCGGGATAGGTGCAACGCTTCACACCGGCCTCGGCCGCGCAGCGCCCGACCAGCGTGACGACGTCAGGCCCCTGACACGTCGCGCCCACCGGCGGTGAGTCGCAGTCGCCGTGGTCTTCACACGCGTTGGGCGCCACACAAAGCGCGTCACTGCTACAAACCAGGCCGTCGTCGCAGCCATCGTCGTCACCGACCACGCACTGCGGCTCGCTGTTGTTGGAGTTGTTGGAGTTGTTGGTGTTGTTCGCCTGATTGTTCGGCGTTCTGCTCTGACGTTCGTCTTCACCACAGGCCACGACACCCAACGCCAGCACCAACACAAGCGCCGTCCAAATCGCCCGAGGGCTACCTTCTACAACTCGCGACATCACTCTTAACTCCTGATTGTGGGCGACCTCGTCGACGGCCCGATTGACTTATTCATGCTCCAATCGGGGCTAGTCATAGATAAATGAGCGCGGGAACTCAAGGAGTTAGTTCAACTTGGCGAAGCCGGCGTCAGGTTCCATTTGACGCCGCCCACGCCATGCGTGAGATACTGACCGCCGGACCCAACCCGCTCGTCTTATCTGCCCCCAACACCCAGCCATATCCATGGATCTGCAACTTCATCTGCTCAACCCTCAGCAGCGCGACGCCGTCAAGCACATCGCCGGGCCGCTCTTGATCCTGGCCGGCGCCGGCAGCGGCAAGACGCGCGTGATCACCCAGCGCATCGGCTATTTGCTCGAGCAAGGCATCGCGCCGGGCCATATTCTGGCGATGAGCTTTACGAACAAGGCCGCCCGCGAGATGCACGAGCGCGTGGCCAAGCTCGTCGGCCCCAAAGTCGCCGAGCAACTCTACTTGTCGACCTTTCACAGCCTGGGCGCGGACATCTTGCGCCGTGATATTGGCGTGCTTGGCTACAAAAAACCCTTCACCATTCTCGACGCCGGCGACCAGGTCAACGTCGTCAAAGAGGCGATGAAGGAGCTCAAGCTCGATCCCAAGGTCGTCGACCCCAAGCGCATCCTGGCGATCATCAGCCTGGCGAAAATGGCTCTGGCCGATCCAGCGAGCGTGCCCGAGCTGCAGTTCGACGCGCTGATGCCCTTTGCCCAGCGCGTCTTCACCCAGTATCAGCGCGCGCTTCGTGGCCTCAACGCCGTCGACTTCGACGATCTGATCTGTTTGCCCGTGGCCGTCTTTCGCGAGAGCGAAGAGGTGCGCAAAAAGTACGCCCAGAAGTTTCAATACGTCATGGTCGACGAGTACCAGGACACCAACCAGACCCAGCTCATGTTTTTGGAGGAGATCGTCAAAGATCACCAGAACATCGTGGTCGTGGGCGACGACGACCAGAGCATCTACGGCTTTCGCGGCGCCGTGGCCGAGAACATTCTGGAGTTCGAGCACAAGTTCAAGGGCACGCGCGTGGTCAAGCTCGAGCAGAACTACCGCTCGACGAACAACATCCTGACCGCCGCCAACGTGCTCATCGCCCACAACAAGGTGCGAAAAGAGAAGCAGCTCTGGAGCGCCAAGGGCCAGGGCGAAAAGCTCAAATGGGTCAACTGCGCCAACGAGCGCGAGGAGGCCGAGTACGTGGCCGCCGAGATCGAGCGCATCAAGTTCGATCTGCAGCTCACCTACCACGACTTTGCCATTCTCTACCGCGTCAACCCTCAGGCTCGCCTCTTCGAAGAAGCGCTTCGTTCGTTCAAGATCCCCTACACGGTGATCGGCTCCACGGAGTTTTTTGACCGCAAGGAGGTCAAAGACTTCGTCGGCTACCTCAAGATTTGCGTCAACCCCAACGACGAGCTCAACCTTCGCCGCATCGTCAACGTGCCCCCGCGCGGCATCGGCCCCACCCTGCTCGAGCGCATCAGCGACTTTGCAGCAGCCGAGAAGCTCGGCTTCTTCGACGCCCTGGCCCACGTTGCCAAAGATCCCGCGAGCGTGCACGGCATCGGCCACGGGGCCGCCACCCACCTGGCCGATCTGGTCGACATCATCCTCACTTTTCGTGAGCGCTTCGCCAAGGCCGAGAACGACCAGAGCGCGCTGGCCGAGATCGGCCGCGCCCTCTTGAAGCGCACCCACATGGTCGACCACATCTTAAGCACTGACAAAAACCCCAAGATCGCTCGCCGTCGCATCGAAAACATGGAGGAGATCCTCTCCAGCCTGGCCTTCTTTCAAGAGAGCCAGGGCGGCTCGCTCGAGCGCTTCCTAAACCGCATCTCTTTGGACCGCGCCTCGGCCGGCGAGGACCCCTCGGCCGGCGAGGGCGTTCGCATGATGACCCTGCACTCCTCCAAGGGCCTGGAGTTCCCCGTAGTCTTTCTCGTCGGCGTCGAAGAAGGTTTCTTGCCCCACGCGCGCAGCCTCCACGACCGCGACGGCATCTGCGAGGAGCGCCGGCTGGCCTACGTCGGCATCACCCGCGCCCAGGAGCACCTGGTGATCACCACCGCCGCCGAGCGCAGCCGTTACGACAAAAAAGAGAGACGCGAGCCCAGCCGCTTCCTCAAAGAGATCCCCGCCAACATGCTCGAGGTCAACGACGCCCACCAGAGCCGCGCCCTGGCCGAGAAGCGCGACGAACAAAACACCAAATACCTCGCTGCCCTGCGCTCGATGCTCTTCGACTAGACGTCTCACCCACGAGGTTGCCAGAGGGTCGGCTCCCCTGAGGGGCCAACCTCGGCTGCCCGCCCACGAGTCTGCCCATTACACAAAAGTGGCGAGCCTCTCGGCTCGCCATTTTTGCTTCGGCTTGAATCTTGGATCTCAGTTGCGCGACATGAAGATGCGCAGGATGTACCAGAACATCAGCGCGATCGCCGAGAACAGCGCGAGTGCGGCGGCGACGTGCTGGTCGGTGCGGTAGTGATGGAGCACGTTAGAGGTGTAGTAGACGACGTAGCCGGCAGCGAGTCCGACCATGATGATCGAGAAGCCCAGGCCGAGGGTGAAGCCAAAGAGCATGCCGGCGATGATCGCGCCAAAGGCCAGGGCGCTGAAGACGACCAGGCCGGTTCGAAGCATCGAGAAGTCGCGTTTGGTGACAAATACAAAGCCGGTGAGCACGCTGAACACGGCCAAGGTCGTGATCGCGGCGTTGGGGATCACCTCGGGTGAGGAGTAGTGGGCGGCAATGAAGAGCATCGGGATAAAGACGATCGAGTAGCTGACCACGCCCAGCGCAAGGCCCAGATACTGCAAAGGCGTCGACTCCATGTTGTGGGCCCACCAATCGGCCACCCAGCCCGAGCCGATGAACAAGGCCAAGACGACCAGCCAGGACATGCTCGATGCGGTCATCAAGTTGACCATCAACTCGGCCACCGGTGAGTTCACCAGCACGGTGGTCAAGACGACGAACAAGGCGATCGCGCCGGCCAGATGGGCGTAAGTGCGTCGAATGAAGCCAAGGCGCGCATCGATCTGGGCGTCGGCAGCCGTGGCGCGTGCCGCGGCGCCGGCATGTACGCCGGGCCCCCAGTCGCCGCCTTGTTGGTTATGACCATCGTATCCGCGATCCGACATGATTTTCTCCTGTAAGTGTGCTAAGTCCTCGGCTTTACAACCGCAGAGGGGATTTCATTGATTTCATCGATCGCTTGGAAAGTACCGAATCGGCGCCGGTTCTTCAACTGGCCAGGCGATCAAATGTGCGGTCAAAGGCCCCCAATCGACGCTGGCGCGCCACCTGCCCTTCCCTTCGGGTGGGCCCAGGCATACACTCAAACCCGCTGTTTTGGCTATTGGGCTGGAATGTAGCGGCCGGCGCACGATGTTTCCTTGCCGTATCGGGCCACGCGCCTGCTGTTTGAATCCGCTCAGACGTCCTTGTTGGAATGCTCATGAATCGACGCCAATTTCTGCTCGCCAGCGCGGCGCTGGGCGCGCTCGCTGCGGCCCCCGGCCCGCTGCTTGCCATGGGCGAGTCGGACCGCTTTGCGATCGCTTTGCTCAACTATGGCACGCCGGGTTGGAATCCTCGGCCCTCGGCCCTGCGCCGGCTCCTGCTCGAGGTGGAAAAGCGCACGAGCATCGAGGTGCGCCCGGACCCGCGGGCGGTCAGCGCCAACTCGGCCGAGCTCTTCGACACCCCTTTCTTGGTGCTGGCCGGAGACCGCGGCTTTGAGCCCTTTTCCCAGGCGCTCGTCGACCAACTTCGCGCCTTCACCCAGGCCGGCGGCTTCTTGTTTATCGACTCGGCCGAGGGCGTCATCGACGGGCCCTTCGCTAAAAGTGTCGAGCGCGAGATCGCGCGCATCTTTCCCAGGCGAAAGCTTGCGGTGGTGCCGCGCGACCACGTCGTCTTCAAGTCCTTCTACTTGATCGAGCAGCCCATGGGCCGGCTGGCCGTCTCACCGACCGTGCAGGGCATCTTCGACGAGGACCGGCTGCTGGCGGTCGTCAGTCACAACGATCTGCTCGGTGCGCTGGCGCGCGACAACTTTGGCAACTGGGAGTTCAGCGTTACGCCCGGCGGCGATCGCCAACGCGAGTTGGCCTACCGCTTCGGGATCAACCTGGTGATGTACGCTCTGACGGTGAACTACAAGGCCGACCAGGTGCACATCCCCTTTATCTTGAAGCGACGCCGCTGGAGAGTGGATTGATAAGCTCGACCAGCCTGCGACGGCATGCATGAATTTTAACGACTACAACACACGCGATTTGCTCTGGCTGGGCGACTTCAGCCCGCGCTGGATCGCTCTGCTCGTCATCATGGGTCTGCTCGTGCTGGCCGTGAGCGCCTACGATCTGCGCACACTCAAGGCCTATCGTCGCTGGACATTGGTCGGGCTTCGCACGGCCGTCTACGGGCTGGCCGTGCTCTTGCTGCTCGAGCCGGCGATCGACTTGAAGCACGTCTCCAAGGTCAAAAACCACGTCGCGGTGCTCGTCGACACCAGCCGCTCGATGACGCTCAAGGTCAACGATCAGGGCGATACGCGCTATGGGCGCGTGGTCGAGGCGCTGGCCCAGCTCAAGCCCCTGCTCGAGAACGACAACGACGACCACCATTTTACGCTCTTCTCCTATGGCGACGGCCTGCAGAGCGCGTCGCTCGCTGCACTGAGCGGACTGGAGCCGGGGGCCGATCGCGCCGACCTGACCGGCGCGCTCGAGGCCGTCGGCGAGCATTTCGAGGGCAGCGATCTGGGCGGCGTCGTCGTGCTCAGTGACGGCATCGACACCGGCGCGATCGGGCGGCGCGTTCGCCGCGGCGAGCCTTTGGACGACGTGACGCTGGCGAGCTTGCGCCGCCTGGGCGCGCCGATCAACACGCTGGCCGCCGCAAGCGCCGAAGGCCTTCGCGACGTGGCAATTGCGCGCGTCTTGCATGACGACTTTGCCTTCGTTCACAACTCGATAAGCGTCGACGTCGAGATCCAGGCCATCGGCATGGATCAGACGAGCTTTCCCGTCTCGCTTCGCCGCGACAGCGAGCTGCTGCAAACGCGCACCGTGCAACTTCGACCCGGAACGACGCGCCACATGGTGAAATTCGAGTTCGTGCCCAAGCGCATCGGAAAAGAAATCTACACCGTCCAGGTGCCCGAGTTCGCCGGCGAGGCACTCTACGAGAACAACACGCAGCACTTTGTGCTCAAGGTCATCCGCGACAAGGTGCGCGTGCTCCAGGTCGTCGGACGCCCGAGCTGGGACCAGCGCTATCTGCGCCAGATGCTCAAACGCAACCCCAACGTCGATCTCGTCAGCTTCTTCATTTTGCGCACCAACGCCAATCCGCAGGTCGTCGCGCCCCACGAGATGAGCCTGATCCCCTTTCCCACCGACGAGCTGTTTCGTGACGAGCTGGGCAGCTTCGATCTGGTGATCTTTCAAAACTTCAACTTCGGCCCATATCAGATGGGCCAGTACCTGAGCTCGATCGCGGACTTCGTCAACGAAGGCGGCGGTTTTGCCATGGTCGGCGGTGACCTCTCCTTTGCCAGCGGCGGCTACGCCAGAACACCGGTCGAGGGGATCTTGCCGGTCAAGCTGCCGGCCTCGGGCCCGCGCCAGAACTTGATCGACACGGCCGCGTTCAACCCCAAACTCACCGCCGCCGGCCACCGCCATCCGATCACGCAGTTGGCCTTCGATCCGAGCGCCAACCAGGAGATCTGGGGTGAGCTGCCGGCGATGCGCGGCACGAACATCGTGCTCGGGCCAACCGAAGGTGCCACCGTGCTCGCCACCCACCCCAGGCTTCGAAACGGCGCCGAGGCGATGCCCGTGATCACCGTCGCCGAGCAAGGCAAGGGCCGCGCCATGGCCCTGACGGTCGACTCGACCTGGCGATGGGCGTTCTCCAACGCCGGCCAGGGTGGCACGGCGCGCGAGTACCAGATGTTTTGGAACAACGCCATGCGCTGGCTGATTCGCGACCCCGAGCTCAAGTTGGTTCGCCTCGAGGTGCCCGAGGACATCTACCCGCCGGGCACGCGCCTCGAGGCGACTGTGCGGGTCTTCGCGCCCGACTATACGCCAGCGCGCGACGCCAAAGGCACGGTGCGCATCCTCTATCGCAGCCTCGAGCAACAGGGCAAAGATGGCGGCGGCGCCGAGCTCGTCGAGACGATCGAGTTCACCACCGATCACGCCGGCCATTTTGCCCTGAATTATCCGGTGGCCAAATCAGGCATCTACGAGGTGCAAGTCGAGGCCAAGACGGCCTCGGGAACGTTGAGCGACGAGGAGATTTTCCTCTCGGTGCCGGCCGTCGATCAATTTCGCGACATCATTCCCAGAAACGAGCTGCTCGCCGCCATGGCTGCGGCAACCGAGGGCCACCACGCCGTATTGCCGAGCTTTAGCAACGCCTCGCTGGCCTTCAATCCCCCGCGCTATGTGCAGGTCAACCACCGGCGCGTCATCCAACTGTGGGATTCCTTCCTGATCTTCGCCGTGCTCGTGGGTCTGCTCGCTGTCGAGTGGTCGCTGCGCCGGCGCTGGGGCCGGCTGTAGGCAAAGCCGCTAGTTCACCCATTGTGATCGTGCGTGTCTAATTGATTGAGCCTGCCAGCTATGTCGTGTAGAGTACGACACGAGAAACAACCGAAGCAGTAGCCTGTACAATCCTTCCCACGAGTGGATGTTCATGGGAGAACACGCTCCCGAAGCCGTCGAAGTAAAGTGCCCAGGATGTAGCTCTTTTTTTCGGCTCAAGCCAAAAAACGGACAGCTTCCCGAGGGCACCGTCCCTTGCCCTAAGTGCTTTGTCGATATTCCTATCGATGCCCATCGTCGGTCCGCGGACAAATCCGGCGCCAACGCCAACGCGCAGGTGGATTTCAGGCACGCCGAGGCGGGCTTTGCGCACAGTTTTGGGCACAGGGAGGACACGGCCAAAGCCAAGATGCTGCCCTCAGTCGTGCTCGACGACGCGTCAGAGGACGCGATTCGCCGCCTCGAGAAGCTCTCGCTGGGCGGCTCGAGTCAACAAGACGCGGTCAAATCGACCTTCAACGGCTTTCCCGGGCATTCGCCCGACATCGCCGCGGGTTGGCTGAACCCCGACGGCGACACGACCAAAGTGCCGTTCGCCAATCCTTTCGATCGCTCGGCTCTTCATGAGAAGACCGCAGCGCTCAAAGAGTCCTTGCTGCAAGACTTCATCGCGCACGAAGAGAGCGTGGCAAGTGAGGCTGAAGATTTTGCGGGTAAGACCGCGCCTGCTGTGACCGGGCTTGTCGATCCAACCGTCGAGCGAAAGCGCCCGGACAGCGAGGCGACCAGGCACCTCCCCACGCCCTTCGCCCCAACGGCGGCGATCGGCACGCAAAGTGGCCCTGGGGTTGCCAAAGGCGACGTTCACCTGCGCGAGACCTCCGAGAAACCCAAAGCCAAGCCTGGATCGTCCATGGACCAGCCGCCCAGCGCGCCGCTGGAAAAGGCGCAAAAGTCCATGATTCTTTCCAAGGCCCGCGCCAAGCTCAAGGATCAACCATCATCGGACGATGCAATGGTTTCCAACGGCGACATCGTCAGCGAGGCCTACGATGCCGGCGGCGTGGACGCTCCGGTTGACGACAAAACCGCGGAGTCGCCGGCGCCCGTGGACCAAGCTCCTGTGCCCGGCGAGTCGTCGCTTGCCAGATTGTTCAAGCGCGCACAAGAACAACGAAAATCGCGCCCGGAGGACGACGCCCCGGCTGCTGCGGTGCCTGGTGAGCGAAAAATATCGCTGCCGGCGCATCCCCGACCCCAGGCTTCGTCCTTGGCCGTCGACATCTCCGATGACGAGCTTGCAGCGATCGTCGATCGCTCCAGCGAGACGTCGATTCCTAAGCCGCACATACTGCTGGCCGCGCCCGACGCCAGCGAGCCCGCTGCTTCGACCAGCCATGACGGTCTCTTTGCCGCGCTGCCCAAGCCTGGCCCACAATCCGGCAGAGACCGCGGCCCGATGACCACCGTGTCGGACAAATCGGGCAAGAACACCTCCCAGTCGATGCTGGCGCGACTTCGCCAACGCAAGGACGGCTTCGATATCGAGCTGGCGGCCTCAGAAAATCGAGGCAGTGGTTTTATTCGGCTGGCCACGGCCGAGATTCAGCAAGTCCTTGGTCGCGGAGACTTTCGCCTGCGCATCGAGAACATCGTCTATGAACCGGTCGACAAGGAGGGCCTCATTCAACTGATCAAGGGCGGTGTGCTGCTCGGCGCCGAAGAGATCGCCGAAGCCGACGGCGACTGGATGCCAGTAAGCCAGCACCCGGTCTTCGAGGAGCTGCGCCGCCGTCTGGCAGTTGAGGCACACGATCTGCTCTCGCGCATCACCAATACGCGGGAGTACCACGATGATCTGCCCGCCAGGCCGGCCGTGCCTGCACTGGACAATCTGCCCGCCGCTAAGCCGGGCGTGCCTGCACTGGACAATCTGCCCGCCGCGAAGTCGGCTGTGCCGCCTGTGCTGGCCGAGAACGACGTCATGGACGCATTCGACGGCGAAGCGCTGCCGGGTGACGATCTCTTCGACGACGAGCCTGCCGCCCCGCTCAAAGTGGCCGCCCCGCTCAAAGTGGCCGCCAGCGCGCCGCTCGTGGCGCCGAAGCTGGTCAAAGCCCCGGCCCCCCCCCCAGCAAAACCCCCAGAAGAGGCTGCGCCAAAGGCTTTGGCCAAGCCCAAGGTCGCGCTGAAATTCGACCCGGCGCCACCGCCTCTGGTCGAGCAGAACGTCGAAGCCCCCAAACGAGGGCGCACCGTGGCCATCGTGGCGCTTTTGGGAGTCATTGGCGCCGTCGTGTTCGCGCTTTCGCCCGTCGGCCAATCGATGCTCGGTCTGGCCGACGAGCCCGCTGCCAAACCTATGCTCAAGCTCGAGGCCGTAGCGGTCGCCGAGCCAATTGTTGCAAATGGAGGCGACGCCAAAGCCGCCCCGGTCGACCTGCTTGTCGTGGGCGAGCAGGCGCCCAAGCCGAAGGTCGAGGTCGATTTGTTCGCCGCATGGAAAGCCGGCTCGCGCGATCACCTGGCGAGCACCGAGGCGGCCAGGTTGCTGCTCGCTGCCAGGCGCCCGGCTCAAGCCCGCACCGTGGCCGCCTTTGGCCTGGCCAACCTCGAGCCCAAAGAGGCCTTCGTGGCGCTCTTCGAGCAAAGCATTCGTGACGACGACGAGCTCAACAGCCACGTACCCATCGATGCTGTCGCCACCATGAACATCACCAGCGCGCGAGTGATCGCGCTTGGCAAGCGTGGCCACGTGATGCTCACACATGCTGGAGGCGAGCGTTTTGTCTTCAAGCCCGTGCAACAAGGCTTCGAAGACGAGCTGCGCTCCGAGGTGGCAGCGTATCGCTTCTGCGAGCTCGTCACCTGTGGGTTTCGCGTGCCCAAAACACAGCCAGCCAAGATCGCGCGCGCCGATTGGGAGCGAATCATTGGCGCTCAGGGTGGCACCAAACATCCCCTGGAAGCGAGCTTTGTCTGGACCGGCGAATTCCTCAACGGCGCCCTTCAAGAGGCCGTCACAGACGCCGCACCCTGGCCGATCGAGATGACGCCCTTGTGGCGCGAGTGGCTCGCGCCCGGCTCCGATTTCAGCGCGCTCGACCAGAGCTTCGAGGCCGCCCACGAGCGCCTGGCGAGTTTCGGTGATGGCAGCGCCCACAAGGCGATACTCGCCCAGCAAGGCGGTGCTTCGACGCGCCATCTGGCGGCCCAGCTCTCGAGCCTGCTGGTGTTCGACTATCTGACCAACAATTGGAATCGCTTCAACAACACCCCGGACAGCTACGGCCAGGCCAACCCCTTTGCTTCGGGCCAGTTCGTCTCCAGCGAGAACGGGGCCACCTTCCAGCCGCGCGCCTCTCGCCGCGTGCTCGGGCGTTTCGAGTGGACGAGCCGTTTCAGCCGCAGTACGGTGGCCGCCATTCGCGCGCTCTCGCCCGAGCTCGCCAACCCTGTACTCTTTGGCAAGCCCAGTGGCGTCGAACGCGTCAAACTCGACGTGTTCTGGAGCCAGCGTCGCCAGATGCTCGCGCGCGTCGACGAGTTGGTGGCTCGCCATGGGCAAGAAGCCGTTTTCCCCTTTGATTGACACGACCGGCACACAAAAATGACCAAAATCTATTATGGCTGCGACCACGTCCCTCGGGGCTGGGGTCGCTACTTCGCGCTCTGTAACGCCGTTGAACTCAAACTCTCAGGCTACGAGAAGCGACCGACCACCGAGACGCTCAATCGCTGGCGCGTCGACTCGCCCAAAGGCTTTGCCTTCGTCTTGCACGTCGACGAGGCGGTCTCCGGCGGCCTTGTGCGCCTGGGCGACGCCAACAAGAGCGAGCTCGACGATCGCGTGCGCAAAGGTTGGCAAAGCACCCTCGAGAGCGCCCACGCCCTTGCCGCGCGCGCGATCTATCTCAAGACGCCCCTGTCCTTCTCTCCCAACCCTTCCAACCGCGCCCTGATCAGCGCTTTTGCCAAAGAGCTGGCCAACACCCAGAAGGCCGTCGTGATCTGGGAGAGCGAAGGCATGTGGCCGGTCGAGGACACGCGCGACTTCGCCGAATCACTGGGCATGGCCTACGCGATCGACCCATTCGTGGCCGAGCGCGACGCGATCGCCATGACCCACGGCGATGCTTGCTTCGTGCTCACCGAGCGCGCCGGCCTGCGCCGCGAGTTCGACGCCTACGACATCGAGCTGCTCCAAGAGTGGTCGCAAAGCTACAATCGCGTCTTCATGCTACTTCGTGGCCGCTTTCAATGGAAACACGCCCGCGAGCTACACGACGCGCTGGCCAACCACTGAAACGCCAGGCGCCATAGATTGTTAGCAATGCTATGATGATTGCGAATGGTCGTTTGACAGGGAACATCATACAGCGGTATGAAGTAGCCGTTTGTATATGTTTTGAAACATGACTTTCATTGAAACTCTATGTTGAGCGATCATGACTAAAATCATTAGTTTTTCAGATGAAATCCTCCTCCTCGAAGCCGCTTCCAAACAACACAAAGCCGAGCTCGGTGAGCTCGAGGCGCGCCACAAACAATACGATCTTCAAACCGCCGAAGCGCGCCAGGCGCTCGACGCGCTTCGCACAGCGTTGGGCGTGGGCGTCTTCGCGCCCAAGCGGCGCGGTAGGCCGCGTAGCACGCCATCGGATGCGCTCGAGGTCAACCCGCAGAGCGGGCGTCCATCGCGCGGTGCGAGGCGAGACCAGATTGAAGACATCTGCCGCACGCTGGGCCAGCGTAACGCGAACTTTCGCACCGCCGAAGTGCTCAAACAATTGCGCGAAATCGAGGGGGAGCTCAGCGACGGGATGCGCAGCTACACCTATGCCTTGATGACGACCTTGCAAGACGAAGGTCTGGTCAACAAGGTCGATCGTGGCCGCTGGGAGCTCGTGCGCTGAATTGATCGACGATAGCTCTCGCTCTTTTTTTAATGCAACTCCCTCATGTTTTGGAAGCAAACTATGTCCAAGAAAGCGCGCCAAGGTTCACTCGAAGAAATCATCAAGAGCGCCGAGAAGAAGCTTGTTCAACTCGAACGCCAACGCGACCACATTGCGCTGAGCATCCACGAGAAACGCGACGAGATCGAAAAGCTCGACCAGGCGGCCAAAGCCCTTCGCGAACTGGAGAAGAACCTCAAGAAGCTCGATTGAGGCGCGGTTGACGGCCCACGCTCCCTTCGACTAATGTGCGCGTCCACGCTCGCACCCTCGATTTGTACTTGTTCGAGGCTGAAGTCGACGCACTGCCCTCTCGAGCCTTCCACATGCCAGTCCTTCGCAAGAATCCGGTCACCAATCAGTGGGTGATCATCGCCACCGAGCGCGCCAAGCGCCCGCGCGACTACAAGGTCGAGCGTCAATCGCTCGAGTCGAGCTTCTGCCCGTTTTGTGCGGGTAACGAGGACGCCACGCCCCGCGAGATCTGTGTCTACCGCGATGCGGCGGCTCAGAGCGCCAAGCGCTGGAACGTGCGCGTCGTGCCCAACAAGTACCCGGCGCTGCGCGTGGAGGGCTCACTCGAGATGCGTGGCGACGGCATGTACGACACCATGGAGGGCATCGGCGCCCACGAGGTGATCATCGAGTCGCCCGATCACGTCATCGACTTCTCCTCACTGTCGGTGAGCGAGATCAGCACGGTCTTGTGGGCCTGGCGCGACCGCATTGTCGATTTGCGCAAGGACGCGCGTCTAAAGTGCGTGATGATCTTCAAGAACCAGGGTGCGGAAGCCGGCGCCACCCTCGAGCACGTCCACAGCCAGCTCATCGCCCTGCCCGTCGTGCCTCAGCGGCTCCAGGAGGAGCTCGACGGCGCCCAGCGCTACTTCGAGTTTCGCGAGCGCTGCGTGTTTTGCGACATGCTGCGACAAGAGCTCGAGAGCGGCGTTCGCATCGTGCACGAAAACGCTCACGTCGTGGCCTTCGCGCCGTTTGCCTCGCGCTTCCCTTTTGAGGTATGGATCCTTCCGCGTCGCCACGAGCCGTGGTACGAAGCCGGAACGCAACAAATCTACGACGCCACAGCCGACGCGCTGCGCGTCGTGATCAAAAAACTCAACATCGCGCTCGACCAGCCGGCATTCAACTTGATGCTGCACTCGGCGCCCTTTGTTCACGAAAACGTGGCTCACTACCACTGGCACATCGAACTCATCCCCAAGCTCAACACAGTCGCGGGCTTTGAATGGGCCTCAGGGTTTCACATCAACCCGACGCCTTCGGAAACCGCTGCACAGCATCTACGCGATATTGAAATAGGGTAAACGAAATGGATCTGTCCAAGCTCGTCAAGACCACCGACACTCGACCTGACAGCGCACCGCGCAAGCTGAGCATCGTCTTCGCATCGAGCGAAGTCGTGCCTTTCTCCAAGACGGGCGGTTTGGCCGATGTCGCAGCCAGCCTGCCCAAGGCGCTTGCCAAACGCGGCCACAACGTGGCGATCTTCACCCCGCTCTACAAGCACCTCGACCCGGAGGCGATGCGCCTTGCGCGCCGACTGCGCCCGCTCGAGGTGCCCAGGCGCGCCAAGAGCCAGGCCAAGGTCGAGTGCACGATCTGGGAGGCGCGCATCGAGGGTGGCGTGAGCGTCTTCTTTCTGGAGAACGAAGAGTTCTTCGGGCGCGACGGCCTCTACGGCTACGAAGACAAGAATTTCGAGGACAACGCCGAGCGCTTTGCCTTCTTTAGCCGCGCAGTCGTCGAGTTCGCTCGCCAGCTCAACCTGCCCGTCGAGGTGATCCACTGCAACGACTGGCACACCGCGCTCGCCCCGGTCTACAAAGACTATTACTACGAAGGTGAGCTCGATCAGGTCGCCACGGTGCTGACGCTGCACAACCTGGCCTACCAGGGAAGCTTCGACAAGGCGGCCTTCAAGGCCACAGGGCTGCCCAAGCGCTTTGAGTCGACCGACGAGCTGCTCGACGAGGAGGGCAAGGTCAATTTCCTCAAGTCCGCGATCTTGCACGCCGATGTGATCACTGCTGTTAGCCCGACCTACGCCAAGGAGATTCAGACCGAAGACAAGGGCTTTGGGCTGCACGACGCGCTCAAGGGCCGCGCCGGCGATCTGGTCGGCATCCTCAACGGCGCCGACTACAGCATCTGGGGCCCCACCGTCGATCGCTACATCCCGGTGCGCTACAACATCGAGGAGCTCAACGGCAAGCGTCGCAACAAGGCCGAGCTGCAACACGAGTTCGGCCTGCCGATTCGCCCCACCCTGCCCACGCTGGCCATGATCAGCCGGCTGACCGAGCAAAAGGGTCTCGATATCCTGATCCCCGCCCTCGAGGAGCTGCTCGCAGGCTTTGAGGACGAGCAGCAGGGCTTCCAGTTCGTCGTGCTTGGCGATGGAAACAACGAGTACACCAAGTCACTCGAGCGTCTGGCCAAGAGATACCCGCGTCGCGTCGCGGTCAACCTCGGCTACAGCGAGGAGAAGGCCCACAAGATCCAGGCCGGCGCCGACATGCTGCTCATTCCCAGCCGCTTCGAGCCCTGCGGACTGACCCAGATCTACGCGATGCGCTACGGCACGCTGCCGATCGTGCATGCCACCGGAGGCCTGGCCGACACGGTCATCGACGCGGGCAAAGACGGCGAGACGGGCTCGGGCTTTGTCTTCCACGAGTACACCAAGGAGGCGCTGATCGAGGCGATCTCGCGCGCCTCCCAGATGTACCGCAACTACCGGCGCTGGCGCCCCCTGATGGTCAGCGCCATGCGCGAGGACTTCTCCTGGGCCACATCGGCCATCCAATACGAAGAAGCCTACTACCGCGCGCTCGCCAAAAAAGAGAAGCCGGCCAAGAAAACCAAGAAGGCCAAGGCCTAAGAGGCCAAAAACACGGAGCGCGAGATGAACGCCAACATTGCCAAGCTAAAACGACTCAACGAGTTAGCCGAGCTCGGCGGTGGCGCCGAGCGCATCGCCCGCCAGCACGCCGGCGGCAAGCTCACCGCCCGAGAGCGCATCGATCTCTTGCTCGATCCCGGCAGTTTTGCCGAGCTCGACAAGCTCGTCACCAACCGCTGTGCCGACTTTGGCATGGATGAGAACAAGATCCCCGGCGACGGCGTGGTCACAGGCTACGGCAAGGTCGATGGCCGCCTCGTCTACGTCTTTGCCCAGGACTTCACCGTCTTTGGCGGCAGCTTGAGCGGCGCCTACGCCGAAAAGATCTGCAAAGTCATGGATCTGGCCGTCAAGTGCGGCGCTCCCGTGATCGGGCTCAATGACTCCGGCGGCGCGCGCATCCAGGAAGGTGTGGTCAGCCTGGCCGGGTACGCCGACATCTTCTTTCGCAACACGCGCGCAAGCGGCGTCATCCCCCAGATCTCGGCGATCATGGGACCGTGTGCCGGCGGCGCCGTCTACAGCCCGGCGATCACCGACTTCATCTTCATGGTCCAGGAGACGAGCTACATGTTCATCACCGGGCCCGACGTCGTCAAGACCGTCACCAGCCAGGAGGTCACCAAGCAAGAGCTCGGTGGCGCCCACGTGCACAGCGAGAAGAGCGGCGTCTCCCACTTCGAGTCGCAAACCGAAGAGGAGTGCCTCGCCCAGATCCGCCAGCTCATCTCGTTTATCCCGTCGAACAACACCGACGATGCGCCCTTTGTCCCCACCAGCGACGACCGCAACCGGCGCGACGAGGCCCTCGACACCATCGTGCCCGAGAATCCCTCCAAGCCCTACGACATCAAGGACGTGATCAACCGCGTCGTCGACGACGGCTACTTCTTCGAGGTCCAGGAGCAATTCGCGCGCAATATGGTCGTGGGCTTTGCTCGTCTGGGTGGCTTTTCGGTGGGCATCGTCGCCAACCAGCCCGCCCACCTGGCTGGCTGTCTGGACATCAACGCCAGCGTCAAGGGCGCGCGCTTCGTGCGCTTTTGTGACGCCTTCAACATCCCGATCATCACGCTGGTCGACGTTCCCGGCTTCTTGCCCGGCGTCGATCAAGAGTACGGCGGCATCATCAAGCACGGCGCCAAGCTGCTCTACGCCTTTGCCGAGGCCACCGTGCCCAAGATCACCCTGATCACGCGCAAGGCCTACGGCGGCGCCTACGACGTCATGAGCTCCAAGCACATCGGCGCCGATATCAACTACGCCTACCCCACCGCCGAGATCGCGGTGATGGGCCCCGACGGCGCCGTCAACATCATCTTTCGAAAGGAGATCGACGAGGCGGCCGACCCGGTGGCCAAGAAGGCCGAGCTCGTCGCCCACTACCGCGAGAAGTTCGCCAACCCCTTCAAGGCCGCCGAGCTCGGCTACATCGACGAGGTGATCCAGCCCTCGGACACCCGCCCGCGCCTGATACAGGCCCTCGAGATGCTCCAGAACAAGCGCGAGCAGCTCCCGCCCAAGAAACACGGCAACATCCCGCTCTAAGCGCCTGACTAGAAACGAAAAAACCCCGCAGGCTCAAAGCCTGCGGGGTTTTTCAATTCAGGGCCTTTGTCGCTCAGCGCTCCGAGAGCCGCTCGACCGAGCGCTTGGTCGACCCGGTGTAGATCTGGCGCGGGCGATGGATGCGTGTGGTCGGATCAAGGCGCATCTCGCGCCAGTGCGCGATCCAGCCAGGAACCCGGCCGAGCACGAACATCACGGTGAACATCTCGGTGGGGATGTTCAAAGCGCGGTAGATGATGCCGCTGTAGAAATCGACGTTGGGGTAGAGGCGCCGGTCGACAAAGTGCGAGTCGCTCAACGCGACCTGCTCGAGCTGCTTGGCGATGTTGAGCATCGGGTCATTGACGCCCAGGGCCTCGAGCACACTGTCTGCCGAGCGCTTCAGGATGCGCGCGCGTGGATCGAAGTTCTTGTAGACGCGGTGGCCAAAGCCCATCAGGCGAAAGCCCGAGCTCTTGTCCTTGGCCATGGCCATGTACTTGTCGTGGTCGCCGCCGTCTTTGTCGATCATGTCGAGCATCTCGATCACGGCCTGATTGGCGCCGCCGTGCAGCGGGCCAGAAAGCGCGCCGATGCCGGCCGCGATCGCGGCGTACAGCGTCGCCCCGGAGCTGCCGACCATGCGCACCGTCGAGGTGCTGCAGTTTTGCTCGTGGTCGGCGTGCAAGATCAGCAACTTGTTGATCGCGCTCTCGACCTCGGGCGAGACGCTGGGCTTGGCGCCCTGGCTGCCGAACATCATGTGCATGAAGTCCGCCGAGTAGCTCAAGCCCGGTGCCGAGGCCACGTAGGGTAGGCCCGCCGAGCGCCGGTAGGCCCAGGCAGCCAGCGTCTTGACGCGCGCGATCAGGCGGATGATGTCCTGCTCGTCGTCGCTGGCATCGGACTCAAAGCCCGGAAGCGCTGCAACCAGAGCGTTGATCACGGCCATCGGGTGAGCATTGGCCGGAAAGCCGTCGATCAGCTGCTTGACGTCCTCGTGAACGTGGGCCTGCTCCTGGAGCTTGCCCTCGAAGCTTTGCAGCTCGCTGGCATTGGGCAGATGGCCGTAAATCAAGAGATGCATCACCTCCTCGAAGGTCGACTGCTCGGCGAGCTCCTCGATCGGGTAGCCGCGGTAGCGAAGGATGCCTTCCTCACCGTCGATGAAGGTGATGGCGCTCTCACAAGAACCCGTGTTTCCGTAGCCCGGATCGAGGGTGATCGCGCCGCTCGCCGAGCGCAGCGACTTGATGTCGATGCCGACCTCACCCTCGCTGCCCGTGACAACGGAAAACTCGTAGTCATTGCCGTTAAGATTTAACTTCGCTGTGGTCATGGCTATCTCCGTTGAAGACCTTGAGACGAGTTGTGTCTACACATTCGTATAATTTGAGGCCCGTGGCCTTTTTCTCACTCTACCAAAGCGACGCGAGGCTAACAGCTCCAGCGCCCAAAGGGAAGTCCAAGCGGCCATGTTTGGCCGCGTCAGTTCACCGCCTTACGCGTGTGCGATCGGCTGGCTCCAGTCGATTCGGGTCGTCTTTTTCGCAGGGCACCTTAGCCAGCACGAACTTCAGGTTGTCGTCGTGCACCACGCACGAGCGATCCTTGTACTTCTCGGGCAACTTGCGCTGAAACTCCCCGCGAAAGCGGCTGAGCTCCATGATCCCGTAGAAGGTTCCATCGTCGCCGACCTGGCCCAAAAGCTGGGTAAAGTCGTTGTCGCTGCGAATGGGCACGACCTCGTTGGCGGTGTAGTAGGTCTCGCCGCGCCAGTTGAGCTTGTAAGAGACGGCCGGCTCCTCGCAGTAATGCTTGCGCTTGTCCGAGCCTGGCGGCCCGTCGGTCTTGGTGCAAAGCTCGTAGTAGCGATCCCACAGGCCCTTCTGGCTCCAGGTGCTCGTAATCTTGGGCATGTAGACGTTGAGGCTAAAGACGGCCAGGGCAAAGCCGCTGGCCAAGAGCAAGCCTACGCCGGCGCGACGCATACGCCTGTTGCGGGTCAACAACCAGGTTGAGCCTAAGAATCCCGGGGCGATCAGCGCCGCGATCCACCAGCGAAAGGAGCTATCCCAGCCGCCGTGATCCCACTCGCGGTCGTACTGATAGGTAAACAGATTCTTGAGCATCTGCGGATCGTCGATGATGTCCCAGGCGACGATGCCCATGATGCCCACGCCCACCAGATACAGCGGCCAGGAGTCGGCCACGTCGCCATCGAGCAGATCGTCGAGCGCCAGCGCCACCAACATGGCCACGGCCGGCACGACCGGAAAGATGTAGTGGTGAAACTTCGTGCTCGAGAGCGTAAACAGCGTAAAGGCCAGCACGGCCCACAACACCAGCACCAGCGTGGCACGGCCCCGATCGTCGTCCATGCGAAGCGCGCGCCCGCCAAAGAGGCGAGCGAAGGCCGCCGGGATGAACGCCGCCCAGGGAAAGAGCCCGTAGCCCAGCCAGCGCGCAAAATGCTCGAAGCTGCCGGTGGTGAGCTGATGCACGCCACTGGCCAGGCGCTTGAAGTGATCGTGCACAAAGAAGCGCTGCCAGAAGCCCGGATGATGGCGAATCAGCATCGCCGCATACCAGGGAAAGGTCACCGCGATGAAGATCAGGATACCGCGAAAGAGCTCGACCTCCTTGAGCAGGCGCCACTCACGCGTGAGCAGGATGTAGAAGAACAAGATTGCGCCCGGCAACATGAAACCCAGCAAGCCCTTGGCAAGTGTTGCCAGGCCGATGAACACATAAAAGGTGAGCAGGTAGAGCCTGCCCCGCTCGAGCGTCGGGCGCGCGATCGTCCAGTAGACGGCCACACCCAGACAACTGGCATAGAGCGCGGCCTGCGTCGGCCCCCAACTAAACCAGCCGTTGAGCGCCACCAGCTTGTTCGAGCCCTCGATCACCAAGACCACGAGCAACACCAACAGCGGCCCCCAAACCGAGGCCGCCGAGGCCAGGCCCAGGCGAAAGCGCCACGTCGGGCTTCGCCCCTTCCAAAGCGCTGCGAGCAGCACGAGCGCGCCAATGCCGAGCAGCACGGCCCCGGCGATCACCGAGGTGATGGCCGGGCTGGTCAGCGTATCCATCACCCGCGAATCACCCCCGCGCCAGCGCGACAGGCCGACCAGCACGAGCGATATCTGAGGAATCACCACCGCGCCGACCCAGCCCAGGGTGAGCACATAGCTGAGCTTGTCGGCCACGAGCTTGCGGTCCTTGCCGAACACGCCCATCAAGAAAAAGCACATGCCCACGGTCATCAGACCGACAAAAGGCATGTCGGTCTGCGCCTGGCGCCCCAAAAAGAACCAGAACGGCGAGGTCGAGAGCACGCCGGCCATCAAGAATCCCACGCGCCGGCTGAAGACGCTCGCGCCGGCCGAGTAAACGAGCAAGACGCCCAGCATCGCCACCAGCGCCACGCCGATGCGTATGGCGAAATCGTTGACGCCGAAGATCTCGATGCCGATGGCCATCATCCACATCAGCAAAATGGGCTTGGAGAAAAAGAAGGTCCCCTCGACCGCGCCACCGGCGCCGGCCCAGTGGCTGCCCCACCACGTGCTGATCCAGTCGTTGCGCTCGGTGATCTGGCGGCCGACCTCGCCGTAGTGCGTCTCCCAGGGGTCCCAGAGCCCAAAGCTGCCCAGAAACGGCAAGAAGATCACGGCCACGACGAACAACACGATCGCCCGGTCACGCCAGATCGGCGCGGCGTCGGCCTCGAACCACTTGAGCCCGGCCAGCGACAAGCGCGCGCCCTTATCCTTGCTGGCGCGCGCGGCCTCGTCGGCCTTGCTCACAGCGGCAGCGTCGGTTGAATCTTTGGATTTTGTCATATTGAGATGATTTCGTTTTTCTTATGTGATCATGCGGACGCGAGCGCGTCACGAGCATGCGAGAAGCCCTTGGTATTGACCCGATAAAGCGGACCCCAAAAGGCACGCGAGTCTAAGAAAGGAGGCTGGCGCTGTCAATCACCACGTCAAGCGCCCTAAACGCCCCACTAGCCAAAATCGTGGGCCGAATAAACTTGTCCTCCCCTGCGATGTAGGATAGATGCCCTGTCCCCTGTTGGCCGCACTAAAATAAGGAAGTAGCTCTTGTTTCAACGCTTGAAGAACACCTGGTTTGCTAACGTCCGACTCGACGTACTAGCCGGAATGACCGTCGCCCTCGCCCTGATTCCCGAAGCCATCGCATTTTCGATCATCGCAGGCGTCGACCCTATGGTCGGCCTGTACGCCTCGTTTTGCATCGCGTGCACGATCGCCTTTGTTGGCGGCCGGCCCGGAATGATTTCGGCGGCCACCGGCGCCATGGCCCTGCTCATGGTCACGCTGGTGGCCAACCACGGCCTCGAGTATTTGCTCGCGGCCACCGTGTTGACCGGGCTTATCCAGATCGGCTGCGGGGTCTTGAAGCTCGGGCGCTTCATCTCCTTTGTGCCGCACTCGGTGATGCTGGGCTTCGTCAACGCCCTGGCGATCCTGATCTTCATGGCGCAGCTGCCCTATTTTGTGGGCGCCGGCTGGCTGATGTATGGCCTCGTCGCCGCCACGCTCGCGATCATCTACGGGCTACCCAGGATCACCAAAGCGGTGCCCTCGGCGCTGGTCGCGATCATCGCGATCACGGCGCTCTCGCTCTTCATGGGCTTCAACCTGCAGACTGTTGGCGACATGGGCCCGATCACGCGCGCCTTCCCGCTCTTTGCGCTGCCAAACATCGAGATCTCGCTTGCGACGTTGATGATCATCTTGCCCTACTCGCTCACTTTGGCGCTGGTCGGTATGCTCGAATCGCTGCTCACGGCGACGATCGTCGACGAGATGACCGACACCAAGAGCAACAAGAATACCGAGCTTCGCGGCCAGGGCATCGCCAACATCGTCAGCGGCTTTTTTGGCGGTATGGCCGGCTGCGCCATGATCGGCCAGTCGGTGATCAACGTAAAATCCGGCGGCACCGGCAGGCTCTCGGCGCTGGTGGCCGGCAGCTTTTTGATGTTTCTCATCCTCGTGCTCGGCGACATCGTCACCAAGATCCCGATGGCGGCGCTCGTGGGCGTGATGATCATGGTCTCGATTGGCACCTTTGACTGGCAATCGCTCAAGGATTTGCGCCGCGTACCCTTTGCCGACTCGTTGGTGATGGTGGCCACCGTTGCCGTAGTCGTCTACACCCACGATCTGGCCAAGGGCGTGGGTGTGGGCGTGGTCTTGAGCGCTGTGATCTTCGGCTGGAAGATGGCCAAGATCTCGATGATCGACGAGCTGTTGGCCAGCGGCACCAAGCGCTACGCCGTGCACGGCCAGATGTTCTTTGCCACCACGACCGACTTTGCCGAGCTCTTCGACGTTGCCCAAGACCCCGAGAGCGTCGAGATCGATTTCTCGGCGTCGCACGTCTGGGACCATTCGGCCGTCGCCGCAATCGCGCGCCTGATGGGCAAGTACCAGCAGGTTGGCAAGAAGGTATCGATCGTCGGGCTCAACCTCGAGAGTCAGCAGATCGTCGACCGCATCGGTCTCGGCGCTCCCTCGGGCCACTAATTCAAGAGGTTTTTGCCATGTTTCAAAGGATTCTGCTGGCCACTGACGGCTCCGAGCACGCCGAGCGCGCCGCCGATGCCGCCCTGGGTCTTGCTCGCGAGCTCAGCGACGCCCACGTCACGCTCTTGCATGTCAGCTCGCAGGCACCTTCGCGCGGCCAGCTCCTGCAGGCCAACCTCGACATCAAGTCGCTGCTCGAGGCCGAAGCCCACGCCACAATCGCCTCGATCGAGAGCAAGTTCACCGAGGCCGGCCTACCCTATCGACTCGAGGTCGCTCTGGGCGACCCTGCTCAGAAGATCGTCGAGATTGCCGCTGCCCGTGGCATCGACCTGATCGTCATCGGCAGCCGCGGGCTCGGCCCGGTCAGCGCCGTTTTGCTCGGCAGCGTCAGCCACCGCGTCGCCCACGACGCCGGCTGCCCGGTCATGATCGTCAAGTAGCTCGTCGCCTTTTGGCTTGGCGTGGTTTGCGCTCACCAGCGCGCCGCGTACCCGCTGCCCAAGCGAGACGCTCAGTCCGCGACCGTGCAGTTGTTCGCAAAGCTCATAAAGTCACTGAGGCTGTTGACGTACGTGCTCACATGGGCGGACACCTGCACGAAGATGGGATCCTCCTCGAGGAGCGACTTGAACACGACGGCCGTGCCTTGAAAGTCCGCCGTCATGTGATGGTTGTCGTCCCAGGCGGAGATGGTCAAGGTCGCGGGCAATTCCGGGATCGAGAGCAGCGCGTTTCCAAGCCAGCTCGCCTCCGAGAGCTGGACCGAAAAGCTGTGCATCTCGAAGCTTCCCAGCGTGCCCGGGCCGGCGCCGGCCAGATCGATGCTTCGAATCTGCAGGTTCGCGCCGCTGGCCGGGCCAAGACCCAGAGCTAACCCGTTGCCATTATCGACCGCTGTGACGCCAAACGAGCCTGCCGCATGGTAGCGCAGCGGTCCGAGCACACTGAACCACCAGAAACACGAGCGCTCGGTGACGGTCACCGCCGCCGAAGCCGTAAGCTTCGGATCGCTCTTGCTCTTGGCCGTGACCACAAACACCCCCTTGTCGGTGGCCTTGAACAGGCCGTGTTGATCGATCGCGCCACCGCTCGTTGACCACACCATCGCATCGTCTGGCGCACCCAGGGTCTCGGCCACGAACTGCTGTGTGTCACCTGGGCGCAGGGTGGCCGCTCGCGGCAACAGCACCACCTCCGGGCTGCTTTGATAGAATCCGTGGCCCTCGCGCTCGGGGCGCGTGCGCCCTTGCGGGTACAGGGCCGGGGAGCGCAGTCCCATCTGCGAGCGGCTGCGCGCGCGCACGACGACGGGAAACGCCGCCACATCGTCGGGCGCGGTGAGTGTCGCCGAGCGCCCGTCGAGGGCCACCTCGAGCGTGCCCGAGTCGCTGATCAGATCCCAGAGCAGCCGCTTGTCGTTGGCGTTGAAGACCGTGCTCGTGATCTGCAGGCTTTGGCCGGGCTGCAGCAGGCCGTGGGAGGGCTCGAGCACCACCTTGATCGCGTTGACGTTGACCGTGAGCCGCCGAAGCGAGTTCAACTCGTTGTTCTCACCGGGAAACAGGTGTTCTTCGGCAAACACGGCCAGCGTACCGGCGCCCACCCGGGCCGGCTCATAAGGCGGATGCTGGCCCGCCTCCAAGGGCGTGTTGGAGACGCGCGCCAACTGGATAGCCTCGCGATACCTGGCCACGGCCCAGCCACCGTGGGTCAGGTCGACCGGCCGCCACACCGAGGGCGCCACGATGCAGATGCCCTCGTCGGGCGCATCGCGCGCCCTTTGCTCGAGCAATTGTTGGGCTTTGTTCTGGGCACTCATGGTCGCAAGGTTTTTAATCACGTCGGTATGCTGGGCGACCTTGCCCAGGCTGTCTACGAGCTGCTTGCCGGCCAGCACCGAGCCTATCGCGTTGACCACAACCCCGAAGATCGCTGCGGTCGGATTCCACCCCCTGCTGCTCGCCACCACCGTGTAATTACTCCAGCGGCCCTGCTCCTCGGAGTCCTCGCCAAAGGCCGCGTGCGTGATGTCCAGGCTTTGGCCGGTGATCATCGAGGGCAAGGTGTTCGCGAAAGCCTCGCGCGCCGCGTTCACGATCTGCATGGTCAAACCGATCACGGCGGCGACCGCCTGGATGACTGGCCCGCCGAGCACCGCTGCGCCCAGGAGCAGCGCGTCCAACGAGTGCTTGACGCGAGGGTCTTGAGCCTGGCTGTTGATATGGGCCAGCCGCATATAATAGCTCAGCTCCTCCGCGCTGCTAAACGACACCCGCACAAAGCCTTCCCCGCACAGCGCCTGGCTGCGCGTCGAGAGCGCCTCGGCGCGCTCGAAGCGATGCGCCTCGGGTGGCTCGCCCAAAGCACGGTAGCCCTCAAGCTCGACCTCGAGCTCCTTGAGCAGCCCGACATGGGCTAGCAAGGCCTCGGCCAGCTCCATGCCATCGGCGAGCTCGGCGCTGTTCGGGGCATTGCCCATGGCGATGCGCGCCAGCGTGTAAGGATTGTCAGCGTCATCGAGGCCCCCGAGCGCCACCGCCGGCCCCACCAACGAGCTCGGCAGATCGCCCAGATCATCGACGCGAAGCCCCTCGAGCTCAAAGCCCAGCGCCTGCGCTTGAGCCTCGACCAACGCCAGCGTTGCGCCCGACACGGCCGCCAGCGTGCCCGGCGCGCGCGCGATCGCCCCGATTGCGAGCGTGTGGCTTCCCGGACACACAAAGTCTTCGCCCATGACCCGAAGCTGCACCGGCCCGCCCTCGATTCCCCCGGCGTAAAACGGCGCGATCAGCACATGGTCGCCATCGTCGTTGCGATAGACCGTCGTGTAGTAGACCTCGTCGCCCCCCTCGATGCGCACCTCGGCAAACAGCCGACCAAGATCCTCGCCAGCGGAGAACACCGTAAGCGCGACGTCTTCAAAGGGCTTTGCCGATGCGGCCCCCAGGCTCGCCCATAAACAGCGCGCCGCCTCGACCACGACCGGCTCTTGCTGCTGTTCGCTGTCGTCGATCGGAAAACAGCCCCCAAGCGCTACCAGCGCAGCAAGGACTGGCCACCCGAGATTTTTGGGTCTGTGTGCCGGCGAGTTTGGAGCAAGAAACAAATTCATGTGGACCATGACGTCCCTCCCTGGACATCAGGTCTCACCATCAGCCAACAGCTCGCATCAGTGAGACGAGAGTGAAGACTACCCTCGATCCCCCGCTACAACTGTAAGAACCGATGCCAACCACAATGACCGCGGCCATGCGCGATGTCAACAACATGAATCGGCAGGCTCAATAGAGGCTCTGGCTCGTGCACAGCCCGCTCCCCGACATATTCTCCGAGACCTGGGGCGCTTGGCCGACCGACGATGTCACATGCGAGGTGTCGACGGCCAAAATCGTCGCCTTGCCATCCTTCCAGTGAATGCGCGCCACGTCCCAGAATTGGCCAGTAGTCATAAATTGGCCACCAGTCGTCATGGGCATGTCACGGCGCTCGAAAGCGAGCTGCGAGTCGACATAGATGCGCACGGACGCGTATGCCGTGCCGAATATCTCTCGGTAATAGTGGGCGCCCACGGCGTACCACTGACAGTCATCCAGATCGTCGAGCGAGATGATCTCAGGGCCGACGCCCGCGGTGACGTCGATTTCCATACGCGGCGACTCCGGGTTCCAGATTGGGTCGCCGCCAAGGTTGGCGTTGTTGTAGTACACATCGTATGGCGCCATGAACCATTGTCCGGGGCCCATCTTGGTCAGGTGCAAGTCGAGGTCGCTGCCGACATCGTCGCTCTCATCGGGATCGGCCGGATTGGTCCACGTCAACTCGATTTGCACCTTACGGTTCCAGAGGCGAACCAAGATCGTCACCACGGATTGCGTGCACGAGCGAAAGCCGTCGCTGTCGACGACGTTGAGCCCGATCCGGTACGTGCCAACCGACGTGAGGCGAAACTGGCGTGTTCTCAGCGTGTCGTCGCCGGCCACCGGCCCCAGCGTCACGTTCGCGCCCGGCGGCTTTTCCAAGACCTCCCACTCGTAGGAGACGATATGACCGTCAACGCTGCGGCTGGCTATGCCATCGAGGATGACCGTCTGAAGCGGTTTGGCGCTGAGCTGCTGCCGATCGACGACCGATCCATCGCTGAGCGATGCCCGCGCCACTGCGTTCGAGCATGTGCCCTCGGCGCCGTGCGCGACAAGGTCGATCGCGAACTCGGGCTGCAAGGGGTCGTCGCTGGAGACGAGGAGCTTGCCGAGCTGGGTGCCCGCTCGAAACGACGTAAAATGTACGAGAAAGCTCGCGCTTTCATTGACGCCAATGCTGCCATTCCAAGAGCCGGTGTCCGCTGAGAAGCTCGCCGAATTCCAGATCACAACGAGGTCACTGACGTTCAGCGGCTGCGTGCCGCAATTTCTCAGCGTGATCGAATCGCTCGCCCTCTCACCTAGAGGCACGCTTCCCAGATTGAGCATGTATCGGTCGGCCTGAATGCACGGCCCCTCGATGTTGGCCTCGACGCTGACCTTGTGAACGGCTTGCGTCCTGTCTTCGGCATCGGGATCGCGCACGTCGTTGGTGAGGATCACGATCTCGCCCTGCTCGGCGTGGGCGCCCCTTGGCGCATACACGACGTTGATATCGAGCACCTGGTCGGTCTCCAAGGTCAACGGATAGTCGGCGCCTGGCAACTCGATACGAAAATCCACACCGCCCGTGTACTCCGGTGCCTCGTACAAGATCAGGGGCCCCTGGCCGACGTTGATCAGCCGCAGCGTCTGGAAGGCGCGCTCAGGCGGCGCATGGCGAGCAAAGCGCACGCTCGATGGCAGCACCTCGAGCCGAGGGCCCTCAGCTCGCCCGCAGGCGATCGTCCAGTGGGCTTCCCACGATTGAAGATCCGGAATCTCCGAGGCACAACCAAACTCGCACTGCCCGACAAGCCAGCCCTCCGTGCAACCTTTGACGAGCTCATCGTAGCCAGGTTCGTCGCAAGAAAGCGCCCCGTAATCAAACTCGTAGACGCTCCCCTCTCGGCACGCGTAGCCGCCGAAGCAATCATAGTGGCAGCCCTCCA
Source organism: Lujinxingiaceae bacterium (assembly GCA_013697635.1). Lineage (GTDB taxonomy): Bacteria > Myxococcota_A > Bradymonadia > Bradymonadales > Bradymonadaceae > JACCWM01. Next base: position 37,065 of record JACCWM010000211.1, on the reverse strand, counting down.
ACGCGTCGGTCTCGTCTTCCGTCGGGTCGTCCTGTGACCCGTTGCCGTCTTCATCCTCAATCGACCCGATGTCCTTCGCGTCCGACACGCTGACGTCGCCCGTGTCCCTGTCTTCGTTACTCGGTCTCTCAGCTGGCGAGCAGGCGAGCGCGAAGCTCAGGAGCAACGTGGTGGTGAGCTGAGCTTTGATTGACATGGCGGCGAGCCTTCCCTGGATTGGAGTTATCAGGATGAATGGTGTTCGAGCAGCTCAAGCACTAGCAGGTTAGCACACCCAGTGCCAATCCCATGACCACCAGCCGCTCACCGAATGGCGACTGAATTCGCCACACTTCTGGCAGCGGGCCCCCAGGGCCGGGCCCTCAAGGGACCCGACTATGTGAATACTGATCGAGTAAACGGGGGTGGCCAGGGCTCAGGGCCGGGGCAACTCGCAGCGGCCCGGGCCCTCGAAGCAGCGGCCAAAAACACAGGCTCCGCAGGAGCAGTCATCGTCGGCCTCGCAGCTCTTGCGCAGGCAGCCGTGCTTGTCGCTGGCGGCGTCGTTGGGCGTGCAGCTCGCGTCGGTCGGGCAGCTGACGGTGTCGGTGTCACAGCGAAGCACGACGCAAAAGCCCTCGTCGTTGCACTTTTGGCTGTCGTCGCAGACGCTGGCGTCGTCGCGGCAATCGACGACGCAGCGCGTGCTGAGCTCTTCGCCGTCACAGGGACACTCGGGGTGGTAGGATTCGCACAGCTCGCCCTCGCCGCAGCTCTTGGCGTCGGTGGACTCGCAGTCGCGCGCGGTCTGGAAGCAGGCGCCGCAGGACGGATTGAGGCCGGGAGGATAGCAGTGACCCTGATTGTCGGTGCAGTCGTCATGTTCACGGCACAGCTGCTCGGTCGGGACGCGGTAGCTTGGGCACCAGTTGGCCGCCTCACCGCCGGTGTCGTTGTCGCCGGTGTCCGGGTTCGTGTTCGTGTTGTTATCGTCCGTGTCCGGGTTCGTGTTGTTGCCGGTGTCGGCCGTTGTGTTGTTCTCGTCCGTGTCGGGCTGGCTCGTGTCACCCTCGGTGTTGTTCGAGGCCACGTCCGGGGTGCCCTCGACTTCAGGCTCTGCGGGACACGCGGTCAGACTCAAAAACAGCGCTACAAACATCAGAAATACAATTCGCTTGAGCATCACGCTCTCCGTCAATCAATTGCGTAAATCAGCCGGCAACACACCATGCGTTTGCCAGCTCGTTCAAAACCGCCAGGTGCGACCGCCCTCGATCAGACGCCCGACAACCTTCGTCTTGACGTCGGCCAGCCAGACGGCGCCATCAAAAACGAAGACGACGTAGTTGCAGGACTCGGTGAAGAAGAAGTTGCCAACGCTCGCTTGATAGTCGTGAAATCCACGTTCTCGCCCCTCGATTACTACCAAGCGCTCGACCTCGTCCTCACCGCGATGAATATCGACTCCCTCGTCGTTTCGCATGACCAAACGCGCTCCTGTCGCCGCACACTCACGGGGCGCTTTGCGCGTCACATGGGTGTCATCCACCGGAAACGTCGCGAGTGTCTCGCGCGCATTGCTCAGCGGATCGATGCGAAAATTGCGGTCGTGCGAACTTCCGTAGAGGGCCGTGCCATCCTTGCTCCAGTCCAGGCGAGTGAGCCACTCAGCGCTTGTGGGCTTGAGCTGCGTGACCTCACGAGACTGGGCGTCGATGAGATAGATGCGATCGTCGTTTATTCGTGCGGACTGCGCCAGATCGAAGTTTGCGTGGCGCGAGACGGCCACGCGCAAGCCGTCCGGGCTGATCGCCACCGACGAGCTGCGCTTGTCCAACTGCGAGACCCGGTGCAACTCGCCGCCTGGCCCGTACATCAAGAACAGATTCGACTCGGAATCACCCAATGCCCAGAGCGACTGATCGGAGGCCACGGCCTGGAAGCTGTACTCGCTGCCATAGATCTTGCGCTTTTCCGTCCCATCGACCTGGATGCGTATGAGGCCGCCGTCGGTCTCCACGAAGACAACCTGTTTTTCATCGACGAAGTCCAGGTTATCAGCCTGTTCATTGGTAATCTGACCCGAGGAGCCGGCCGGGCAGCCCGTCAAAAAAGTGCTCACCAGCAAGCCGGCCATCGCGAGACCACCTATATTTCTCGTCGCATTCATCACTTGTCCTCTCCAAAAACTAAACCATCTGCCAGTTCCAACGCGTCGACCGGCCAGAACACCTGCGGTCGCGGCCTGTGCGCGCGCGCATTGGCCGCGTCTGGCCGGCAATTGAGCACGGCCTCGACCCACTGCGCGGGCACGGCCTGCTCGCCGTAAATCGCGCCGAGCAGCGCCCCGCAAATCGCGGTGTTGGTGTCGGTGTCGCCGCCCTGCATGACCGTGTCGACGACGGCTTGCTCCAGGTTGTAGGCGTGCAGCAACTGCCACAGCGCGTTTTTGAAGGCGATCAGCACCCAACCCTGCTGGTGCACGTAATCCTCGGGCGGACCCTGGGCTGCGCCCTCGATCGCCGCCATCAGCGCCGGCTCGACCGCCATGGCCGTGGCCCAACCCAAAATGTCGGCATAGATCGCCGCGCCGCCCTTTCCGGTACGAATGGCCTCGGAAATCGCCATCGCGAAGAGCGCATTGGCCTGCACGCAGACCGGGTTGGGGTGGGTGAGCGCCGCGTCCTGGCGCGCCCACTGGGCGACCTGGTCGAGCTCAAAGTTGGCCCCAAATATCGCCAACGGGCTGATCCGCATCATCGCGCCGTTGGCCTGGCTCTGGTCATTGGGCCGGCCGCGAAGCGCCGCCGAGATCGTCATCCCGCAGTCAAACGGACCGCTGTCCAGCCAAAAGACGTAGGCATCAAAGGCGAGCTTCGGATCGTAGCTGCCACGCTCAACCAGCAAGCGCGCCAGCAACAGGGCCATCTCCGAGTCGTCGGTCGGCTGGCCGGCCAGCGTATCGAAGGTGCCGCCGTCAGCGAGCTCGCGCACGCCCTTGGGGTAGGCGCGCCGAATCTCGGCCGGCGTCTTAAACTCCACCAGGCTGCCCAGCGAGTCGCCAGCGAGCTGGCCGAGCAAACAGCCACGAGCACGTTCGAGTTTTGTGTTCATCGAAAAACTCCGTTTGGAGGGCGTCAGTCTTTCTCGTAGCCCCACGGAAGAGGCGGCGGCGTCACGGGCTTGGAGAGATCGAAGCTCGCCCGAAAGATGCGGCCCTCCTCCTTGCGTTGAAGCTGATAGACGAAGGTCTCGTCACCAAAGGACATCGTCCAGACATTGGTCGCCACCTTGGGCATCATAGCGACGGTGTCGGCGTCGGCCGGGAAGCGGCGAACGTTTGTAGGATCGGAGTCCTCGTCGATCGAGAACCCGCCGTAGAGCGTGATTGCGTCGGGCGAGCCGTCCTCGTGGCGATGATCGTGGCGAAGCTCGAGGCGATGGCCGTCGCGGCGCACGATCCAGGTGCGCGAGCGATTGGTGCCCACATGAAACGGCACGCGAATCTCGTCTGGCGAGCAGTGCTGTACGTGCATCACCAGCCGATTACCACCCCAGTCTGCCGCGCTCGAGGCGGGCTCGTCTTTGACCAGCTCTCCTTCGAAAGCCTGCCCGCAGTAGCGGCGCAGGTGCTCGAGGAAACCATCGCCTTTGGGGGCTTCTTTGGCCGGCCTTTGCACCTTCACCGTCACACTGGTGTTGGGCGCAGCGCATGCCGAAGCCCCTAACAGCGACAGAGCAAGCAGGGAAACGCCGAGAGTGCGCGCCGAGATAGAGTTGGACATGTACAGACCTTCAAAAAAAGAGAGTGAGACGGGACTTAGATCTGTACGCGTTCGACGAGCCAGGCCCGAACGTCCAAAAACCTGACAAAGTGCAGATGAAGCGGTGGTCCTTTGAGATGAAGCCCAAAGCCCTCGGCGACCGTATTGGCCTGAATCTCGCAGACCGCGCGCTGCAGCGGCCAGCTTTGATGATCGATCTCGGCGCGCAGCGTGGATCCACCTCGGCTGGAGTAGAGGCAATAGCGCTCCGTGAGCCAGAAGTCGAGGCTTTCCGCCTCGGCACGAAAAACATCGCCCGAGGGCCCGTATGTAGCCTTGAATTCACCGGCCGGCGCGCCTTTGTGCGTGCGCCGAGTGCTGTAGTCAATCGCCCCGTCGGTCCGATGGTCGATCGCCATCTCGGCATCGAAATAAGGCAGCCCGAACGACCAGCGCGCCGCGCGCACCGCCAGCCGGCTCTCGGCATCGAGGCTAAAGAAGAAGACCCCCGGCTTGTCCTCGGCCGTCACATACGTGCGCACATTGCACTCGAGAAACTCCCCCGTGCTCGGCACCGCCGGCAGCCCGCGCCCGCGCACCCCCTTCATCCCAAAGGGCACCACCCCCACATAGGCTTGCCCATCCCACAAGTCGAGCTCCAGCCCGGCCGGCAGATGCGGCCTTAAAACGTCCGGATCGACCGTCCAATGCGCAAACAGCAGATCGTGCCACTGCATGTGCATCACCCACGGATGGCGCGGCGTCGGCCACCAGCGCCCCGAGCCCGCCAACACCCCAAATCGCCCCACAGGCCTCGCTCGTACCAAGGAATCGTGCATCACTGGCTCACATGGATTCGGCCCTGAATCAAGAACCGCACAGCAAGAGTGCAAACATCGACTTTAGAAAGCAAGTGCGCTCGGTCTTCTCGCTGCCCCCTGGAGTTGTGAGACCCGCGTCAGTGCTTAACATGTGAGCATCAACTCAACCATGAGTGCCCCACTGGAGATTCAGCCATGAAAGAAAACGTTGGTACCCTCGATCGCATCGCTCGCAGCATCGCCGGCCCGGCTCTAATCCTGTTGGGATACTCACGCTGGGGCGGCCATCGCGGCGAGCTTGGCGGGCTGGCCGCGATTGTCGCAGGAACCACGCTCATCGAGAGCGCGATCACCCGCGTCTGCCCCGTCAATGGTCTGCTCAGAATCGACACACGTCGCCACGCCCTGGTCGAAAAAGACCTTCGAAAAACCCAGAAGATCGTTCGGCGCATGGAGAGCCGCCTCGAGCAGTACTCGCCACAGCTCTAGGCTGAGGCTGGCCCACAAATCGTTGCCGGAATCGCCCCACAAGCAGCCCACCCCAGCGGTTTGCCAACTCCGTTCTCCGCTGCTAAGGTCTGTCTGTCCGGGCAATCCACTCGGAGCACGAGCAATGAAGACGATCAAGGCCTCAGCAGCAGTGTTCTTTGCATCGATCAACTGCCTTGTCCTGAGCTTCACCGTGGCTTGGCCAGAAACGAAGGCAAGGTGGCCCGAATACGAATTCTTGACCGTCTTGTGTGTCGCAGGAATCGCAGCCTCACTGCTCACAGGCCTGGTGCTCCACTTCAAGCGGTTAAGCCACCAAGCGCTCCAGCTCGACGCCCTCGGACCCAACCCAACGGAAGCAAACACTGTGCAGGCGCACCATGTCGCAAGCAGCGCGTTTCGCGACTGGCAAGTCCGAACGACCCTGTTGATCTTTGCGATCGGTTTCTTTTTGGCCTCGGTGTTCTATTACGCCCAGCCTGCGGAGATATTGGGCAAGTTCGACAGCAGGCACGGCATCGTACAGAGCACTGTCGAATTCTAGCGAAGTCTCCGCGCAGGCCTGCCGCACACCTCATAGTGCCCAGCCAACCAATCCTGTACAGCCATAGCAGCCTCCCGCCAGGGAGGTGGTTTGTTTCTTCGGTAGCCGTCGGTGAAGCGGTTCGAGGCGGCGTAGCCGACGAGCTCGCGGAGCCTACGGCGATCGTGGTGATCACAGAAAAGCTTGGGGTGTTACCGCGCAAAGATCGGGCCCTCAGGCCACCCGACGTTGGCGTGTTTGCTGGGGCAAACGCCTGTCAGCGGGAAGCTCGCAGTTTGGGGCTCCAAAGCGCAGGAGGCGGGCGTTGATCGCGACGATCACGGTGCTCAGGCTCATGAGCACGGCGCCGGCGGCCGGCGTGAGTAGCACCCCCCAGGCGGCGAGCACGCCGGCGGCCAGGGGGATGGCGAAGATGTTGTAGCCGGTGGCCCAGGCGAGGTTCTGGGTCATCTTGCGGTAGGTGGCGCGGGAGAGCTCTATGATGTTGACGACGTCCTCGGGGTTGCTTCGCACGAGGATGACGTCGGCGGTGGCGATGGCGACCTCGGTGCCGGCGCCGACGGCGATGCCGATGTCGGCCTGGGCCAGGGCCGGGGCGTCGTTGACGCCGTCGCCGGTCATGGCGACGGTGAGGCCGCGGGCCTGGACGGCTTTGACGTGCTGGGCCTTTTGGTCGGGGAGCACCTCGGCGAAGACCTCGTCGAGGCCGATCTCGCGGCCGACCCAGCGGGCGACGCGGGCGTTGTCGCCGGTGAGCATCATCGTGCGGATACCCAGCGCGTGCAGGCGCGCGATCGTGGCCCGGGCCTCGGGGCGGATGATGTCGGCCACGGCGATTGCGCCAACGAGCTGCTCGTCAACAAGCACGAAGACCACCGTCTTTCCTTGCTCGGAGAGCGCCTCGATGCGCTGGTCGTCAAGACCGCGCTGGGCGTCACTTAAGTAGCCGGGGCTGACGACCTTGACGTCTTGGCCGTCGATGGTGCCCTCGATGCCGCGGCCGGTCAGGGAGCGAAAGTTGTCGACGCGGCGGTGGCGCTCGACGGTGGCGGCGATGCCGCGCGCGATCGGATGGGCCGACTGGCTCTCGAGCGAGGCGGCGACCTCGAGCACGCGTTGCTCGTCCCAGTCCTGGTCGAAGACGAGCACGTCGGTGACGCCGAATTCGCCCTTGGTGAGCGTGCCGGTCTTGTCGAAGATCACGGCCTGGATCTGGCGCGCGCGCTCAAAGGCCACGCGGTTGCGGATCAACAGGCCGTTTGTGGCCGCAAGCGCCGTGGAGACGGCGACGACCAGCGGCACGGCCAGGCCCAGCGCGTGCGGGCAGGCGATGACCATCACGGTCACCGTGCGCTCGATCGAGAACGAAAAAGCCGAGCCGACCAGCGTCGACCAGACAAAGAGCGTGAGCGCGCCGGCGCCGAGCGCGACGGCGGTCAAGACCTTCGCCGCGCGGTTAGCCAGATCCTGGGTGCGCGACTTGCTCTGCTGGGCCTCGCGCACGAGCTCGATCACCTGGGAGAGATAGGACTCGGCGCCCATCTTTCGCACCTCCACGGTCAAGGCCCCTTCCCCGTTGACCGACCCACCGATCACCAGCTCGCCCTCGCCCTTGAGCACCGGAACGCTCTCGCCGGTGAGCATCGACTCGTCGATCTCGGAGCGACCCGAGCACACCAGTCCGTCGGCCGGCACTTTTTCGCCCGGGCGAATCAAAATGCGGTCGCCTGGATGCAATGCATCGAGCGCGACGTCCTCTACGCTGCCATCGTCTCGCAGCCGATGGGCCTCGGAGGGCATCAGGCGCACGAGCTCCTCGAGCGCACGCGAGGCACCAAGAATAGAGCGCATCTCAATCCAGTGGCCGAGCAACATGATCGTGACCAGCGTGGAGAGCTCCCAGAAGAGCTCATCGCCTGGAAGGCCAAACACCACGGCCACACTGTAGAAATAGGCCGTGCTGATCGCCACGGCGACGAGCGTCATCATGCCCGGATTGCGCGCGCTCAGCTCACGGGCCAGGCCCTTTAGAAAGGGCCAGCCGCCATAGAAATAGACCACGCTCGAGAGCGCGAGCAGCACGAAGAGCTCGCCCTCAAAGGCCAATTGCTCGCGCACCCCGGCCCAGTGCTGAAGCATCGGCGAGAGAATGAGGATCGGGATCGTCAGAGCGAGCGCGATGAAGAAGCGCCGGCGAAACTCCTGGAGGTGGCCTTTGTGGTCGTGGTGGTCGTGGTGATTTGTCTGCATCGCCACTTCTCCGTTGGGCAGCGGCCAGGCCAAAGTCTACCCATGCAATCTGTTCACCGATCCGTGCCACGAAAGAACAATCGTTGATTGGCCAGCGCCAGTGCCTATCACAATGCCTGGCAATGATTTGAGATGATCGCGTATCGATGTCTTGATACACTCCATGCCGACCAGCAGGCCAAAGGAGTTAATGTGAAGAAGATTGTGCGATGTGTTTCCCTGGCTGCGGCCGCGCTCACGCTTTTGTCCGCGTGCATGGGCAACCACGGCGACCACAGCGAGGGCCACGGTGAACGCGCACCTTCAGATGTCGTGATTGTGCCCGCCTCCGAGGGGCCGTGGGCGCTGGTGCCGCTCAAGGACGTCAACGCGGACCCGGACGTGGTCGAGGTCCACCTCGAGGCGCGCATCGCAAGCTTCGAGTATCGGCCAGGCAAGCACGTCGAGGCCTGGACGTACAATGGCCTGGTGCCCGGCCCGCTGATCGAGGCGAAGGTCGGTGACCGGGTGATCGTGCACTTCACCAACAGCCTGACCAAAGACACCACCGTGCACTGGCATGGCCAGCGCATCACCGCGGCCATGGACGGCACGCTCGCCATGCAAAATGCGATCAAGCCCGGCGACTCCTTCACGTACGACTTCGTCGTCCAAGACGAGGGGCTGTACTGGTACCACCCGCACATGAACGCCGACGAGCAGGTCGCCCGCGGGCTCTACGGCGCGCTTGTCGTGCGCGGCCCGGGCGACGACGCCGTCGAGGTGGCAAGCGAGGAGCTGATCGTCTTGCACGACATGCATATCGACGAGAACAACAAGATTGTGCTCTCCGCCGACATGGCATCGCTGATGAGCGGGCGCGAGGGCAACTACGTCTTTGCCAACGGCCGACTGCGCCCGATAAAGGATCTGAAGGCTGGCGAGCGCCACCGCTTGCGCATCGTCAATGCGGCCTCGGCGCGCTTTTTTCGCCTCGCCCTGCCCGGCCACAGCTTTCACAAGGTCGCCACCGACGGCCATCTGCTCGAGGCGCCCGTCGAGCTCGACGAGGTTTTGCTCACCCCCGGCGAGCGCGTCGATCTGATCGTGACGGCCACCGGGGCGCCTGCCAGCCAGGTCGATCTGATGTCATTGCCCTATGAGCGTGGCCATGGCACCGGTGCGGCCGCAGCCTTTCCCCTGATCACGCTTCGCTACAGTGCACACGAGCCAGTTGCAACCCCTGCCCTACCTGCGACGCTCGCAAGCTTTGCGCCGCTCGCGCAGTCCAGCGGCTCGGTTGAGCTGGTCTTGAGCGAGGACCCGATGGACCATGGCGATGGCGGCCATGGCGGCCACGCCATGGATCCGGTCTTTCGCATCAACGGCGAGGCATTTCCCAACATTACCCCGATCACGGCCACCTTGGGGAGCACCCAGACCTGGACGATCGTCAACGACTCCGAGATGGACCACCCCTTCCACCTGCACGGTTTCTTCTTCGAGGCCATTGAGCGGGCCGGCGTCGCCGCGCCCTACCGCGCAAAGCAGGACACGATCAACGTCGCCGCCTTCGAGACTGTGCGCATCTTGGTGACCTTTGACGGCTTCCCCGGCACCTGGATGTACCACTGCCACATCCTCGAGCACGAAGAGCGCGGCATGATGGGCGAGCTGGTCGTCACCGCGCCCTGAGGCGCTCACATCGCGCTCAGCCCTTGGCCCCAAACGCGCGCCGCAAGGCCTCGGCGTGAAACGCAAGATAGCCGCGCGAGACGTTTTGCAGGCGCGGCTCGAGGATCGCGTGCAGCCGCGGCGCCTGGTGGAAAGGAACAGCCGGATAGGCGTGGTGCTCGGCGTGGTAGACCATGTTCCACATCCACCAGCGAACGAGCGCGTTGCTTCGCACCGTGCGGGTGCGCTCGAGCTGGCTGCCCTCGTGGGGCAAGCCCGTGTGCTCGGTTATGATGTAGAGCGAGCGGCTGCGCCGTCGCATTTTTGTGGGACTTTCTTGCACAAGGATTGATAGAAGCGCTCCGCATGAGCTGTCCTTTAGATCGCAAGTTGAGGCGCCACCGCAATGTGGCCGATCGATGGACTCGACAATCGATCAGCGAGCGAAAATTGGCAAGCCGTCAACGGTTTTCAAGCGCTAGTTTCGCCCGATCCGGTTCAATACTCGTCACGGTTGGCCTCGGACGCCTCGGGCAGCGGCCTTTGGCGACTCCTTGGTCTTCGCGCCGGTCTTCGCAGCCGCTCGGCCTTCCCATCCGGCCTGGCGCGTGGTCATGAGGGTCTCGCGAACCCGCTTGTTGATCATGGCCGTGGCGATTGTGTGGACGGCCTCGGCTTCCACCGCGCCCTGGCGAGCGACGCCGACCATGGCCAAAATCTCCTCGCTGGAGCGAAGCGTGGCCGTGATGCGTTGGCCGGCGACCGGAGCGATGAGCTCGGCCACATAGTGGCGGTCCTCGAACTCGGGCGTGGCTTGATCGGTGAGCACGACCACGGCCAGGCGCTCGGCCAGCGGTATTTGTTCGAGTCGAAGCGTGGACGTGCGCCGACCGTCAAGATTGAGCCCGGCAAAATAGACGCCGGGGGCACCAAACTCAAACTCGAGGCTTGAAGCCGGCTCGACCGGCACGGGCGCTTTGGGCGAGATGAGCTCACAACCGGCGCCCACCATGCAAAGGAGCAAGAAAAACAGCGTGGCCAATTTCATCGCGATTCCTGTTATCATCAGGGTGTCCTGAGTCGACACCTTAATGCGCCGCCACGATCTGGGTCAAGCGGGTCAAGCGGGCGCCCAAGAACTTGTCAGGGAACAACAAAATGATTTAGATACATTATGACTTGGGTGACTGTTCGCGCTGGCCGAGATTGGCCCTGGGCTCTTGGTGATGACAAAACTTACTTCAATCGTTGGTGCCCTGGTGGTGGCTCTTTGCGTGGCGGCGGCGCCTTCTCTGGCCGTGGCGCAGATCTACACCTACGAGACGCCCACCGGCGAGCTGCTGATTACGACCGAGCCGCGCTCGGATCTGAAGCTTCGCAACAAGGTCAGCGGCGATCACAATTCGAGCCGCATCTCGGCGCCGCGTGATCGCAAAGCGGTGGCGAGCACGCCGCGCCCGGCGGCGCCGACCAATCGCCCGAGCTTTAGCCAGCGCGAAAACTCCTACGACGACATCATCCGCGAGGCGGCCGCGGCCTTTGACGTGCCCTTTGGCTTCGTCAAGGCGATCATTCGCATCGAGAGCGGCTTTCAGTTTGACGCGACAAGCCCGGTCGGGGCGATGGGCCTGATGCAGTTGATGCCGCGCACGGCGGCCAGCCTCGACGTCACCGACGCCTACAACCCGCGCCAGAACATCTTTGGGGGCGCGAAGTTTCTTCGCATCCTGATCGATCGCTACGACGGCGACATCAACCTGATCTTGTCGGCCTACAACGCCGGCGACGTCGCCGTTCGCCGCTACGACGGCATCCCCTACCCCAAGACGCGCCAGTACGTGGCATCGGTCTACCACTGGTACCAGATCTATGGCGCCGCTGAGGAGAATCTGTGAGCGTTTCGACCATCCGCCAGGACATCGTCAACATCCCCAACCTCCTGACGCTGTTTCGCATCGCGCTGATCCCGGTCGTCGCCCTGTTCATCTATTACGGCGACCCGGTCTCGTGCTTTGTCGCCGTGATGTTGTTCTGGGTGGCGAGCATCACCGACTGGCTCGACGGCTATATCGCGCGAAAACAAGGCCTGGTGAGCATGACGGGCAAGTTCTTGGACCCGCTGGCCGACAAGCTTTTGGTGATGGCCGCGCTGGTCATGTTGCTGCCGCTCGGGCGCATGGCCGCATGGCTGGTGATCTTGATTCTGGCGCGCGAGTTCGCCGTCTCCGGGCTTCGCAGCCTGGCCGCCGGCGAGGGCTTGATCATCGCCGCCGGCGAAGGCGGCAAGTTCAAGACGGCCTTTCAGATGCTCGGGCTGATCGGGCTGATCATTCACTACACCTACGAGATCAACTACGTCTTCTTCACGATCGAGCTCAATTTTCACCGCATGGGCTTCTGGCTTCTAGCCTTCTCGATGGTGTTTAGTCTTGTCAGCGCCTGGCAGTACTTTCGCAGCTTCTTGAACGCGATCGAGACACAGACGACAAGGGCCGTAAGCCACGATTTAGCGACCTGAACCCGTGACCAAACCCACCTACAAGCTCGCTGCCGGCGCGCTCGTGCTCGTCGCCGCGCTCTTTGCCAGCGCGCCGTGCGCCGCCCAAGACATGGTCATGCCGATCGTCGGGCGCCAGTTCTTGACGACCGGCCTCGCGCTCAACCCGGGAATCATCTACGACGCCACCGCCCCCGAGCGCTTTGGCAGCAGCCGGGCATCGGCCGCCGCGGCGAGCATGCTGCGACTGGGTTTGCATCACATTTTATCGACGGGCTTCTCGATGTCCGGCGAGCTCGAGCTCGGCGCCCAGTGGATGGCCGCGCATACGGCCACGCCTGCGGGACTATCTGAGCCGCAAACGGCATTTGCTCTGCAGCTTGGCCTGATCGGGCGCTGGTTTCCCCTGGAAGTGCGCCGGGGCTGGACAGTGGGCCTCGGTACTCATTACTATCGCGCCTGGCTTCGTGATGCGCCGCTGCAACTGCTCGCCTTCGAGGCGCGCATCGGTCGGTTTTTCTGGATAAGCGACGAGCGCTTTTTGATCCTCGAGCTCGGTTACGGCTTTCCTTTCATCCAGGGACTGCGCCTGGCGCAGGATTTTGGGACGGGCACCCGCGAGCCCGTCGAGCGTAGCTGGTCGTTTCACCGCCTGAGCCTGGGCTTCAACCTCACCTGGTAAAAGCAGTCGTCCATGGGTCGCATCGAGTTCAAAGGGATCTACAAGAGTTTTGGCAGCAACCACGTGCTGCGCGGCGTGGATCTGGTCGTCGATCCGGGCATGGTCTTCTTCATCATCGGCCAGTCCGGCGCCGGCAAGAGCGTGCTCGTCAAGCACCTCGTCGGCCTGATCCGCCCCGACCAGGGCCAGATCTTTCTCGACGACGTCGAGGTGACCCACCTCAAAGAAAAAGAGTTCTATCCGGTGCGAAAGCGCTGCGCGATGGTGTTTCAAAACTCCACGCTCTTCGACTCGATGACGCTGCAAGAAAACGTCGCCCTGCCGATACGAAAGCACATGGGCGTGGACGTGGCCGAGGCCAACCACCGCGCGCTCGAGAAGCTGCGCCTGGTCGGCATGCAGCGCTACGCCGAGCGCTACCCGGCCGACTTTGGCGACGGCATGCGCAAAAAGGTCGCGATCGCGCGCGCGCTCACCCTCGACCCGGAGTACGTGATCTTCGATGAGCCGACCACCGGCATCGATCCGATCTCGGCGGCCATGGTCGACAAGCTCATCCGCCACCTCTCGGACAATCTCGGCGTCACCAGCATCGTGATCTCCCACGATCTGCGCAGCATCTTTGGCATCGCCGACCGCATCGCAATGCTCTACAAAGGCCAACTGGTTCTCGATGGCACCCGCGACGACTTCAAGAACAGCCCGGATCCGATCGTGCAACAGTTCATCAAGGGCGAGCCCGATGGCCCAATGGAAGTTTGAAGTGTCGGCCAAGGTTGAAAAACTCACGCGTCGGGGTGACAATGCGAGCCCATTGCCCCGCGAATCTCTATTTTTGGAAAGTTGACGACCATGCAGAAAAAAGAAACCGCCATCGAAGTCAAAGTTGGCGCCCTCGTGCTCTTTTCGTTGTCGCTGCTGGTCGCCTTCGTCTTGATCCTGGGAGACTTCTCCTTTCGCGACGGCTTTGAGTTCCACGTCCAGTTCGACAACGCCGGCGGCCTCAAGCCCGGCGCCGACGTGGCGATCGCCGGCATCAACGTCGGCAGCGTCAGCAGCCTGAAGTTCATCCAAAACGAGAACCCGGGCGCCAGCGGCCTGACGGCCGTGGCCGTGCAGGTCACGATCCGCCTCGACAACCGCTACACCGAGGCGGTGCGCCACGACAGCAAGTTCTACATCACCACCCGCGGCCTGCTCGGCGAGCCCTACATCGAGGTGGCCACGAACAGCCTCGACGGCAAGATCGTCAGCGCTGGCGACACGCTTCGCGGCGTCGATCCGCCCCGCATGGAGCTGATCATCGCCAAGGCGGCCGACCTGCTCGACATCTTCATCGCCCTGCTCGACAACCCCGACATCGAGATCAAGGATTTGATCGCCAACACGGCCTCTTTGATGAAGAACGTCGACTCGCTGATCATCGATAACCGCGACAACCTCGACGCCTCGATCGACGGCGTGCGCATCACCACGGCCGAGGCCGGCAAGCTGCTCGCCACGATCAACACCACCGTGGGCGAGGGCGAGCAGCTTCGCACGATCTTCAACGACACCCAGGCCACCGTCAAAAACGCCCGCTCGGTCTCGGCTAAGCTCGACAACACCCTCTCGCCGCTGCTAGCCGACGCCTCGGCCACCGCCAAGAGCGCGCGCCGCGTAGGCGAGACGGCCGAGCGCGTCCTGGCCGACAAGGAGGACAAGCTCACCCGCTCGATCGACAACGTGCATGCCAGCACCGAGAGCCTGCTCACCCTCTCGGGCGACGCCCAAAAGGTCATCGACCGCGTTAACTCCGGCGAGGGCACCGTGGGCGCCCTGCTCGCTGAGCGCGAGATCTACGAGGACATGAAAGAGGTGCTGCGCATCATCAAGCAGCAGCCCTGGAAGATTCTCTGGAAGGAGTAATTGCCTCCCCACGCACAGCATTCGCCTGGTCGCTCAATGCGCGTGGTCGTGGCCGTCCGGGCGCGGCATCAAGTGCGGCGGCACGGGCTTGCCCTCGCGCTGGAGGCGCTCGCGCTCGAGGCGGCGCTCGAGCTCGGTGATGCGATCGGCTATCTGTGAGCGCATGAAGCTTGCCGGCATGAGATCGTGGGCCTTTTGCAGGTGATCGATCGCTGGGCGAGGTTGATTGAGCGGTCCCTCGTAGAGTTCGCCGACGCGGTGATACAGGCTCGCCTGGGCAGCCTGTGGTGGATTTCGGCGCAGGGCTTCGAGCAGCGCCGTGGCGGCCTCATCATAGCGGCCGCGGCGCTGCAGGCCGGCAGAGAGCGTGCGGTGGGCGTCGATATCGTTGGGATTCATCTGCACAGCCCGGCGGGCATACTGAATGGCGCCTACATAATCGTGGGCACGCAGGCGCGCGATCGCGGCCATGTGAAGCACGCGAGCGTCCCAGGGGCGAAGGGCAACGGCCTCATCGAGTTCGGGGCTCTCGTCGGTGAGCGCGGCGGCGCGGTACTGGGCGAGCGCGATGTTGTAGACGACCTCACCACGAGCGGGAAACCAGGAGTGTGCTTGCTCGTAGACGGGCACGGCCCGCTCGTAGTGGGTGCGAAGCATGAGGTGGTCACCGAAGCCTCGGTAGTAGCTCGAGGCGGCGTTGAGGACCGTGGGCACGATGATCGCCACGCCGACCAGCGCAGCCAACGCGCCGACGGCCATGAAACGCTTGCGGCCGAGCTCATCGCCCTTCTCGCCCTTCTCGCCGTGGAGCGACCAGACCTTCGACCAGTCGCGAAAATCATTGATTGAGGCCGATGTGCGGGTGAGCATCGCCAGGGCCACCATCCAAACCAGGCTCGAGGCGTTGAGCTCGAGCAGCGGCGTCATCGCCATAAAGATCAGGCCGGCCGTAAACGAGGTCATCAACGCCCAATGCTCGACGAGCCAGGCCACGCGCTCGCTTCGATAGGTGAGCGCCGAGATCGTAATCCAGGCGATGCCGACCAACCACAAGCCAAACAACAGCAAGCCCACCAGACCAAACTCGGTGAGCAGCTTGATATAGCCGTTGTGTGGGCTCTTGAAGGCCGGATAAACGTCGAACAGACCCGAGACGTAGGAATCATCCGGGCGCGCATAACGCGTCTGCATCTGCCACCAACTCTCTGGTCCGTGGCCGATGATCGGCTGGTCACGAAACATCTCGAGGCCAACGCCCAGCAGGTAATTCTGGGCGTCGGTGCCCACGGGCGCCTCGATGCGGTCGATCGCAAAGACTGTGCTTCGTACCTGGCCATCGCGGGCCACGTCGGCGCTGATGCCCTCGAGGAGCTGAATGCGGGGCAAGGCCGTGGCATCGCTCGTGGGCGCAGGCGGGGCCAGGGCGACCTGGCCACCGAGCACCATCAGCGCGAGCAGGCCCAAGAGCGCAAACACCGGATACAGCGGCAAGAGCGCGGCCTGGCGCTGGAAGGCGGCGATGATCATCGCGGTGACCAGGCAGATCGCGCCAAAGATCCCGGCAAAAAGCCAGCCGGCGCTCACGCCAAAGTGCAGCCCTGCCAGCAAAAAGCAGACGCCGAAGACGATCCGTGTCTTGCCGGTAAAGCGCACCACAGCGGCCACCACCACGGGAAGCGCCACGACATAATAGGCCGTCGCAAAGGAGAGCGCGTCGAAGGCACCGGTGGCACCGGGCGGATCCCAGATCGGCGTAAAGACACGCAGGCCCGCCAGATCGAGCAGGCCGAACAGCCCGCTCGCCCCGGCACCGAGCGCGACAGCGAGCGCAAACTCCATGAAACGCAGCGGGCGTCCCACCGGCGCGACCACCACGAGCACGGCCGTCACCAACGCCACCCAGTGGGCTGCGCCCAGCGTGCTCAACATCG
Source organism: Lujinxingiaceae bacterium (assembly GCA_013697635.1). GTDB lineage: Bacteria > Myxococcota_A > Bradymonadia > Bradymonadales > Bradymonadaceae > JACCWM01. The sequence continues at coordinate 20,547 of JACCWM010000211.1, read as the reverse complement.
GCACATGGCCCCAGCCTATCGCGGCCACCGTGAAGATGCCAAAGGCCAACAACAAAATGTTGACCCGACCGGCCACCATCGAGAGCGGGTGGCGGCGCACCAGGGCGATGCCCCACGTGATCAGCGCCGCACCGGCGCCCAGGCCAAGCACCAGCTCGCGGGCGCGCTCGAAGTTTGAGAAGCCCGTGGCGAACACCGCCGGGATCAACGCCAGCAGCACCAGCACAATCCAGGTCGACGCGCTCAAAAAGATGCGTTCCTCGCCGCCGGCCACCGTCTCGTCGCCCTGCCTCGCTTCAATATCGTCTTCCAACATAAACTGGCCTCGAACTCGTGTGTGAGCGCCGACTCGTTTGTCGGCGCCTCGATCCTTATCGCAATGCAATCTTCGTTCCGTTCGTACTTCGCACGCCCACTAACAACTCGTGCAACGCCGCCTACCTTTTAGTGCGTGTCCCCCCATCTGACAACATGCCCGACAAAGTCAGTTGGTTGACACTGCCGACGTCGGGCCTCTACATTGAACCCCGAGACCACTCACCGCTCACGCGTTTGTCGGGGTGGTCTTGTGGTCGGATTGCCGTGAATCTCCACCGAGAGCGGAACTATGAGTCAAGTGGCCATGCACGCAACGACGACCGATGTGGATTACCGCGGTGAGACAGCGCCGCGTCAGCGATGGCTGGCCGTCTTGCTGACCTACCTGTGTCCGGGCCTGGGCTACATGTACATTGGCCACGTGCTCAAGGGAATCACGGTCAACCTACTCTTCGTGCTCTTGCTCGAGGCGTTCGTCATCGTCTTGAGCATCCTGAAGTTCTTTCCCCTGATGCCCATCGGCGTGCTGGTGCTCGCCTGGTTCGTGTTCAGCACCCTGGTGGCAGCCCACGTGCTCGAGCTCATGGCGCGCGCTCAGCACCAAGAGCCTGAATACGTGCTCAAGAACTACAACCACTGGGTGCTCTACTGCGTGGTCTTCTTGCTCAGCTACGTGACGCCGATAAGCGTCACCACGCACTTCACCGCCCGCTATTTGTGGAGTGTCGCGCCCATGCATACTGCGGCCATGTACCCGGCCGTCGAGCCTGGCGACACACTGATCATCGACCGCATGGTGTACCGAAAAGAGCCCCTCAAACGCGGTGACCTTGTGGCCATTCGGGCGCCTCAAGGCGACGAGACCCTCGTGCTGCGCGTCGTCGCCGTTCCCGACGACATCGTGCGCATCGAAGGCATGAATCTCTATCTCAACGATGAAGCCGTGCAGAGTTTTCCCCTCGAGCCCGAAAATGTTCAACAAGGCTTTGTCGCGCGCGACGATATGTACGTCTGGGTCGAGCACAATCACAGCGAGCGCTACGTGATCTCGCTGGCTCCGCGCATGATGCACTCGATGGTGCTCGCGCCCACGCGCATCGAAGACGGCCAGGTATTCTTGCTCTCCGATAACCGCAGCCAGGTGCCGATCTACAAGGAACCGGGCACGATCCGCGACAGTCGCCTCTTTGGCGCCATCGATGTCGACATGATCGAAGGCAAGCCGCTCTACATCGGTTGGTCGGTGCATCCAGTGACCAACGCCGTGCGCTGGGAGCGCATCGGTCTGCGAACGCAATAGCTTCTTGCGGTTGAAATCAAAGCGCATTCGGCGTAGTTTCCCCCACTGCACGCGCCGTACACCTCGCCCCGAATCGCGCACTCCCAGTCGTCCTCTGCATGCAACCAGCAGCGCCCAGCGAAATCCCCTTTTCCATCGAGCCCAGTGTTCGTCGAGCCCGTCTATGGGGCTACTTCGTTCGCTACAAGGGTTTGTTTTTTGCGGGCGCCGTCTTTTTGTTTCTGACCAACATGCTCGCCCTGGCCATTCCAGCCTATCTGGGCCAGGCGATCCAGTTGATGCGCGACGCGGCCGGGGCAAGCGGCGAGGGGTTTTCGGCCGTGCGCAGCCAGGTCGTGCATGCGGCGGTGGTGATCATCTTTTTGGCGATCGCGTCGGGCTTTTGTCGCATTTTCAGCCGCACGACGATCTTCAATGCCGGGCGCCACATCGAATTCGACATTCGAAACGAGGTCTACGCGCGCCTGGCCAAGCTCGACCCGCGCTTTTATGCACGCATGTCGACCGGCGACGTGACCAGCCGCGTGACCAACGACGTCACCTACGTGCGCCTGCTCTACGCCATCGCATTCTTGCACATCATCAACGCCGCGATCGCCTACACCATCGCCATCCAAAAGATGGTCGCGCTAGACTGGGCGCTGACCTTGTGGTGTCTGGCCTCCTACCCGCTGCTCTTGCTCGGCGTGCGTTATGTGATCCGCGCTCTGTTCAACCAGACCAAGGTCGTGCAGGCGCAGCTCTCGGCGATGTCGACGCGGGTGCAGGAGAATTTGGCCGGGGTCAACGTGGTCAAGAGCTACGTGCTCGAGGGGCGCGAGATCGCCGGCTTTGCCCGGGCCAACGAGGATTACTACCACAAGAATATGGTGCTCGCGCGCATCCGCGGCATGCTCGACTCGCTGGTGGTGATGATGGCCACGGTGGGCACGCTCGTCGTGCTCTTGATCGGCTCGCGCAAGGTGATCGAGAACACGATGACCCTGGGCCAGTTCGTCGAGTTCAACGCTTATGTGGTCGCGATCGCATTTCCGACGATCGCGATGGGTTGGGTGTTCTCGGTGTGGCACCGCGGCCTGGCGGGCTTTGAGCGCGTCTGCGAGATCCTCTACCACGAGCCCGACATCAAGCAGGCCGACGACGCGCGCACCTTGCCGCCGATCGACGGCGAGCTGGCGCGCGGGCACGTGCGCTTTGAGAACGTGCAGTTTGGCTACACGGACAAGCGCGTCTTGCACGACATCAACATCGACATCCCGGCCGGCTCAACGGTGGCCTTTGTCGGGCGCACGGGCTCGGGAAAGAGCACGCTGGTCAAGCTCATCGCGCGCTTCTACGACCCCAACGAGGGCCAGATCACGATCGACGGCGTGCCCCTGCCCAAGCTGGCGCTTCGCGAGACGCGCAGCCAGATAGGCTTTGTGCCCCAGGAGCCGTTTTTGTTCTCGATGACCATCGGCCAAAACGTGCGCTTTGGCCTCGACGCCCTCGAGTTCGACGACAGCGTTGCCCGCGAGGCGCCCACGCGCGCCCTGCTGCCCGGTGGCGAGCCAGACGATGGCCGCCCCCTGACCCAAGACGAGCGCATCGTGCAGGCGATCACGGTCGCCGGTCTGGGCCTCGACATCGACAGCTTCCCCCAGGGCCTCGAGACGCTCGTTGGCGAGCGCGGCGTCACGCTCTCCGGCGGCCAGAAGCAGCGCGTCACCATTGCCCGCGCCCTGCTCGTCGATCCGCGCATCTTGATCCTCGACGACGCGCTCTCCAGCGTCGACACGCAGACCGAGAGCATCATCCTCGACCACCTCGACCACTTGATGAAGGGTCGAACCAGCATCTTGTTGACCCATCGCTTCAACGCGCTGGCTCGCGTCGACTGCATCTACGTGCTCGACGAGGGCCGCGTGGTCGAGTCCGGCACCCACTGGGATCTCATCGAACAAGGCGGCGTCTATGCCGCCATGCTCGAGCGCCAAAAACTCAGGGAGCAACTCGAGTCGTGAGCGAGCAATCCCCCAAAAAGAAGGCCAAACGCCCGGATGGCTCGGCGATCGGTTCGGGTTTCGCCGAGCAAAAGCTCGGGACCTACTCCGACGGCGCGATCTTGTGGCGGCTTTGGGGCTACATGCGCCCCTACCGCCTGGTATTCTTGGTCTGCCTGTTGCTGCTGCCGATCCTCTCGGGCGTCTCGCTCATGCAGCCCTGGCTGCTGCAAATCGCGATCGACGACTACCTGATTCCGGCCAAGATGGAGGGCATCGAGCTTGTGGCGCTGGCCTTTGGCGCGACGATCCTGGGTCGGGCGATCCTCGAGTTCACCCAGTTCTACCTGATGCAGTTCGCCGGCCAACGCGCGCTTCGGGATCTGCGAAATCAGGTCTTTGGCCACGTGCAGGGCCTGTCGGCTAGCTTCTTCAAGAAAAACCCGATCGGCCGGCTCATGGCGCGCATGACGACCGACGTCGAGTCGCTCCAGGAGGCGCTCTCCTCGGGCATGATCACGATGGTCGGCGACGTGATCACGCTGGCCGCGATCGTCGTAATCTTGCTGCTCAAGAACTGGAAGCTCGCACTGGTTTGCTTCACGGTCGTGCCGATCCTGCTGATCTTCACCTCGATCTTTCGCTACCTGTTGCGCACGGCCTTTCGCGAGGTGCGCATCAAGATCGCTCGCCTCTACGCTCACCTTCAAGAAAGCATCACCGGGATGAGCGTCATCCAGCTCTTCGTGCGCGAGAGGGTCAGCGCCGCCGAGTACCGCGACATCAATGAGGACTATCGCGACGCCAACATCCGCTCGATTCGCTACGACGCGATGCTCTACTCGCTGGTCGAGACGATCGGCTCGGTGACGATCGGCGCGATCATCTGGTACGGCAGCGGCCAGGCCCTCGACGGACTGGTCACGCTGGGCGTGCTCGTAGCCTTTATCGAGTACATGCAAAAATTCTTCGTTCCCATTCGCGACCTGGCTCAAAAGTACAATCTGTTGCAAAGCGCGATGGCCAGCAGCGAGCGCATCTTCCAGCTGCTCGACACCGACGAGCGCATCGCGCGCGCTGCCCGGCCAACGGCCTTGCCCGCCGAGGCCTTCGAGATCGAGTTTCGTGACGTCTGGTTTGCCTACAACGACGAGGATTGGATCTTGCGCGGAATCAGCTTTGTCGTCACCCCGGGCGACAAGGTCGCGCTGGTCGGCCACACCGGCGCCGGAAAGACGACGATCATCGCCCTGCTCACGCGCCTCTACGACGTCACCCGCGGCCAGATCCTGATCAACGGCATCGACATCCGCGAATTTGACCTGCACGAGTACCGCCGCCGCTTTGCCGTCGTGCTCCAAGACGTCTTCTTGTTTCAAGGCACGATCTTCGAGAACCTCTCGCTGGGCGTCGAAGGCCTCGACGAGGCCGAGGTCATAGCCGCCGCCCAGGCTGTGCACGCCCATCCGATGATCCTGCGCCAGGGCGACGGCTACGCCCATCAGGTGGCCGAGCGCGGCTCGAACCTGTCTTCTGGCGAGAAGCAGCTCTTGGCCTTTGCGCGCGCGCTGGTGCGAAAACCCGACGTGCTCATCCTCGACGAGGCCACGGCCAACGTCGACACCGACACCGAGGCGCTGATCCAAGACGCCGTCGAAGTGCTCATGGCGCGACAAACTTCGCTTGTAATCGCCCATCGCCTGTCCACAATTCAAAAGGCCGACCGTATCATCGTCTTGCACAAGGGCGAGCTCATCGAGACGGGCACCCACGATGAGCTGGTCGTCCAAGACGGGCATTACGGCACGCTCTACCGGCTTCAATACGCCACCGAGCGCGAGGACGCCTCGCCCACGGTGCCGGCCTAGCGAGGTTCGACCAATGTCTTCGAGACCCCTGATCTACTTTGACGCGCGCATGATCGCCCACGATCCGGGCCGCTTCCATCCCGAAAGCCCGGCGCGCCTCGAAGCGATCGAGGCGATGCTCGACACGCTCACGGCCGCGAAGATCGATCGCCGCCAGGCTGGCGAAGCCGGGCGCGAGGCGATTGAGCGCGTGCACACCGGCGCCTATATCGACAGCATCGACGCGCTGCGCGGCAAGAGCGCGCAGCTCGATCCCGACACCGCGCTCTCCGCTGGCAGCGTCGAGGCGGCCTATCTTGCGGCCGGCGCGGCGATCGAGGCTGTCACCGCGCTGTTCGCCGAGGAGCACAGACGCGCTTTTGCGCTGGTTCGCCCCCCCGGCCACCACGCCGAGGCCGGTCGCGCCATGGGCTTTTGCGTCTTCAACAACATCGCCATCGCCGCCGCCCACGCGACCGCCCAACTGGGCTGCGAGCGCGTGCTGATCATCGACTGGGACGTGCACCACGGAAACGGCACGCAACACTCCTTCGAGGAGCGCGCCGACATCCTCGTCTTCAATACCCATCAACACCCCTTTTATCCCGGCACCGGCTCGGTCAACGAGGTCGGCAAAGGCCACGGCGCGGGCTTCAACATCAACGTCCCGCTGCTCGCTGGCATGGGCGATGGCGACTACGCAGCGGTCTACGAGCAGGTACTGATCCCGATTGCCGAGCACTACAAACCCGAGCTCGTGCTCGTCTCGGCAGGCTTTGACGCCCACTACTCCGATCCCCTGGCCTCGATGGCCCTCACCACGGCAGGCTTTGCCCATTTGTGCACGGTGGCCTGCCAGATAGCCGACCGCCATGCCAACGGCCGCATCGCGCTTTGCCTCGAAGGCGGCTACGACACGGCCACCCTCACCGGCTGCGTGCGCGCCTGCATCGACGTCTTGTCCGACGCCTACGTCTCGGCCATCGAGACCGCCCCCAGCGATGCAACCCGCAGCGCGATCGAGCATGTCCGCAGACTCTTCGCGGACTTCTGGCCGATCGGTGAAGCGCACTGACCACCCTGCCTGGCGCATTTCTGGCGATTGCCCATTTCCTGGCCCCCGTGTATGGTTTGGCCGCGTCAGGAACTGAGTTTTTTGGGTTTGAATTGCCGTAAGGATGCCGCCGATGTCGTTAGCCGAGGACAGCACGACCCTGGACCATGACGAGCTTTGCGCTCTCATCGAGTCGCTGGTGCGCGAGAAAAAGTGGCAGGATTTGCGCGCTGCCGTGCGCCGGGTGCCCGTGCCCGAGATTGCCGACGTCTTTCCTGACCTCGACAAGCACGACCAGGTGCTGGCCTTTCACGCCCTGCCCCGCTCGATCGCGGCCGACGTCTTCTCCTACATGGAGCTCGAACAGCAAAACGAGCTGCTCGCCAACCTGACCGACGAGGACACCCGCCAGCTACTGGCCAATTTGCGACCCGATGACCGCACCCAACTGCTCGAAGAGCTTCCCGGCCAGGTCACCCAGCGCTTGCTCAACCTGCTCAGCCCCGAAGACCTCAAGGAAGCCCGCCTGCTCCTGGGCTACCCCGAGGAGAGCGTCGGCCGCCTGATGACGCCCGACTACGTGGCCGTTCGCCCGACCTGGACGGCCGGCGAGGCGATCGAACACATCCGCAAAAAGGGCCGCGACAGCGAGATCGTCAGCGTCCTCTACATCACCGACAAATCCTGGAAACTGCTCGACTCCTTGAGCCTGCGCCGCTTGATTTTGGCCAAGCCCGAGCAGCTCGTCAGCGAGCTTATCACACAGTCGTTCGTGAGCATCTCGGCCTTCGCCGATCGCGAGGAGGCCGTGCGCCTGCTCGCGCGCTACGACCTCATCGCCCTGCCCGTGGTCGACTCCGACGGCATCCTGGTCGGCATCGTCACCGTCGACGACGTGCTCGACGTCGCCGAGGAAGAGGCCACCGAGGATTTCCAAAAAATCGGCGCCGTCTCACCGCTCAAGACCAGCTACCGCGAAGCCACCGTCTTCGCGCTCTTCCAAAAGCGCATCGGCTGGTTGGTCATCCTCGTCGTGGTCAACCTGCTCTCGTCAGGCGTCATCGCCGCCTTTGAAGAGACCCTGACCGCGATCATCGCCTTGGCCTTCTTCATACCATTGCTCATCGGCAGCGGCGGCAACGCCGGCGCCCAGGCCGCCACCCTGATGGTGCGCGCCATCGCCACCGACGACGTCGATCTCACGGATTGGCTCAGAGTCGTCGGCAAGGAGGTCGGCGTCGGCATGCTCCTCGGCGCCGCGATGGGCCTTACCAGCATCAGCCTCGGCCTACTGCGCGGCGGCGTAATGATCGGCGTCGTCGTCGGCCTCTCGATGGCCGCCATCATCCTGGTCGCCAACCTGATCGGCACCATCTTGCCCTTCATCCTCACTCGCCTCAACATCGACCCGGCCGTCGCCTCCAGCCCCCTGATCACCACCATCGCCGACGCCACCGGCCTGCTCATCTACTTCTCGATCGCCACCCTCTTCTGGCAAGCCGGCTGGATCACGGTCTAGAACCCCTCCCCACCCGAAGGGAAGGGGAGGTGGCGCGTAGCGGTGGGGGCCTTTTCGTAAATTTTGAAATTCTGTTGAGCGCAAAGTCGGGTCCCCTGAGGGACCGACTTTGCCCGTCGTTGCTTGATAAGACGACCGCCTACACCTCGGCCACGTCCTCATTGGTCACGTCATTGAGGTCGTCGCCCGTTGTCGCAGCCTCTTCCTCGATGCTGACGTCGCCCGAGGTGCGCCGGCGTGTGGGGCGTACGCGGCGGGCGAGCGCGGGGCGCTCGGCGAGGCGGACGATGTTGGCGAGGATGGAGGCACAGGCGCTGTAGTCGAGGACGACGCACTTTCCCCCCGACGCCGCCGGCCTCGGCCTGAGAGGGCGCTTCTGATCCCGACGCCCGCCCCAGGTAGTAGGTCCAAAGAGCCGGGAAGCTCTTTGTGGCCGGAACCTGGGGCGGGCGTGGCATACCGTGTGCGCCGCGCCCACGTCGGCGATTCAAGAGCGCCCGCTTACGCCTCGCCCTTGCCCAGGCGCCACTCCGCCGATCGGGCATGGCCCTCGAGCCCTTCCATGCGCCCAAGGTCCGCAGCATCTTGGGCCAGCTCTTGGGCCGCGCTCGCGTCATCGACGCGCATCCACGTGCGGATACGCAAGAAATCGAACACGCTCAAGCCGCCCGCCGATCGCGCCGTGCCGCCGGTAGGCAGCGTGTGGTTGGGGCCGGCGCCGTAGTCGCCAAAAACCTCGGCTGTGCCGGCGCCGATGAACAGGCCGCCGTAGTGGCGCAAGATGGGCACGATCGCCCTCGCGTCTTGGACCAATAATTCGAGATGTTCGGGTGCCAGGCGATTGCACAACTCCACGCCAACACTGACGTTTTCTACGAGCACGGCGTAGCCGTTGGCCAGGGCGGCGCGCGCCGTCTCGTGGGTGGGCAACACGGCCAGTTGGCGCTCGAGCTCGGCGTTGACGGCGTCGATCAGGGCGCGGTCGGTGGCGATAAGAATCGGCAGCGCGTCGGGGTCGTGCTCGGCCTGGGCGAGCAGGTCGGCGGCGATCATGCCGGGCTGTGCGCTGTGGTCAGCGAGCACGACGAGCTCGCTGGGGCCGGCGAGCATATCGATGCGCACCGTGCCACTGACAATCTGCTTGGCGGCGGTGACCCAGCGGTTTCCGGGCCCGACGACCACGTCGCAGGGGGCCATTGGCCCAAGTCCGTAGGCAAAAGCGGCGATCGCCTGCGCGCCGCCCACGCGAAGCAGGCCGTCGGCGCCAGCGAGCGCGGCGGCAGCGAGCGTGATCTGGGTGGGTCGCGGCGAGGCGACCCAGACGGTCTCGACGCCGGCGGCGCGGGCCGTGATCGCGGTCATCAACACCGACGAGGGCAGCGGAAAACGCCCGCCGGGCGCATAGCAGCCGGCGCGCTCGACCGGGGCGACCTGTTGGCCGGCGACGCCGCCGGGGATCGCCACCTCGATGTCGTGCACGCTGGCGCGTTGGGCCTTTGCAAAGGCTTCGATGCGCGCCGCCGTGCGCTTGAGCACACTGTGCTCGTGCTCACTGAGCCCCGCCAGCGCTGTGACGAGCTCTTTTCGGCCCACAAACAGCGCCTCGCCCTCTTGGATATCGCCAAGGCGCAGCGCGTGGTGGCGCACGGCCGCCTCGCCACGCTCGCGCACATCCTCGACGATAATTGATGTTGCAGCGAGCGTCGCAGCGTCGACCGGATCACGGCGAAGCGCTGGGACATCGTCGGGGCTGATAATCTTGAGCAATACTGCCGACATCACGACTCCTTTGCGTCTCCGGGGCGCCGGGTGAGCTTGAGCGCGCGCCGATCGAGCATGGCCTCGACCTCCGAGAGCGGCACGCCGGATCGCACCATCGCCACCAGGGCGAAATACAGCAAATCGGCCGTCTCCCAGGCCACGTCTTGGGGGCCGCTGGCCTGGGCAAGCTCGCCGGCCTCCTCGACCAACTTCTTTTCGAGCAGCGTCGGGTCATCGAAGAGACGACGCGTATAAGAGCCTGCCGGCGCCTGCTCACGCAACGCCTCGATGCGGCGCACGAGCCGCGTCAGCCCGCGATCCTCGCCCCAGCAGGTGCGCGTCTCATGGTGGCAAAAACCGGCGCCGTGCTGGCGCACGGTAAAGCGCAGCGCGTCGCGGTCGCAGTCCAAATCGATGCGCAACAGCTCCTGGTAGGCGCCCGACGACTCGCCCTTTTTCCACAGCCCGCGGCTTCTGGAATGGTAGACGCCGCGCCGGCTCGCCACCGCCTCGCGAAGGCTCTCGAGGTTCGAGTAGACCAGCCCCAGGGCCACGCCCTGCTCGTCGCAGACCACGGTTGGCCACAGCCCGTCGGGCCGGTCTGAAACCAGCGGCGCGGCGATCGCGTCGCCCAGTGAGAGCAGATTCTTGTAGAGTGCCATGCCCACCTGGGCGTCCGCGCCGAGCGCGTCGAGGCGAGCGATGTCCGAGGCTGTGGTTACGCCTCCGGCGATCGTGACGCGGGCCGTGCCCGCGCGCGCGACCACCTGCTCGGCCATCGGAAAGTCGGTGCCGCCAAGGCGGCCCTCTTTTTCGACGAAAGTCACCAAAAAGCCGCCGACGAGGCCGTTGAGCTCGTCGATGCGATCGAGCACGTTGCGCCCCGTCTTGGTCGCCCAGCCCTCGACGACCACCTCGCCATGCACGGCATCGAGCGCGGCGATCACGCGGTCGGCGGGCAGCTCGCGCAAGATCTCAGGTCTGGCGGCCGTGCCCAAAATGATCTTGCTTGCGCCGGCGTCCAGCCACTTGATCGCGGTGTCGACGTCGCGAATGCCGCCGCCGACGCGACAGGGCGCAATTTTGAGCAGCTCGAGGATCGTGGCCTCGTTGGAGCCCTTGCCCATGGCCGCGTCCAGATCGATGACGGCCACCTCGCCGGCCAGACGAAAACGCTCGGCAATGGGCCGCGGGTCGCCGGCGTCGAGCTCCAAGGCCTTGCCGCCGATGAGCTGCACGGCGTTGCCACTTTGCAAATCGATCGATGGGATGATCACAGCCGCACCTCTAAGCCGCCCTGAGCCAACAGGCGCTTGACCTCGCCAACGGTGTAATCGCCGTCGTGAAAGATCGAGGCCGCGAGCACGGCGTCGGCGCCTGCGCGAAGCGCCTCGAGCAGATGGTCGGGGTGTGCGGCGCCGCCCGAGGCGATGATCGGCACGCCGACGGCTGCGGCGACGGCTGCGATAAGCTCCAAATCGTAGCCCGAGCGTGTCCCATCGCGATCCCAGCTCGTGAGCAATATCTCGCCGGCGCCGCGCTCGGCGGCTTCCCTGGCCCAGGCCACGGCGTCGAGCCCCGGTCGCTCCTTTCCGGAGAGCACGACGACCTCCCAGCCGCCCTCGACGCGCGCGGCATCGATCGCGACTACGGTGCACTGACGCCCGTAGCGCTCGGCGATGTCGGTGATGATCTGGGGGTTGTGCACGGCGGCCGTGTTTATGCCGACCTTGTCCGCGCCGGCATCCAAGAGGCGGCCGGCATCGTCGGCGCGGCGCACGCCGCCGCCCACGGTCAGCGGGATCGACAAGAGCGCGCGCACCTTTTGTACCGTGTCGACCTGGTTTTCGCGGCCCTGTGGCGTGGCCGAGACGTCGAGGATCACAAGCTCGTCGGCGCCCTGCGCCTCATAGGCTGCGCCAAGCTCCCAGGGGCTACCTGCATCGCGAAGCCCCTGAAACTGCACGCCTTTTACAACCCGGCCATCTCGAACATCGAGGCAAGGAATGACTCTTATTGTCAGCATTTGATCGTCCTCAATGGCGAGCGTTTAGCCCTTCAACCAGCGCTCGAGCAGCCGGTGGCCCCAGGCGCCCGAGAGCTCCGGGTGAAACTGGCAGGTCAGAACAGGCCCGCGCTCCATGGCTGCCACAAAGGGCCCGCCGTGATCGGAGAAGGCACCGCTCCAGCCGTGCACGAGCTGCGTCACCCGATAAGAGTTCGCAAAGTAGGCGTAGCCAGGCTCCAGAAAACGACAACCCTCGCCAGGCTCGACCGCGTTCCATCCAAACTGGGGCACGCGCACTGCGTTGGGAAATCGCGTCACGCGCCCGGGCAACAGGCCCAGGCCGCGAATGCCGGGGCTCTCGTCGCTCTCCTCGAACAAGAGCTGCTGGCCCAGACAGATCGCGAGCGTCGCGCGCTCCTCATGGATGCGCGTGAAGAGCGCGTCGGCAAGGCCGCTCTCGCGCAGGTTGTGCATGCCGGCGCCAAAGGAGCCAACGCCGGGAAAAACCACGAACTCGGCGTCTTTGATCGCCTCGGGCGTATCAACCAGGCGCACCGCGGCGCCCAGGCGCTCAAAGGCTGCGACCACCGAGGCGATGTTGGCCACCCCCGTGCGCGCGATCACGACCTCGGCGGCGCTCACAGCACACCCTTGGTGCTGGGTACGCCGTCGTGTCCATCGCGTGCCACGGCGTAGCGCAAGGCCAGCGCCAGCGCCTTGAAGGCCGCCTCGGCCCTGTGATGGTCGTTCTCGCCGCGCCGCACATCGATGTGCACGGCGGCGCGCGCGTTCATCGCAAAGGAGGTGAACACATGGCTGATGTTCTCGCAGGCGATCGAGCCTATCGCCTCGCGCTTGAAGCCCAGATCGACCTGGGCCCAGGGGCGGCCCGAGAAGTCGACCACCGCGCGCGCCAGCGCCTCGTCGAGCGGCGCGTAGGCCGACCCAAAACGGTGGATGCCTCGCCTATCGCCAAGCGCCTCGTCGAGCGCCTGGCCGAGCACGATCGCGCAGTCCTCGGCCGTGTGGTGATCGTCGACGTGCAGATCGCCCTGGCAGCGAAGCTGCAGATCGAAGTGCGCATGGCGCGCAAGGGCAGTGAGCATGTGATTCAAAAAGCCGATGCCGGTGTCGATGTCCACCGTTCCAAGGCCATCGAGGTTGAGGCGAAGCTCAATCTGGGTCTCGAGCGTCTTGCGCTCAACCTGGGCGATGCGCTCTTTCATGGCAGTAGCTCCTCGATTTGGGCCAGATCGCGCAAGATACGCCCGGCCCCGGCCCCAAACAGGGCCGTTGAAATTGTGTCGACCTCTTCACCCGGTGCAATCACCCCGATCGGCACGACGCCAGCCGCGCGGGCCGCGCGCGCATCATCGGGCGTATCGCCGATCATCCAGGCTCGCTCCAGGCCCAACGCCTCGAGGGCCAGGTTCACCGGCGCCGGATCGGGCTTGAGCGGACCATCTTCCATACAGATCACGGTCGAAAAGTACTGCCCGATGGCGTACTGCGCCAAAAAGCGATCGGCGTCTTGGCGCGGCCTGCCCGTTACGATGCCAAGCGGCAGGCGTTTGGCCAGTCTTTCGAACAGCGCCTGCTCGCACAACATGGTCTCGGTCAAATGCAACCCGTCATTCTCACCGATGCCCTGGTAGAGCGCCTCAAAGCGGCGCGTCACCTCCTCGAGCGGCGCGTACACCTTGCGCGACTCGATCAACCTGCGGGTCAACTCCCAGTCGTTGTTCGCATTACCCTTGGCCTTGGCCACGGTGATCTCGGCAGGCGTCACGTCGACGCCAAACGAGCGCGCGGTATCGATGATCGCCTGGCGATAGGAGCCCGATACGTCGGCGATCACGCCGTCGAGATCGAAGAGCAAGGCTTGAGGAGCGAGCACCACGCGCAAGGAGCGCACCAAACGCTCAAAGGCAAGCTCGCCGCCCGGGCAGGTGATGCGAAGGTATTGCTCCATGCCCTTGCGCTCGGCAAACGCGCGAACGGCGATTCCCAGCCCGGCCAGCGCATCGCGCACCCACAGGGCGTTGTCAAAGCGGCAGTAGACAAAGTTTGCCTGCGAGCTCACCGGCTCGGCGCCGAGCTCGGCCAGCACGCGCTCGAGCTCGACGCGCTCGCTTCGAATCCCGGCCACAAAGGCGTCGACCTCGGGCTGGCCGCGCTCCACGCGACGGCTCGCCATCAACAACGACGGGCCCGACACCGCATAGGGATTTCCCGCGGCGCGCAGCCAATCGATCACCTCAACCGGGCCACTAACATAGCCCACCCGCAAGCCGGCCATGCCCCAGGCCTTGGAGAGCGTTCGCACCACCACGGCGTTGGGCAGACTCAAGGCAAGCGCGCTCAAATCCTCGTCGGCAAACTCGACATAGGCGTGGTCGACCACGATCAGCGCATGCGGCGCGCCCTCGGCCAGCCGGCGCACATCGTCGGCGCAAGCCACCGCGCCGGTCGGGTTGTTCGGGCTGACCACCATGATCACGCGCGTCTCGGCGTTGACGTTGGCCAAGACCTCGTCGGTGGGAAACGGCCCTGAGGGCCAGGCCACCGACACGACTTCGGCGCCGGCCAGGCGAGCATAGCGGGCGAGCATCTCAAAGGAGGGCTCGGGCAGGATCATCTGGCGGCCGGGGGCGAGCATCGCGCGGCAGACGCGGTCGAGCGCGTCGTCGGCGCCCGCCGTCACCAGCACGCGCTCGATCTCGACGCCCAGATGCTTGGCCAGCACCACCTCGATCGCGGCCGGCTTAGGGTAGTTTCGAACCACCGAGGCGCCGGCCTCCAAGAGCGCGACAAACACCGAAGCCGGCGGCCAGGCGCCCTCGTTGCCATCGAGGCACAGCTCGACCGGTGTTGCCGGGCGCACCACCTTGTAGGCGGCTTGACCGGCGACCGCAGGCGAAGGTTCCAACAATGAGGCGGGCTTGTTCATGGGATGATCTGCGACAGCGCCGTGACCACGATGTCGGTGCCGCCACGGGCCTTGAGCAAGGGAATGATCGCGACGAGTTGATTTCTGGGCACGGCGGCCTTGACCGCATAGCCACTCGAGGCGTGCAAGCTCGAGATGGTCGGCTCGCGCATGCAAGGCAAAATCTCGATGATCGCCTCGAGATGCTGCTGGCTGACATTGACCTCGAGCATCACGCGAAGGCGCGCCTCGAGCACCGAGTCGAGCAACAAGACGAGCAGCTCGATGATCGCACGCTTGTCCGGGTTCTCCATGGCCGCCGGGTTGGCGTAGAGCCTGGTCGACGAGCGCATCAGCTCCCCGACGATCTCCAGGCCATTGGCCCGAAGCGTCGAGCCGGTCGCGGTGTTGTCGACGATGCAATCGGCGTCCTCGGGCGGAAAGACCTCGGTCGCCCCGTAGGTACGCACAAACTGCGCGTCGAGTCCGCGATCCTTGATCCAGCGCCGTGACAGCCGCTCGTACTCCGAGGCCACGACCAGCGACTTGTCCGGCAGCTCGCCATTGATCAAGAGCGTCTCGGGGGCGGCGGCCACAAGGCGCACCGGATCCAGGCGCGTGTCGACGAGCTCGACGAGCTCGACGCCCAGCTCGGCCACCCAGTCGGCGCCGGCAAAGCCCACATCGCGCGAGCCCATGTGCAGCATCTCGACGATGTTTTGGGGCTTGAGCATCTTGGCTTCGATGCCCTCCATCATCACCACCGGGCGGTAGCTGCGGCTTCCCATGCGCACATCAACGCCAGCCTCGCCGAGCAGGTTCAAGACGCCTTGCTCCATGCGCCCCTTGGGGAGTGCCAGACGCAATATCGATTCCAACGGACGTGCGGTCATTCCAAGACTCCGAGAATGTTTTGCTTTCGTGCATGTTTTGCATTGCGGTATAGACTGACGACTTGAGCTGTATAGTTTGTTTTATACCCTTCGATCAACAACGCTCTCAACAACGCTCGCGTAATCGCCGCTATTCAAACCCGCACCAATCCATTACAAGCATTGTTTCGGACCCCTTCGGCGCACCCCCAAGTACCGGCGCGCCCGCCCGTAAGATGTTTGTCTTACTCCCTTCTATTAAACACCCTGAAGACATGACTGATATAGAGAAGCTCAACGCTGCCATCAGTGTGGAACTCGGAGCAGGCCCCGAGGACGACGAAACCGACGTGACCCGGCTTCACGTGCACGGCAAAGAGGTCATCCTCGTTGGCACCGCGCACATCTCCCAGCGCTCGGTCGAGGTCGTCGAGCGCGTGATCGACGCCGAGCGCCCCGACGTGGTCTGCGTCGAGCTTGACGATGAGCGCTACCGCGCCCTGGTCGAAGAGCAAAACTGGCAGCAGCTCAACCTCACCGAGGTGATCAAGAAAAAGCAGCTGCTCTTCTTGATGGCGCGCCTGGCGCTGATGGCCTTTCAAAAGCGCATGGGCAGCTACACCGGCGTCAAGCCCGGCGCCGAGATGGCCGCCGCGATCCACGCCGCCCACGCCATGGACGCGCGCCTCGTGCTCTGCGACCGCAACGTGCGCACCACCCTGATTCGCGCCTGGCGGCTCACCCCCTTTTGGCGGCGCGCGGCCGTGGCCGGCAGCCTGATGGCCGGCGTCTTCGATCGCAACCAGATCAACGAAGACGAGCTCGCCAACCTGCGCGATTCCCAGAACATCTCCAACGTGCTCGACGAGCTTGGCCAGGCCCTGCCCTCGGTCAAACAGGTGCTCGTCGACGAGCGCGATCTGTTCATGGCCCACCAGATCCAAAACGCCCCCGGCCAAAAGGTCGTCGTGATCATCGGCGCCGCCCACAAGCCCGGCATCTTGTTGCGCCTGCAAGAAACCATCACCGATGCCGCCGTCGAAGCCGTCACGATCATCCCGGCCCGCTCCAGCATCTCGCGCGTCTTGCCCTGGTTGATCCCGCTGATCGTTGTCGCCCTCTTCATCGTCGGCTTCGCCTACGGCGACCGCGAGCAGTTCCAATCGGCCGCCATCGCCTGGGTGCTCGCCAACGGCATCTTCGCCGCCCTGGGCGCCCTGATCGCCATGGCCCACCCCCTGACGATCATCGCCGCCTTCATCGCCGCCCCGATCACCTCGCTCAACCCCACGATCGGCGCCGGCATGGTCACCGCCTTCGTCCAGACCATGGTCTGCTCGCCCAAGGTCAGCGACATGGAAAACGTCGGCGACGACATCGCCAACTTAAGCGGCTGGTGGAAAAACCGCCTCGCCCGCGTCTTCCTCGTCTTTTTGCTCTCCTCGTTTGGCAGCACGATCGGCACGTTTGTCGCCTTCGGCTGGCTCAAGAACCTCGTCTAGGCGATCGCATGCACACCGAGAGCCACAATCCCATGGTTATTGACACGCTCCCACTGCCGCCGGGCTCAACCGGTTGGCCGCTCGTAGGCGAAGCCCTCGCGCTCACGGCAAATCCCTTCAAGTTCATGGGCGATCGTGCGACGCGCCATGGCGTCGTGACGCGTAGCCGGCTGATGAACAAGGACCTCGCGATTCTCGCGGGGCCTGAGGCGGCGGCGATCTTTCTCGATGAAGCGAACATCCGGCGTGCCGGTGGGCTGCCGCCGCATGCGGCGGACCTCTTTGGCGCGGGCGTCGTCAACCAGATCGACGGCGATGAGCATCGCCGTCGCAAGCGCCACCTCATGCACACCGTCGACGCCGAGGCCCTCGCTCACTATCTGCCCGTGATCCGCCGCCACGTTCGCGCGCGCGTCGCGCAGTGGTCAAAGGCGGGCGAGATCAAGCTCCAAGATGCGTGCATCGTGTTGACCCAGGAGTTGATCTTCGCGAACTTCGCGGGGCTCGAGCCCGACGAGGCGACGCTGCTGCGCTATGCCCGCGGTTACGCGGACTTTGGCAAGGCATTGTTTGGCCTGCCGCTGGCGCTTCCAGGTACACCCTTGGCGCGCGCGCGCGCCTTCTCCCAGGAGATGCGCCAGACGTTTTCGCAGGTCGTCGAAGCGCGTCGTACCGCGCCGACAGGCGATGGCGTCTCGCGCCTCGTGGCCTCCGAGGTCGACGGCGAACACCTCGCAACGCAAGACATCGCGCGTGAGCTGCAGCATCTGATGTTCGCAGCCAGCGGGCTTTCGGCGTGGTTTTGCTACGGCGCACAGGCGCTTGCCCAGGACGACACGCTGGCGGATCGGCTTCGCGCCGTGGTCTCGCAGCTTGGGGCCGATCCCTCGGGCCGTGAGCTGCTCGAATCGCCGGAGCTCGTGGCCTTTGTGCGCGAGGTCAAGCGCCTGGCGCTGTTGATTCCCATCACGGCGATTGGCGTGGCCCGTCAAGACTTTGCCGTCGCCGGCCACCGCATTCCCAAAGGCTGGCTGGTGCTCTGGTCGACCTACGCGAGTCACACCTCGGCAAACGTTGCCCCTTATGCGTCGGCCGAGCGATTCGATCCATCGCGCTACGAGCGCGGTGAGGGCGAAGCCCCGCACCACTTTGCGCCGCAGGGTCCGGGCGAGGCGCTCACCAGCCACCGATGTGCCGGGGTCGAGTACTCCACGCTCGTGCTGCTGCAGTTCTTCGTCGAGCTGTTGCGCGCCCCGAGGTTGACGCTTCCCGCCCAGGACCTCTCGATTGACATGAGCCAGCTTCCCGCAAGCTGGCGAAGCGGGCTGCGCGTGCGTTTTGGCACACCAACCGGCTAGCACGACTCAATCGTTCAACAAATACAGGCGCGCGCCGAACGTGCCGCACTGGCGGCTGTCGCGCCAGAAGTTCCAATGCAAATAGACGCGACCGTCCTTGCTGACGATTTGCTGCGGGGGATCGGGGTGCTTGCCCAGTGAGCGGGCGACCATGACGATCTCGGCGTCAAAGAGCATCTCGCCCGAGGAGCGCACGATGTTGGTCTGCTCGATCGTGCCGGTCTTGGCGTCGATCACGAGCTCGATCAGCGTGTTCAAGTCCTGGCGGTTGAGCGGGTGCATGGCGGGCATGTTGAGCGAGGCGTTCTCGATGAAATCGTGCACGTAGCGCGAGTGGATGCGCCGGTGAATGCCGGCCAGATAGGAGGCATAGACGGCGGCCTGGGCGTTGACGCCGGTGTGGTTGCCGGGCTGCACGTGGTGGATGAAGTTCTCCAGGCTCGCGCGCATGACGTCCTCTTTTTCCTTCCAGTCCTTGAGCAGACGACGCTTGTTCGGGTCGACGCGCTCGCGGTCGCGAAGCTGATTGTCGGCGCCGCCAAAGACCTCCTTGTAGTCCTTGATATCGGGGTTGAACAGCGATCGAGGATCGAGCTTGGGTTTGACCTTGGACACAGCCTCACGCTCTGCGACCGCCTCCTGCTCCTCTTCGACCAACGCCTTGCTGCCGATACCCTCTTCGACCTTTTCGATCGCTTCTTTGGCTTCGACGGGCTCGAGCAACTCGGCTTGAGGCTCGACGATCATGCCCGGGGCAACGGGCGCCTCGGGCGCCGTCGTCTCGAGGATCACATTGTCCGCGAGCATGTCGTCTTCTTCGGCGGGATCGACCGGCTGGAGCGCGTCTTCCATCGGGTTGGCGTTCTCCTCGGAGGGCTCGGCGACCTCCTCCATCGAGGTCTCCTCAGCGCGCGTCTCCTCGTCGACCTTGTTCGCCTGATCCGAGAGATAGTCGGCCTCGCTGGGCGTCTCCTCGTTGGTCTGCTGCACCACGATCGCCTTATCCTGCTCCTCGGGCTGGACAAGCTCCTCTTCGGCAACCTCCTCGGGAGTCTCTTCTTCGGGTGTCTCGATCACCTCTTCTGGAAGCTCGACGGCGAGCTCTTCGGGCTCGACGAGCTCTTCGAGCACGACGGCGACCTCGTCCTCATCCTTGATCTCCGCCACGGCTTCGGCCAGGGGCTCCTCCTCCATCACCACGGCGACTTCAAACGCTTCAGGGGCCGGCGGCGCGGGATCTTCAGGTTGCTTTGGCACCAGCATGAACACCGCGGCCAAAACAAGGTGCAGGATCACAGACAACGCGACGGCGCGCTTTGCACCCCCCGAAGCGTGGCGTTCATTGCGATAGTTCATCTTGTCAGTTCAAGCCACCAAGGGTACAAAGTGGGCAACGAACAACGCGCCATGCTGCGCCATCGTTCAAGTAAGGCCTGTCAATCCAAAGTCCCGAGACACAACACAACAAAATGCAAAAAATCTTCCATAATCAAAACTTTACACTACTTAGCCTCCTGCTCGCCACCGTCTTTCTCGTGCTCGTGGGATGCACGCCCGAGATTGGCGATGCTTGCGAGCGCAGCGCTCAGTGCCCGGCCGGAGCCATCTGCGATAATACGGTACCGGGTGGCTATTGTACCATTTCAAACTGCGCGCCCAATGCCTGTCCGGACGAGGCGATTTGCATCGAGTTTGGCCAGCGCACCAACTACTGCATGCGTTGGTGCGAATCGCAAGAGGACTGCCGCGAGGGTCAAAGCTGCGTGCGCGAGGCCGGCCAGTCGATCGGCTACTGCTACCTTGCCGATTAGCACAGGCGATTGTTTGCCTACGGGCAATCGGCTAGTCTTGTTCCCATGAGCCTTCGCCCCACATACCTGGCACTGCCGTTTCTCGCCCTGCTGCTCTTGCTGTTGAGCGCCTGCGTGCCCGAGGTCACCTGCCTCGAGATTGGCTGCCCCTTCAACGAATTGTGCAACAGCGAGACGCGCACCTGCGAGGTGGAGCTTCGTGACTGCCTGGTCAGCGGCTGTCCAAGCGGCCAACGCTGTGACGAGCAGCAACGAATCTGCCGCCCCGAGGCGGTGAGTTGTCGCG
>JACCWM010000121.1 GCA_013697635.1 Lujinxingiaceae bacterium | reverse complement strand
ATCTCGTTGGTGAAAGCGCCCCCGGTCATGAAGATCACGCGCGCGGCCAGGTCCGGCCTCGTGGCCAAAAGCTGGCGGTAGAACTGGGCTCCGGAGAGCTCGGGCATCTGCAAATCACAGAGAATGACGTGCGGCAGCACGCCCAAGCCCAGATGCTCGAGCGCTTCGCGGGCCGATTCATACGTCTCCACCTGGAACTCCCTGCCGAGCTGGCGAGCGAGCGCGCGCAGCAGCATGCGCTCGTCGTCGATGATCACAACCCGGCCGCTGGACGGCCCAAGGCGTGACACATCGAGCGCTTCGCCGGCGGCCTCCTCGATAAGCTCGGCTGGCCAATGCACCCGAAAGGTCGAGCCCTGGCCTGGTGTGCTCTCGACCTCAATGCGTCCACCCAGCTTGCGCATGATGTTTCGACAAATCGACAAGCCCAGCCCCATGCCTTGATCCCGGGATTTGCTCGTGACGAAGGGGTCGAAGATTCGCGACAGGTTCTCCTCGGAGATGCCCGTGCCCGTGTCCGAGATCTCCACGATCACCTCGCCGGCCACCAGCCGACTGCTTACGCGAATCGTATTGGTCTCCGGCGAGCCTTCGGGGATCGCCTGGGCGGCATTGACGAGCAGATTCAAGAAGACCTGGGCCAGGCCCGAGGGGTCGGAGATGATTGCGGGCACCTGAGCGAAATCGCGTACCACCTGGGCGCGCTGGCGGATCTGGCCCAGGGCCATCTTGATCGCCGACTCGAGGATCTGTTCGAGCTCCATGGGCACCGAGCGCTGCTGTCCATCGAGCGCGAACGTCTTCAGATCCGAGACGATGTCGCGAATGCGCAGTGTGCCGGTGAGCGCGTCTTTGAGGCTCTCGCGCACCTCGACTACGGGCAGACGAGCCAACTTTTCGGCGTCAGCCTCGTCACCGATCTGGCGAATCACGAACTCCAGGTTGGAGTGCACAAACGCCAGCGGGTTGTTGATCTCGTGGGCAACACCGGAGGCGAGCACACCGACGGCGATCATGCGATCCATCTGCATCATTTTGGCATGCAGCTCGCGGCGCTCGGAGAGATCGCGCACGATCGAGATGAGCACGCGCGTGCGCTCGAAGGTCGCCGGAAACTCCGTGACCTCGACCGCAAGCGGCGCGCCCTCTCTTCGCACGAGCTGGAACTCCTCGCCCCCCGAAGGCTCAACGCGCAGCAGATCGCTCAGGGCCATGGATTCCATGTCGAGCTCTTCGTAACCGGCCAGCTCACAAAACGCCGGGTTGGCGTAGACGAGCGCACCCTCGCGGTGAATCGCAATGCCCTCCGGGGAGTGCTCGATCAGCGCGAGCAGGCTCTCTCGCGACTGCTCCGAGGCCTCCTGGTGGGCCCGGCGCAAGCGCTGCTCTTCGGCCCTGGCCGAGTCCAAAGCCCAGGTCTCGATCTCGAGATGAATGGCGAACATCAACAACATCGCGATCAGCAAGCTGGAGGTCGAGATCACGGCGTGAAGTTGGCGCTGCCAGGGAAATTCGAGGATGTTGGACGGCTGCCATCCCAGGATCTGGGCCGCGAAAAGCCCGGCCAGCACGCAAAGTGCCATGCCCGCCCAGACAAAGGTCCATCGGCCACGCTTGAGAAAGAAGCTGGCCATGACCGGCACGAAGATCAACCAGGCCAGGCTAGCAGATGCGATGCCTCCGGTCTGCACCACCGACGAGATCAGCAAGCAAAGCAGCAGCCCGCAGACGATCTGGCTCGACCACCACACCGAGCGCGTCAGCCGTACCAGGTTCAGCACGGCGAAGCTCGCCAGCACCGTGGTCATGGACGCCACGCCCATCGACGGGCTGCCGAGCACATGGCCAAAAAAGATGCCAAAGATCGGCCCCCAGATGCCCGAGACCAGGACCACCAAGATCACCGCGCGCTGATGGTAGGCCTCATGGCTTTGCGCCTCACGCAACTCGGGCGCAAGAAAGTGCCCCACCATGGCGGAGTTGATCAAGGGAATTCTGGGACTAGACGTCGCGGCCATCGTTTTCCCATGGGAAACTTCGACCTGAGGGGTCTAAGCGCTGCCTTGAGTGGCAAGCGTTTGATTTTATATGAGTTTACCCAATTTAATCAACCCGAACGGCCCGGGGCCAACGTCTCGTGACTGGCCCGGCCGGCGTGCCTATCTTGAATCGTCGAGCGCCCAACCCTGGAGGTCACACATGATCGTCACATGCCCCAACTGCACCAAGAAGAACCGCATCCCCGCCGCCCGCGTCGACCAGATGGCCAAGTGTGGAAACTGTGCCCGCGAGCTCAGCGCCACCGGTCAACCCGTCGCCGTCAATGGCTCGGACTTCCAAGACCTCGTGGACAACTCGCCGCTGCCCGTCCTGGTCGACTTCTGGGCACCCTGGTGCGGGCCCTGCAAGATGGTCGCCCCCGAGATCGACAAGCTCGCCCAACAGCTCGATGGCAAGGTCGTCGTCGCCAAGCTCGACACCGAACAGCACCCGCAAGTTGCCCAGCAAGAGGGCGTTCAAGGAATCCCCATGTTCGCCATGTACGAGGGTGGCAAGCGCACCAGCACCCAGACCGGATACATGAACGCCGAGCAACTCGCGCGCGCCTTCGAGCTGAAGGTCAAGTAGGGCCTCGAGGTCGGGGTGCCAGGGGAGCCGACCTCGCCAATACCAACGCGCGTTATTTTCACATTTGACACCTTGAATCGCCCGATTCATACTCCACATTAACGCTTCTAATGGCACTCGGGGTCCAACTCTTTCGAGCCGCAGTCTGCCATGTCGTCCGAAGCCTTTCGTAGACGCTCCTTGTACGATTGCGACCACGGCAGGACCGTGGTGTTGCGCCCGATAGGCGGGCGCGGCCTTGGCGATCTGGGGGCAGCTTTAGGAGGCCACATGGCGCTCAAGGACTTGAATGTCCCTGCTATGCTTAGCATCTCCGATCAGTGGCTTGGCCACGATCTGGCGATGCTCCAAACAGAAGAAATACTCGCCCCGGTTATTAAACTCGTCGACGACGCGCACAAGACGCTGCGAACGACTCAGCAGCGTGTTGGCACCACGGAGCAGCGCATCATCGATTTGACCGCGAAGCTCACGGTCGCCGATGCCAACCACGATCGCCAGCTGCGGGCCATCTTCTGGATGCTGGCTGCGGCGGCCGAGCTCGCCGAGTCGCCGGACAAGGCCGAGGCGATTTTGGCCGCTCGCGATCGCCTGATCCCGGCCGGTCTCTCCGCCACCCAGCGCACCTATCGCGAGCAGGCCGGCAACGCCCAGCTCGCGCGCGAGCAGAATACTGCGGAGGTCCAGCAGTTCTGCCAACAGATCGTCGTCATGGGCACTCCGCTCGTCGATGTGGTCGAGCAGTGGCTGGCCACGGCGGCGCAGATTGGCGACATGAACGCCGAGCGCAACAAGATCGCCGGCGACAGCGACGACGGCGTCTCTGCCGGCGAGGTGCATCGCTCTCGGTTGAAGTGGATTCAGGCGGTCAACGCATTTTTGACCCTGCTTGATTTCACGAGCTTCGACACCGACACCCGCCGGCGCCTCCTGGCTGATTTGCGAAACGCCGAGTTCCAGGCGGCCCGCGCTCGCCAATCCGGCAAGAACGCTGCCCAGCAGCCCCTCACGCCTCAAGAGGATCAACCCCAACCGGTTTGATACGATCAGGCATCCAAGCCTGGTGCGGTGACTCATGGACCCCGGGCGACCTCAAAACAGGTCGTCTACCGCCGGCATTAAAGCCCTCAGCGAACAATCCCCAAAGGCCCCGCGGCGCTTCCAAGCCCGCGGGGCCTTTGACGCTGCCCTCACTTTCGACCACCACCAAGCGCGCGCCCGCGCCTGGTAACGACTGCCCGACTAACCACCCAGGCTTGGCCAAGCCCTGTCGGAGTCTTCGAAGACTCGCGATCGACGCGCCAGACCCCGGACGGACCGTTCCAACTACCTGCTGGGCCTTGGCCAAGGCCTCGCGGGCAGTTTTCAACGACCGCCAGAGCCTCGCCAGAGCCCGAGGCCCTGATCGCGACTACCCGCCAGGGCTTGGCCAAGCCCTGGGCGGCTCTTTTGAGCGCGCAGAAGGGCTCGGCGAAGCCCTGCCAGCTAGTTGGATGTATCGCCAAGGGGTTGGCCGCGCTGATCGGGAGTGTTCGAAGACTCCCAAGGGGATCCCAGGCGTGAGGTTGGGTCTTTTGATGTTGTCTCTTGATCACATCTTTTCATTTTTGGTGTTCAACCGAAATTGGTACAGGCTCGACGTGGTGCCCCGGCGCCCCGTCGATCCGGGCACCGATTGTGCCACGGCACCCCGTCGATTCGGCACCAATTGCGCCGCTGGCAGCCTACGCCCCATGGTGGCCGAGCCCTCAGGCCTCGATGGGCTGGGCGATGGGAGCTGCAGCCTGGCGAGCGTCGGGGGTTGAGCGGCGGCTAAGGTCGAAGCGGTCGAGGTTCATGACCTTTTCCCAGGCTGCGACGAAGTCGCGGACGAACATCTGCTGGGAGTCGCCGCATGCGTAGACCTCGGCGAGGGCTCGGAGTTGGGAGTTCGAGCCGAAGATAAGGTCGACGCGGGTGGCGGTCCACTTCAGGTCGCCGGTTGTGCGACTGCGGCCCTCGAAGACATCCTGGGCCTCGGAGACGGCCTTCCAGGTGGTGTTCATGTCGAGCAGGTTGACGAAGAAGTCGTTGGTGAGGGTCTGTGCTCGCTTGGTGAAGACGCCGTGCTGGGACTGGGCGGCGTTGGCGTTCAGTACGCGCAGGCCGCCGACGAGGACTGTGGTCTCCGGGGCGCTCAGGGTCATGAGTTGCGCCTTGTCGATCAGGAGCTCCTCGGCTGAGACGGTGTAGTCCGTCTTGAGGTAGTTGCGAAAGCCGTCGGCGCTCGGTTCGAGCACGGCGACGGAGTCGACGTCGGTTTGGGCCTGCGAGGCGTCCATGCGGCCCGGGGTAAACGAGACGGTGACGTCATGGCCGGCGTTCTTCGCCGCTTGTTCGACGGCCGCGCAGCCGCCAAGGACGATCAGGTCAGCGAGCGAGACCTTCTTGCCGGTAGACTGGGCGTCGTTGAAGGCCTGCTGGATACCCTCAAGGGTGCCGAGCACCTTCGTCAGCTGGGCCGGCTGGTTGGCCTGCCAGTCCTTTTGCGGGGCGAGGCGGATGCGTGCGCCGTTGGCGCCGCCGCGCTTGTCGGAGTTGCGAAAGGTGGCCGCCGAGGCCCAGGCGGTCGAGACCAGCTCGGAGATCGACAGGCCCGCAGCGAGGATCGCGGCCTTGAGCGTGTCGACGTCGTGGGCGCCGACCAGGGCGTGATCGAGCTCGGGGATGGGATCTTGCCAGATCAGCTCTTCTTGGGGGACGAGCGCGCCGAGATAGCGCGCGCGCGGGCCCATGTCGCGGTGGGTCAGCTTGAACCAGGCACGGGCGAAGGCATCGGCCAATTGATCGGGGTTCTCGTGGTAGCGGCGTGAAATCGGCTCGTAGATCGGGTCCATGCGAAGCGCCATGTCGGCGGTGGTCATCATGGGGGCGTGGCGCGTGGTCGGGTCGTGGGCGTCGGGCACGGCGTCTGCTGCGGCTCCATCCTTGGGCTTCCACTGCCAGGCGCCGGCAGGGCTTTTGCCCAGCTCCCATTCGTAGCCGAAGAGGGTGTCAAAGAAGCTGTTGTCCCACTGGGTCGGGGTCGGGGTCCATGCACCTTCGATTCCGCTGGTGATCGTGTGGGCGCCCTTGCCGCTCCCGAAGCTACAGGTCCAGCCGAGGCCCTGCTCCTCGATGCTCGCGCCCTCGGGGTCGGCGCCCACGAGCGCTGCATCGCCGGCGCCGTGCGCCTTGCCGAAGGTGTGTCCGCCAGCGACAAGCGCGACGGTCTCCTCGTCATTCATCGCCATGCGCGCGAAGGTGTCGCGGATGTCGCGCGCCGAGGCCAGCGGATCGGGCTTGCCGTTTGGCCCTTGCGGGTTGACGTAAATCAGGCCCATCTGAACGGCGGCCAGCGGATTCTCGAGCTCGCGCTCACCGCTATAGCGCTCGTCGCCAAGCCAATCAGTCTCGGCACCCCAGTTGATTTCCTCCTCGGGCTCCCAGACGTCCTCGCGGCCGCCGGCAAAGCCGAAGATCTTCAGGCCCATCGACTCGAGGGCGCAGTCGCCGGCAAAGACCATCAGGTCGGCCCAGGAGAGCTTGTTGCCGTACTTTTGCTTGATCGGCCAGAGCAGCCGGCGCGCCTTGTCGAGGTTGCCGTTGTCAGGCCAACTGTTGAGCGGCGCGAAGCGCTGCGTGCCCGAGGAGGCGCCGCCACGGCCGTCGGCGGTGCGATAGGTCCCGGCGCTGTGCCAGGCCATGCGGATGAAGAGCGGCCCGTAGTGACCGTAGTCGGCCGGCCACCAGTCCTGGGAGTCGGTCATCAGCGCGAAGAGATCGGCTTTCAAGACCTCCAGGTCGAGTTTTCGGAACTCCTCGGCGTAGTCGAACCCCTCGCCCATGGGATTGGAGTTGGGAGTATTCTGGTGAAGAACCTTGATGTTCAACTGGTTTGGCCACCAATCGCGATTCGATGTCACCTTGGTTTTCGTCGCTACGCCGTGCATCGGGCACTTGCTCTCGTTTTCCATTCTCTCTCCAAGCGTGGGTTGAGTTATTTGAATAAGGGACGCCTGGAAAAGCTCCAGGCCATGATCTGGGCGAGAGTATGAAGCCGCGTCCTGATTAACACAAAGACATTGTGGGCATAGTTTTAATGCCCTAAGGTTATACCGCCATGATGCCTACGCTTCGCCAACTCGAATACATCGTTGCCCTTGCCGACACGGGCCAGTTCGTGGATGCGGCCAGGCAGTGTGCCGTGAGCCAGCCAGCGCTGAGCAAACAGGTCCGAGAGGTTGAGGACATGTTGGGGATCGAGCTCTTCGAGCGGGCTCGGCCGAAGGTGATCGTCACGCGTGCCGGCGAGGAGATCGTGCATCGCGCCCGGCGGCTGCTCGCCCAGGCGCGCGAGCTCGTGGAGGCAGCGAGCGCGTTTGCGGGCGCGCGTGACGGCACCGTGCGCCTGGGCGTGATCCCAACGATCGCGCCCTACGGGCTGCCCGGACTGCTGGTCAAGCTGCGCCGGCTCTTCCCGGATGTGTCGTTTGCGATCCAGGAGCTTCAGACCGAGGTGCTGCTCGAGCGGCTTCGATCGGGCGGGATCGATATCGGCCTGCTCGCGCGTCCATTCGACGATCATGGGTTGTCGGGGCCGGATCTGATCGTGGAGCCCTTCGTGCTCGTCGCTCCGGCGGATCACGCACTGAGTATGCCCGGGGCGGTGCGTCCCGAGGAGATCGCCGGCGCGAGCCTGATCCTCATGGAGGACGGCCACTGTCTGCGCGACCAGGCGATCGATGTGTGCGCGCTTGCAGGGGCGCCGCCGGCAACCTCGGTCACGGCAGCGAGCGTGACGACGCTCGTGCGCATGGTCGAGAGCGGGCTCGGCGCGACGCTGCTGCCCGCGAGCGCGCTCGCCCAGGAGGTGCGCGACGGCCAGGGCCTGGTCGCGAGGAGCTTTGGCCAATCACCGCCAGGGCGCACGCTGACGCTTCAATGGCGAGCGACCTCGCCCAACGCGTCGTGGTTCCTCGAGATCGCGGGCGTCTTGTGCGAGCACTACCTCGAGCTCAACGCGCGGATCCCCCAGGTCGCAGGACCGAGGCCGCTGATCCGCCTGGTGGGCGAATGATTTCGGCCCTCCACCCAAGCGGCAGGTTTCCCGTCAGAGAGCCTTATAGTCCTTCACAGCGAACGTATCGCACTGACGCGGGTCGCCGCTCTTGAATCCCTTTTTGAACCAGGAGATCCTCTGCTGACTTGAGCCATGGGAAAACTTGGCCTCGTCCTTGTGACCGAGTGCGTCGTCACCGATCGAGTGGGCGGCCTGGGTGGCGTCAGACAAATCCTTGTCCGTAATCGCAAGATCCGTTCTGGCATGATGTCCCCACACACCGGCGAAGCAGTCTGCCTGTAGCTCAACCCTCACAGAGACCTGGTTCTTTGTCTCACCCGGCATGGTACGCGTCAGGGAACCAATGAGATGCTGCACATGGTGGCCAACCTCGTGGGCAATCACGTAGGCCTGCGCGAAATCGCCCGGAGCCTTCAGCTTGTGTGCGAGGTCATCGTAGAAGCCCGGGTCAATATAGAGTTTATTGTCTGCGGGGCAGTAAAATGGGCCCACCGCTGAAGTTGCGTTGCCGCATCCTGCCGTGCTCACCGAGCCTGTAAACACCACCAGCGTCGGCAATTGATAGGCATTGGGCTTGCGTCCGTAATCTGGCAGGCCGCCCTGGCTGAAATGTTTCAGCCAAGCGTCCTCCGTCGACGCGAGCACGACGCGAGAAAAATCGCACGCGGACGCGTTCTTTGGCGAAGCCTCACAAACCTTGCCCGCTCCCTGGCTCGACGTTGATGTATCTCCAAGCAGGGATTGGCGCACTTCCTCCGGAGCCAGAAAGTACACCCCTCCCAGCGCAAGCCCGGCGACAAGGGCCCCCTTGAAGCCAAATTTGCGAAGCGCAAAACTGAACAGCGAAACCCCGATGCCACCACCGCCGCCGCCGGCTCGACGACTACCCGCCCCACGGTCCTCGAAATTATCCGAGCGTTTCTTGCCGCCAATATCCATACGTCTCCTGCTCTGCCGGTTCGTTATGAGAAACCTGAACTCTTGTAACCTCTTTCCCACTTAAATCAAAACGCGACATTTCCGACGGATGGAGTTGACCGCCACGGTTTTCGGCGAGGATCTTGGAGTGTCCGCCCCCGAAATATCGGTTCAGGCCTTTCGCAGGTGATCTTTGAGCACGTCGCGCTGCCAGGCGCCGCCGGAGTCGAAGGCCAGGCCGGCCTGCTCGACGAGGTCGAGCAGGTTGGGGGTGTCGCCGGCGTCGGGCATCGGCTCGACGATGACGTCGAAGAGGCCGTGGTCAAAGGGTTTGCCGGGGGCGGGGGCGCGCTTGACGAGGCGCTCGCGAAGGCCCTGGCGCTCGTGTTGGGTGGCGCGGTGGATGCAATAGACGTTGTTGCCGGGCTTGCCGAACATGCAGTGGGAGGTCCAGGAGCAGCCGGCCTTGCACTCGTCGGCGTAGTAGCAGGTCTTGCAGTAGCCCCAGAGGTCTTCGGTGGTGCGCTCGCGAAAGTAGCGAAGCTCGGGGGTCGATTCGACGGCCTCGGCGATGCCCATGGTGCGGATGTTGCCGCCGGTGTAGCTGTCCGAGGGTAACGAGGGGCAGCCCTTGATCTTGCCGTCGGCCTCGAGGCCGAGCGTCCATTTGCCGGCCGAGCAGCCCTTCCAGTGGGCGCCGCGCTCGCCGCCAAAGCGCAAGAGCTGCTCGTAGGGGCCGTAGTAGCCGATGTTGTTGCTCGGGTACATGCCGATGCCGGCCGGCTCGAGCTTGGTTTGCTTGATCCAGACGAGCAGCGGGAAGAGCTCGAGCAGGTCGTAGGGCTGCAAGACGAGTTCGGGGCGGTCGGCGGCGCGGCCCATCGGCACGGTGAGCTGGAGCTGCCAGGCCTTGGAGCCGATCTCAGCGAGCAGCTCGGCCATGGCGGGCAGCTCGGGCATCGAGAGGCGGTTGATCTGGGTGTTGGTGGCCAGGCGAATCGGGCTGGCGGCGACGCGGCGCGCCGCGTCGGTGGCGGCCTTCCAGGAGCCCTTGAGGCCGCGAAGCGCGTCATGGGTGTGCTCGAGGCCGTCGATCGAGATCGAGATGATCTTCATGCCGGCCTCGACGGCCTGGTCGATGCGTCGCTGGTCGAGGTTTCGCGCGCCCGTGGTCATGCCGCAGACCATGCCCTGGCGCGTAATTTCAGCGGCGATCAGATGCCAGTCGTCGCGCAGATAGGCCTCGCCGCCGATCAGGGTCACCTCGCGCAGGCCGAGCGCGGCGAGCTGTTCGACGACCTCGAAGCACTCGGCGGTCGAGAGCTCGTCGGGGCGCGCCTTGCCCGCGCGCGAGCCGCAGTGCTTGCAGCCGAGATCGCACTGCAGCGTGATCTCCCAGACGCAGTAGAGGGGATGGGGTTTCTCGAGGTCGGCCGGAAGGATTGCGCGTGCACGAGTCGAGGCGTCGGTCATGGCCACTGCATCGTAGAAGGGTTAGTGGTCGGCTTGATCGGCGTCGGCATCATCGGCTTGAGCATCGGCCGTGTCGGCTTCATCGACGTCCGGGGCGGCATCCTGAGCGGCATCGGCCTCGGTCGCGGTGTCGCTCGCTGCATCGTCAGTTGTATCGTCAGCATCGAAGGATATGTCGGCCGGCACACCGTACACCGCTGAGGCGAAGGGGTCTTCCCGACAGCCGGCGCCAAACATCGTGGCACCAACGATCGAGGCGGCGACGACGCCGCGCAAAGCGGTCTGGCCCAGTCCGCCGCTTTTGGCGCACTCCAGCCCAAAGGTCGCATCACAAAACGGGCAGGTCATCTCGCATGCCGCGGCCTTTTTCACATGCACGCCGCAGCCGGGACAAAGAATCATTTTACCGTTCATTTCACACCATCCATTCGTTTCGGCCTCGTTGATGAACCGCTTGATCGCAGCATCGTTGATTTTGGAAGTGTTCGCAAGTCCGTGAGTCTAGCCGGGGCGACAAGGCCCGGGCGTCTGTCCGGTACCGCCGGAATCGACGTAGTGCCGTGGCGCATTCGGTGCCGGAATTGATGAGGTGTTGTGGTGCAATCGGTGCCGGAATCCACGGGGTGTTGTGGTGCAATCGGTGCCGGAATCGACGTAATACCATGGCGCAATCGGTGCCCGAATCGACGTGGTGCCGTGGTGCAATCGGTGCCGGAATCGACGTGGTGCCGTGG
>JACCWM010000175.1 GCA_013697635.1 Lujinxingiaceae bacterium | reverse complement strand
GTCGAGGCCACGGGCACGCGATCAGTTCTGAAAGGTTTCGGGAAACTGATCGTTGATCGCGATGGCAAGCGCGGCGGCCAGATGCGGCATGTGCTTTGCGGCCGTGGCGAGCAGACCGAACTGACTGGTCTCTCCGGCGAGCTGGGCATCGACCGCGGCGGCCAACGTTCCGATGTGGGTCTCGACCTCGGTTTGGAGGGCAACGGCCTCGAGCCGGCCTTCGGTTGCAGTCGAGAAGAACTGGCTCGAAGAGACAGCGTAGCCACCGAGATTGGCCAAGGCCGCGTCGACACGCGCATCATCGTTGGTGGCCTTTCCAAGCGTGTATTCGACGAAGAAGCCGATGTGTCCGCGCCACGCGGAGAGGAAGGCGGCCTGGGCTTCGGTCCCATAGACCGAGCCGACAGCCGCCGCGATGGCCACGGAGTTCTCGTCGAGGGCGCCTGCGGCGGCTAACACGAGGGGATCTTCCATGTCACCACCGGCCGCGATCGCGGTGCCTGTCGTGATGCCTGCAAGGTAGGCATGCTCTTGCAACAGGGCTGTCAGCGCGGCGCGCAGCCCCGAGCCACCGGAGGACACATGGCCATCGATCGAGAATTGATCCGTGATGGCTACTGCCAGTGCAGTTGCCACGGAAGGCATGTGATGGGCCGCCGCAGCCACCAGGCCAAATTGCGTCGCCTCGCCAGCAACCTGTGCGTCAATCGCCTGGGTGAAGGTTGCGATATGGTGTTCAAAGGAGGCCTTCACTGCCGTAGCAGGCAGGCGACCCCCCGTTGCATCCTCGAAGAATTGGCCCGAAGAGACGGCATAGCCTTCGAGATCCGCGAGTGCGCCCTGTTTCATTGCATCATCATCGGTCGCCACGCCGAGCGTGTAATTGACGAAAAAGCCAATATGACCGCGCCAGGCCGACAGGAAGGCCGCTTCGGCGTCGGCACCGTAGACCGAGCCGACGGCACCGGCAATCGCCACGGAGTTCTCGTCGAGCGTCGTCACGGCAGCTACCACGGATTCATCCGCGAGATCACCGCCGGCAGCGATCGCCGTGGAGGTCGCGATGGCTGCAAGATAGACGTGCTCCTGGAGCAAAGCGGTCAGCGCCGCGTGCAGTTCGGCGGCATCGGTTGCAGCGGCGATCTCGACGTCCGGGTTGTTGTTGTTGTGGGTATTGTTGTGGCCGTTGTTCTCGGTGCTGTTGTTTGTGGTGGAGTTGTTTGTGGTGGAGTTGTTTGCGGTGCTGTTGTTTGTGGTGCTGTTGTTTGCGGTGCTGTTGTTTGCGGTGGAGTTGTTTGCCGTGCTGTTGTTTGCCGTGCTGTTGTTCACAGTGGCCGGATTGTCCTCGTCGCCACATGCGACTGCGAATGAAAGGACTCCAGCGAGCAAGACGACCAAGCACTTGGACAGACGAAAATTCATGAAACCTCCAACAAATACGGATTGTCGTAAGCGCATCGCTTGAAGCCTTGTCGGCTCAACGCGACTCGCACGAGATGACCACCGGCAACACCAACACGGTGCCCGGCAGATACTGTCGCAATGAGTACGAAGCCAGAGGCGAACCGGTTCAGATCTTTTTGAGATTTCTTGCAAGGTCGGCTCCCCTGAGGCCCCGGCCCCTCAACAACCACGAAGATTTCCACCACATGCGCCCAGTTTAGGAGCGCTCAAGCAACCCTCGCGTCTGCCCCCGCGTTTGACACGCCTACAGCCGGCTGGTCCCGATCGTTGACCATAGCCGTCTTTCGAGATGGCGTCGGATACCCCACGCAGCGCTGATGGCCGGGCGGGGTCGTGCCTGGCGGATACTTGGCCGGGCTCGCGCGTCGCGGATCGCGGTCGTGGCTGCGCGCGCGGTAGTAACTTCTGGTGGTGTTCGCGCGGTGCTCGCGGTGCTCCTCGATCTTGGATTTGTCCTGGCTCAAGCTGGGCGGACAGACACTGAACGCGGGCTCTTTGGGCCGGCTAAACGGGTCGATGGCTTGCAGGCGACGCGCGCCGACCACACGCTTGCTGCCTCGCGCACGCCTGAGCTTGCCGCAGGCCCCCTCGAGCGCGCGGGCGATCTTTGCGGCCCGCTCGCGCACGCTCAAATCGGCCATAAAGGGCAGCACCGCAAGCTCGAAGCTGTGGTAGCTTGCGGCCTTCTCCTCGTCGTAGTCTTTGTTGCGCTTTCGGTTGCGCGTGAGCTTCTCCTGCTCGATCCAGCGCCCGCAAACCGGCTTGGCCTCGAGCTGGTAGGACAACGACGAGAGCCCGGGATACTGCTCGGGCTTGTCCACCAGATCGGAGGCGCAGGGATTGGCCAATACGTAGATGAGCTTGTCGAAGGCCGTGGCATCGTCGAGGATGTCGACCGACCTGTAGCGCCTGGAAAAGATCGTGCTCGTCGTCTTCAAATGCCGCTTGATCTTGCCCGCAAGCCAGGACTCGAAGTCACGCATGAACTCGCCCATATTCAGCCCAGGTGCTCGGAAAATAAGGTGAAAGTGGTTTCCCATGAACACAAAACCGATCATCTCGATGCCGTGCTTGGCCACCGCCCGCGCCAGACATCCCAAGATGATCGCGTTGACCACAGGGCAAGGGCGCAACAAAAACATCTCGTGCGTGCAGCGATTGGTCACAAAGTAGATGAGGTCGTCTCTCTGAATGCGCAACGGATAGGACATTTGCAAACTCTCAAGGATTCAAGAGCATTACACGCCCGCGCAGACTTTCGCGCGGCAAGAGCTCGGTTTCGATTTTGTCGCTGTTCGCCAGCCACCGAGCCCGCCAGTTTAAACACTTGTTCAGTCAGTCAAGTCGAAACCTGAAAAAAATGTTTAGACGGCCGCCTTCGCCAGCAACTCCAACGACCGCCGGTGCCTCAGGGGAGCCGACTTTCCGCACCGAAAGGACGAGCGCAAAGTCGGCGCCGAGTTCGGGGTTCGACGGAGTAACTCTGTGGTCTCGCCCATCGGCGATGACGCCTACAAACAGCCCCGGCTTCCAGCCTTGAATAATGTCGATTCCGATGCGCCCGTCGGTGGAACGACCACTTTTGCCTTCGCGAATGTACGGTGCAAGCAAGCTCGACGGCCACGCAATCGCCGCGTATACGTGGCTCCAATCAGCCTTGAGCAAGCGCGCTCGAAAGCGATCCAACAGCCCTTCGAGGCTGCCATCAGCAAGCCCCACTGCTCGCTCACAGCCTCTCAACTCTGGATATACTGATCGTGACTTAGCCGTCATCACCGGTGCCCCTGCCTCAAGCACACACTCAAAGTTAAGCAACTCCTGCCCGCCGACCTCGTGGTGATATGAAAACCGCCAGCAGACCAGTGCGACGTCATGCAATGCCAGCCACTGACAGGCCTCGATAAGCTCGGGCTCGAAGTCCTGCGCGACCAGCACGATACGCTGGCGCGTATTGATCCGCGGCGGATTCCAGCAGCCCAGGGTGGGTGCAAACGCGTCGGAGAGCCGCTCTGCCAATGTCGATTGGGTCTCGGGAAACTCGGCCGCCATCTCCTCAAGCGCGTCCTCCCTCAGATTCGACGCCCACGCCGCGTACTCCATCGCCTGGGCGAGAATGTCCCGCGGCGCCCGTCCTCGCTTGAGCTCCCACACCTCAAGTGTCCCATCAGCCGCAAGTCCGAGCAGGTCCGGCCGCTTTCCGCGCGTCGTCCGCCCCTGCCGCGAAATCCACACCACCCCGAACTGCGCGCCGCTATTTACCAAAATGTCTTCGAGTCGACGCTCGTGGTTCTCGTCGCCAAAATGCGCGTTTTGGAACCGGTGCAGCCTATTATCGGTGAGGCGAAACAGAGGCATGTGGATTCTACGATTGGGGAGGTGGGGTGCTCACGGCGGTCATACGTCCCCTTGATTCAGGTCGTACCTCATTAGACAGAAGCCAGACGTTCCATGTTGGCTACTCCCATACCGCAGCCGAACCATAGGAATGTCTGAACATCGATGTAATCTCGTGGGGGATGACCGGCCTTATCGAGCTCCTCAGCAACCAATTCGAAGAGCTGTATTACTTGACGGTAAGTCTTTGCGTTCGGGCGCGATTCATAATCAATTGTATAGCCAATCGCGGCCGCCGCAGCCTGAACCGCAAGTGGTTTGACGAATGGCCAGCGGGTCGGCTCTGAGATGAACGGAAAGTAAGTGCACACCGTCCATTTCGCGCTTTCGTGGGCGACAAGAGCATTGGCAAATGATTCGAGTGCGTCAGGTGTGCGTTCACCAGCCATGAGCAAGTCGATCAGGCGCCGAGCAATGAGCGGATGCTGGGCGGCTGGAATCTCTTTGAACGACTTCTGCTCGAAGCGATGAACGATGTTTGTCAACACTCGGCAAGCCCGCTCGAAAACTTCTGTTGCCCTTCCTGCGTTCAACAACTCCTCGAGTTCTGGTCCGGCGAGGGTCAATCGCGCTTGCTCGACGGCTTTCTCCTTGTAGACGCGCTCCGACGCAATAAAGTTGGCCGAGGCAAAGCCTTCGTCGAAAACCGCCAAAAATGTCTCAAGGAAGGTTGAAAATTGATTGCGGAGCTTGGTCTGACGCTTTAACTCCTTGCCATTCTCTCTTAGCTTGGCCCAGTTCACCTCGTCGCGGATAAGCGAGCCAGGCGGTATCTCTGATTCGATGATTTCCTCGATCACAGCCGCCGACCCCTTCAACAGGAATTCTCCAGCTTTTTCGAAGATGACCAGAACACGTCCGTTTTGTTCTTCGGTCACAACGCCAGGACCCCACTCGGGGCGATTCAGATGCCAGACGTACTTGCGGGCCATTTGCCCTCCTTGTTTTGAAGTGTTGCCTGATTATGAATTGCGGCCGAGGTCCAAATCAGACCATCGCCGAGATCTTTTGATCGCAGAGCTCTCTGGCCTGGCCGATGCGTCGGCGTGCGTCCTCGAACGGCTCATATTTTGCCGCCATGTTGAGTTCGAAGCGCGCCTTTTCGTATTTTTCATTAACGCCATGAATCAGGCCGTAAATGTGGTGATGCCGGGCCCATTTGCCGTTGACGGAGGCGGCGCCGCGCAGCGTGATACTCGCTTGCTTCAGATCATCAACAACGCAGTGTGTAACGTCAATTAGAAATCCCCACCGGCGACAATTAGAATTCCCCACTTTCGTGGGCGTGCGGTTGGGCTCTCAAACGACATTTAAAAGTCATCAGCGGGCTCCGTTTGCAAAGCCTGCTGGCTCTGGCGTTGCTGGGCCATCTCATTGCGGTAGCTCTCGCCGGTGAGCTCCACAATCGTTGCGTGGTGGACGAGCCGGTCGATGGCGGCGGCGG
>JACCWM010000139.1 GCA_013697635.1 Lujinxingiaceae bacterium | reverse complement strand
GCCGGCGCCTGCATGGGCGAAGCCCGCGACTGCACCGACGCCGCCGATCAATGCAACAGCGGCGTGTGCGACTCCCAGCAAGCAGCCTGCGTGCCCGCACCGCTCTCGGACGCGACCAGCTGCCAGGACGAGCTTTTTTGCACCACCAACGACACCTGCCAGGCCGGCCAGTGCACAGGCCAGGCGCGCGACTGCTCCGCGCTCGCGGATCAGTGCAACGATGTGGTCTGCGACGAAGAAAACGGCACCTGCGCGCTCGTCGCCAAGGTAAACGGTACAAACTGCGACAACGGACTCTATTGCACCGTCAACGACACCTGCCAGGCCGGCATTTGCACCGGCGGCGCCGAGCGCTCTTGCGGCGCCGAAAACGGCGCTTGCCGCACGGGCACCTGCGACGAGAGCATCCGCGGCTGCTCCGGCGATCCGGTCGACAACGGCACTAGCTGCGACGACGGCCTCTTTTGCACCACCGCCTCGAGCTGTCTGGCCGGCGAGTGCTCGGTGGTCGTCGCCCTTCGCGACTGCGCAGGCGCCGGCAATCAGTGTAACGACGGCATCTGCAACGAGGACGCCAACAGCTGCGCCCCGCAGGCCAAGACCAATGGCACCACCTGCAGCGACAACCTCTCCTGCACCACGTCCACCACCTGCCAGGCAGGCACGTGCCAGGGCGTTGTCCTCGACTGCTCGCACCTCGACGATCAATGCAACATCGGCGTCTGCAGCGAGAACGGCGGCGGCTGCGTCGCCCAACCGCGCACCGACGGGACTGGCTGCAGCGACGGCAATTTTTGCACTGTAGCCAACACCTGCCAGGCCGGCACGTGCAGCAGCGGCACAGCACGCGACTGCGCAGCCGCAGGCGATCAGTGCAACTCCGGCGTATGTAACGAGGCCACCGACGCCTGCGAGCCGGCACCGGTTGCCAACAACACAGCCTGCGACGACGGCCTCTTTTGCACCACCAACAACACCTGCCAGGCCGGCTCTTGCAGCAGCGGCACAGCACGCGACTGCGCAGCAGCCGGCGACCAGTGCAACACCGGCGTCTGTAACGAGGCCACCGATGCCTGCGTGCCCCAACCCGTCAACAACGGCACCACCTGCGACGATGGACTCTATTGCACCACCAACGACTCCTGCCAGGCAGGCTCCTGCAGCAGCGGCACGGCGCGCAACTGCGCAGCAGCCGGCGACCAGTGCAACACCGGCGTCTGCAACGAGACCACCGACGCCTGCGTGGCTCAACCTGTGAACAACGGCACCACCTGCGATGACGGACTCTATTGCACCACCAACAACACCTGCCAGGCAGGCTCATGCAGCAGCGGCACAGCGCGCAACTGTGCAGCCGCCGGCGACCAATGCAACACCGGCGTCTGCAACGAGACCACCGATGCCTGCGTGCCGGCACCCGTTGCCAACAACTCACCGTGCGACGACGGCCTATTTTGTACCGTCAATGATACGTGCCAGGCCGGCGCATGCAGCAGCGGCTCAGCGCGCAACTGCGCATTCGCGGGCGATCAGTGCAACACCGGCGTCTGCAACGAAACCACCGACGCCTGCGTGGCCCAACCCGTCAACAACGGAACCACCTGCGATGACGGGCTCTTTTGCACCACTACCAACACCTGCCAACTCGGCAACTGCAGCGTTGGTTTACCGCGCAACTGCGAAGCCGCCGGTGATCAGTGCAACAGCGGGGTTTGCAACGAGACCACCGACGCCTGCGTACCCCAGCCCGTCGTCAACAGCACGCCTTGCGACGACGGCCTCTATTGCACCACCAACAACACCTGCCAGGGCGGCTCATGCAACGCCGGCACAGCCCGCAACTGCTCGGCCGCCAGCAACCAGTGCAACACCGGCGTCTGCAATGAGAGCACCGACGCCTGCGTGGCTCAACCGGTCACCGACGGCGCCATTTGCAACGACGGCCTTTTCTGCACGGTCTTGAACACCTGCCAGAGCGGCGCCTGCGACAGCGGCTAGCCGCGCGACTGCGCGGCAGTGGGCTATCTGTGCAACGTCGGCGTCTGCAACGAGACCACCAACACCTGCACAACCCAACCGGCCACCAACAACACGCCCTGCGACGACGGCCTGTTCTGCACGACCGGAAACACCTGCCAGATCGGCGCCTGCAATGCCGGCGTGGCGCGTAGCTGTACCCACCTCAACGACGGATGCAACGAAGGCCAGTGCAACGAGAGCACCGATCAATGCGTTGCAAACCAGATCGTCTTCCCCTGCCTGTCGGTGACGATCACCGGCGCGCCCGACGCCCGCACCTGGTCGCCCGACGCGATCTTCGAGTTCGAGTGCAGCGATCCGGTCTGCAACTTCGAGTGCCGCATCGACGGCGGCCCCTGGACTACCTGCAGTTCCCCGCGCGAGTACACCGGCCTGGCGCTGGGAGAGCACACTTTCGAAGTACGCGCCCGCAAAGGCACCGGCGCGTGGAGCGACCCGGACACTCACACCTGGGAGGTATACTTGCCAAGCTGCGCCGACGCTGTCGCACACCGCCTCTATATCGGTTGCGAGTACTGGCCCTTCGTGATGCCCAACCCGGTCGAGGACCCATTCAAGGCACACTTCGCGGTGGTTGTTACGAATCCCCTTCCAGGGACCGTAGCCAATATCTCCGTCTACAACGGATCCAACGTATTGGTTGCAACGGCGCAGGTCCCTGGCAACCAGTTGCGGGTCATACGCTTGCCATGGGACGAAATCCCCTATTTCAATTGCACGGGATCGCCCGGAAACCCCACGTGTGTCTTGTCTTCACTCAAGCAAAAGAAAGCGTTCCGACTTGTCAGCGATGTCCCGGTCAACGCCTACCAGTTTAGTCCGCTGGTCAGCCATATCCCGAGCGGATGCAAAAAAAATCAGGATTGCCCGCTGTGGCAGACACGTGGAGAGACTTGTGACGTCGCCCGCGGCGTTTGTAATCTTACCGACTACTCATTCTCCAACGACGCGTCGATGCTGCTTCCCACCCACATCTTTGGCGCGGCAAGCCAATACATCGTTCCAGCGCTGCCGCATGTCATCATGAACGGCAGTCATCAACCGAGCGTTGTGGCGATCGTGGGTACTCAGGACGGAACCCAGGTCCGAATTCGATCAAGAGGCCACACAGTTGCAGGGCCGGCGGGAGGTGTTACGGCATTGGCGCCCGGCGGTGAAACTACGGTGACCTTGAATCGGCACGAAGTTTTGCAGTTGATCAGCCGACCGATGGGCGCCACTCGCTCGCTAGCTGCTGTCCCGGCCGGTAATGGGACTTCGGTTGAGTATTACGAATCGGATTTTACAGGCTCCCTGGTCGACTCCGACAAACCGGTCGCTGTGTTCTCTGGCGCGCGCTGCCGATTCGTTCCCTTCAATTACTACGCCTGCGACCATCTCGAACAACAAGTCTTTCCGCTGGAGACGCTGGGCCACTCCTATGTAGGCGCCGTGGCAATTCCTCCTCTCGGCTCGGATCCGACGACCGCCCCGGTATCCGGTGACGTCTGGCGACTTGTTGCCGTTCAAGACGGAACCCAAATCACCATTACCCCAAGCAGCGTTCAAGCGTCGGTAGTCCTCAATGCTGGCCAATGGATCGAGTTCATCGCCAAGGATCACTTCCATGTAACAAGTCAGGGAGCGGATTATCCCATCCTACTTACTCAATATCTCGTCGGCCAACTCGCCCACGGCGGCGTATACGGTGATCCGAGCATGATTCTTCCAGTACCGGTACCCCAGTATCGCCAGCAATACATGTTCACGACCACTCAGGACATTGCCACCCACTACGTCAACATCGTGCGTACCATGGACACCTTTGTCAGCCTGAACGGCACACCAGTGACCCCAGCGTGTTGGGAAGCGATCCCTGGTACCCCATTTGAGGTCTGCCGCACCCAGGTCAGCGAGGGCGTCCACACGCTCTCGGCAGGCTCCGGCGTAGGCCTGATCGTCTACGGCTATGACCGCTTCGTCTCCTACGGCTACACCGGCGGCCTCGGCCTGCTGCCCACCACCGCGGTCAACCCCGACTGGTGACATGAAAGCGATCTGCAGCGCGTCGTCCTTGCCAGGGCGACGCGCTGCAGCGCTTCACCACGCGCTGCAATCGCCTTGATTGACGCTGCTGCACCGAACTGCTTATGATCGATGCTCTGTCGGGCAGAAAACCCAACGAAATCATCTTCTCCCATCCCTGATATCCGTGCATCTTTGCGCCCTCGGAAGCCCATGAAAAATCTCTTCGTATTGTTGGTCGTCTTCTTTGTCGTGTGGGCCAGCGGCTGTTCCGGATGCGACGAGGTTACCGGCACCCAAAACAACAACGCCTCGCCAGACACGAGCCTCACAGACACCGAGCTCGACGCAGACAACCCCGACGTCGTGAGC
The DNA here is from genome assembly GCA_013697635.1 of Lujinxingiaceae bacterium. Taxonomy (GTDB): domain Bacteria; phylum Myxococcota_A; class Bradymonadia; order Bradymonadales; family Bradymonadaceae; genus JACCWM01. Next base: position 8,791 of record JACCWM010000139.1, on the reverse strand, counting down.
AACGACGCTGGAACCGACACCGATCTCGAAACCTGCCAAAATGGTCAGACCCGCCCCTGCGGCAGCGATGTCAGCGAGTGCGAGTTTGGCGAGCAGCGCTGCATCAACAATATCTGGGGGCCTTGCGAAGGTGGCATCGTCCCCGAGCCCGAGCAGTGCAACGGGCGTGATGACGACTGCAACGGATTTATCGATGACGAAGACACCCTGTGCAGCGATCTGGGCACCTGCGGCGGCGAGCCCCAGTGCTCCGACGGCCAGTGCATTGTGGTGGGCGAAGCCATCGACTGCTCCCACCTCGACGGCCCCTGCCGGATCGGTCTTTGCTCGGACAAATCCGGTGACTGTATTTTTGCCGTGCTGCCCGACGAGACCGCCTGCGACGACGATAACTTTTGCAGCGTCGGTGGAACCTGCCAGGCTGGCATTTGTCAGGGCCAGGCCCGCGACTGCTCCGAGGCCGACGACGACTGCAACGAAGGCGTCTGCGACGAGGACGCCAATGCATGTGTGCCGGCCCCCAAAACCGACGGCATCATTTGCGACGACGAGCTAAGCTGCACAACCGCGAGCACCTGCCAGGCAGGCCAGTGTCAGGGAACTGCCATCGACTGCTCGAGCATGGCCGATCAGTGCAACGACGCCACCTGCGACGAGAGCAGCGGCGGCTGCGTGCTCGTTCCCAAGGCTAACAATACCAGCTGCGAGGACGGCCTCTATTGCACGACCAGCGACACCTGTCAGGCCGGTCTGTGCGTCGGCGGAGCCTTGCGATCCTGCACCGCAGCCGGCGGGTCGTGTCGCTCCGGAGTATGCGACGAGAGCACGCGCAGCTGCACCGGTGCGCCGGTTACCGACGGCACGCCCTGCGACGACGGCCTCTATTGCACCACCGCCTCGAGCTGTGCGGCCGGCGAGTGCACCCAGCCCACCACCTTGCGCAACTGCTCGGCCTCCGGCGACGGCGTCTGCCAGGTCGGCGCCTGCGACGAGCCCAACCGCCGCTGCGCCCCCGTGCCTGCCCAAAACGGCATCGTATGCAGCGACGGCCTCTATTGCACCGTCAATACAACCTGCCAGGCCGGCACCTGCCAGGGTAGCGCCAGAAGCTGCGCCCAGCTCAACGATACCTGCAACGTCGGAGTCTGCAACGAGGCCAACGATCTGTGCGTAGCCGTCGACAACGGCCAGTGCGATCCCTGCGAGAACGCGCTGCCCACGGCCCGCGCCGGCGCTGACCAGGTCGTCATACCCAACGCCACCATCGCACTCGACGGGCGCAACTCCACCGACCCGAACAACCTGGCGCTCACCTACCAGTGGCGCGTCGCAAGCCGGCCGGTCGGCAGCTCCAGCCAGCTCAGCAGCACGACCTCGGCTACGCCGACCCTGCTCGCGGATGTCTCCGGCGAATTCTCCGTTTGCTTGATCGTGGCCAACTCCAACGGCTGTGTCTCCTCCGAGAACTGCATGAAGATCACGGTCAAACCCACCGTCGGATTGCACATCGAGCTCACCTGGCTCGAAGACGGACGCGACCTCGACGTTCACTACAAGTTGCCTGCAACGACCTGGTTCAACACCGGACAGGGCGCCAACTGCAGCAACAAAAACGCCACGGCCTGCTGGTTTTGTACCCCGCAGCCGGACTGGAATACCACCGTCGCAGCGAACAAGCCTGTGCTCGACGTCGACAACGAGACCGGCTTTGGACCGGAGAACATCAACCAACAGCTACTCGCCGACGGCAACGGATTTCGTGTCGGCGTTCACTTCTGGGACAACAAGATCAAGAACAACAAAGCGACGGCTCGCATCCGCATCTTTGTGGGCGGCGTCTTGCGCTTTGATGAGACCAACTCGCTCAACTGCAAGGAGTTCTGGGAGGCGGCCGACATCAACGTCTCCGGAGGTGGCACCACCGTGACGGTCACCTCCTTGAACAAACAGAAGTTCCTCGCCACGCGCGGCACCTGCCGCTGATACAAGTCAAGACAAGCCGTTGAATTAATTGGCATTACAGGCCCCGTGCTTACTCTTTGATACGACAATCACCGGGGCTTGACGCGTGAGTTACAAGCCCCCTTGGGACTGCGCGCATCGGCCCTTGGTGCGCGGTTTCGTTTCTACACGGAGGCTTCAAATGGCAGTATCCAACAAGGACGTGGTCAAAACCCTGGCTGACTTGCGTGAGACCAACATCGATTTGCAAAAGATTTACAAGACCGCCTCGGACAAGGTCGCCGATGCGCATGTCAAATCGAAGTTCACCGAGTTCTCCGAGAAGTACTCGCGCTTTGCCACCGAGATCGAACGCGAGCTCAACACGCTCGGCGAGCGCCCCGACAAGAGCGGCAGCTTCGTGGGCACCCTGCATCGCACCTTCACCGAGATCCGCTCGGCCTTTAGCAAGAACGACGTCGACGCGATGGTCGACGAGTGCATCCGCGCCGAGAAGATGGCGATCGACAACTACGACGATGCCTTGAAGTTGGATCTGCCCGCCAACTTGCAGTCGCTGCTCTCCCAGCAGTACGGCGATCTCAAGCAGACCAAGCAAATGCTCGAGAACTACAAGCGCACCAAGAGCTTCTAGCCAAAACGAGCGATGCGCCCCACGTTTGGCGGGCGCATCGCTTCGAGCTCTCTTGTGCGATCGAGGCTGCTAGCCTCGCTCAAAGTCAATCGCTTGACGCACGCCGTAGATGCTGCGCCCGCCCAGATACAAGACGAACGCCACGGCCGCGCCCAGCACCCAGGTGTCCTCGACCTCGCCGCGGCTAAAGCGCAAGGCGACGTCGATCAGCACCACCACCGAAAACAAAAATATCGGCAGGGGCATCAAGTTGCGAATGTTAAACGCTTTGTTGTCGGGCTGTTTGAGCTTCAAGGCTCTACTCCATCGCTCACGGGCCAGCCGGGCTTGCCGGCTTGACCTGCAGAAGCTCCGAAAGCGGCTCTCCGGTGAGCGCCTCCATGAAGGCGACGAGGTCGTCGATCTCCGAGGCGTCCAAATTGGTCGGCTGCAGCAGCGGATCGCGGCCGCCAACGACGGGATCCTCTTGCATGTCGGCATAGAAATCCATCACCTCATCGAGCGTGGCAAACTGCGCTCCATGCATGTAGGGCGCGCGAAGCGCGACGTTGCGAAGCCCCGGTGTCTTGAATGCACCCAGGGTCTCGTCGCCAGCCGGCGCCAAAAACTGCAGCAGCCGGGCGCTCTCGCCGTCGGGCGCATCGCTGTGGGGGCCGGCGGCATTGAACGAATTGGCGAGCACCTGGCTGATCCCCCCGCTTCGGCCCTCGTCGGGCGTGGCCGTGAAAAACCCCGTGGGGTCAGCGAGCTCGCCCTGACGATCGAGGCCGACATGCTCGGTTTCGAAGATCACCCGGTCGTTCTCGGCGCCGCGCTGGACCCGGACGATGATCTCCCAGGCCAGCGGCACATGAAAGAGCAGTCCCTCGACCAAAAACCCGCCATCCTGGGTTGAGCTGATCCTGGGAACGGTCGTCATGGCGTTACCAAACTGCTCGACGACGGCGCGCACATCGAGCACGACATCGCCAAGGGCCGTGGCCCCGTCCTCTTCGCTGTCATAGACGTAGATCGTCACCGCGAACAGCTCTTGGAAGGGCAACCACTCGCTCGTCGGCACGTAGCGCACGAAGAACTTGCCGCCGGCGGTCCACTTGCTGCGCAAAAGCTCATCGGGCTGCGCGTTGCCGTCACCGATGTCGCTGATGTCGCCGTTGGCGATTCCGTCATCGTGCTCGACATCAATGCCGGCATCGGCCTTGGGCGTCTCCAGCGGATCATCGGAGCACCCGACGGCCAGCAGGGCCAGCAAGCAAATCCATACCGCCGCCCTGAGCATCGGCTCGGGTGGGCTATAAAGCAAAGACTTCATCTGGTTCTCCATGTCGACATCTTGCAAAGCGCGACAATTCAATAGGAATTCGGATCGAATCGCAACCGTCTTCGACCAAGCCCTGGCCTCGCCAGCGCAATCGATGGACTGGTGACATTGGGTCGCGATTGCACTAGGCTCTCGCCGGACCGTTCGACGCGGCTTGCCTCGGGCGACGTCAGTCGGCGTTTTTCTCTACCACCCTGCGACCTTATGGGCCTCATGAATATCTTCACGACGCGCTCGCTCACCTTGATTGGCGCAAGCCTGGTCCTTTGACACAGGCAGCCGCGTCGACGCTTCGCCGGCCGCCGATGGCGAGCGCGTCTGGAGCAGCGCCGAGAACGGCGACGACGTCAACGATGAGGTCAACCTCATCACCGCGGGCGCCAACTACGGCTGGCCGCTCATCGAGGGCCACTGCGACAACTATCCGCGCCACGAGCCCTGCGAGCGCGCCGACGAATTCATCTCACCGGTCCACGAATTTCGCACGATCGTCGGCCCCACCGGCGTGCTCGTCTACAGCGGTAAGATGATGCCCCAGTACACGGGCAACGTCTTTGTCTCCGGCTGGCACTCCGCGCGCATCGATCGATTCGTCTGGAATCCAGACACGGGGCGCCTCGACTACAAGGGCGAGTTTTTCAGCGTGCCCGGCGGCAGCTCCGGCTTCACCGACATCATCGAGGCCAGCGACGGCGCGATCCTGGCCCTCGAGAGCGGCACCGAAGCCGGCACGATCTACCGCATCGCGCCCACGGACCGGATCATCGACCCGGACCGCGTCATCGATCGCGAGCCAGGCGCCGAAGCGCCTGGCCCGGGCTGCGCAACGACGCCTGCAAAGCCCTCCCTGGCCCTGGTCGTCTTGGGCCTGATCGCCACCATTGCCTTCGCGCGCTCGCGCCCCCGCGCGCGCCGCTGAGCTCGCCTCAGTGCCCCAGGCAAAGCTCGTCTATCTGTGAGCATTGCATCTGGCGCTCATGGGTCACTACGCACTCGATCCTGACAATATCGAGCGCGCCATCTGCGACGCCGCTGCCACACCATCGCCTGCAGTCCATCGGGTCTTCGAACAGCTCGCAGCCCATCGCCGCATCGCAGGCCTCATCACAGACCTCCAGATCGTCGAGACAGTGCTCGACGCCCACGCAGCCCGGCGCGACCTGCGCGCAGGCGAGCTCACGGGGCCGCAGGATCCCCTCCTCGAGCGATCGCTCACAGCTTGCCTCGCATGCCTCGAGGCTCACGGACGGCTCGCTGGCGCACGCGCCCACGCGCTCGCAAAACAGCCAGCACTCGCTTGGCCCCGGCTGATCGCTCTCGCCCTCACCCATGCGATCCGACTTGGATCGGGCACGCTCGCCAGCGAGCTGCTCCTCGTGTCGCGAATCCCAGAAAATCTCAGCGTCAGCACCCTCCAACTGCCCTTCACTGCTGCCCGTGTCCGGCGTCGCCACCGATTGCGCGCGTGACTTGTCCTTCTCGCTTCGCGTCGTCGATAGATCCGACGAGCACGCCGATAAGCCCAGACCCAAAACCAGGCCAAAAACCAAACACCACCACATCCGAATATTTGTAGGCATCGCTCTCTCCATGTGAATTGACCATTGATGGCCGCGCTTGATCGTCGCGACCACTATAGTTTTCGAGAGATCGATGCATTTTGTTGCGTGCTTTTTTTTACGAGCAGGCGATCGCGCAGTCGTGGCGGGCAAAAAAAGACCCCGCTCGGCTTCCGGTTGAAAGCCGAGCGGGGTGCTTGTTTGGTGCATCGCGCACGGTGCGCGAACTCTCTTACAGGGTCACGCCTGCCTTAAGCTCAGGCATGCCGCACGCGCCCTGGTCGATAGTCTGTGCGACTCTTCTCCTCGCCGCGGTAGCGGTCCTCGGTCTCAAACGAACGTCCGCCGACCGCGCCACCGATGGCAGCGAGCAGGCCACCGAGCAACAGGGCGATAAAGGCCCAAAACGCCGCTCCGGCCACGACATCGCTAGCCTGCGCGCCGATCTGCTGAGCCTGCTGGGTATCGATTATTGGTCCGGGCTGGGCCTGCTGTTCTGCGACCTGGCCCTCAATGGCCTCGGAGAGCGCCGGCGAGTCGGTCACGGCGCTCAGGGTTTGTCCAACCACACCCAGCGCGCCTCCAACGAGGTTGCCCGCCGTCGTGGCGAGCATGAAGATCGTCACCAGGCTGACCAGACCCCAGGTCACGATGCCGTGAATGACGGCCTCATAGCGCTCCGGGATACCGGCTACGCGCCCGGCCACCCAACCGCCGGCGAACAGTGAGATTAGAGCCGCGACCGTCCACCAGATGCCTGCGCCAATGCCAAAGCCGGTCATGTCTTGGCCGCCGACGGGATCAAAGGCGCTCGCCCCGATCGCGATGCCCAACATGTTGAGCAAGAGCATCACCACCAACGCGACCACGGTGCCCGCAAAGACGGCGCTCCATGACAGACGCTTGTGCGTCTCCGAGATCTCTGAGGAATGCAGCGTTGACGTCGTGCTGTAGGTGCGCGGCGTGGTCGTCAGGGTCTCCCCCTCAGGAGAGGTTCTCATATCGCGGTCTTGCTCGTGATTTGCCATAACATACTCCGATGAACCCGGTTACAGATTATCGCGCCTTTGACCCCCACACAGGTGGCCGGCCGTCGCGCGAGAAAAGACGCCTTTGCCTGACTACTATTTTTCGCAAAATACCTTATCCGATGGACTAACTTCTCGGATAAACATGCGTCGTACTCAAATGTAGCTGCACGCAAGGTATCGGCAAGATGTTGAAAAACTTACACTTTCCAAGATGCCACCACATAGACCGGATCGCCAAAGAAAGCGCCTTGCAAAGCGCCGCGCTCACTTCTATGGTTTCGCCCGCCTGGTGTCAGGCCCTCCACGAAGGGATCGTTTGATGAAGATTCACCAGATCGAACAGCGCATGCTCCGAGCACGCGATCAGGCCCTCGAGGCCCTGGGCGTTGACGCCGAGTTCTTCGACCAGCTCCACCTGGCCGCGCCGCCCGACCCCGCAATGGGAGATCGCGGCTTTCCCTGCTTTGCCCTGGCACGCGCGCTGCGAAAGGCTCCGGGCGCCATCGCCGAGGACGTCGCCCAGCAGATCCGCTCGACTTTGAGCGAGGACGACCTCATTTGCGAGGTCACCACGGCCGGCCCCTACGTCAATCTGCGCCTCAACCCGAGCAAGCTCGCCCAGATCGTCGTCGGCGAGGCACTCGCCCAACAGGGCGCCTTCGGCTCGGCGCAAATCGAGCACGCCGAGCACTGGATGGTCGAGTACTCTGCGCCCAACACCAATAAGCCCCAGCACCTGGGCCACGTTCGCAACAATCTGCTCGGCGCCGCCGTCTCCAAGGTGCTAGCCTTTGCCGGCCACCAGGTCACCCGCGTCAACCTGATCAACGACCGCGGCATACACATCTGCAAGTCCATGCTCGCCTACGAGCTCTTCGGCGAGGGCGAGTCGCCCGAGGCGAGCGGCATCAAGGGCGATCATCTAGTGGGACAATACTACGTGCTCTTCGAGCGGCGCTTCGTCGACGAGTACCAGGGCTGGCAGCGCACACCCGAGGCCACCGCGCGCTTTGAGGCCTGGCTTGGCACACCGGCCTCGACCGATGCCAAAAAAGAGCTCGGCGACGACCGCGCAGCCCTCCAAAAGCGCTTCTTTGCCGACTACAAAGACACTTATTTCAACACTGACAGCGAGCTCGGCGCCCAGGCCCGCGCCATGCTGCTCAAGTGGGAGGCTGGCGACGAGGCCGTCGTCGGTCTCTGGCAGCTCATGAACTCCTGGGTGATCGACGGCTTCAACCAGACCTACGCCCGCCTGGGCGTTGGCTTTGAGCGCGTCTACTACGAGTCCAACACCTACAAGCTCGGCAAACAGACCGTGCTCGACGGCCTCGACCAAGGCGTCTTCGAGCGCCTCGAAGGCGGCGCGATCGTCTGCAACCTGGAGAAAGTCGGCTTGAGCGGCCAAAAGGTCTTGCTGCGAAGCGACGGCACCAGCGTCTACATGACCCAAGATCTGGGCACCGCGCTCCAGCGCTTCGACGCCTACGACATCGACCGCATGGTCTACGTCGTCGGCGACGAGCAGGACTACCACTTCGACGTCTTGTTTCGCGTGCTCGCCCTGCTCAAACCCGAGCTCGCCGACCACTTCTTCCACCTCTCCTACGGCATGGTGCTCCTACCCGAAGGCAAGATGAAGAGCCGCGAGGGCAAGGTCGTCGACGCCGACGAGCTCATCGACGAGATGGTCGCCCTGGCCACCTCCGCCATCGAGGAGCGCTACGCCGAGCTGCCCGCGGCCGAGACCGCCCGACGCGCCGAGATCATCGGCCTGGCCGCCCTCAAATACTTCATCCTCGACTTCACCCCCCGAAGCAGCGTCCAGTTCGATCCCCAAAAGTCCATCGACTTCCAGGGCCGCACCGGCCCCTACTGTCTCTACAGCTATGCCCGCATCCAGTCGATCGCCCGCAAATTCGGCGGCTGGCCCAGCCTCGACGCCCCCCAGAGCTCCACCGCCCTGGCCGCCCTCGGCACCGAGCTCGAGCTCAACCTGATCCGCCAACTCCAGGCCTGGCCCCGCTTCATCACCCTGGCCGCCACCCAGCTCGACCCCAGCAAGATCACCGAACCCCTCTTCAACATCTGCAAAGCCTTCAGCACCATGTACAACGACCCCGATCACCGCATCATTGAACTCGAAGGCCCCCGCCGCGACGGCCTGCTCCTACTCGCCAGCGCCGTCGCCCACACCCTCCAGGCCGGCCTCACCCTGCTCGGCATCGAGACCCTCGACGAGATGTAAGCCCAACGATCGCCGTAGGCTCCGCCTCCTCGTCGG
>JACCWM010000128.1 GCA_013697635.1 Lujinxingiaceae bacterium | reverse complement strand
ATTTGCGCCAGCCCTTCTCTTTTGTCCGATCGACTTGCCAGCACTTCCGTTTAGAGGCAGGCGGGCGGCACGGTGTCCAAGGTGCCGCCGCGACAAAGCAGTGGCGACTGGCACTCCGGGCAGGGATCGGCCGGTGCGATGCAGATCTCTTTTCGTGCCTTTGCGACGCAGGCGCTGCTCTCACAGACATACTTGATCGAGACGCCGTTGGGATCGGTCTGGCCTGCCGGACAGTCGCCGACCACATTGCAGGGCGCAACGTCGATCTCGCTTGCGAGGCAGTTGTTGAGCCTTCCGTCGCAGATTTCGGGGGCGCCGGGGTAGACAGCCGGATCGTCGTCATCACAGTCGGGCTCGGGGCCACCGGGGCAGGTGCTGCGGTCGGTCTCCGGGCGGCCGAAACCATCTCCGTCGGCGTCGGCGCAATCAACGACTGGTATCGCTTCGATGCGCTTACAGACGTTATTCTGAGAGCACTCATAGGCCGGTTGAATGCAGTCGGCGTCTTTCTCGCAGTAATAGAGGTTATCGACCTGGTCGTCGAAGGCGACGGTGCAGGCGACCAAGAAGCCGGCGGCGAAAAAGACGAGGAAAGCCAATATAGAGATTAAGGCGGTGCGGTTCATCATGCTCCACTCCGAAGCGAGGTGCTTCGCTGGTTGAAGTTCCGATTTCAAAGTCTATGCAACCCTGCTCAAAATCTCAAATGGGCGCCCAAACCCAGGCCGTCGCGCGAGATCGTCGGTGCGACGCGCACGTTTTGCCAGGGACGCTCGATGCTTGCAAGATCCTCGTCGGCCGAGTCACCCTCGATGATGAAGAGCAGGATGCTGCCCACGCCGAGCGCGGCGGAGAGGCCAAAGAAGATGTTGGCCGTCACGGCCGTGCTCTCCATATCACGGATGCGCCGTTGAGCGTCGACCTGGGTCAGGCTGGTGTAGCGCTCGCCGGTCTTGGCTTGAGCGTTGAATTCCTCTTCGAGGCTGTTGACCTGCATGCCGAAGTAGATGCCCACGCCCAGGCACACGGCGCTCAGACCGGCCGTGGAGTAAGCCAGGATGCGGTTGAGGTTGACGCTGTCGTCGTCGACATAGCCGTCGGGGCCACGGGGGCCGCGGATATGAAAGATGTCGTTGACGGCGGGGCGGATGGCCTTGACCACAGCGCTCATGTTGCTCAAATCGGCGGCGGAATGATAGCGCAAAAACAGGCGTTCGTTGACGTCGAAGAAATCGACGTCGAGGCGGTAGCTGCCGCCGGTGCGCGTGATGCGCGCCGAGAGGATGCGCTCGACGCCCGCGGAGCGCCCGACGCTTGCCAGGCACAGCGGCTCGCGCACGCAGCTCATCGGGTCGCGATCTTCGAGGCCCGGGAGCACGGTGTTGTCGCCGTAGCTCACAAAGCCCGGCACGGTGTCCATGGCGCTTCGCAGCTCGTTTTGTATCGCGACGCGGTCGGTCTCGTCGAGATCGGGCGAAGGAATGGCCACGACGGCGACGCCGAGCTTTTCGGCGCTGCCTGCCTTGTTGCGCTTGGCGTCGCCAGGGGCAAAGGTCATGTCATTTTCGCCGACGGGCTCGACATCTTCGGCGTCGAAGCTCATCTCGTCGTCGTCAAAGGCCAGAACCGTGGCGGGCACGATCAGAGCGCTCGAGAGGAGCAGCGCCAGAAACAAAGTCAAACAAGACCGCAAGCGGGTCATAAGCATCGCTCCATCGTTGCGTTTAGGAGAGGGTTCATCGTGCGGTTTTCCACGACCGCGCAACTAAGGAATTAGCACAGGGTAAGCAGGCGTGCAACATACTTGCCCTTTCGGCCATCGCCGAGCTTTGAGTTGCCGAGCGGTTCGTGTGCATCTATAACCAGCCGACAGCAGCGCCCAGAGCAGTAGATCTGTAGATCAGGACGGGGATTTGAAGCCGAAATCCGAGACGAACGACAGCAAAGAGAGCGCGGCCACACCGGGCGGCGCGCCGCTCGAGGAGCGCTTGGACTCGATGCTGCCCGAGGGGCTGCCGATGCTCGAGGGCGGGCTGGCGGAGAGCTCGGAGGCCGAGGTGGCCTCGACGGCGATCGCGCGCCATGCGCTGGCTGAGAAGTTGCGCGCCGGCATCCAGCCTTCGGCGATGCTGACCAAGATGAGTCGTGTGCTTCGCTTCATCGGCAGGCTGCTGTTTGCGCACGTGCTCTTTGAGCAGCGCTGCGTGGACAACATCCGCGACGCCGATCGGCGCGGCAACGTCGTCTACGTGATGCAAACGCGCAGCCTGCTCGACTATTTGTACTTCAACTACGCCTTCTTGCAGCACGATTTGCCGATCGCGCGCTTTGCCAACAGCATGAACATCAACTGGCTGCGTGGCTTCTCCTTCTGGCTTGGAAACTTGTTTCGGCGAGGCTCCAAGGAGCGTAGCGAGATCCAGATGGAGGCCCTGGCAAGCCATGGCGAGCCGGTGTTCTTGTTTTTGGAGAAGGCTCGCCAGGAGGCCGACGAGGCCGTCGACTTCAGCCAGAAGTATCTCTTGCGCCTGATCCGCGCCCAGCGTGCGAGCGCCGAGCCGGTCTACGCAATTCCCATGCTGCTGGTCTGGGAAAAGCGCCCGGACCCGCGGCGCGCGGGCTTTTTGGACGATGTGTTCGGCACGGTGCAGTCGCCGGGATTTTTCCGCAAGTTTCTCTACTACTTTCAGACCGTGTGGCAGAGCTTTTTGAAGTTCGGCCAGCCGATGGTCCAGGTTTCGAGCGGGATCAACCTGCGCGAGTTCTTGCGCGAGTACCCCAACGCCGGCAGCTCGGATGCCGCCGAGTTGTTGCGCGACCGGCTCAACGAGCACATCCGCCAGGAGCGCCAGGTGGTTCTGGGGCCGACGGGCGTCTCGCGAGAGACGATCTATAAGGAGTTGATCGCGCGCCCGGAGCTCACGGACACGATCAAGCGTGTTGCGGCCGAGGAGGCGGTCAGCGAGGAGCTGATCCGCAAGCGCGCGCGCAAGCAGTACGATGAGATCGCTTCCGAGCCCAGCCTGCTGATGTTGAAGATCTTCAACTCGGTGCTCAGCCTGGTGTGGTACCGCATCTACGATGGCTTCGAGGTCGATCACGAGGGCCTCGAAGCGGTGCGCGAGGCGGCCAAGTCGAGCTCGGTCGTGCTCATTCCCAGCCACAAGAGTCACATCGACTATCTGGTGATCAGCTACATCTTCTATCAGTACGGCTTGACGCCGCCGCACATCGCGGCCGGGGTCAACCTGTCGTTTTGGCCGATGGGCTGGATCTTTCGGCGTGCGGGCGCCTTCTTCTTGCGTCGCTCGTTCAAAGGCGACGAGCTCTATCCGGTGGTGTTTCGCGAGTACTTGATCCGACTGATGGAGGAGGGCTATCCGATCGAGTTCTTCATCGAAGGCACCCGAAGCCGCACCGGCAAGCTGATCAAGCCGCGCTACGGCATGCTCGACATGATGATTCGGGCCTATGTCTCGGGGCGCATCGAGTCGCTCAAATTTGTGCCGATCTCGGTGGGCTACGAAAAGATCATCGAGGAGCGCTCGTATCGACGCGAGTTGCTTGGCGAGGAGAAGGAGAAGGAGAGTTTGACCGGGTTGTTGAAGACGCCCAAGTTGCTGGCCAGTAAGTATGGGCGCCTCTATGTCGAGTTCGACGAGCCCATCGATCTTGGCGAGTATCTGGAGAAGTATGGGGTGCAGCGCCACCGCGCCGAGGCCGCCGAGCTCGACGCGCTCACGGTGCGCCTGGCCCACCGCATCATCTTTGACATCAACCGGGTCACGACCGTCTCGCCGACGGCTCTGGCGGCGACAGTGTTGTTGAACAATCCGGTTCGGGGCACGGATCGGTTGCGCTTTTTGCAGGAGGTGGGCTTCTTGCTGCATTTTCTGACGCAGCCGGGGCGAACTGCGCGGCTGTCCGGCACGTTGCGCGATGCGCTCAGCGCCAAGCGCACCGTGATCAAGCGCCTCGAACAAGCTCAGCGGCTCAGCGATGGGGGCGAAGCCGCCTTGATCGAGGGGGCCGCGCGCGGCCCCGTTTCGGTGGAGGCGGTCATGGGTGAGGCGGTGGCCTCGATCATGGACAGCGCACTGGCGATCTTTGCGGCGAACAAGCAGGTCGTGATTACGCGCGAAGGTGACGAGACCTTCTTTTCGATGGACGAGAACGCGCGCCTCGATCTTTCGTACTATCGCAACACCCTGGTGCACTATTTTGTACCCGAGGCCTTGCTCGCTACGGCGATTTTGCGCTTTCAGGCGACGACGATCGATCATGGCGAGTTGATGGCCGAGACGCTTTTCTTGAGCCGTCTGTTCAAGTACGAGTGGATCTATGCCGAGCGCGCCGAGTTCGAGAACGTCTTTGGGCGAACGCTGGCCTACTTCGAGGCGTCGTCGTGGGTGAAGATCGAGGGCGATGAGGCGGATCTGGGCCGGCGCGTTGTCGTGGCCGAGCCGGCGGCCGAGCTCGAGTTCTTCCGGCGCATGGTGCTGACCTTTCTCGAGGCCTATGCGATCGTCGCAAGCTTCTTGCCCGAGCTTGGTCAGCGCCCGATCGAGCATGGCGAGCTGGTCAAGGCCGCGATCAAACAGGGCAAGAACGACTTTCTGCGCGGACGGATCATCTTCTACGAGAGTCTGTCCAAGCCGACCTTCGTCAACGCGCTGCGCCTGCTGGTCGACTGGGGTGTGCTCGAAAAGCGCGTCGAGCCGGGTCGCAAGCGCGAGACGGTGTACTATGCGCTGGCCGAGACCTGGCGCGAGAGCGATCAGCACCTCGAGCTCGTCGCCAAACTCAACGCCTTTGTCTACCAGGGCGTTCAAGTCGGAACACCGCGTATCCTTCCTTAAGAGTTGACGCTCGGGGATGGATGTGGATAGTCTTCAATGTGAATGAACGGTCATTCATTTCTAACGGTAAAACCATCACGTCGGGAGCCACAATGAGTCGTCAGAAGCCGCAAGGCTGTGCATTTCTGATTCGTGACGCGGGTGAAGAGGCGATCTTCACCCCGGAGCAGTTCACCGAAGATCAGCGCATGTTCGCTCAGACGGCCGACGAGTTCATCACGCGTGAGGTCTTCCCCAAGATTGAGGAGCTCGAGGGCGGCAACTTCGACGAGATGGTCGTGCTGCTCAAGAAGGCGGCCGACATCGGTTTGTTGATGATGGACATCCCGGAGCAGTACGGTGGCCTTGGCGTGGACAAGACGACGAGCATGATCGTCACCGAGAAGACCTCGCGCTATTCGGGGTTTTCGGCGAGCTTTGGGGCGCACACGGGCATCGGCATGCTGCCGCTGTTGTATTTTGGCACCCAGGCGCAAAAGGAGAAGTATCTGCCCCTGCTTGCGACCGGCGAGCTGTTGGCGGCCTACGCGCTGACCGAGCCGGGAAGCGGCTCGGATGCGCTGGCGGCCAAGACCACGGCCGTGCTGAGCGCGGATGGGCAGCACTACGTCTTGAACGGCACGAAGATGTGGATCACGAACGCGGGCTTTGCCGATCTGTACACGGTCTTTGCCCAGGTCGACGGCGACAAGTTCACGGCCTTTTTGGTCGAAGCCGCGCTCGAGGGTGTGTCGACCGGTCTCGAAGAGAAGAAGATGGGCCTCAAGGGCTCGTCGACGCGCCAGGTCAACCTGGAGAACGTGCACGTTCCCAGGGAGAATCTGCTCGGCGAGATCGGCAAGGGCCACAAGATCGCCTTCAACATCTTGAACATCGGGCGCTTCAAGCTTGGCGTGGGCGTGCTCGGTGGCGGCAAGCACACGTTGGGAGTGGCGGTCAAGTACGCCAAGGAGCGCACGCAGTTTGGCCAGCCGATCGCCGAGTTCGGCGCGATACGCTCCAAGCTTGCCGACATGGCCACCCGGCTCTATACGCTGGAGTCGATGTGCTACCGGGTCGCGGGCTACATGGACGACAGCCTCGAGACGCTCGATTCGGCGGCCGACGACTATGCCGAGCAGGTCATGGCCGCGATCGAGGAGTTTGCCGTCGAGGACTCGGTCATGAAGGTGTTTGGCTCGGAAGTGCTCGATTTCGTCGCCGACGAGGCCGTACAGATCCACGGTGGCTACGGTTTTTCGGCCGAGTACGAGGTCGAGCGCATCTATCGCGACAGCCGGATCAACCGCATTTTCGAGGGCACCAACGAGATCAACCGCATGTTGATCCCGGGCATGATCTTGAAGCGCACGATGAAGGGCCAGCTCAACCTCTTCGAGATGATTCAAAAGGTCGAGGCCGCGCTCGCTGAGCCCGAAAAGCCCACACCGCCGGGTCAGGAAGACGCTCCGGGGCTGGCCTTCGAGCGCTTCATGACGGATCAGGCCAAGCAGCTCGTGGTCTATTGCGCCAACCAGGCGATCCAAAAGCACATGGCGGATCTGCGCGAGCAGCAAGAGATCTTGATCGATCTGGCCGACATGATCATCCAGCTCTATGCGATGGATTCGACGGTGAGCCGCACTCTGCAGATCATCGAGCTTCGCGGCTTCGAGGCCTGCAAGGGCCAGCGCGCGGCAACGCGGGTCTCACTGACGACCTCGAGCCAGGCGATCCGTGCGCTTGGCGAGAACCTGCTGGCCAACCTGGCCAGCGGCGATCGCCTCGAGGCCCATCTTGGCGCGCTCGCTCGGCTGACGTTTCACCCGCGCGTCGACGTGATCGGGCTGCGGCGCACGATCGCCGACATCGTCGTCGATCGCGAGCGCTACCCGTTCTGACGCCGCGCTGACGCTATACCCACTTTGTGAGTCGACAATGATTGATCAATTCTGGCTGTTTCATTGTGGTTATGCGCGTGTGCCGCGCGCGGCGATCGTTGCCAACGCAGGCTATGAGATCGTGAGCCTGCCGTTCATGGCGGCGGTCGCCGTGCACAGCGAGCATGGGCCGATACTGGTCGACGCGCCTTATGGTCACGATGGCCCCAAGAATGCCAGCGTGCTCATGGCGAGCATGTTGCGCGCAACCGGCTTGAAGTTTCGCGAGGAGTGGTCGGTGGTTCCGCGCCTCGAGCAGCTCGGCTATCAGGGCACCGAGATCAAGCACATCCTGATGACCCATCTGCACTCCGACCACACTGGCGCCATGAAGGAGCTCACCCACGCTACCTTCCATCTCTTCGAGCAGGAGTGGAGCTTCCCGTTCACGTTGTCGCCGATCAAGGCCATGTTCAACGGCTATGCGCGAGCGGACTTCAGCGGGCTCAGCGAGCAGGTGAAGCTGCACGAGTCGCCCCAACTTGGCGAGGACGAGGCGCTTCGCGGTGTGGATGTTTTTGGCGATGGCAGCGTCGAGATGATCCCTTTGCACGGCCACTCCCCGGGCATGGCAGGCTACCGCTTCACGCTCGCTGATGGTCGGCGCATCTTTCATGTCGGCGACGCCGCCTTCTTCTTGAGCCACATCACCGAGGGCGACGAGCTGGGCTTTTTGCCGCGAAACTTCGCGCAGTCGCTGGCGCCGACGCAAAAGACGCTCGAGCGGCTGCGCCGCCATCATGTGGCGTTTCCCGACGACGTGCTGGTGACCTCGCACGATTGCGGATTGGGCGGGCAGTGTCTGGAACGCCCGGTGGCGCTGCACGCGATCTAGCGCCGGAGTGGGCCTTTGACGTGCGGATCGTCGAGCAACGACGCCAAAGTCGGGGTGCCAGGGGACCCGACTTTCGGCCGCTAAGCGCGCAGCAAGTAGTGCCAAACAGGCCTACTTGCCGCGGCAAGGGATGCCAAATAGGCCTACTTGGCACTACTTGGTCGCGGCAAGTGGTGCCAAGGAGGCCTACTTGGCACTACTCGGTCGCGACCAAGCGAGCCTGCGCGAAAAAAATGCATGCGCATGCGGCAAAGTCGGCAAAGTCGGGTCCCCTGGCACCCCGACCTTTGGCGTCGCTGCTTGACGATTCGCATGGCAAGGGGTCAAACGTAGGCGACGAGCTCGTCGTTTTCGATGGCGAGGGCTGTGAAGAGGCGTTGGCCCAGGCGGCTGTTGGGGTCGCCGAGCAGGCGCACGCGTAGATAGTCTTCGGTGAGGCCGAAGCCGCCGGCTTCGACGACGATCTCGGCGCCTTGGCCGGCGCGGGCGCGGCGGTAGCGCAGGCCCTTTTCGAGGGCGAGCTCGCGAAGCTCGCTGCTGCGGGTGGTGGCGATTTGGCGTGGAATGTGGTTGGGCAGTGCGGCGGCGACGGTGTTGTCGCGAACGGAGTAGGGGAAGACGTGCAGGTAGGTGTAGGGGAGCTCATCGACGAGGGCGCGGGTCTGGGCGTGGTCGTCGTCGGATTCGCCGGGGAAGCCGACGATGACGTCGGCACCGAGGCCGAGGTAGGGCAGGCGCTCGCTTATCTCGAGGACGCGGCGGCGGTACTGCTCGCGGGTGTGCCAGCGGCGCATGGCGCGAAGCACGTTGTCGGAGCCGGCCTGCATGGGAACGTGCAGGTGGGGGACGAGGCGGCCGGTGTCGGCCAATATCTCGATGAGGTGGTCGTCGATCTCGGTGGCCTCGACGCTGCCGAGGCGAAAGCGCACGTTGGGCACCTGAGCGATCAGGGTTTCGACGAGGCGCGAGAGCGAAAAGTCCTTTTGTTTTCCGTGATTTAAATCGACGCCGTAGTGTCCGATGTGGATGCCGGTCAAGACGATCTCGGCGTGGTGTTGGGCCAGGCCGATGGCCTCGGCGACGAGATCTGCGGGCAGGCGCGAGCGGCTGGCGCCGCGGGCAAGACGCGTGGCGCAAAAGGAGCAGTGGCGGTCGCAGCCGTCCTGGATCTTCATCCAGCCGCGGGTGCCGCGCTCGTCGCGGGCGAGCAAGACGGCGCCGATCGGTTCTTCGTCGTGCTCGAGCAGGGGTGATTGGGGGGCGATCAGGGCCGCGAGCTCGAGGGGATCGTGGCCGCGAACCACACCGACGACGGCTTCCATCGCGGCGTAGTCGCTCGGATAGAGCGCGGCCGAGCAGCCGGCGACGACGATCTGGACCGCGGGATTGTCGCGGCGAGCCCGGCGGATGGCTTTTCGGGCCTCGACGTCGGCCTGGTTGGTCACCGTGCAGGTGTTGATCACGACGGTGTCGGCCTGGCGCACGTCATCGACGACCAAGGCGCCGCGGGCTTCGAGCTCCTGGCGAAACTTCTCGGTGTCGTACTGGTTGGCCTTGCAGCCAAAAGTGACAAAATGAACCTTCATGGCCGGGCGCGCTCGGGGGTGGTCACGCTCTCGGCTTCACGGGTTTCGGCGCCGTGAATCAAGTAGGCCAGGCAGCTGCCGCCGAGTAGTCCGAGGATCAAGAGGATCAACGAGTACTTGAGGGCGGCGGAGCGGTACTCGGGAGAACTGGTGTCGCGTCTTTTATTCGGTATGGATGCTGGCATTGAAGGCCTCGTGGGATAAGTGATCAACACCTCGAAAGGTGTGTTCTTATCAAGAATCGGCAACGAACATGATTCATTGCACGCCACATATAGCCGGGTCTTGGTTTGGGGACAATGGTCGGCTTGTCTGGCCGCGCAGCGCCGTGCTACTTTTGGCGGCTGTGTGTAGAAGCATCGACAAATTGCGTGGATAGCCAAATGAGCGTGCAGATGAGTGAGCAGACGGTGTGGTTGCGTGGCGCCACGGTCGTGACGATGAACGCGCAGTGGGACGTGCTCGAGGGCGATGTGCTCGTCGAAGATGGTCGCATCGTGGCGCTTGGTGAGGTGGCCGAGTCACGCGCTGGCCAGGCGCGCCAGGTCGATGCGCGCGGCTGCGTCGTGGTTCCGGGCTTTGTGCAGGCGCACATTCATCTGTGCCAGACGCTGATGCGCAACAACGCCGACGACATGGTGCTGATCGATTGGCTCAAAAAGCGCATCTGGCCCTATGAGGCGGCGCTGAGTTTTGAGGAGTTGTCGGTGAGCGCGCGCGTGGGCCTGGCCGAGCTTGTGCGCGGTGGAACGACGAGCATCTTGGACATGGGCACGGTCAACCACAGCGATGCCATCGGCGAGGCCGTCGAGCGCGCGGGCATTCGCGCGCACATTGGCAAGTGCATGATGGATTTTGGCGACGAGATCCCGGGGCCGCTCTTTGAGGACACGGCCGAGAGCTTGCGCCAGAGCCTGGAGCTGTACAAGACGTGGAACGGCGCGGCCCAGGGGCGCATTCGCTATGCGTTCGCGCCGCGCTTTGCTGTCTGTTGTACCGAGCGGCTGTTGCGCGAGGTCTCGGAGGCGGCCGCCGATCTGGGCTGCCATATCCACACGCACAGCTCGGAGACGGCGTATGAAAACGAGTTCACCATGGCCCACTACGGGGTGAACAACATCGAGTTTTTGCGCCGGGTGGGAATGACCGGCCCGCGCAGCGTTTTTGCTCATGGGGTGCACGTCACCGACGCGGAGTGCCAGATTTTGGCCGAGACCAAGACGGCGGTCTGCCATTGCCCGTCGAGCAACCTCAAGCTTGCCAGCGGCATCGCGAACATGCCGCGCTACGATCGGCTCGGGGTGCGTGTCGCGCTTGGGGCTGACGGCGCGCCGTGCAACAACAATCTCGACGCGTTTATCGAGATGCGCCTCGCTGCGCTGATCCAAAAGCCGATTCACGGGCCGCAGAGCATGCCGGCGCGGCGCGTCTTGCAGCTCGCAACGATCGATGGCGCGCGCGCGATCGGGATCGACGACGAGGTCGGCAGCATCGAGCTTGGCAAGTATGCCGATCTGGTGGTGCTCGATCTGGACTCCGATCCGGGCTGTGGGCCAACGGGCGATGTCTATTCGCGCGTCGTTTATGCGGCGCAAAAGCACAACGTCAAACACGTCTTTGCCTCCGGGCGCCAGCTCGTCGATGGCGGTGAGCTGGTCGGCGTGGACGTGGGCGAGCTGATGGCCGAGGGCCGCGTGGCCAACCGGGCCGTGCTCGAGCGCATGCAACAATACGTCACGAGCTGATGGAACTTCGCGAGTTTGCACAACGTCTGCTGCACGCCGACACGCTGGAGGGGAAGTTCTATGTTCCCGAGGGCGGCGTCATCACGCTGAGCGACCACTCGCCCGGCGAGGCGATGGCCTGGAGCGCGCCGGCGCGCCCGGTGGAGCTGCAGATCGCGACCAAGAGCGAGCGGCGGCGAAAGCGCCTGCCCCACCCGGATACGTTGGGCCAGCCGGAGATGGCCGTGCGCGTGCTGCACGCCTTTGCCAACCACGAGTTGATGG
>JACCWM010000112.1 GCA_013697635.1 Lujinxingiaceae bacterium | reverse complement strand
ACGTTCTCGATCACGTTCTCGATCACGTTCTCGAGGGGGGTGGGGGGGAGATAGGGTTCGGGGGTGACGCCGGCGTGTTCGAGCTCGGTTTCGAGGGTGCGCAGCTTTTCGACGATGAGGTCGAGGCTGGTGAGGGGTTCGAGGGCGGCCATGCGGACGAGGGTCATCTCGAAGATTAGTTTGGGGTAGGGGGAGCGGTGCATGTCCTGGGCGCCGTCGACCATGACGGAGAAGTAGCGGTGGAGGAGCTCGGGGGATTGGACGTGTTGGAGCTGGGTGCGGGCGAGGATGAGCTCGCTTTCGGTGAGGTTGGTGACGTCTTCGGGGTTTTTGACGACGGCGGTGACGACCAGATCGCGAAAGTGATTGACCAGCTCGGAGGCGAATTGTTGCATGTCGTAGCCGAAGCGGTTGACGTCGTCGAGCACGAGCAGGGCGCGCTCGGGGTCGTGGGTGAGGACGGCCTCGCTGAGCTCAAAGAGGTGGCGGCGGTTGGCGACGCCCAAGATCTCGGCGATTTGCTCTTCGCGGATGGTGTTGCCGGCAAAGCTGATGATCTGGTCGAGCAGGCTCAGGGCGTCGCGCATGCCGCCGGCGGCCTGGCGGGCGATGAGCTGGAGGGCGGCGCGGTCGGCCGTGATCTGCTCGTGTTTGCAGAGGTGCTCGAGGTGCTCGACGATGTCGCGCTGGGTGATGCGCTTGAAGTCAAAGCGCTGGCAGCGGCTCAAGATCGTCACCGGGATCTTTTGGGGCTCGGTGGTGGCAAAGATGAAGACGGCGTGGGGGGGCGGCTCCTCGAGGGTCTTGAGCAGAGCGTTGAAGGCCTCGGTGGTGAGCATGTGGACTTCGTCGATGATGTAGACTTTCTTGCGGTCGCGGCTGGGGGCGTAGCGGACGCCCTCGCGCAGCTCGCGGATCTCGTTGATGCCGCGGTTGGAGGCGCCGTCGATCTCGAAGACGTCGACGGACTGGCCCTTGGAGATCTCGGTGCAGGAGACGCACTTGTAGCAGGGCGTGGCGGTGGGGCCTTCCTTGCAATTGAGGGCCTTGGCGAGGATGCGCGCCGTGGAGGTCTTGCCGACGCCGCGCGCGCCGGTGAAGAGGTAGGCGTGGGCGACGCGGTCCTGCTCAATGGAGTTCTTGAGCGTGCGGGCGACATGGCCTTGGCCGACGACTTCCTCGAAATGCTCAGGGCGCCATTTTCTGGCGAGTACTACGTACGACATGGGCTGTCTGGGGGTGGAGGGTGCGTGAGTGTCGGTGGTGCGCCGCTTTTGGGGACTACCCTATGTTCGAACACTTGGCGGCGTCAATGCAGTCTCGATTGTGCAAAATTGTCGACGGCGATCAATCGAGGAGTTGCATCTTGGGGCGCTGCTTTTGCTCTTTGAGCTGCTTGTTCTTGCCGCGATCGGCGGGTGGGCCTCGTTTCTCGACGGGCTTTGGCGTCGTGGTCTTGGGCACCACCTTGGGCAGCGCTTCAAGGGCGATCAGTGCGCTCGGATCGCTCTGGGCGTTGAGCTCGAGGGTGGCGTCGCTGAAGCCGGACTTGCGGGCCGTGAGCACCACGAGGCTGTCGGCATCAAAGCTCACCGTGGTGGGCGTGAGGCCGAGCAAGGTCTCGCCGCGGTAGAGCGCGGCCGCGCTGGGGTCGGAGTCGACTCGGATCGCCATGACGATCGCACCCGGCTCAAAGACCATCTCGGCGCTTTCTTCAAGCACCTCGACACCGGGCACGACGGGCACGACGGGCGCGATGGGCGCCGGCTGAGGCTTGGTGGCGGGAGTGCCAAAGGCCCAAAACGCGGCGCCGGTGACGATGATGATGCCGGCAAAGATCACGGTGACCAGGCCGAGCAGCGTGCTCTTGGCCGGGGGGGCGGCCTGCTCCTCGACAACAGCCATGGTGAGCAGCAAAGAGGAGCTCGATTGATCCGTGGCTTGATGCGGAGCAAAGCCCGGCGCAGGACCGAGGTAGGCTTCGGCGCCAAAATCCATCGCGTCGAAGCTCGTCATATCGGTCTGGCCGACGGAGAAGTCCACGTCGAGGCGCTCGGTGTCAAAGAAGGGGGCGACGACCGGGTTGGGCTCGGTCTTGGGGATCGCGACGACGGGGCTGGGCGCCGTCTTGGGAGGCGCGGCGAACACGGAGGCGGCGAACTGGGCAAAGCGCGGATCGACAGGCGGCGGCGCGACCTGGGTGTCCTCGCCAAAGCTCTCGTCGTCATCGAGCGTCTCGGTGGGCTGGGACGGTCGAACTTGATTGAGCGCGCTGAGCCGGCGTGTGGGCGCTTTGGGGTTGAGCCACTTGAAGGCCCCGGTGTCAACCTTGCGAAGCGCGTCGGAGAAGACCTCGGCGTCGCTGTAGCGGCGCTGCGGATCGCGGGCGAGCGCGAGTTCGATCACCTGGCCGAGCGGGCCGTCGAGCAGCGGCGTGGGGATCTCGAACTCCTGGGAGACGTGGATCATCGCGCACTTCCAGGGGTTTTCATTGTCGACCACGGGCCGGCCGGTGAGCATCTCGACCAAGATCAGGCCCATCTGGTAGACGTCGAGCGCTGGCGAGACCACTTGCGATTCGACGTACTCAGGGGCCATGTAGGCCGGGGTGCCAAGAAACGAGCCGGTGGCCGTCAGACGCGAGTTGGTCGCCTCACCGATGTGGGCGATGCCAAAATCGACCAGGCGCAGGCGCTCGCGGCGCGTGCCAGGATCAGTCAAGAACAGATTCGAGGGCTTCAAATCCTTGTGCACGATGCCCAGGCGGTGCGCCTCGCCGAGCGCGTCGAGCGACTCGCCAAACATCGGCAGCACGCGCGCGGGGGCCATCGGGCCTTTCTGGTAGAGCTCGACCTCGAGATCGTGGCCTTCGAGCATCTCCATGATGATGAACGGGCGGTTTTCGGGCTCGAGTACGCCGAAATCGAAGATCTGCACGACCGAGGGGTGGCGGATGCGCGCGGCGAGCTGGGCCTCGCGGCGAAAACGCGCGAGCACGTTCTCAAGCGAGGTGCCCTGGGCGGCGAAGGCCTCGATGTTGAGCACCTTGATCGCCACGGTGCGCTCGATCTCCTGATCGAAGGCGGAGTAGACGGTGGCAAAACCGCCCGAGCCAACAACGGAGCCGATCTTGTATCGCCCGTAGATTAGTGATCCCACCTCGAGGCCGCTGGTTGCGGCGTTCGCGGTTGTCGACTTCTCACTCATCGTCTTAACAGAACCTTTGCACCGGCATGGGAGCGATGTATCCTCTTAACCATCGATGAACTTGTTATGACACATTCTACTACGCTACGGAAGCAACGAGAGCCCTGAAGATGGCCAAGATAATTGTTAGTTTGCCAGCACGCATCGTCTACTTTTTCTCGATACTGATGGTGCTCGGGGTGCTTAGCGGCTGCGCCGACGACCCCGTCCAGGATGCGCGCTGCGTGCCCGGCCAATCGTCGAGCTGCGCCTGTCCGGGCGGCGAGCTCAACGTGCAGGTTTGCCAGGAGAGCGGGCGCTTTGCGCCGTGTCAGTGCCCGAGCGAGCTCAGCGATACGGGCGAGCAGGATGCCAACTTGGATGGGCGCAATGGCTGCGGCGGAGTCGGGGCGTTGACGCTGGAGGGGGCAGCGGGGGCGCCCGGCGACAAGTGTGGGCCGTGCGACGACGGCCTGGTGGTCTGTGCCGGGCCGCAGACGCTTCGTTGCACGCGCGCCAGCGAGCTCAATAGCTGCGGGGGCTGTGAGGTGCTCGAGGCGGCGCCCGGCGACAATTGTGGGAGCTGCGGCAACGGCGCTTTTGTGTGCGAGGGCGCCAATGCCCTGAGCTGCGCCAACGACAAGCCAAACGCCTGTGGCGGTTGCACGGATCTCGGTGAAGATGAGCGACTGTTTACCTGCCAGGTGGGCAGCGCTACGGGCGTGTTGCACTGCCAGACGCGCAACAACCTGGTGTGCGTGGGCCCGGGCACCAACGCCTGCGGCGGCGCGGTGCAGCTCACGGCCTTGCCCGGCGTCGCGTGCGGGGCCTGCGGTGAGGGGAGCTATCGCTGCGCCGGGGCCGATGAGGTGGTCTGCGATGATCAGTTGGTCAACGCTTGCGGTGGCTGCGCGCCACTGCTCGCTGCGCCCGGCCAGCCCTGCGGCGACTGCGCGGGCAGCTTCCAGTGCGACGGCACAGAGCGCGTGGTCTGCCAGGATGGCACCAACGCCTGCGGCGGCTGCTCGCCGCTCGAGCACGCGCTTGGCACAAGCTGCGGGGCGGGCCAACACTTCGTATGCAACAGCCAGGGCGGCTCGGTGTGCAAGCCGCGCACGGACAATCTGTGCGGCGGTACGGGCATTTTGGCGAATCTGCCGAACAGCGCCTGTGGGCCTTGCGGCGACGGAAAATACGTGTGCATCGCACCCAATCAAACCGAGTGCGCCAATGCCACCCAGCTCAACGAGTGTGGCGGCTGCAATCGGCTCAACCACAAATCGGGAACCGCCTGCGGTGTGTGCGCCACAGGCAGAAGGGTGTGCGCCGACGCCAACACGCTGGCGTGCAATGGCGATGCAAACGTGCAAACCGACGACACAAACTGCGGGGTGTGCGGGCTGGTTTGTGCGCAGGACACGCGCTGCGAGGCGGGGCTGTGTGTGGGTGAGGTGGTTACGCCGCCCACGCCGGCCGGCCAGACGATCGTTGCTGGCAGCCAGCATAGCTGCGCGCTGCGCGCCGGCGGCCGGGTCTGGTGCTGGGGCAACAACTTCCATGGCCAGGTCAATGCAGCCGCGGGCAACTCCGTCAACTTTCATGCGCCCTATGAGACCGCGCTTTTGGACGTGGTGCAGATCTCGGCGCGTGGCAACCACACCTGTGCGCGAAAGCAAGGCGGCGAGGTGGTGTGTTGGGGCCATGGCGGCCATAACCGGCTCGGCCACGGCGTCAACACGGCCAACCCAAACCTGGTGGCGGTCGCCGGCATCAGCGACGCGATCGATGTGAGCGCCGGTGATGAACACAGCTGCGCGGTGCTGGCCGGCGGCCAGATCAAGTGCTGGGGCAACAACGCCGGTGGCCAGCTCGGCACCGGGACCACCGCCGTGGTCGCGGCGACGGCCACCGTCGTTGGGATTATCAACGCGCGGACCGTGAGCGCCGGAGCCAATCACACCTGTGCCATGCTCGCGGACAAGACGGCGCGCTGCTGGGGACAAAACGCCCAGGGCCAGCTCGGAAACGGCACGGTCGCGCCAAACCCGGAGCCAGCGCAGATCAGCCAACTCGGGTTGATCTTGCAGATCGAGGCCGGCGATCAGTTCAGCTGCGCGCTTCGCGAGCACCGGCAGCTCGTGTGTTGGGGCAACAACAGCCAGGGGCAACTTGGAAACGGCTCGACCTCGAGGATTTTGCTTGTCGGCTCGGCCGGCACCATGCTCAAGGTATTGCGCTTCGATCTGGGCCGCGCCCATAGTTGTGCCGTGCAGGACGACGGGGCGGCGTTTTGCTGGGGCAGCGGCGCCAATGGCCAGCTTGGCGACGGCAGCTACCAGGGGTGGAACTCGACCGATGGTGGAGTCATTCGAACCACGCCAACCCAGGTACAAAACATCAGCAGCGTGAGTGAAATCTCGGCCGGCGCCTACCACTCCTGCGCGAAGCGCAGCTCGGGCCAGCTTTTTTGTTGGGGCCAAAATTTCGATGGCCGCCTTGGCGATAACCAACGCCAGAGCGAATCGCCGGTTGACCGGCGCTACGCCGTGGCGATTCCGACACTCTCGCCGGTGACCAGCGAGGCCGGCCTTTGCAGCGACGGTATCGACAACGACGCCGACTCCAAGACCGACTGTGACGACGGCGATTGCGCGACAGATCTAGGCATGGCGCTTGGTCAAAACGTCGGCGACGGCAATACCTGCCTTTACGGCAATTATTTTGCGAGCCAGTGTCACAGTAACATTGGAGGAACGCAGTACAACAACGGCGCCGAGAAGCTCTTTACCTGGCGGGCACCATCGGCCGGCACGTACAGCTTCGATCTCAAGGGCTCGGCGAGGTACGGCATGCTCTACGCCTTTAACGGTGGCTGCACCGGCGTGGAGCTCGCTTGCGTGGATACGACCTATAATAGCAACCAGGTCTTGAGCTTGCCGCTTACCAGCGGCCAACGCATCACGATCGTGGTCGACACCCCGCCATACTATGACGTGGCTGGTAGCGGCGGCGGTTGCGGTCTGTTTCAGCTCAATATTGAGAAGACCGCACAGGAGTGATGCCCGATGGCAAAGACGTATCGATCGCACCTTGGGTGGCGCGCTGTTTTGTTGGTGCTCGGGTGCATGGCCGGCGGCTGCGCGTTGACCAACGCCTTTGAAGATGGCCCGGGCGCGCCAGCTTTGGATGCGGGCGTCGAAGATGACGTCGACGTCGACGTCGCAATCGATGTGCAAGACGATGACATCGTCGATGTCAACATCTGCCAGGACTGCCTGCACGGGGCTTGCGTGGATGGCCAGTGCACGGCCATTTTACAGTTGGTCGCCGGCTCAGATTTTAACTGCGTGCTGCTGGCCAGCGACGACGTGGCCTGTTGGGGCCACAACGACCTGGGGCAGCTCGGTGTTGCTGCCGACGATTCGCGCTGGTCTGGGCCGAACATCGTCGAGCGTTTCGTGGGTGCCACGTCGATCGCCGCGGGGTGGAGCCACGCCTGTGTGATCGCCGCCGACGGCGTCTTATGCTGGGGCGACAACAGCGCGAGCCAGTTGGGCGTGCCTGCGGGCACAGACCGCGAAAGCCACATTCCGACTCAAGTTCCAGCACTCGGGGGTGAGCCCTTTGTTGCGCTCGCTCTGGGCTTCCAACATGGCTGCGCGATCAACGACGCAGACCAGGCCGTCTGCTGGGGCAGCAATGCGGTCGGGCAGCTCGGCGCCGATTGGAATACGACGCAATCGGCGCAGCCGCTGATCGTGGATGGAGTCGCAGACGTCGCCCAGCTCGCCACTGGCGGCACGACCAGCTGTGCGCGACTCGTGGGCGGGCTGGTATCGTGTTGGGGAGACAACGTGAGGGATCAGCTCGGTGAACGTGACGGCGCGGGCGTGATGGCCAAAAGCGACAGCGCAGGCGTCATCACTCCGCTCGATGCCGCGCGCGAGATCGCCCTCGGGCTGAATTTCGCCTGCTCGCTATCTGAGATCGGCGATGTCGCCTGTTGGGGCAACAACGACTTTGGCCAACTGGGCACTGAAGCCGGTGGGTCGCGCGCCAAAGCTTTGGACATCGAGAGCCTCACTCAGATGCAGGGCGTGCGCGCAGGCCTCGGCGAGCATGCCTGCGCCTTTGACGAGGGGCAGGTGCGCTGCTGGGGCCGAAACGACCATGGCCAGCTCGGCAACGGGCAAAACGGCGCCGACCAGAGCGTGAGTGTTCCGGTCATCGCCCAATCACCCTGGGCTGCGCTGCGTGACCTGGCGCTGGGCAACCGACACAGCTGTGCGCTCGACGACGCCCAGCAGGTCTGGTGCTGGGGCGCAAACGACGAAGGCCAGGTGGCACCCTCACTTGGCAAGGGCGATGTCCTCGTGCCGGTGCGCGTGCGCCTTCACTTTTCGACCAACCCATAGATGATTCTGTGCCCACTTTGCGACCAAAATCGATGAGCCAACGCCTGCTGCAGTCACTCGCCCTCGTTGTTGTGCTGGCATGGAGCAGCTCGGCGCTTGCGCAATCCGGCCAGCGCGTCGTCGCGCCCACCGATGCCCAGCTCGAACTCAACGCCCAGGGCATTGAGGCGATCGTGGAGGCGGACTTTGCGCGCGCGATTCGACTTTTTCGAGCCTCGCTCGATCTGGGCGAGCTCAACATCACCTACGTCAACCTTGGCCGCAGCCATCAGCGCGCCGGCGATTGCAAGAGCGCCGAGCAAGGCTTTGTGCGCGCGCTCGAAGCACCGGCGATAGCCGATCCCTCGCCGGAGGCGATCGCTGCGGTGATCGCGCGCTACCGCGCCGAGTTGCAGGCATCGTGTCCGGGTGAGCTCGTGATCACCTGCGCGCCAGCCGAGATGACCGTCTACATTGGGGACGCACAAGGCGTGCCCTGCCCGCAAAGGGCGAGCGCGCACAGCCAGGGCAGCATTGTCGTGCGCGGTGAGTTGGACGAGGTGCAGACCTCGCAGCGCGTGGAGATCGCGCCAATGCAGACCAGCCGGGTGCATCTGGTGATCGAGGGTAGCGGCGCCGGCTCAATTGTGGCGATCGAGCCGGTCTTGCCCGCGGCGCGCGGGCGTGGCCTGGCGATCGTCTACCTGGTGGCCGGCGCGGCCATCGTCGTGGGCGGGGGAATCGTCGATACCGTGCCCGAATCGGCGAGCAATTATCGCTTCGACGCGCTCGATGTCGTGCCGGTTGGGATGTACACGGTGGGCACGGGCTTGATCGGCTGGGGCGTGTGGGAGCTAGTGAAGTAACCTGTCGGTCATTCCAGGAGCTCACACATCATTGACCCGTGGGTGCGACTTCAAAATCGAAAGGAGACAACAAAGCTCGGCCCAGCGCGCGGGGCGAACTCCGAAATCTTGAGGCCTTCGCGCAGCAGCCGGTTGTAGTCGGAGACGCCGTAGAGGCTGCTGGCCATGCTGCCCGTGTAGGTGATCAGGGCCGAACCGGCGCCCATCCATACCACGTCCGGGCGCGAGGAGTGCAAGCCAAAGGCGATGAAGACCGTCGAGAAGGCCATCATGGTAAAGGCGACGCCAGCCAGCAAATACTGCTGGGTGTAGATATTGCCAAGGCCGGGCAAGGCCAGCGAGTAGAGCGCGGCGGTGCCGTGGCTCAGGCGCGCCTCGTCGTAGATGCGCTGGCGATGGTCGCTGCCAAAGAGCTCGAAGGCCGGCGCCGCGATCGTGGGCTCGACAGGCCCAACCACACTGGAAGCTTGCTCAATGGCGTCTTTGGGCTCAAAATGCGGCGGCGATACGTCCTGATCTTGGGCGTTGGCAGGCGTGGCGAGATCGTCAGCCAAAACCGCCGCCGGCGCGAAGCACAGCGCGAGGGCGACGAAAATTAGCCCGATGAAGTGGCTGAGATACATAGGTTTGTGGTTCAAGGCTGAACTCCGAATCGAATCCATAAGTTCCTTTGAAATAGACCTTTTCGTGCGCCGAAGCAAGCCATCTCGGCGCGCCTGCCCCACTTGAGCGAGCGCAACGATGAGCGACATCCTGATTCAAGGCTTCGAGCATCTGCCGGGAATCCACTGTGGAAGCGTGGCGATGGCCAGTTTGCTGCGCCACGCCGGGATCAAGCTCTCCGAGCCGATGGTCTTCGGGCTCGGCAGCGGTCTGGGCTTTTACTACCTGCAAAGCGAGATGATCTCCCCGTCGCGCCAATTTACGGGCCGTCACTGGGACATGGAAGAAAATACTGCCCAGATCTTGGGACTCAAGTTGGTAGCCCATTATTCCACCGATCCCCAGGTGGGCTGGGCCGGGGTCAAGGAGGCGATCGACGCCGGCTACCCCGCGCTGGTGCAGTGTGATCTGCGCTATCTGCCCTACTGGCAGAGCGCGTCATCTTTTAACGGCCACCGGATCGTGGTGGTCGGCTACAACGAGGCCGAGGCGATTGCCTGGGTGGCCGACACGCATTTTGAAGGGCTGCAGCGCGTCGGGCTCGAGGAGCTTGCGGCGGCGCGGGCCTCACGCGCGGCACCGAGCTTTGAGAATCAGCACGTCTTCTGGGTGCTCGAGCCTGGCAAGCCGCGGCCCGTGGCCGAGGTGATCGTCGAGGCGATCGCGAAAAACGCCGCTTTGATGGAAGAAGAGGTCGGTGGCATCGGCGGCTTGCGGGCGCTTCGCGACTTCGCCGACAGCGTGGCCTCCTGGCGCACGCTGGACGACGCCGCCTGGTGCTATCGCTTCGCCTACCAGGTCAGCGAGCGCCGCGGCACCGGTGGCGGCAATTTTCGGGCGATGTACCGCGACTTTTTGCTCGAAGCCGGCTCAATCTGCCCGACGCTCGACCGTAACCTGGCCGTGAGCATGACGCGCACCGCCGAGGCCTGGAGCACCATGGCGCGCTACATGCTCTCGATGAGCAAATTTCTGGCGGGCAGCGACGATGCACCCGATAAAGATCCCGCGGCGCTGATCGTCTCGCTGGCCGAGGCGGTCTTCCAATTTGAGAGCACGTTTTGGGACCGTCTATGAGCATGGAGCAGGAACGTGGCTGAAGCAGTAGAAGCACCTTCGAAGGACACAGCAGCGCTCGACCATGAGGCGATCAAGAAGACCGGGCGTGGTTTTTTGGTGATCACGGCGGCCAAGGTCTGGTTTCTGGTCACGAGCGCGGTCATTCAGCTTGGTTTGCCGATTATATTTGGCTCGGCCGAGCAGTTTGGCGTCTTCAAGATCGTGACCGAGACGATCGGCCTGATCAACATGGTCATGATCATCGGCAGCCTGCAGGCCGTGAGCAAGCTGGTCAGCGAGCAGCCCGAGCGGGCAAGCCAGGTGGTGCGCCTGGCGGTGCGCTTGCAGTTGATGTTGGGCGTGCCCGTGGCGCTGCTCTACGCGCTGGGTAGCCCGTACATCGCGGCGAGCTTTAACGATCCCTCGCTGACCGGGCTGTTTCGGCTGTCGAGCTTGATCATCTTGTTTTACGCCTTCTACGCGATCTTCGTGGGCTATCTCAACGGGCTCAAGGAGTTCGTCAAGCAGGCAAGCCTCGATATGACCTTTGCGACCATGAAGATGGTCGGCATCTTGGGCCTGGTGTTGCTGGGCTTTGGGGTGATCGGGGCGGTGGCGGGCTTTGTGATCGCGGCCGGCTTGATCTGTGTGATCTCGGGGGCCTGGACGTTGAGGCTGATGCGCCGGCGCGCGGCGATCGCCGCCGAGGCCAGCGGGCCGCCCGATGCCCAGACGCGCGCCGAGGCCTCAGCCTCGCTCAAGCGCCTGCTCAGCTATCTGGTGCTGGTCATGCTCTATACCTTTGCGCTCAACGGAATCATGCGCTCGGACTTGTTCATCCTCAAGGCCGTGGCGGCCGATATGCCCGCGCAGTTTGCGGGCATGGAGAACATCTTTGCGCTGATCAGCAACAAGTTCGCGGGCTTTTACGGCGCGGTGCTCAACATTGCGCGCATTCCCTATCAGGGCGTGATCGCTGTGACCTTCGTGATCTTCCCGCTGATCAGCCAGTCGACCTTCAGCGACGACACCGAAAAGACGCGCGGCTATGTGCGCGAGACCTTTCGCTACTGCCTGCTGCTGATCGGCGGCGTGGCCATGTTGCTCGCCTTCAACTCCGACTCGATCATCGCCGCGCTGTACTCGGCCGATTACGGACGGGCTGCGGTCGCGCTGTCGATTCTGAGCGTCTCGATCATCTTCTTTGCCCTGTTTTATGTGGCCACGACGATGATCATCGGATCGGGCCACCCGCTTGCGGCCGTCGTGATCATGGGCGCATCGATGGTGGTCAGCGCCGTGCTCAACTACGTTTTCATCTCGCGAGTGCACCAGTCGACCATGGAGATGCTCGCCACGCACCACAGCGCGCCCGGCGAGCTTGCCCTGGCGGACTCGCCGATGGCCGCGGTGCACCAGGCCATCGAGCTTGCGAGCAACCGGGCGGATTTTGCCGCGCCCTATCTGCTCGAGGGCACGCTCTATATGCAGCAGGCCGCGATCGCCACGACGATCGCCATGGTCTTTGGTTTTGTCGTCTCCCTTTGCTGGCTGTACTACAAGTTTCGCGCCGTCTTGCCGGTAGCCACGATCGCGCGCCTGCTGCTCGCGGCCGTCGCACTTTTTGGCATCGATCAGCTCTGGCCGATGGATCCGGCGCTGGTCGCAATCCAGGGTAAGATGTTCTATTTGCTCATGATCGTGGCCAAAATGGCCGTCATGGGCATCGCCATGCTGGGCGTGCTCGCGGTGGCCCGCGAGTTCACCGCCAAGGACTTCAACCGCTTCAAGGCCGTTATCGGCCGCTCATAGGTCAAGAGAACATGCAGTATTCTCAACGCTTTGCCCTCGTCCTGGCCCTTGTGGGCGCGCTGCTCTTGAGTGTCTCGGCCTGCGCGACCAAGCCCGAGGCCAAGCGCCCGGGCGACCCGCAGGCCTTGCAATACAACCTGAACAACTTCCATCTCGACTTGCGTTGGGGGCGCTGGGAGCAGGCCGCGCTCTATGTCGCCGACGGCTACCGCCAGAGCTTTCTCGGGCGCTATGAGGAGCTCGGCGACGACTTCAAGATCGTCGACCTCAACATCAAGAGCATCACGATCGAGGTGGAGATGGCCGAGGTCGACGTCGAGCAGGAGTCCTACAAGATGCCCAGCATGGTCGTGGCCACGGTGCGCTATATCGAGGTGTGGAAGACCGTGGGCGACTCCTGGCAGCTCTTTGAGCGCACCGAGCGCGATGAGTACCGCAAGGCCAAGCAGGAAAAGGCCAAGCAGGACGCCGCCGTCAAGGAGGCCGCCGTCAAGGAGGCCGCCTTGCAAGAGAGCCTCGAAAAAGAGTCTGCCGATGAGGAGACGACCCGTCCTTGAGCCACTACCCCGCTGACAGCATGGGTTTTTTCGACACGATCCAGGTCTTCTTCATGGAGCTGACCGGGCGTGCCATCATGTTCAGCGGGCGAGATCTGGAGCTGCTCAGCCGCTGGCGCGCCCAGGGTGTGACGGCTGCGGTGGTCTGTCGCGGGCTCAAAGAGGCCGTCGAGGCTCTGGGCGAGGGCGATCCGCCGCGCGGCATCTACAATTGTCGCGCCTACATCGAGCCGCTCGTCGCCGTTGCGCGCCAAAAAGGCGTCGGCGGCCACGAAGACGAGCAAATCGACGCCCCCGCCGACGAGAGCGAGGTGTTCGAGCGCGCCCTGGGCAACATCGAGCGCGCCGGCAAAGCGAGCGAAGACGACAAGATCAAGGCGCTCTACCGCGAGGCCTACCGACGCGTTCGCCTGCTTTGCAAGGGCGGTGTCGCGACACCCTTTGACGAGCTCGCCGCCGTGGAGCGCGCGCTCGTCGACGGCTTCTTTGCCGCGCTCGACCAAATCGAGCAGGCGCGCATCGAGGAGCGCATCGTGCGCGAGAACGAGCAGATCGTCGCCCGCATGAGCCCGCAAGCTCGCCGCGAGCACCTGCTCGCCAGGCGCCGCCTCGTGCTGGTGCGCGAGCACGGCCTGGCCCGGCTGGTCGAGTAAACCGAAGCGCATCGCGCAAAAAGTGCGGTCAATTTTTGGGTTGAACAGCGCACAGCTCTTTTGTATGGTCGCCCCGCTTGCCACTCAAATGCACCTTTTTGCTGGTTTTTTCACTACATAGTCCTCACAACGTCATTCTGGAGTTAGAAAATGAAATCCGTTCGCTTTCAATTGTTCGTGTCCCTTTGTATCGCATTTACCTTCGTGATTGGCTGCGGTGACGACGATCGCCGCCGCCGCGGCAGCAGCAGCAACAACACGAACACGAACAACACCAACACCAACAATACGAACACCAACAATACGAACACCAACAACACGAACACCAACAACACCAACACCAACAACACGTCGACGCCGACGCTGACCTGCGATGCCACGTGCGACAAGTTGATCACGATGGGCTGCCTGCCGGCCGCATTTAAGACCAATTGTGTCGAGGGCTGCAACACGTTGAGCAATGCTGATAGAAACTGCGTCAACGCGTCGTCGACGTGTGACGCGGCCGACAATTGCGGTGGTGGTGACGACAACAACTCCAACACCAACAACACCAATACCAACAACACCAACAGCAACAAGGGCATCGGCGCAGACTGTGACGACGGCGACGATTGCGACTCGACCTACTGCAAGAAGGCCGCCGGCGCGTTCGAGGGCAAATGCGCCGCCAACGACTTCGGCGAGAGCTGCCAGGTCAACAATGACTGCCTCTACAAAGTCTGCCTCGTCGCCAGCGACGGCAGCACCCAGTTCGGCTACTGCTCGGCGACCTGCCAGAGCTTTACGGACTGCCCGACCTTTTGGAATTGCGAGGCCGTGGGCAACGCGACGGGCAAGTACTGCGTCGAGTGAAATCGTAGGAAGCGTCAATTAAGGTTTCAAAACAAAAACGGGAGTTTGCCATGCGGCAAACTCCCGTTTTTGTTTTGCGTTCCTGGAACCAAATCAATCCGCTTCGCTCTGAACGACCAATTGGGGGTCGACCTTTTGGGCCAGAAAGTCGAAGACCACGCGGTAGTAGTGCAGGGTGTTGTCGAGCCCGTCGATGCCATGGCCTTGCCCGGCAAATTCCACGTAAGTGACGGGGCGGCCGAGCTCGCTGGCGCGCTCGGCGAAGCGGCGGCTCTCGGCGACGGGGACGCGGCTGTCGTTTTCGCCGTGGGTGAGCAGGATCGGGGCGGCGAGGCGCTCGACGTGGGTCAAGGGCGAGCGATCGCGCAGCTTGTCGGCCTCGGTCGCGGGGTTTCCGGCCTCGAGGATCACCCAGTCGGGGATGTTGCAGGTCTCGAAAAAGCTCAGGATGTCGGAGAAGCCGGCGTGGCTGATGCCAAAGCCAAAGGCGTAGGCTTCATCGCGCTTGTTGGTCTCGGGCGGAAAGGTCAAAGCGCGCATGGTGGCGTAGCCGCCATGGCTGCCGCCGTGAACGCCGATTTGCGAGGCGGTGTAGCCGTACTCTTGCTCCAAAAAGCGGGCACCGTAGAAGAGATCGATGATCTCGTCGCCGCCGAGATCGCCGTCGTTGAGGGCGGCGAAGTTGGCGCCAAAGCCGCTGCTGCCGCGCGGCGCCGGGCTGAAGGTCGCGACGCCGGCCTCGCACATGATCTGGGTGCCGGTGCTGAAGTGGTTGCCGCCGCCGTAGAAGGATGTCATGCGCACCAGGCGCTTGTCGGCGGTGGGCGGGTTTCGCGGCGTGAGCAGGTAGGCGTGCAACATGCGCGGCGCGGCGTCGGCGAGCTTGTCGAAGGTCGGGTAGGAGACGCGCTCGACGTTGCAGTGGATGATGCGCCGGGCGAGCTCGCCAGGCACGCCGGCCATGCGAGAGCGCACGATCCTGACCGCGCCATCGGCGCTCTCGAGTGTGAAGCGGTCCATGCGAAACGGCGAGGCCACCGAGCTTGCCGTGATTACGCCGGCCATCGCGTGGCGCGAGGAGATGCTCAAGGAGTCGTCGGATTGCTCGCGGTAGAGCTCGCCGCCGCTCTCGGGGTCGAGCACGAGGATCTCGGACTCGTAGGGGCGGCGCAAGACGACGGTGAGCACGGCTTGCTCGTCGTTCTTCATGTAGACGGCGCTGGCCATCTCGTCTTCGAATTCGGTGAGCGCGGTGCTGGCCTTCTCGCTCCAATCGTAGCGGTAGAGGTTGTCAAAGCCGCTCTTGGCCGACCAGTAGATCAAGCCGTCGTGGCTGACGGTCTTGGCGGTCGTGCCCAGGCGAAAGTGTTTGGTGCCGCGCTCAAGCAAAAACTCAAAAGCCGGAGTCTCGCTCATGAGATCGATGCGCGCGAGGTTGGTCGTGTTGCGGTCACCATCGTGCTGCACGGTCACGATCACGAAGTCGCGATCTGGCGAGTACTCGACGTTGCTCCAGGTGAAGCGGTCGCTGCCGCCTTCGTCGCAGAGCACCTTGCGCTCATCGCCGCTGGTCAAATCGCGCACGTACAGACAGCTGTTGAAGGGCTCTTTGGTGCCGTGGCGAGCCACGTAGGCCACGCTCGAGTGGTCCTCGGAGAGGCCAAAGGCATAGGTGTAGTCGTTGTCGGTGGTTTGCTCGAGTGCGCCCGTGGCCAAATCCATCCAGTACAGGTTGATGCGCTCGTCATTGCGCTCGTCGGCGCGAACCAAGAAGCGCTGGCTGGGCCGATGAAACACGCCGCCCCAGAAGCTGCGCGTCGACCAGTCGATGTCGTTGAGCTTTCGGCCGGCGCGCAGGTCGATCTCACCTTTGGTGGCAAGATCTTGAAAATAAAGCCATTTACCCTGCGGCGTAGTCTCGAAATAGAGCATGTGGCCGTGTTCGACATCGGGCTGAAACTGGCTAAATGGGAAGCCCTGTACGTAGGGCTCGAGATCGATGCGCCGGTCGCGAAAGTCGACGACATAAGTGCGCGCTTGGGAGGCAGCGCTGTCGGCTGTGCTCTCGGTTGGAGTCTCGTCGGAGGACACTTGAGCGGCAGTGCAGCCAAAGCCGAGCACGGCTGAGCTCAGCAATATGAGGAGGAGCGCGAGTCGATTCATGATGTCTTTCCTGTCGGCGTATGCGGGCTTGCAATGGGTGGCGAGTGCACCGTTCGAGTGGTTAACCATGCCGGGTCTATAGAATAGATCGGAGCCAATGGGCAACCCCCATCGGGTCGCGCATTGATCGGCGATGGCCAACGCTGTACAAAGAGAGCCGACGTCAACACCCATGCGACCAGGCCCAACAGCGGACCTCATGAATACAGTTTCCCAGCGCGACACCGCATCTGCCCTCTTATTCGTCCTGCTGTTAGTGAGCACCGTGTTTGCCGGCTGCTCCGAGCCTGTGCAGCAGACGCCGGCCGTGGCCACGGTCTCGATCACGTATCCGCAAGCTGAGCAATACATCACCGCGCGGCGCATTCACGTGCGTGGCACAGCGAGCAATACCGGCGAGGTGGTGGTCAACGGTGTGCGCGCGACGGTGACCGGTGGCGCGTGGGATGTGCTCGTGGAGTTTCCCGAGGGGCCTGCCACAGCGCAGGCGCTGGCCGGTGAGGCCGTGTCCAAGGTTAGTTTTTTTGTGGACTCGGCGCCGCCCAAGATCGTCATCGAGAGCCCACAGCGCGGGCTGGTGCGAGGCGACGAGCAGAGCCGCGAGCTGATCGTGCGCGGCCAGGTCACCGACGTGGGCTCGGGGCTGTTGCTGCTCAAGATCGACGAGCAGTTGGTCGAGCTCGACGCCGACGGCCGCTTCGAGCACAGCTACACGCTCGAGGTCGGGCTCAACGAGCTGACGATCACGGCGATCGACAAGGCCGGGCACCAGGCCCGCACGCGCCGCGGCGTGATCTACGGGCCGCTGATCGACCCGAGCGAGCGGATCAACTCGGCCTTTGGCATCACGGTCTCGGCGGCGGGCTTTGAGCTGGTGACGGGCGTGATCAAGTCGCTGCTCAAGCCCGAGCAGATATTGGAGTATGTGCAGCAAACGCTCAGCAGTGAGCTCGTCAGCGTCACGGCTGTCGCCTTTGATCCGATCGATGTGCAGATCTCGCCCAAACAGGATCATCTGGCCATAGCGCTGAAGATCACGAACCTGCGCGTCGATGGGGATATCCGCTTTGACAACGAGTCGCACGCGACCTTCTTTGGCATCAGCGAACTCGAAGCCCACCTCGACGTGCGCGTCTCCGCCACGCCTCAGGGCGGCATCAAGATCGAGGTGATCGCCTCCGAACTGGTGCTCGACGAGAGTAGTATTCACAGCGACTTGACCGACGACTCGGCCTTTTTGCGCGGCCTGGTCGTGATGGTCGCCGAGAAGGCCTTCAGCGAGTACATCGGCACGCTGCTCATCGAGGAGCTCTACGATCCGGCGATCCTCAGGCGCAAGATCGAGCTGTTGGGCCGAAGCCTGGAGTTTCAGCTCTTCGTGGAGAGCGTGCGCACGACGGCGTTGGGAATGCACATCATGGCCAGCGTCGAGATGCCCTCGCAGAAATACCCGGCGGTGGCCGATGTTGCCGGCGCGCTCAACCGCCCAGTAGGCGCCGGCTCGCCGGCCTCGGTCGATGGCGAGCTCAAGGTCGCGACCAGCCGCACGACGATTGGGCGCATTGCACACGGCGTATGGCGAAGCGGGCTGTTGCACCAGTCGCTCGAGGGCGACGACTTTGCGGGCACGACGCTGCCCATGTCGCTCACCGCCGATGGGCTTGCCACCGTGCTCGACGCGAGGATTCGCGCCTATGCCGATGGCGAAACGCCAGCGGCGATGGTGTTTCGCCCGCTCTTGCCGCCGGTGGTGGAGTTTGACCCGGCGGCGACAAATTCCAGCGGGATTGAGCTTCGCATCGCGGAGTTCTTGATCGACGTGGACCTGCTCCATCCTGACAAGGCGCGCGAGACGTTGCTGACCCTGGCGCTATTCTTGGACCTCGATGTCGAGATTGCCATCGAAGGCAGCGACGTGCGCCTGAGCTTTGAGGTCGCCGCGCGAGCGGAGATCGCCGATGAGCCGCTGCTCGATTTTGACGACGAGCGGGTGACCTCGCTGATCGAGGCCTTGATCGAGATTGTACCAGCGTTTTTTGCGACCAATCTGCTGGTGACGGCCGAGGCGCAGCTGGCGTGGATTACCTTGCGCAACCCCACGCTCGACATCCATGGCGTGGAGGGCGACCGGGTGACGGCGGGCATTGAGGCGGTGGCGAGCGGGCAGTAGGGCTACGCGCCGCGTGGCGTTTGCACCAACGCCCTGTTATGCTCACGGCCCAGCCCACAAGTCGAGAAATCGGGCTCTTGAGGAGAGCAGAACATGCGCAGCCGCCCCACTTCGGTCCAACGATTCTCGAACTATCTCATCGCGCTTAGCGCACTGACCATCCTCTCCGGCTGCAATCCGCCTGCCCAACCATCGGTCGAAGCCCAGGCCGAGCCGGCCCAGGCGGCCGAGCCGTCACCCTACTTCGAGTTGAGCGTTTTGCATGCGCGCTCGAGCATGCTCGGCGCTCGCAGGGCGGCCTTTGAGATGGCGATCAACACGGTCGAGGCCTCCGTGCAGCGCGAACAGCGCGAGAATCCGCAGGTGCGCCCGGTGATGGAGAATCCTACGGTGCTCAGCTTGCTGGTCTCGGCCAACAATCACGGGGAGCGCGAGGATTGTGGTTGCAAGGCCAACCCGCTCGGCGGGCTGACGCGGCGCCATACGCTCGTCGATCTTGCGCGGCTGGGGGCGGTCGACGAGAGCATGCGCTGGTGGGGTAAGAGCGTGCCCGAGCGCTCGATCGTCTTTACGGCCGACGCCGGAGATTTGCTCTATGCGCCGCGAGGCTTTGAGAATGCCGCCGCGCCGCGCCAGGAGCTGCTCTTCGATCAAGCGCGCGCGATCGTCGACGCGCTCAATGTCGGGCCGCCGGACGCGTTCAATGTCGGCGAGCATGACCTGGCCCTGGGCTTGGAGAAGCTGCAGGTGCTGCAAAAGGTCGCGAAGTTTCCATTCATCTCGGCCAATTTGCAAAAGGAAGGCAAGCCGCTGTTTGCCTCGCATGTCGTCGTCGAGCGTGGCGGGGCGCGTGTGGCATTTATCGGCGTCGCGCGCGATGAAGAGGCAACCAAAACCTACTATGAAGCGCGCGGGCTTGCGGTGCGGCCAGCGCTCGAGGCGGTCCGGGAGGCCGCCGCGCTCTTGCCCGAAGAAGTCAGCGCCGTGGTGTTGCTGAGTAATCTCGGCGTGGAGAAGACCCGTGAGCTGGTGGGCGCGCTTCAAAGCGAGGGCATCGCGCTCACGGCGGTGGTCGTCTCCAATACGGCGAGCACGACGATCAGCCCGCTGTGGGCAGCAGGCGTGCCGATCCTCGAGCCGGCCAGCCGGGGCAAGCACCTGGGGCGCCTCGATCTGTACTTGCAGGATGCTACCAAGGGCGCGGGCGCTGTGCGCTTTGCCAACGCCGTTAGCGATCCGCTCGTGGAGCTTCGCGACTACCGGCGCGCCGTCACCGGCTTTTACCGCGCCAGCGAGGCCATGGACAAAATGCTCATCGAGCTCGAGGCCATGCGCGTCGAGATCGCTCAGAAGCAGGCCGCGCTCGTAGAGCTCGAGGCGGCCGACGAGAATCGCGCGGCCAGCGAGTCCGCACTCGCGTCGCTGCAAGCGCGCCATGCAACAAGTGCCAGCCGCCTCGAGCTCTACGAGCGTCGACTCGCCATGACGGCCGATACTTATGTGCGCACAGCGGGCACGCTCAGTGCGCTCAGTGCTACCCCGGGTGCGCCGGCGGGCAGCGATTGGGTCGAGGGCCAGGTTATCGCGGTCAAGCTCGCCATCCCGGAGCATGCCGGCGTGCGAAAAGTGCTCGATCGGGGCAAGCCGCGCAGCCAGAAATAGGCCGCCATCGACACCAGAGCGCTTTTGACCAGTGAGCGCTTGTCCTTACACTCAAGGCTTACGCGATGTGCGCGTAAGGGCAAGGCAGCGCTGCCTGGCGCTGCAATATCCTCAAGATGGAGCACGACCATGAACGTATCGGAGATCATGACGGCCAATCCTGCCTGCTGCACGCCTCACACCGAGCTCGAAGAGGTCGCCAAGCTCCTCGTCTCCTGCGATTGCGGCATGTTGCCTGTGATTGAGAGCGAGGAGACGCGCCGCCCGGTGGGCGCGGTCACCGACCGCGACATCGTCTGTCGGATCATTGCGCTGGGGGAAAATCCGCTCAAAAAGCGCGTCGTCGATTGCATGTCGACGCCAGGCTTTACGATCAGCGAGCACGACACGCTCGAGTTTGCCGCCGAGCTCATGGAAAAACACCGCATTCGCCGCTTAATCGTCACCGACGAAGATGGCGCCGTCAGCGGCGTGGTCTCCCAGGCCGACATCGCTCGCCATAGTCGCGAGAAGGCCGGCGAGCTCGTCGAGCAGGTCTCCCAGCCATCTGGAGAGCCGAGCACGCTTTAGTAGAGGGCCATAAGGCGGATGGAAATGGTGTCGTGGCGCGTTTCATATCTCTGAATGCCCGCGCACTTCAGACCCAACGAACGGAGGCGACACCATGTTCTCGATGTTCACCAGCAAAAAGCAGCGTATCCCCAGCGCCGAGGAGGCGCTGGCCGGGCGCAATGAGGCGATCCAGGTCAGCCCGACACACGCCGTGCTGGGCAGCGCGATGCAGCCGCCGTTTCCCGAGGGTCTGCAGACGGCGATCTTCGGTCTGGGCTGTTTTTGGGGCGCCGAGCGCAAGTTTTGGCAGCTCGACGGCATCTATTCGACCCAGGTCGGCTACGCCGCCGGGCACACGCCCAACCCTACCTACCAGGAGGTCTGCTCGGGCATGACCGGCCACAACGAGGTGGTGCGCGTAGTCTACGATCCGGCCAAGCTCAGCTTCGAGGAGCTGCTGTGCGTGTTTTGGGAGAGCCACGATCCCACCCAGGGCATGCGCCAAGGCGGCGATGTGGGCACGCAATACCGCTCGGGCATCTACGTCGACGACGCCGAGCAGC
This sequence comes from Lujinxingiaceae bacterium, assembly GCA_013697635.1. Lineage (GTDB taxonomy): Bacteria > Myxococcota_A > Bradymonadia > Bradymonadales > Bradymonadaceae > JACCWM01. Next base: position 25,345 of record JACCWM010000112.1, on the reverse strand, counting down.
GCGCGCTTGCCGAGGCCACGCGTGATGCCTACCAGCAGCGCCTCGAGGCGGCTGGCCTCGGCCCGATCTCCACGGAGATCTTGGCCGCGCCAGAGTTTTATTATGCCGAGCAATACCACCAGCAGTACCTGGCCAAGAATCCGGGCGGCTACTGCGGTCTGGGCGGCACGGGTGTGAGCTGTCCTGTGGGCGTGGCCACCTGAAAGATTGTCTGGAATAGGGCGCCGAAGTGCTGTGGTTGAAATAGATGTCACTCACAGAAGCCCCTTCTCTCATAGGCCCCTTCCATGTCCATGCGACGCGCCCACCTTTTTGCAGCCATCTTTTCCTTGATGACGATCGCCCCGGCTGCGGCTTTTGCCTGCATGCACGACGCCGGCCCGTGGTTTGGGGTGTGGTTCTTCGTCACCTTTGTCGGTGCCGCTTTGCTGATCGGCGCCGTGCAGACACTGGTCAGTGCGGGCGCCTGGAAGCTGACCGAGCGCTGTTTCGACGTGGTCATCCCGCGGCCGAAGTTCTGGTTGCTCAGGCTCTGGGCCGTGGCGCTTTGGGGCATGACGGTGGCGGTCGTCGTATCGTTCGCGGTGCTCGCTGTCATGCCCTATGGCCTTGGAAGCTCAGGCATGACCCTGGCGCTGATCCTGACCACGCCGCTGGTGCTGCACACGGCCTTCGCCGCGCGCGCCTGGCACCAGCAGCGCCCCCGCTGAGAGCGCTGCTGACCGCTCGTCCTAGCTCGATCGCTTCTTGACCACGAGCGAGGACTCCTGGCCGAGGCCGAAGACGCTCGCCGCGCTGCCCTCGCGCACGGCGAGCTCAAGGTGGCCGCCGCTGCCCCAGAAGGCCAGCGGTGCACGCACGGGTACCTCGCCAAATGAGCGATAGATCGGCACATCCTCCTCATACTCTTCGAGCTCAATGGTCGCCTTGGTGGCCACGTCGCCCTCCCAGGCCCTGTAGGCGGCAAAGGTGAGGTTGGTGATCACGTTGCCAAAACGGTCGATGTGGATCACGTTGGCCTCGATCTCCTCGTCGTGAAAGATCGGATCGGTGTTGGCCAGATACACCAGGCTGTCGGAGCTGCAACGCGTCCCGATAGCCTCGATCTCGATTCCGCAGGCCAGGTGGGCGGCCACGGGCGCAAAGATGTCGCGCCCGTGAAAGGTCGCGCTCACGGCCTCGAGGTGATAGGCCGCATTGGTCAGCTCAAAGACCTCGTGCGCGGGGTGGTGGCGAAGGACAAAGGAGAACAAGCCGTTGTCCGGGCCGACCAGGATGCCGCGCTCGGTGCGCACGGCCACCGCGCGCCGGGCCGTGCCTACGCCAGGGTCGACCACGGCCACGACCACCGCGCCGTGAGGCAGGTAGGAGGCCGTCGTGCCCAGCAGGTAGGCGCCCGAGAGGATGTTTTGGCCAGCGATCGCGTGGCAGAGATCGACGACGGGAACGGCCGGACAGATGTCGAGGATCACGCACTTGAGGATGCCCACATAAGCATCGTCGATTCCAAAGTCGGTCAACAAGCCAATCATGGGAACTTTTGCCATGTTCACACCTCTTCATGGGCAGCCGGGCGGAGCGCGCGCTCCAGAGTCCGAAGCTACGTGCAACTATGTCAGTTACAAGCGCGCCGTTAGAGTAGCTGGCCGACCAGGCTGAGCTCGACGCCGAAATCCCAGCTTGGCGCATAGCTTTGCAGCGCGTGCAGGCGTCGCGGGTCTTCGCGATCGGAGCGCTCCGACCAGAGATCGAGGCTGAGCAGGTAGTCAAAGGCGACGGGGCGCGCAACGCCGGCCTGGAGTCTGCCCATCCAAAGGCGCGTGCCTATGGGCGCAACGCTTGCCGGCGCTGCCAGCCGGCTGACCTGGACGCGGTCTGCGAGCACGCCCGTGGCGGCAAAATGGCCTGACCACGGCGCGCTGAGCGCAAAGGCCAGCTCGCCGCGCGCTTGGCCGCCAAAATCGACGCCCAGGCCGCTTGGGTCGAGGCGGTGAAAGGTGCCGATTCCAAAGGCGTAGCTCGTGGTCTGCAGCGGCGTATGTCGCTCAAGCGGCGCCCAGTGCGCGTCGAGCTGCAAGTGGCGCTGGCGGCCGTAGCCCAGCCAGCCCCGAAACGCCATGCTGATCTGCTCGGCGCTGCTCTGGCCATCGGACGAGGCCTCGCCACTGCGTCGCTGCACCGGCTCGAGCCAGCTAAAGCCCAGCGACAGATCGAGGGTGCGCTCGCCGGCGCTCGCGCTGATGCCGCGGATGTCGATCATGTCGATGGCGATGGCTACGCTCGCGTCCTCGGCGCGTAGCCCGTCGCCGCCTGTCGGCGCCGGGGTGGCGTGCGACTCAACGGCGACGGCGATCACGCTCACCGAGAGCGGCGAGTACTCGCGCGGGTGAAAATACTCGACGACGCGCGCCTGGACGAGCACGTCGCGGCCCAGATGGGCAAAACTGCGCGTGTTGTTTGGTCCGGGGCGCGCGTCGACCAGCTCGTCGACAAAAACCTCAACGCTCTGGACGGCGACGTACCAGCCGCTCTCATCCCAAAAGCGCACGACGGCGGGGATGGAGATGCCATAGCCCATCGTCAAGACGCCGCGCCGCGAGCGCCAGAAGCGGCTCGAAAACGAGACCGGCTGGTTGTAGGTCGAGCGCAACTTGAGATCGAGGATGCCGCTTTGCAGGAGCACCCAGCCTCCGGCCTGAGCGTCGCTGCTGAGCGCGCTCTGCTCGGTGGCCGGCGCACCGCAGCCCATGCACAGCCAGCCGTTGACATCGAGGCTGGCGGCGGCCCACACGCCCCAGGTCGTGCCCAAAAACGGCCAGACGTTGAGCGAAAAGCTCGGCGCATCGGGCGAGTTCTCGTCGGATAGGGCCAGCGAGCGTGTGGTGTGGCGAAGCCAGGCCTGGGCCTCGAGGCCCGCGGAGAGACCGGTTTGCGGCTCGAGCGCGCCAAGCGCGCTTGCCGATGATTGCAACGAGAGCCGGGCGTCGAGCAGGTAGCCAGCCGGGCTGATATCGGGGCGCGCGCCCAGGCCGCTCACCTGGGAGTAAGCGGACAAGGGCGCGACCAGCAGCAGCGCGATTGCAACGACTACAAAGGCGGCCCAAACCCTCACGCCGAGACTTCCTGGGGCGCTGCTATCGCGGCACCCGGCGCGGGCAGCGCCTTGGCGTCGAGCTGCCAGGGGTTGAGCAGCACGTCTTTGAAGATCTTGGCCAGCGTGCCGAGCTGGTAGCCATCGACGAAGCGATGGTCGACGGTGGCCGTGATCGTGACCTGATCACGCACAACGACCTGGCCGTCGACGACCGCCGGCTGCGGGCGGATCGCGCCGACGAGCAGATAGATCGGCACGCGCGCAAAGGGTGTGGGCGGGGCAAAGCCCTCGTCGAGGCCGAGCATGCCCACGCTGGTGACGATGCACGAGCCAAAGGGAAAGGGCTCGAGGCCCAGGCCCTTGAGGTTGAGGCCCAGCCCACTGCTTAAAAAGCCGACCAGCCACAGAAAGCGGCGAAGCAGCCAGCGCGGCATCAACTTGAGCGCGCCCTTGGATTTCTCGAAAGCCTCGTCCTTGCCATCGCGAAGCTTGCGCCCGTGGGCGCCGAGTTCGACGGCCAGCTCGGCGACCGACTTCTCGTTGACGCGCTCGACCTTGACCTTGCCCAGATCGCTGCCGCCCTCGAGCGCGACCAAGAAGGCAACGTCGACGGTCTCAAAGGGGATGAAGCGATCAAAGACGATGCGCCCATTGAGCGTGGGGGCATGAGCCAGACCCTCGGCCGCAGCGCGCCCGACGAGATGAGTGATCGTCACCTTCTCGCCGGTGGTCTCGCGCACATGCTCGATGTAGCGTTGGGCTTCGGTCATATCGACGGTCATCTTACCGTAGATGTTGCCCTCACGGGGCTCAGACCAGGTGGCGATGGCGAGCTTTCGGCGCAGACTCATGAGCTTGATCCTCCGTGCAAAGTTGTCCCAATCTTCGAGTCCTCGAAGATGTCGCATCGCGCCCGCAAGGTCAATCGTGAGCGCGGGTTGAGCGTGGCTGCTGCGCCCCTCCTTGATCCTCCCCACCAGTGGGGAGGCAGACACCCTACTTCTTCTTGAACTTGGGGCCGGGCTTGCGCGCGGCGCCGGCGGGCTTGCCAGGGCGAACCGGGCGTCCCGCGGCGCTGGGGGTGACGTCGTCGGACGCGGTGGCCTTTCGCACTTCGACGTTGCGGCCGCGAATCTGGGCGTCCTTCATCGAATCGATCACCTTGGCCTCGAACTCCGCGGGCAGCTCAACGAGCGTTGCGCGCTCGCCGATCGTGATCGAGCCGATCGCGTGGCCGGGGATTTTGGCCTCGGAGGCGATGGCGCCGACGAGATCGGAGGGGCGAAAGCCGTCTTTGGCGCCGCCGGCGACAAAGAGGCGCACCATGCCGGCCTCGATCTCGGAGCTGTCACGGCGGCGCTTGCTCGAGCTCGGGCGATCTTTGCGATCGGGGCGATCGCCACGATCCGGGCGCTCGCCGCGACTCTCGCGAAACTCCGGCACAAAGGCCGGCTCGGCGTCAAAGGCCTTCTTCTTGCCACCTTCGGCCAGGAAGGCCGCAGCAGCGGCGATCTCGGTCATGTGAATCCCCTCGGCGGCGAGTTCTTTGACCACGCGGTATTGAAACTCCATCTTCTCGTCGGCCAGCGCCTTGCGGATGCGCTCCTTGATGTGCTCGATGCGCCGCGTCTCAATATCGGCGTTGGTCGGGATCTGCATGGGCTTGATCGTCTGGCGTGTGGCCCGCTCGATCTGGTTGACCATGCGCATCTCGCGCGCGGTGACGAAGAGAATCGCCACGCCGCTTCGCCCGGCACGCCCGGTGCGACCGATGCGGTGCACGTAGGTGTCGGTGTCGTTGGGGATCTCGTAGTTGATCACGTGGGTGATGTGGTCGACGTCGAGGCCGCGCGCGGCCACGTCGGTGCCCACGACGATGTCGACGCGGCCCTCCTTGAAGCGGCCCGTGACATGCTCACGCTGTTGCTGGCTCATGTCGCCGTGCAAAGACTCGGCGGCAAATCCGTGGTTTCCAAGCTGGGTGGTCAGTTCTGCGGCGTCGGCGCGGGTTCGGGCAAAGACGAGCACGCCGTCGCGCGGTTCGCTCTCGAGGATGCGCCGAAGCGTGTCGAATTTCTGGCGCGGTGCCAGGCGAATGAAGCGCTGCTCGATGGCGGCCACGGTGGTCTGGGATATCTCGACGTTGACCGGATCTTTGAGGTGGCGCTTGGCGATGCGCATGATCTCGGGCGGCATCGTCGCCGAGAACAGCGCCGTCTGGCGCTCGGCCGGGGTCTTGTCCAAAATCCATTCGACGTCGTCGATAAAGCCCATGCGCAACATCTCGTCGGCCTCGTCGAGCACGAGCATCTTGACGTGATCGAGCTTGAGCGTGCCCCGGCGCAGGTGATCCATCACCCGGCCCGGCGTGCCGACGACGATATGCACGTCGCGGCGAAGGCGAGTGAGCTGCACGCCGATGTGCTGGCCGCCGTAGACGGGCAGCACGCTGATGCGCTTGAGGTGGCGCGAATAGGTCTCGAGCGACTCGGCCACCTGAATGGCCAGCTCGCGCGTGGGCGTGAGCACGATCGCCTGCACGGCCTTGTTGTCGGGATCGAGCGCCTCGAGCAGCGGGATCGAAAACGCCGCCGTCTTGCCCGTGCCCGTCTGCGCACGGCCCACCAGATCTCGGCCCCCGAGCAGCGACGGAATGGTCTTTTGCTGAATCGGCGTCGGGCTCTCGTAGCCTGCATCGATCAGCGCCTGCAAAATGGGCGCGCTCAGGCCCAACGATTCGAACGTCTCGTACTGTTGTTCTTCACTACCACCGGACATCGTTTTTGACTCCGCCGTTCTCTCCCAAAGCGCGCGATGCTACGGCATTGCACGGCGCGCCGATGCGCGGGCCAGAGGGCCCGCGGCGGTCTGCTGCTTATACCAAAATGCCGAGATTACAAAGGACTATCCGCAACAGGCGGCGAGTAAAGACATCGAGGCGACAGCTTACAAGTAAACGGCTCGAGCCCGCGCCCTCTTCCTGATCGACCGGGACGGGCCGATCAAAGCCAGTGTTCGGCCGGCGCCGGGCGGCCGAGAAGATAGCCCTGGCCGAGGTGGATGCCGAGATCGACGAGCATGTCGAGGTCTTCGGTGGTCTCGATGCCCTCGGCAATCAGGCGAGAGTTGCTGCGGTTGGCGAGCTCGAGCAGGTAGGAGGCCAGGGCTTGTTTGCGAACGCTCTGGGCGATGCCGATGGTCAAGGAGATGTCCATCTTGATGTATTCGGGCTCGAGATCGGCGAGCAGGCGCAGGTTGGCGGCGCCGGTGCCGACGTCGTCCAGGGCGAATTGGAAGCCGCGTGCGCGCAGGTCGCGGATCGCCGGCATAATGCGCGCGGCCTGCTCGTGGGTGATGCTCTCGTTGACCTCGAAGACGAGCTGGTCGGGGCGAAGGCCGTCGGCCTGCCAGGCGGCGATGAGCACTTCCAGATCGCGCATCGGCTCGTAGAAGGTCGGGGGCAGACAGTTGACGAAGAGTTGCTGGTCGGTGGCGAGCATGGGGCGACGGTGCATCGAGAGCGAGCGGCAGGTCTGGTCGAGCTCGCACTCGAGTTCGGCGCGCGAGGCGGCGACGAAGAGGTGGATGCCGAGTTTGTCGGCGTCACCGGCCTCGGCGCGGCTCAAGGCCTCGAAGCCGAGCATGTGGCGATCAGGCAGACGGACGACGGGCTGGTAGACGGTCAAAATCTTGCGATGGGCGATCATGTGGCCGACGACGCGGTTTCGGCGCCGCTGCATGCCGAGGTAGTTAACCTGGGCATCAGCGCGGGCGCGGCGCACGGCCCGGTAGATCTCGCGGCGCGGATCGACCGAGCCGTTGTGCAAGATCAGGGCGCTGCCGGGAGCGACCAGATCGAGCGCCTGGTGGTACATGATCTGGGCGTCGACAAAGGGCTCGAAGAGCTGGCGTTTCAGGCGCGAGGCGATCTCCTCAAAATCCACCGTGATGCCGGACTCGGCCGTCTCCAGGCGTGGCTGACTCAAGAAGATGAGCAGCGTATCGCCGGCGGCGGCCTCCATGCACACCAGATCGTCGTGGCGAATTCCGTTGCCGCGCATGCCGCTGGTGAACTCGGCGAGCCGGCCCATGACCAGGGTGAAGGCCGCGGCGCCATGTTGGCGCTCCCAGGGCCCGAGGTTGCTTGCATCGAGAATGACCAGACCCACGCATGCGCGTTGCGTGATGCGCTCAGCGAGCTCCTCGACGACCTCGTGCAGAAGAGGCAGTCTCGGCCGGCTCAGCAATGCTTCTTCATCTCGCACCGCCTCGGAGAGCTCATCGAGTTCGAGCTGATCGGTGGTTTCAAAGGGGTCATGCTTCAACATGTTCATACTCCAGCATGGACGTGTTGGATCGCAGTACGACGAGAAAAGATCACTGCTTCACGTTTGAGACTTGCTGGTTGTGAGAGTACAAACGGGCTGAGAGCCTGTCAATTAGGGCGATAAGCTGTCCAAACGCGCGGATTGCTATAAGATAGCCGTTAGACCTTTTTGGCCGGCGAGACCATGACAAAGGATCAGAGCAAAATGGGGTTGGGCGAGCTGTTGAGCGGAGTCGAGGACGCCTCGCTCTCCTGGGGCAGCGACGAAGAGAGCGCCGGCTCATCGGAGGCGCGCATACCCCTGCTGCGCTTTCGCGTCGAGGGAGACGCCTTCGCCGTAGAGGCCGCCCACGTGCGCGAGATCGTGGGCCGGGTAAGCTTGACGGCGCTGCCGGGCGCGCCGGCCCACATTCGGGGCATCATGGTGCTGCGCCGCCAGGTGGTCGGCGTGCTCGATCTGGGGCGCTTTCTCAAGCTCGACAGGCTTGACGCGACGGTGGCGATCGGGCCGTCGGCGGCGCGCATCGTGATTTTGGAGACTGCGCTGTTCACCGTCGGGATCTACGTCGACCAGGTCGAGGGCCTCGATTCGTGGCCACAGAGCGCGGTGCAAGCCCACGATGTGCCCGAGTCGATCTCCAAGCGCACACGCAGCTTCGCGCGGGCGGCACGCTTTGAAGACGAGTCTTTGACCATTTTATTGAACATCGAAAAGTTGTTGGACGATGCTGCCGTTCGCTGAGCAAAACGCTGGCGGGGAGGCAAACGAAGAGGCGCGAATACAAGCCGAGGTCGACGTCCTGCGATTTCGCTTGCGCCCCTTCGAGCTGGTCGTCGAGCTGGCCGCGATCAGCAGCGTGCTCGACTTCGAGGAAGCCCAGGGTATGATCTTGCTCGATCCGGCGCCCTACCTTGGTCTTTTGCCCTCGCGCGCCGGCCACATCGGTCTGCTCGAGGCGCGCGGCGGCCCGCCCATCGGGCTCTGTTTGGGCGAAGTCTGGGGGGCGGAGAGCTGGAGTGGCGAGCGGCTGCTGGAGCTGCCGAGCTGGCTCAAGGGCACACTACCCGTTATCTTGCGCAAGGCCTGCGGATACGACAATCTCAAGCGAATCGTCTGGATGCTCGATCTGGATCGGCTCAGGCAAGCGGGCTGAGCGCTTCGACATTAAGGAATGAAGCCATGCAATTGTGGAAGAAGATCGGCATCTACATCGCGATATTGTTGGTGCTCATCGCGCTCGTCTTCTGGTTTTTGGATGCGCCCTGGTACAGCATGGCGCTTTTGGGCGCGCTGGGTTCGGCCATGATCGGGTTTACGCGCCAGGCGCTGCGCCCGCTCGAGGAGGTCACGCGCATCATCGAGGGTATCGCCGCCGGCGATCTCAAGCATGAGCGCATCACGATCGAGGGCGACGACGAGATCGGGCGGCTGGCCAACGCCACCAACCGCATGCTCAGCCAGCTTGGCGGCCTGGCCAGCCATGCCGAAGAGCTCGCCCGCGGCCACATCGGCGTGGTCGAGGTCGAGGAGCGCGTGATGCGCTCGGCCAGCCTCTTTGATGCCGACGTGCAGGTGCGTGCCCACCAGGGCGATCTGGAGCGCAGCTTCGTGTTGATGACCAACCAGATGCGCCGGCTGACGATCCAGGCGCGCATGATCGCGCGCGACGACTTGGCCAGCCCGCTGCTCGACGAGCGCATCCCAGGCGAGCTCGGTGAGAGCTTCGCGCTGATGGTGCGCAACCTGCGCACGATCGCCCAGCGTGCCAAACAGATCGCCGCCGGCGATTTGAGCTCGAACGTCGTCGGCGAGGGCGATCTGAACACGGCCTTCAACCTGATGGTTGCAGGCCTCAAGGATCTGGTCGCCCAGATCACCGAGACGGCGCTGCACATCTCGAGCTCCTCGGAGCAGATCCTCTTCGTCTTGCGCGACCAGGAGCTGGCCGCCTCGCACCAGGCCTCCGGCGTCGAGGAGACCCAGCGCACCATGGAGACCCTGCTCTCCTCGGCGCGAAAGATCGCCGAGAGCACGCAGACCGTGTTCAAGTCGGCCGAGAAGACCCAGGCCAACAACCGCGTCGTAGGCGATCGCATCGGCGAGCTCAAGTCGCACACCGAGCGCATCGCCGAGATCTTGGAGGTGATCAAGGCGATAGCGGACCGCTCGGATTTGCTCGCGCTCAATGCCAGCCTCGAGGGCATGCGCGCCGGCGAGGCGGGCAAGGGCTTTACGCTGGTCGCCGCTGAGATGCGCCGTCTGGCCGAGAACGTCAAGGCCTCGATCAGCGACATCAAGGAGCTGGTCAGCGACATTCGCGAATCCTCGCTTGCCAGCGTCATGGCCACCGAGGACGGATCGAGGCTCTCCGAGCGAACGACCGAATCGGCCCTGAAGATCTCGCTGATCACCCAGCAGCAGCAATCGGGCACCGAGCAGGTCACCCAATCGATGGACGAGCTCTCGCACCTGATCAATCAGGGCGTGGCCGGCACGCGCCAGGTCACGCTGGCCGCCACGGAGCTGGCCAACCTGAGCCAGGATCTGGGCGCTGTCGTCTCGAAGTTTCGTCTCTCCGAGGGCAGCGTGCCCGAGCCTCGCAGCGCACGCGTCGCGCGCTCCAGCGCCCCCCAGCGCAGCTTTGCCCGCTCGGATATGTCGGCCGAGTTCAGCGCCATGACCAGCTCGACTATCGAGCCGATGCGCCCGCGCCCGATGGGCGCGCGCGAGATGCAGATGACACCGATCGGCCTGCCGCTGGGCCGGCGCGAGCCGGCGCGCACCGAGCAGTTCTCGGCCATTTCGATGACGCCCCCCGGCCTGGCCCAGAGCAGCGGAGCCAAGCGCCTCGACGAGCCGCCGACACTGGAGTTTTCGGCCGGCGCCGAGGTGCAGATCGTGCAGGAGCTCAGCTCTCTAAAGCGCAAGCACAAGAATGCGGCGCTGAGCGAGGAGGACTTTGACGCGATCGCCCGCGAGCTCGAGGGCTCGCAATCCGACGTCGAGGATGGCGACGCACCATGAGTCTGGGTGCGCTCATCGAAAAATTTCGAGCGGTCGCCCTCGATCGCATCGAGAAGATGAACTTGACGATGGTGCTGCTCGAGCGCAATCCGGGCGACGCACACGCGCGCGACGAGCTGATGCGCGAGATCCACACGCTCAAGGGCGAGGCCAAGATGATGGGCTTTGCCGACATCAACCTGGTGGCCCACCAGACCGAACACCTGCTGCTGGTGCTCGCTGCGCGCAACTTCGATGTCGAGCGCGCGCTGGTTGACGTGGTCTTCGAAGGCCTCGATTTGACGCGCCAGTTACTCACCAAATCGGCTGGCGCAGCGGAGCGTCCCGTCGACTTGGCTGGCTTCATCGACCGCGTCACCGCTGCCCGCAACAGCGCCGGTGCAAAGCAGACCACGGCTGCGCTGGAGACATCGCCAACGCCGCCCCGCGAGCAGCCGGTGAGCGCGCCCACCGAGAGCCCCGCGCCCTTTGGCGACTCCGGCGGATGGGCGCGCCCATCGACCGGGCGCGCCACACGCACACGCATCCAGGCACCCGACGATGAGCGCGCGGCCGCCAGCGAGCCCGGCGCACAACCAGGCGCCGAGATCACCAACGCCGCGATGCTGCGCATTCAGTCCACAGGCACCCTGCGCGTCGATTTGGAGAAGCTCGAGAGCCTGGGCGATGTGGCGGCCGATGTGCTCCTGCTGAGCCGTCGCTTTGACTATCGCCTGGGCGATCTCGAGGCGCTTCGCGGTGAGTTTCGGGGCTGGCTTGGCCAAGTCGAGGGCACGCTGCCCAAGAGTCAGCAAAATGCCCTACGCAACCTGGTGCACCGGCTCGACGCGTTCGAGACCTCGCTGCGCGAAGAGGCCTACCTGGTGAGCATGCGCTCGGGTCAGCTCGACGAGCAGACTCGCCGGCTGCGCCATGTGCCGCTGGCCCAGGTTTTGAGCCATTATCCGCGTGCCGTGCGCGATCTGGCCAGCGCCCAGGGAAAGCGCGTGCGCCTGGTCCACGCCTTTGGAGACGTCGAAGTCGATCGGGCGATCTTGTCGGCGATGTCCGAGCCGCTCTTACATCTGGTGCGAAACGCCGTCGACCACGGCATCGAGCCACCCGAGCAGCGCGCCCAACTTGGCAAAGAGGGCGAGGGCGAGATCGGTCTGTTGGCCGAACACGTCGGCGACGGAATCCGCGTCGTGCTCTACGACGATGGGCGAGGCATCGATCCAAACTTTATCCGCGCCAAGGCCTTCGAGCGCGGCTTGATCAACGCCGAGCAGGCCGAGACGCTCTCCGATCAAGACGCGATCGCCTTGATCTTCGAGGCGGGCTTCTCGACGCGCGACGCGGTCGACGACATCAGCGGACGCGGCATCGGCATGGACGTCGTGCGCCGCCAGATCTCGCGCCTGGGAGGCTACATCGAAATCGAGAGTGAGGTGGGCAAGGGCACCTCCTTTATGCTGCATCTGCCGGTCTCGAGCGCGGTCAGCTCGGTCTTGATCATCGTCATCGGCGCGCGCCGCTTCGCGATCGCTGCGACCGACGTCGAGCGCGTCGACGTGATCGGGCGCGACGAGCTTCGCCGCGTCCACGGCGGCGTCTGCGTGCGCTACAGCGAGGAGCTCGTCGCGCTGGTCGACTGGGCGCCGCTTTTGGGCATCGAGCAGCGCACGGCAGCGCCGATGGAGTTCACCGTCTTGTTGGTACGAAAAGGCACACGCAAGGTCGCCGTCTGGGTGGACACGGTCATCGGCGAGCACGAGGCGATCAGTCGCCCGCTGGGGGAATTTTTGGGCGGCATCAGACCTTGTCAAGGCGTGGCATTGACCGACGCGGGTGAAGTGGTCCCGCTGCTCAACGTGCTCGATTTGCTCACCCGAACACGCGCGGAGCTGCAATTCAACCCCGACGGCCTGGCCGTCAAGAAGCGTTGGACGGCGATCGGCGACATGCCGGCCATTGACATCAAGACCATCCTCGTCGTCGAAGATAGCGAGGTGACACGCGCCCTGGTCACGAGCATCCTTCGCGGCGTGGGCTACCGTGTGCTCGAGGCCGACGACGGCGATCACGGGCTGCGCGTGCTTGAGCGAAATCGCGTCGACCTGGTCTTGACCGACGTGCAAATGCCGCGGATGAACGGCCTCGAGCTCTTGGCGGCGATTCGAGCCTCCAGCCAGCATGCTCGTCTGCCGGTGATCGTCTTGAGTACGCTGGGTGAGCCTGAAGACAAGGAGCGTGCGATGCAGCTTGGCGCAAACGGCTATCTGGTCAAACTCAATTTTCAGGAAAAAGAACTGCTTAATTCCGTTCGCCGCTACATATAACGAACCAAGGGCTAAAAAGGACTCGACTTCGCGCTGAAAGCGCGCCTATATTCGCTGGCATACCGATCGTTGGAACACAGCAGTGCATGGCCATTCTTCGTTTCGTTTAGCAGTGAGAGGTTAATCCATGGGGACACAAAATCCCCAAAGGTCGCATTCGAAGCTCGATTTTCTCGCCGGTGGCGGTGAGATGAGCGAGCGGGTGCGCGCGATGGACTGGTCGACGACGCCGCTGGGCGCGATCGAATCCTGGCCTCAAAGTTTCAAGTCGGTGGTCAGCCTGGTCTTGACCAACCCCTTCCCGATGAGCCTTTGGTGGGGCGAGGACTGCATCCAGATCTACAACGACGCCTACATCCGCCTCGCCGGCCGTGAGCACCCCAAGCCGCTGGGCCAGCCCGCGCGCGTGACCTGGGCCGATAGCTGGCATTCGGTGGCCACGCGCATCGCCAAAGTCTACAGCGAGGGCGATGCGCTCGAGTCGGAAGCCGAGGTCCTCGTCGTCGATTCGAGCAAGGCCCTGGTGCACTCGCACTTTCGCTTTGCCTACAGCCCGGTGCGCGTCGAGCAAAATCGCATTGGCGGCGTGCTGATCTCGGCCCAGGAGTCCAGCGATCCCGCCCAGGTCGCGCGCATTCGCCTGGAGGCCGACGACGCGCTCCACATCCAGACGCAGACGCTTCGAACGCTCAGCCGGGTCAACGTGATGCTCTCCGGCGAGCTGGAGATGGAGACGCTGGTCCACACGGTCACTGAGGCCGGCCTGGCGCTGAGCGGCGCGCAGATGGGGGCCTTTTACTACGACTATTCGTTGGACGCCGACGCCGAAAGCTTCGTGCTCTTCACGCTCGAGGGCGCCTCGCGCGAGGCGTTTAACCACTTCCCCATGCCACGCCACTCGCGCAGCACCTTCGATACGTGCTTTGACAGCGCGCGCGCGGTGCGCATGGACGACGTCACAGGCGATGGGCGCTTTGGCGAGAGCTCGCCATTTTTCGGTACGCCGCTTGGGCATCTGGCGATGCGCAGCTATCTGGCCGCGCCGGTGATCGCGCGCACGGGCAAGGTGCTCGGCGGGCTTTTCTTTGGTCACGCCGAGGCGGGCGTCTTCGACGAGCGCGCCGAGCACCTGATCGTGGGCATGGCTCGCCAGGCGGCCACCGCCATGGACAACGCCCGGCTCTATCAGTCGGCCAAGCGAAACGAGGAGAAGTTTCGCGCCGTCACCGAGAGCTCAACCGACGTGATCGCGTTTTGCGACGTCAAGACCCGCTTTGGCTACATCTCGCCCTCGGTCCAGTCGGTGCTGGGCTTTACGCCGGCCGAGTTCGCCAAGAAGACCTTGTTCGAGCATCTGCCCGAGGCCATGGTTCACAAGGTGCGAAACGACTTGAGCCGGCTGTTCTTTCAGCCCGACTCGGTCATCGAGCTGAGCTTTGCGCTGGCCCACCAAGACGGCACGCCTCGCCACGTCGCGCTCAAGGCCACCAACCTGCTCGAGCGCGCCGGCATCGAGGGCATCTTGCTCAACCTGCGCGATGTCACCGAGCACAAGCTCTTCGAGGAGCACCTGATCGAGGCCAAAGACAACGCCGAGCAGATGACCCGGCTCAAGTCGAGCCTGCTCGCCAACATGAGCCACGAGATCCGCACGCCCCTGACCAGCATGCTCGCCTGGGCCTCGGTGTTGGCCCAGGAGGTCCCCGAAGAGCATCTCGAGGCCGTACAGACCATCGAGCGCAGCGGGCGCCGGCTGACCGAGACGCTCAATTCGGTGCTGGCTCTGGCCCAGCTCGAGGGCCGCGTGATCGAGATCGAACCCGAGACGGTCAACCTGAGCGACGAGGCGGCCGACACCGTTCGTGCGCTCGGTGCGCTGGCCGCCGAGCGCGGCCTCGTGCTCGAGTTTCGCTCGGCACACCCCGAGGCCTTTGCGCGCCTGGACCGCGCGCTCTTTCAGCGCATCCTCAACAACTTGATTGGAAACGCGATCAAGTTCACCGAGACGGGCTCGGTCACGGTGGTGATCGAGGCCGACGAGGCCGAGGTCCACGTGCGCATCGAAGACACCGGCATCGGCATCGACGAGGCGTTCATGCCCGATCTCTTTGGCGAATTCAAGCAGGAGTCCACCGGCCTTGCGCGCTCGCACGAGGGTAGCGGGTTGGGCCTGGCGATCACCAAGCGCCTTGTCGAAGTGCTCGAAGGTCGCCTGGAGGTCGAGAGCCAAAAGGGCCAGGGCAGCGTCTTCACCGTCGCCTTTGCTCGCCTCAGCGAGGAGGATTTCGCGGTCACGGGGGCGTGGCCGGCGGTGGAGAAAATTGACGCGCTGGGCGACTGGGAGAGCGAGGTCGCCATGAGCTCGGTGCTGCTCGTCGAGGACAACGAGGCGATACGCCAGGTCGTGCACCGCCAACTGGCACGTCTCTACGAGGTCGAGGCCTTCGGCGATGCAGAATCGGCGCTGGAGCGCGCGCGCGATCGCACCTTCGACGTCGTGCTGCTCGACATCAGCCTGCCAGGCATGGACGGTCTGCAGGCGCTGAGCAAGCTGCGCGAGACCAGCGAGCATGCCACGTGTCCCATCATCGCGATCACCGGCCATGCGCTGCCCGGCGACGAGGAGAGTTTCTTGCGCGCCGGCTTCAGCGGCTATCTGAGCAAGCCCTTCTCGCCGGGGGATCTCGAAGCGCTCGTTCGCGCCCGCCTCAAGCAGCGCAAGGTCGTGGTGTCTTGATGGCGCCCGTGATCACGGGAAAGCTCGTCGAAGCTTTCTGGCAGCACATGGCCCAGCGCTTCGCGACGCGCAGCCGCCTCAAGCACGACGCCTTGCGCATGCGCGCCACCGCCCACGCCCTGGCCCTGATCGGCGTGTTGGAGGTGCCCGTCTTCATGGAGCGCTATACCACGGTCTGGGGCCACACCATCTATACGCCCTTTGTCGTCGGTGTGGCTGCGAGCGACGAGGCGCTCTGGTGGCAGATCGTCGTCTGCACCCATGAACACCAACACGTCGTGCAGTTTGAGCGCGACGGCCAGCTCGCCTACATGGCCCGCTACCTTGGCAGCTCGCGCCAGCGCGCCCTGCTCGAGGCCGAGGCCTACGTGTGCAACATGGAGTTGCACCACTGGCGCCATGGCACCATGCCCGATCTGCAAGCACTCGCTGCAAAATTGCGCGACTACGGCTGCCAGCCGGCCGACATTGCGGCGGCCCACGCCCTCTACCTCGAGGCCGCGCCCGCGATTGAGGCCGGGCGGATCGTAAGCGAGGCCAGTCGGGTGGCGATCGACTGGCTCGAGGCGCATTGACCCCGTATTTGCAAAGCATTCAGGCAGCGCGCTTCAGGTATCCTGGCGCGCGCGCAGCACGTGCGCAATCGGCAGTTCCCCGAGATCCGGGCAGACCGGATCGACGCCGAGCGAGCGCAGATTGGACTCGACGAAGGCGTAGCGATCGAGCAGCGGGCTGGTGCGCGGCATGTCGAGCATGCGAAGCGCAAAGTGGCGCGGATCTTCGTGAGTGCAGCTGCCGTCGGCGTTGAAGACCAGCGCATAGCTCGGCCCGGGCTCAGCCGAGTCGTACCAGGTAAAGGTGGGCCGCCCATTTTGAAACATCGTCAGGTGCAAGGTATCGCAGCTCGGATCGTAGCCAAAAAAGGCTCCGGCCGCGCTCAGACTTTGCACGATCGCCTCGCTGGCGTCGGCCTGCACGAAGCGATCCTCGAGCTCGGTCAATGGCTCACTGACCAGGGTGAGCTGGTGCATGTTCGCCAGATAGATGCCCTCGCTCCACAGCTCCGGGCGCGCGGTGACGTCCTCGAGGCCAACGGCGCTCTCCTCGCCAAGCGCAATCAGCGCCGAGCGCACACGCTTGGCCGGGGCCTCAACCACGAGTTGGGTAAAGGGTGGCCAGAGCGCGTCCGTCTGGGCGGCGTTGAACTTCGTCCAGAAGTCCACCGGGCCAGAAGCGCGCTTGATCTCGCGAAAGCCGTCGTCGTCGATCAAATACCAGTTTCGAATCATCCAGGGTCCACACGCCGGCCAAAAAGGGCACAAGAGAGCGTCACTCGTCGGATCTTCGAGATTAGAACGGCTTTGCGCGGGCGCAAGAAAATCGTCTGGCAGATCACGCACTCGCAGTTGGCCGGGGGCAACCCGGAAAATCCCAACTGTCGGCCCTGAGCGATCAGGCGCTGCGGCGCACGAGCGCGCCGCGCGTGATCTCAGCGACGCTGCGACAGCCCGCAAGGCCCATGGTCAGATCGAAGTCGGCTTTGAAGTTTTGAATGACGTTCTCAACGCCCTTTTGACCGCCGACGGCCAGGCCATAGACGTAGGGCCGGCCCAGGCAAACCGCGCGCGCACCCAGCGCGAGCGCCTTAAAAGCGTCGGCGCCGGTGCGAATGCCGCTGTCGAAGAGCACCGGGATGTTGCCGTCGGCGGCCTCGACCACCGTGGGCAGCGCGTCGATCGAGGCGATCGCGCCGTCGACCTGGCGGCCGCCATGGTTGGAGACGACGATGCCGTCCATACCGGCGTCGACGGCCTTTCTGCCATCGTCGGGGTGCAAGATGCCCTTGAGCAAGATCGGCAACTTGGTGCGCTCGCGCAAAAACGCCAGATCGTCCCAGGTCAGCGACGGCCGCGAATAGATTCCGATGAACTTTCGCACGGCCGAGAGGGGCTCACCGGAGGTGAGATTCTTCAAGAAGCCGTCGGGATAGTGCTCGGCCAGCTCAAAGAGTACCTTGAGCGTGTTGAGGTTGATCTTGCGCTCCGAGCTGAGTTCATCGCCCCCCTGGGCCTTGAGCAGCATGCGAAAAACCGGATCGGAGGTGTACTGGGCGATGCCCTTGCCGCGAAGAAAAGGCAGGTAGGCAAGATCGAGATCACGCACGCGCCAGCCCAACATCGTTGTATCGAGCGTCACCACGATTGCCTGACAGCCGCTGGCTTCGGCGCGCGCGACAAAACTCTCGACGAGATCGTTGGAGGCGCTCCAATAGAGCTGAAACCAGCGCGGCGAGGTGTCCATCTGCGCGGCGCACTCCTCCATGGAGACCGAGGCCTGGTTGGAGAAGATCATCGGTACGCCCTCAGCGGCACAGGCGCGCGCGACGGCCAGATCGGCTTGCTCGTGGGCCATCTCGAGCACGCCAATCGGGGCAAGCAAAAAGGGCGCAGGCAATCGCTGGCCAAAGAGCTCGATCGAGGTATCACGCGAGGAGACGTCGTTGAGCATGCGCGGCACGATGCGCCAGCGCTCGAAGCCCTCGCGGTTCTCCAAGATCGTGCTCTCGACGCCCGCGCCGCCCGCCACATAAGCATAGGCTTCGCGTGACATCACCTCGCGTGCGCGGCTCTCGAGTTCGACCAGATCGAGGGGCACGCCCGCGCTCTGGCCGCTGACGCCGCCCACGTAGATCTCCGACTGGCGCCGGCGTCCGTAGTTGCTCTGGGCTGCAAGCGAGACGTCTTTCTTGGTGGTGGCCTTCATCGGTTCTCCGCTGCGGTCAGTCGTCTTTGCGTGCCTTGAGCAGATCTCCTAGCGTACCGAAGCGGCCGCGTCCAGCCGGAGCGTCGTCGTAGCTTGTCGGCTCGACCTCGGGGCGAGGCTTGGCGCCAGGCTTGACGTCCTCGACGACCTCGCGAGCCGGTGGCGCACCCTTGATGCTCAGGCTGATGCGCCGGCGCAAGATGTCGATGTCTTGGACCTCGACGTTGACGCGCTCACCGAGCGCGACGATGTCGCTGGGCGTTGCCACATGGCGCTCCCAGCTCATCTGCGAGACGTGCACCAGGCCGTCGAGGCCGGGCGCAAGCTCGACGAAGGCGCCAAAGGGCGCCAGGCGCACGACCGTGCCCTCGAGCTTTTGGCCCACGGCAAAGCGATCGTTGACGCTGAGCCAGGGGTCCTCCTCAACGGCCTTCATGCTCAGGCCGATGCGCATCTGGCGATCGCCCACGGGCTGCTCGATGTTGAGCACCTCGACGAGCACCGTGTCGCCCTCTTTGAGGTGGTCGGAGGCCTTGTCGACGTTGGCGTGGCTGATCTGGGAGATGTGCACCAGGCCCTCGATGCCGCCCAGATCGACAAAAGCGCCAAAGTCGGCCACGCGCGTGACGCGGCCCTCGAGGCGCACGCCGGGCTCGAGCTTGTCCAGGGTCTCTTGTCGGGCTGCGTCGCGCTCGTCGCGCTGCAAGGCGGCGCGGCTGACGACGACGGTACGCCCGCCCTCGCGCACTTCGGTGACGCGAAAGGTGTAGCTCTGGCCGACATGGACGTTGGGATCCTCGGTGAAGGCCAGGTCGATCTGGCTGATCGGGCAAAACGCCGCGACGCCGCCCAAATCGATCTCGAAGCCGCCCTTGTTCGTCGCCATGACCCGGCCCTTGATCGGGATGCCGGCCTCATAGGCCGTCTCGACCGTCTCCAGGCCGCTGCCGCCCTCCATCTCCTTGCCCAGTTGGATGCCGCCCTTCTTCGAGAGCACAAAAAAGCGCGTCGACTCGCCGACCTCGATCGTCAGGTTGCCGTCCTTGTCCAGATAACCATCGCGCGCGGCGACGCCCTCGTACTGGTCACCGAGATCGACGAAGATGTGGCGCCCGATGCTGATGATCGTGCCCTCGACGACGTCACCGATGTCGAACTTGCGACGCTTGGGCGTGTTGGCCGCCTCGGCGTTGAGCAGGGCCTCAAAGTCGTCCATCGTCGCCTCGGCATCACCAAAGGTCAGGCCCTGGCTCGACGAGGCGTTGGCCTTCTCGCTTGCGCGGCTTTGCTTGGGCTCGGGCCGCGCCACGCGCGTCTCGGGCATCGAGCGACGCGCCGCTGCTGCAGCCACCTCAGCGGCGGGCTTTGGGGCCGGACGCGGCACCAACGGCGCCAAACGTGCGGGCTCAGCCGGCTCGGCCTTCTCGCTGGCCTGCTCGCTGGCCTGCTCACCGCTGAGGACGGCGTCGTCGGGCTTATCCGAGGGCTTGCGCACGCGCGGAGGAATCGACTGATCTTTGGATTCTTTTTTATCGCTGCTCATGGACGTCAACGGGGTCGTAGGGTTTGTCAAAAGTGGAGGGCGTATTCGGGCTGCAGGCGGCACCGCGCACATACTGGACGGATCTGGTCGGGTTGTAAACCGGCGACGCACTCCTCAACAGCCTGGGGGTGGGAAACATTCGTGCCCCCTTTTGCTTGCACTCGGCGGCGCAGCGTCAGTTTTTGACAGTGCTTTGGCCAATCTGTTAGGGTTCGCTGCGAATCGTTGAATTTTTTGGGTTGAATCGACTGTGTTGAGCCACTGGGAGTCTGAAGATGCGCGCAACTTTTTGTGCTTTGTTGTTATTAATTGCCTTTATTTTCCTCTCGGCTTGCAGCGATGACCAACCCGTGGAACCGCGCTGTCGCGCTGGCCTGGAAGAGGCGTGCACCTGTGACGACGGCGCGATCGGCTCGCGTAGCTGTCGCACCAGCGGCACCATGGGCACGTGCAGCTGTGAAGATGACAACAACGATTCTGACACCGGCGCCAACAACACCAACAATACCAACAACACCAACAACAACAACACCAACAACACCTCCGGCGACACCGGCAGCAACGACACCGGCGGTGGTGGCGACGACACAAGCCATACAACCGACGACACCGGTGGTGGTGAGGACGACACCGGGGTCATCGAGCCTGGCGAATACGCGCTGGGCTCGATCGTGCTCACGGCACGAACGGGCGGTGATCTGGTCTCAGCGACCGCCTCGGCCTTCTTTGTGCCTGATGCATCGGCCGCTGCTGCGCCGTCATGCGCCCTGCAGATCGGCGGCTGCTGGCTGAGCCAGTATCCCGATTGCCCGGACGGCTGCGAGGCCAACGAGTATTGTGCCTTCACGGCCGGCTGTGCTGGCCAGTGCAAGCGCGCCTGCGACTTGAGCTGCGCCAACGACGAGGAGTGCTATTTCCCCGTCGCCAACAACCCCGCCTGTCGCAAGACCGAGAGCTTCAACGCCGGCAACTTGAACTTTACCGGCACGACCGAACCGCTCACGCTCTCGCCGCCCTACAGCTTCAGCAATGCCGGCGGCGGCTCACTCTTTACGGATGCAAGCACGATCACGGTCAGGGCCAACGGCAGCACGGCCGCAGGCTTTGCGGGCTTCGAGCAGAGCTTTACGACCACCAAGCACCTGCAGAGCTCGCCGTCCAATGTGGCCATTGGTCTAGGCACAATCTTTGGCGAGGGCCCGGTCGAGTTCAACTGGGAGGCGGGCAGCGACTCAGTCACGCTGACGGCGATTGTCACCTCCAAGCTTGGACGTGTCGGCGTGCTCAGCTGCAGCGCCAACGATGCCAGCGGCGGATTCAGTTTGCCGCGCTCGACGATCGACGCCGCGATTGACGACGAGGAGCTCGCCAGCCTGAGCTTTCATCTCACGCGCACGCGCACCGAGACTCGCAGTGGCCTGGTGACCCGGGGCACTTTGAACAACGCGACGGTGCAACCGGTTGGCCGACTCCATCTGACGAGCTCGTCGACGGAGTCAGGCACCTTCCTAAGCTGCATACTGGGCGAGGATTTGTGTGGCGACACCTGTGCAGATCTCACCACTAGCAGAAGTCATTGCGGTGAATGCAGCAACAATTGCGTGCGCGGCGACAACTGTGGCGAGAGCAAATGCTTTGGACCGGGTGCCTGCACGAGCTGCCGCGACGATGTCACCGGGCGCTCAGGTGCTGACTGCACGTCGGCCAACCAGACCTGCAACAACGATCCGGCCTGTACGACCTACCGCACCTGCCTTGCAGCCTGCACGACCAATATCTGCCGCAGCGTTTGCGGCAATACGGCCGGGCCCACGGCCATTCAGCGCTACCAAGCCGTCGAGACCTGCGTGTGCAAGCCGACCAATTGCGGACATCAGTGTGAGTGCTGAGCGGCGCGCGGGGCTGACTCAGGCCTCGCGCTCGGAGTAGCCAAAGATCAACTCGACGATCTCTTCGGGCGAGAACTCGTCTTCGTCCTCGAGCAACTCCAGGATGTCGGGATAGCCCGTGGCCTGCTCGACGCGACCCACCATCGCGTCGATGTCGCGCTCCGGTGCCTGGCCCTCTTGCAGCTCGCGGATAATCAAGATCATTTCATCGCGTGTCATGGCGCTCCTCCAACCGTTTTAGTGCTCATCCAAGCGTAAGTCCCAGGTGCCCAAGGCCAATGGCCAGCGCACTTGCCGCTGGCTGCTCGATCAGCCACCTGGTCCAAGGCCTGGCCGATCCGGCCAACGCCGAGCAGGCTCAATAACGACGCCATCTACAGGGCAATTTTGTGCGACGCCCTGTGTGGCGCGATTTTTGTATTGGCACCGACGTGATTTGCAGTCTTCTTAGACGAACACAGCCGAGGCTCCTCATGCACTCTGCGCGCACTTATACGCTTCAATTCGCGATGTTTTTGATCTTGATCGGCTGCTTTGCTTGCAGTGAGGCGCTCGACGAGCATACCACGGCTCAGGAGAGCGTCGTGGTGGTCGACGCCAACGATGATGATGGCAAGTCCGATAGCCTCGAAGAGCTCAGCGCACGTATCGAGGGCATGACCGTTTGGTTTCGCCCGGTGGTCGAGGCGCTGCCCGGCAGCGGTGAGACGATGCGCTGGGTGGTGCGTGGACGCACCAGCCACAACCTCACTGCGGTGAGCGCGGCAACAGCGCAGGCGGCGCTTTCTGGCGCACGCAGCGTCAGCGCTCGCAAATTCGAAGTCGAGCTCAGCCATGTGGAGCTGGGCCAGATGCTCGCCACCGACGGCCGCCTCTACCTTCGCCTCTCGACGGCCAGCGGGCGTACGGCCTATGCGATGTTCAAGCCGCGCGTGCAAGTCGCCACGCAGCGCGGCAGCTCAGCCATTTTTGTCTGGAAGAACCTCACGCCCCTGAGCTTGGCCGATGGCGTCGGCTTTCGTGGCCGCCTGACGGCCAACTCCGCACTTGCGCAGGCACACGCGAGCCGCGCGGGCATCGACGTTTTTGCCGATGGCCCACGCCACTTCCACGTCGATTTCACCGCCTATGCGCTGCTCGCTGCGGCCTTTGATGCCAGCACACCGCTGGTTTTTGCGGCGACCAACGAGCGCGGCGTCGAGGTGCGCCGCGAGGCCGTGCTCGCCACGCGTGCCGCCGAAATCGGCGTCAGTTGGAGCGCGCCCTTTGCCTCCTGGCCCGAGGCTGCGCTTGCTGATGGCCTTCACACCCGTTTTGCCTCGGATCTGCGCGCGGCCCTCGAGGGCCACTATGCGCGCTACGGCTCGGACATCGTCGCCTCAGGAGGCAACAGCCTGGCTGACGCGCGCGCCAGCGTTGATGTCGGTCAAATCGAGGAGTTGGCCGACCCGGACGACGATCCCTACGGCCACGATTTTTCAAGCGTTCAGGTGCTCGTCCACCCCGACGTGAGTTTTCCCGGCTCGGGCGCCGTCTGGTTTGGCGCCTATGAGCGCGACGGTGGCGCGCTCATAGGCGTCTACAGCTTCAACTAAAGCGTTTAGCCCTTGCCGCGCACCCAACGCTCGGCCTCACCGACCTCGTCGACGTCGAAGTGGCGCACGTCGGCCGAGGTGATCGGCTTGCTGATGCGTGCCATCCACTCGATCATCTCCGAGTCGCCCACCACACCAAAACGCTCAATCTCATCGAAGTGTTTAGCGGTGAGCTTGAGGTTCTTCCAGAGCGTGTCGGCGTCAACGCCCTCAATGTCCTCGAGCTTGATCAGCAGGTTGACCTTGTCGTGGGCATCGAAGACCTTCTCGAGCCTCGATGCCACGCGATCCACATCCTCGCCAAGGCGTCCGTTGATCGTCACGATTACAAAGTCGCCGTTTTTGGGGTTTTCCAATTCGTACATGAGACACCTTTTCATAGGGTGGTCACGACACCGCTACGGCGGGCGCCGGCCAAGTCGGCCAAACTGCTCGGATGGTTGGCCAACTTAGTTCCGCTCCTTTCGAGGGCAAGATCGGCGCCCAATTTGCCCATGGACGCGCGCGCTCTCGCGCAGGCTTTTTTACCCTAAGCCACGTCCTAGCACTGCTCGCCACCCCACTCGCACAGCGCGGCGAAGCTGTGCGGCGCATAGTGATGAACCGCCCAGCCGAGCAGACCCGCCCCAGAGTAGTGCGCCATCATGTGATCGAGCATGGCGTACATCGGGCGCCACCCCTCCTGATAGAAGGACTGCCAGTCGGGTGCGATCGAGGTCGGCCCCGTCTCCACCCCGATCAGCAAGGGTACGGCGCTCCACAGGGCGAGGTTTTGTTCGAGGCCGCCGACCATGGTGTTTTCCTCGAGCATGCCGTGAAAGAAGGCCGGCTTGCCGTGGGCGTTGTTGCGGTCGTCGAAATAATTCATGATCGTGATGTAGTCGAGCGGCCCGCCTTGGTCGTTTAGAAACTTGAGCAGCGGCTTGTTGTAGTGGGCGTAGTCCGCGCCCAGATCCGAGCTCAGCGTCATCCGATGGCCGCTCTGAGCCTGGTAGGCGTCGAGGCGCGCGCGGCAACTGTTCAAGATATGCTGCTAGCGCGCAGTCCACTGGGCGTTGTAGCCCTGGGCCAGGCGATCTTGCCACCAGTGCCAGGCGTAGGGACCGCTGGTCACGGTGTGCGGCTCAATGTCGAGATGTACGCCGGCCAGACGCTCCTCACGAGCGGGCGTGGCCAGGTTAAAGGCGACAACATCCTCACAGACCTTGATCGCCACCGCGGCGTTGGCATCGGTGGCAAGCCAGATCGCCTGGCCGTCGAGGTACTCCACGGCGATGCCCTGGGCGTTTGCGCGCCGAACAAAGCTGCGCAGCGCCGGCCGATGCGAGGCGTTGGTGATCGGATCATAGGTTATTTTGAAAAGCTCGGCCTGGCGATCGCTGCTGCTCTTTTCGCGCGCCTCGAAGAATACCCGGTTGAGCGCACGCGCCGGCTGGCCCTGGGGCGCAGCGGCAAAGCGAAAGAAGGCATCCTGTGCACCCTGGCTGTTCTCGAGCATTGCGCGTGTCGAGGGCTGCTCGTTCCAAAGCCACAAGGCCCGCGTCGTCGCGTTGTCCACCGGCCCATGGACAACCGGCTCATCGACTGGCTCATCGATAACTGGCTCATCGACGGGCTCTTCTTGCGCGCGCGCCGCCTCCCAGTCGCGACAGCGCTTGGACGGGTGACCCGGCATCTTGCATGGGCTCTCCAGGCCCGACAAGGCCGTGCGCGTCTCCACGTCTTGCTCGTCCATTCGATCCAAATCGACCATCTGGCAGCCGGCGCACACCAACAAGGCTACCATCGCGAACACGCTCAACGTCCAACGCATCTCTGACTGCATCTTCGATCCTTGTGCATGGTCGAAGCGGCTGCAACGGCCCCCCGGCACGCCATTACAGGCCGCTCCGGTGTTCAAAAAAATTCTTTCTTATCAAGGCCTTACGGGGTTTTGTTACCAGAGACGGTAGCGTGAGCCGAGCGCGTGCACAAGCCTCAAGAAGCGCTCTGTGCACATTGAATTGGCGTAGGGAGGTTGGAAGCTAAAAACGAGACGCCCGCCTCGAGCGTAT
>JACCWM010000084.1 GCA_013697635.1 Lujinxingiaceae bacterium | reverse complement strand
CCTCAATCGCTGGCAGGTGCTCTCGCTAGAAATCGAGGTTGAAGATGCGCACATCGAGCGTGCGCGGCATGTCACGCTCGAGATACTCGAGCGAGGCACGTGAGCCCTGGGCGCGATCGTCACGGGCGACGATCTCGATCAGGCCGACCGCCGTGCCCACGAGTATACCGCCGCCGGCAAAGTAGGCGATGTTCCACGGATCCCAGGTGCGCCCGCTGATCAGGTAGCCACCCAGACCGACCAGTCCGCCCAAAATGCCGCCCAAAAAGGCGCTCCGCGTGAGCACGCCGATGTAGTTGGGTGGCGGTACCTGCTCGACTCGCACGCGCTCCTCGGGAACAACGACCTCGCGACGCGTCTCGGCGCGTGTCTCGGGCACAGGCTCCTCGTACTGCGGCTCGGTGCGCTGTTGGGCCTCCTCGCTCTCTACCTCGATGTTCACACTGTTGTTTTGAGCCCAGGCCATGCTCGCGCTAAAAACCAGGCCGAGCGTCACGATTGCTGCAATCATCAGTCGTTGAAGCGCTGAAGAAGACATCCCTACTACCTCCATGAATAACGTTCGCATACGGCTACGACGTTTTGTCAATTGTTCGGTCCTGGCACGCCATTCTGTGCTCAGTCCGATGGCCACACACCCATCCGAAGCCGTGCGGCCGGCACTTGACAAATAAATCTATTCACACTATTCAAACCTACAACCCTGCTACCGGGGCGCCCCGAGCAGATGCCTTGTCCCCGGCGACGCTTCAAAGTAAGCTACGCCGCGAAGACGACGATCAAAGGCCTTTGCTGACCGATCGCCCGCATTTATCGACATGTAGAGCATCGGCAAAAGCCATGAGCGACGTCACACGCACGGTCTATCTCGACGGCGGCGAGCAAAAACTCGAGCTGCAACGCTACCGCCTGGCGGTGCTCGAAGGCCCCAACGCCGGCGACACCTCCAGTTGGGAGGGCCGGCGCGTCACGCTGGGCAGCTCGCCTGAGAACGACGTCGTGCTCGACGACGGCGCCACGAGCCGCTTTCACGCCGTGGTCGAGGTCAGTGAGCAGGGCTATGTGCTGCGCGACATCGACTCCAAAAACGGCACCTTTGTCGACGGATTGCGCGTGCGCGAGGTGTACCTGTCGAGCCCCACGACCTTTCGCATCGGCGCCACCTCGATTCGCTTTGACACCACCGGCGAGGAGGTCGAGGTGCGCATCTCCGGGCGCGAGCAATTTGGCGGCCTGCTGGGCCGAAGCGTCGCCATGCGCGAGATCTTCTCGCTGCTCGAGCGCGTCGCGCCCACCGACGCCACGGTGCTCATCGAGGGCGAATCGGGCACCGGAAAAGAGCTCGTCGCCGACGCCGTACACAACCACAGCCCAAGAAGAGGCGGCCCGCTGATCGTGTTGGACTGCTCGGCGATTCCGCGTGATTTGATCGAGAGCGAGCTCTTTGGCCACGTCAAGGGCGCCTTTACCGGCGCAACCGGCGCTCGAAAGGGCGCCTTTGAGGCCGCCAAAGGCGGAACGCTCTTTCTCGACGAGCTCGGCGAGCTGGCCATCGATCTGCAGCCCAAGCTCTTGCGCGCGCTTGAGAAGCGCGAGATCAAGCCCGTGGGCAGCAACGAGACCGTCAAGACCGACGTGCGCATCGTCGCGGCGACCAACCGCAACCTCTTGCACGAGGTCAAGCAGGGCAACTTTCGCGAGGATTTGTACTACCGCTTTGCCGTGATCCGCGTGCATCTGCCGCCGCTGCGCGATCGCAGCGAGGACGTCACCCTGCTCGTCGAGCACTTTCTCGAGGCGGCCAACAAGATGGCCGGACGCACCAGCGGCGTCGAGGTCTCCTACAAGACCATGGACAAGCTCAAGCGCCACCGCTGGCCGGGCAACGTGCGCGAGCTCAAGAACTTCGTCGAGCGCGCCGTGCTCTTGACCCAGAGCGACACGATCGAGACGAAGTTTCTCAACGTCTCCGATCCTGGCCCGATCTCGAACCAGGCCGCC
The DNA here is from genome assembly GCA_013697635.1 of Lujinxingiaceae bacterium. Taxonomy (GTDB): domain Bacteria; phylum Myxococcota_A; class Bradymonadia; order Bradymonadales; family Bradymonadaceae; genus JACCWM01. The sequence goes on along the minus strand of JACCWM010000084.1, from coordinate 78,186 downwards.
GAGACGACGGCCTTGCCGATGGTCGATCTGGCGATCGAGCAGAACCTGCCCTTCAAAGACGCCAAAAACAGACTCGTCGAGCAGTTCGAGATCGAGTATTGGTCACGGCTGCTCGAGCGCACCGATGGAAACGTCTCCAAGGCTGCGCGCATCGCCGGCGTCCACCGAAAGAGCGTCGAGTACATCCTCAAGAAACTCGACCTCTCGCGCGAAGACATCGGCATCAACCCGTATTGAGGCCAGAGAGCGCCGCCGAAGAGTCGAACGCGAGCTCAAGGCGCGCCCACAGTCCGTACCCACTGCCCCCGGCGCCCATGTCCACCCTGATTTGCATGCCCACCTACAATGAGGCCGAGAACCTCGGCCCGATCGTCGAGGCGATCTTCGAGGTCGTGCCCAATGTCCATATCCTGGTCATCGACGACAACTCGCCCGACGGCACCGGCCGCCTGGCCGACCAGCTCGCCGCAGACGATGCGCGCGTGCACGTCTTGCACCGCACGGCCAAGGAAGGTCTGGGCAAGGCCTACATCGCCGGCTTCAAGTGGGCGCTCGCGCGCGACTACGAGCGCATCCTCGAGATGGACGCCGACTTCAGCCACCAGCCGCGCTATTTGCCCGAGATGATCGCGCAGCTGCACACCCACGACGTCGTCGTCGGCTCGCGCTACGTGCCCGGTGGCGGCACCCAGGACTGGGGTCTAATGCGCCGGCTGATCTCGCGCGGCGGCGGCCTGTATGCGCGCACGATCCTAGGCATCCGCGTGCGCGATCTGACCGCGGGCTTTGTCGCCTGGCGGCGCAACGTGCTCGAGAGCCTCGATCTCGACACGATCGAGGCCTCCGGTTATGTCTTTCAAATCGAGATGAAGTACCGCGCCCATCAAAAGGGCTTTGCGATCCTGGAGGTGCCGATCAATTTTCCGGACCGCACCGTGGGCGAGTCGAAGATGACGCCCGACATCGCGATCGAGGCGCTCACCCGCGTCTGGAAGATCCGCCTCAAATAAGCCCCGGGGCAAGAGCCGGCCGCGCCAAAATCGTTTCTCGACCTCATCGAGCAAATGACTACCTTCCATCGCGAAATCGCGTTACGATGCTTGCGGCCCAACCTCCTCAACGTGGAACCCAGTATATGGTCGATAGTCAACGATTGCGGTCCGTACCCGAGGGCATTCAGCTCGTCTCGGAGGTCGCCGCCATTTTGTCACGCAGTCATGGGGGAACAACCCACGTCTTGGAGATCGTCAGCTATTTTCCCGTCGACGTGGACAGCGCCGGGCGCATCCTCGAGGGTCTCGAGGAATTCCAGGGCGTCAAGCGCGTGCAAAAGGACTCGATCTGCTACTACGAACTCGAGAACCCCGACCTGTTCAGCCTGCGCGAGATCGACATTGAGAAAGAGGAGCACCTCGACGACGCCGCAGGCTTCATGCGCGCGCTGAGCACGCTCAAAAAGGACGAGGACTGGGTCAAAAAGGTGCGCGAGCAGCACGAGTTGCTCCAGATCGCCGCCGGCGCCAAGAGCCGCACCATCGAGCTCTCCCACTTCACCAGCCGCAGCGACATCGCCAGTGCCAAGATCCAGAGCATCCTCAACGATTTTGCCGCTGAAGGTTATATCAGCATCAGCTACGACGAAAACAACGACACGCTCAACTACACCTTTCCCCAGTTTGCCTACCCGAAGCGACGCATGCAGCACAACCTGAGCCTTTTGGAGCGCGTTGAGACCAAAAACCCCGTTCGCCCCACGCTATGGCTCTATGTCGTTGTGGCGGCTATCATCTTACTGGGCATCATCATATTCTCGCGGCTCTAAGTTTTGGTGGCCAGGCGATGACAAATCACGACCCGATGATCGGGCGCATCCTGCACGGCACAATCGAGATAAAGCGGCGCATCGGCGCCGGAGGCATGGGCTACGTCTACGAGGGCTACCAGGAGCACCTCGATCGCAAGGTAGCGGTCAAGGTCATGACGCCCGAGCACGCCCAAAACCCGATTGCCGCCGAGTACTTCATCCGTGAGGCCAGGTCCTCGAGCCGGCTGCGCCATCCGCACATCATCCAGATCATCGATTTTGGCAAAGAGGACGACGCGACGCTCTTCATCGCCATGGAGTTCATCCCGGGCCGTCCGCTGAGCGACATCTTGGAGGAGGAGTTTCCCCTCTCGACGGCGCGCGTCATCGCCATTCTCGACCAGACGCTCGACGCCTTGACCGAGGCCCACGGCCGCGACGTGATCCACCGCGATCTCAAGCCCGACAACCTGATGATCGAGCGCACCCGCGAGGGCAAAGACTTCGTCAAGGTGCTCGATTTTGGCATCGCGCAGGTCAAAGGCGTGGAACAAAAAGCCGGCCCCCTGACCCAGGCCGGCGCTCTGGTCGGCACCCCCCACTACATGAGCCCCGAGCAGGCCCGCGGCCACAAGAGCGACGGGCGAAGCGACCTCTTCTCGATGGGCGCGATCCTCTATGAGATGCTCACGGGCAAACATCCTTTTACCGGACGCAGCATCCCGGAGATCCTCGTCGCGGTGATCCGTGACGAGCCCCCCTCGCCGTCGGCCGCGCGCCCGGATCTGACGATCGACCCACAGCTCGAGTCGGTGTGTCTGCGCGCACTCAAAAAGGAGCCCGAGCTTCGCTACCAGACGGCCGCCGAGTTTCGTCGCGCCCTGCACGAGATCACGGCCGATGCTGGCCCGACCGGGGCGGCGGCACAGCCGGCCGCCGCGCGCTACATCTTCAAACGTGCCAAGCGCGAAACCGAGGCCGCGCTGGCCGCCGCCGAGCCCGCACCGCCCCAGCCAGCCGCCAATCCTGCCCCACAGCCAGCCGATCCATCGAGCGCGGGCGCACAGTTCACCGACCCACAGTCCACCGGCCCACATTCCACCAAGCAAGCTTTCGCTTCGACTTCGCTTGCGACTGAGCCGGCTCAGTCAAGAAGTGGACCACTGGGGGCGCCGGCGCCCACGCCGGCCGAGTTCGCCCGCTCGGCGCTCAACCTGGCCGACTTCCATCAGGATTTGGTCGGCCAGCGCCGCTTCGTCAGCGTGTTGATCGCCCACCAACGCGTCCACCGCCACATCGACGCCGAGGAGCTGGCTGAGGCCTACGTCGACTTCGACCAGATCTTCCACGAAATCGCCCAAAAATGGAGCGGGGTCGTGCACAGCCGAAATGCCGGTTTCACAACCATGATTTTCGGTCTGCCGACGATGCGCTCCGACGATGGTGCGCGTGCAACCTATGCAAGCCTGGCACTTCGAGCGCGTCTGGCACCGGTGACTCCGGTTCACATGGCCTTTGGCTACTCCTTGGCCCAGGGCGAGATCTTCTGCCCCTCCGAGCGCATCCAGAGTGCAGCCGGTGAGCCACTTGACCGCGGCCTCGATGCGGTGCGAAAGGCCGTCGACGGCGAGGTGCTGATCGACGGACTCGACTTCCAGGCCCAGCTCGATCGCTCGTTTCGCCTGGGCCCGGCGCAGGCAAACGGCGAGCGTGCGGTCATCGACGTCTACGACGTCGAGCAGGCCCCGGCCACGGCCACCAAGGGCGTCACCGGCCGCGATCGCGAGATCGCTCGGCTGCTCGCTGCCCTGGGCCAGATCGGGCGTAACAGCGGCGCCGTGCTCGTCCTGAGTGGACAACCCGGCGTAGGCAAGTCGGCCCTTGTTCGCCAGCTCATCGACCTGTCCTGGCAGCGCGGCTACAGCTCGCTCGTCGCCCGCCGACGCCAGGACTCCCATGAGGGCCTTCGCGACGTGCAACGCCAATGGCTCTTCGATTTGATTCGCCGTGGCGGCTTTGGCCCAACCCAGCTGCACGCCACGCTCGTCGCCCAGGGCCTCTCCAACGAGTATGCCAGTCTGCTGCAGTCGGTCGTTAACGATGATGGCGTCTTTGGCTACAGCGGCACGGGCAAGAGCATCGATCGCGAGGGCGATGTCAGCGGCGCGGTGCGCGCCGCGATGCGCGCGCTTGGCCGGCTGCTCTCCCAGGAGAAGCCGCTCGTGCTCATCGTCGATCAAATCGACGAGATCGACTCCGAGATGGCCGAGTTTCTCGAAGGCTGGGCCTCGTTCGTCGAGGGCGAGAAGATCCTCTTCGTCGCGGCCGTTCGCTCCACACCCGGGCGCGCACAACCGAGCTTTCCCGAGGCTGCAACCCTGCTCGAGGTCGAGCCGCTCGAGGAGCGAGCGGCCAATGCCCTGCTCAAGGTCTTGCTGCCGCGCACGATCTCGGCCGAGCTCAGCGCGCGCTTTGCCCAATTGTGCGCCGGCATTCCACTGCACATCGAACAGCTCGCCCACTTCGTCAGCCACCGCCCGGACACCACCCTCGAGGATGCCAACCAGTGGCTGGGCAATATTCGAAACGTGCGCGACATCTTGCGCCTTCGCCTCTACGACCAGCCCCGACCGGTTCAAAACCTGCTGGCCTTGCTCGCAGCGCTCGGCGAGCGGGCCTTCGTGCAAACCGTCTACGAGCTCGCCTCGCCAAGCTGGGAGCCCGAGCAAAGCCTTCAAAAGCTCCACGACGAGGGCCTGATCGAGATCAGCGACGAGGAGCCGCCTCGCATCGTCTTCTCGCCCTTGACCTTTCGCCATGTGGTCTACGACGAGATGTCGCGCAAGAGTCGAGAGCGCGTGCACATGCGCGTGGCGGCCTATCTCGAAGAAAAGCTGACCCAGTCTGCCGGCGGCGAGCTCACCACCGAAGACACTTTGGCCCTGGCACATCACCACAATGCCAGCGGCGATTTGGCCGCCTCGCTCAGCTTGCTCGAGCGCCTCATCGATCAGGCCGTCGAGCGCCTCGAGTACGCCGCCGCGATCGTCTTGCTCGAGACCGCGCTCAAGAATTGCGAAGCGCTGCCGCACATCGAGCCCGCGCGCCACGCCATGCTCAAGCTGCAGCGCGCCCGCGTGCTGCACGCCCAGGGCCGTACACGCGAGGCGCTCGCCATCTCCACCGAGGTCGACCGCACCCGCGATCTGCCGCTGGCGCTCGTGCTCGAAAACCGCCTCGAGATGGCCATGCTCTGGCTCGAGGAAGAAGATCCCCAGCTCATCGAGCAGCTTTTGCGCCGCGCCATCGCCGAGCTGCGCCAGGCCCACGCAAGCGCCACGCTCGATGCGAACACCGCAATCTGGCTGCTGCTGCGCGCCCTGCATCTGATGGCCAACGTCCAGGAGAAGCAAAATCGGCTGGTGCAAGCCGTCGAGCTGCTCATCGAGGCGATCGACACGGCCAAAGAGCATGGCATCGACGCGACGAACAACCCCTGGGGCCCTGCCCTGGTCTGGGAGCCGCTCAACCAACTCGGGCGCATCCGCCTGAAGATGGGCCAGTACCCCGGCGCCGAAGCCCTCTTCGAGGCCGCCCTTCTCACCAGCCAGGAGTGCGACGACGCGCGAGGCGAAATCGCCGCACAGGGCAACCTGAGCGCGCTCTTCACCGTCCAGGAGTCCTACGAGCGTGCCGGCCACGCACTGCAGCAAGCGATCAAGCTTGCGCGCAAGGTGGGCAACATCCGCGCGCTGGCCAAATTGCAGCATAACCGAGGCTTGCTCCTGCTGCGCCAGCGCCACAACGACGTGGCCCGCGAGGCCTTCGAGCTCAGCGCCCAGATCGCGCGCGATCTCGACTGGCGCGAGGGAATTGCCATGAACGCCTCACAACTGAGCAGCCTCGAGCGCGCAGCCGCGCGCCGCTACTGAGCCACCATGAGCCTTCGCATCCTGATAGCCGAGGACAGCGCAATCTTTGCTGCCGTGATCGAAGAACTGCTCTGCTCCGAGCCCGATCTCGAGGTGATCGGCGTGGCCGTCAACGGCGTCGAGGCCGTGGAGATGTGCGCGCGATTGCGGCCCGATCTGGTCATGATGGACATCCACATGCCGCTGCTCGACGGGCTCTCGGCGACCGAGCAGATCATGGCCAGCTCACCGACGCCGATTCTCGTGGTCACCTCCGATCCCCACAGCCAGGGCGTCAACCTCTCGTTCAAGGCGCTCTCCGCCGGCGCGCTCGATCTGGTGGCCAAACCCACGCGCTTTCCGCTGATCGAGTTCGAGCGCGAAAGTCTGCTTCGCAAGGTGCGCCTGCTGGCCCAGATCCCGGTCGTGCGGCACATGCGCGGGCGGCGCACGCCGCAGGCAACGCCTGCGCCCGGCGATCGCTTTGGCAGACGCGCGGGCGATGTCCCCGTTCCTGACACCAGGGCGTCCACGATCATCGGCATCGTCGCCTCCACCGGCGGCCCGCGCGCGCTGGCGCGCCTGCTCGCGGATTTGCCGGCCGACTTTAGCGGCGCGCTGCTGATCGTTCAGCACATCACCCAGGGCTTCTCGGCCCATCTTGCGGCCTGGCTCGACGCCCACAGCGCGCTGACCGTGCTCGAGGCCGAGCACGCCATGGTCGTGCGCGCAGGCCACGCCTACATCGCGCCGACCGAGCTTCACATGGAGCTCGCTGCGGGAAGCCGCCTGCGCCTGTTCGAGGGCGATGCCGTCGGCGGCCACCGGCCCAGCGGCGATCTGCTGCTTGTGAGCATCGCCCAGCACGCCACGCGCGCGGCCGGCGTCGTGCTCAGTGGCATGGGCAACGACGGCACCGACGGAATCGCCGCGCTGCACCGCGTCGGCGCGCTGACGCTGGCCCAAGATCAAGAGAGCTCGGTGGTCTACAGCATGCCGCGCTCGGCGATCGAGCGCGGCGTCATCGAGCGCGTCGTCAAACTCGAGCGCCTGGCCGCCGAACTCAGCGCCCATGCCGAGAGTGGCGCAAGGAGGCTGCCATGAGCGGGCATTCTCGCCCGCAGACGTCCACCTCCGAGCTGGCCTGCCAGCTGATCGGCAAGTGGACGGGCTTTGAGCTTCGGCCAACGACCCCAAAGCGCCTCGAGGACCTGCTCGAGAGCCGCAGCCAGGCGCTCGGCCATGCCTGCGCCAGAGATTACGTCGTCGCCTTGACCGAGCTTGCTGCCTCCGACAGCGAGCCTCAGCGTCTGGTCAACCTGATCACCAACGGCTTGACCGCCTTCTGGCGCGACGAGCCCCAGCTCAACGCTCTGCGCTCGGTGCTCGAGTCGAGCGCCGATGTCGGGCGCCCGCTTCGCATCTGGTGTGCTGGCTGCTCGACCGGCGAGGAACCCTACACGGTGGCGATGATCGTGGCCGAAGCCGGCCTCGAGGCCAAGATCCTCGGCAGCGACATCAACACGGATTTTTTGCGCCTGGCAAAGCGCGCCCACTACAGCGCCTGGAGCCTTCGCCGCTTGAGCGCCGATCGCGCCCGGCGCTTCTTCACCCAGCCCGACGCCCAGACCTGGCAAATCGGCGACGAGCTGCGCGCCATGGTCGAGTTTCGCCATCACAATTTGCTCAGCGCCGCGCCCAGCCTGCAGCCCGGCGCGCCCTGGGACGTCATCTTGTGCCGCAACGTGCTGATCTACTTCGACGCGCGCTCGACGGCGCGCGTCTACCACCATTTTGGCGGCGCACTGCACAGAAATGGCTACCTGCTGCTGGGCTCCTCCGAGCAGATCATCTCCGAGCCAGGTATCGAGCCGCCGTTTCGCGCCGCGCGCCTGGCCGAGGGCTTCGTCTATCGGCTGAGCACCACCCCGAGCGGGCAGACGATCCAGCCCGGTGAGTTGTTCGTGGGCTCAGATAAGGACACCTGGCAGGCGCTCGATCGACCGGTTGGCGCAAGCTCGCAGCTCGAAGAAGAGACCAGCGAGATCGAAGACAGCGACACGATCTCGACCTTGCTGCGCGCAACCGCCAGCCACCTAGCCTCCAGCAACCACGACGGCGCGATCGCTGCGGCCGAAGCCGCCGTCAGCTACGACCCGCTCGTCCCCGAGAGCTACTGTTTGATGGGACAGGCGCTCAACCAAGGTGGCGCGCGCCTGCAGGCGCTCGAAGCGTTTCGAAAGGCGCTCTTTCTCGAGCCCCACAACTGGTTTGCCGCCGCCCAGGCCGCCATGATCTACAACGTTGTCGGCGAAGATGAAGCCGCCAGGCGAACCTGGCGCCAGGCGATCGAAGGCCTCGACGCCCAGCCTGACCCCGTCCAGGGCACCATGGCGCTGGCCAAGCTGCTCGCCCCCCTCCAGGAGACACGAACCCAGGTCCGCGAGCTCGCCTACGCCCGCACTTGAATCAAGCTCTCACGGTAAAATGGCGCGCGCTCAAGCGGTCCGCCGACCCAGAGCTCGACGAGCGCCGCGAGCGCCTCGTCGCCGCCGCGCTCAACGAGTTGGCGCACGGCATCGAGGCCGATGACATCCTCACGGCGTGCGGTTTGCGCGATAATCTCGTGCTCAAACGACGCTTCTTGCTCGATCCTGGCACCGGCCGCAGCTACCGCTGCGCTAGGGTGGGCCTTGAATTGCTTGGCTGTGCGTGCTGCGAGCGCGCCAAAGTGCTCGGGCTCGCGCTCGCTCCACTGGCGCAGATCGACCAGCGTTCGAACCAGCGCCACGAGCGCCTCATCGGAGAGCTCACCGGCGGCCAACATGCGCTCGAAGAACTCCTCGGCCACGTCGAGCGGTGCCCACTCCAGATCGGTCGCCGAGAGCGGCAAGCCACCAACGCCCGGTGATGCCTCGCCAAGGGCCAAGAGGCGCTCGTGGATCGCCGCCTCAGCGAGCAAGACGGCCAGATCGTCCTCTTCGCCAAGCGCCATCTGAAATCCGAACTGGCCGCTGGCCGAGAACTGCGCGACCGCCTCACCCGGTGCTTCGCGCGCGATCTCCAGACACTGCAGCATCGCCTCGACATCCTCGCTGTCCCAGAGCTCGTTGTCGGCGCCGGCAGCGGCGCTGACCGCGAGCAAAGCGGCGAACTCAAAGGCCGCCTGGCTGGCGTGATGGGCCAACAACTCCAAGGTCTCGAGCCACTCAGTGGGTCCATGCGCGCCGAGAAAATCAGCGACACATACGCTCTGGCCAAGCCAGTCGACCTCCATCTCGCCGAGCATCACCGCGCGCGCATAGGCCGTTGGATCGAGATTGGCCAGCGCCGCGTGAAAGCCCTTTCGCGCGTCCTCGTCGCCCTCGTCTCGGGCAAGCTCGAGCCACGCGACGATCTCGTCCCAGTACAAGGCATTGCCATTGAGGCCGATGCTGCGCGCAACCGCGAGCGCCGCCTCGTCGTCCTCGCAGGCCTCCAGCCAGCCGGCCAGCTCTTCGGCACCGACATCGGCCAACAACCACGCTGCGGGCGCGCGTCCCTCATCGCTATCGAGCAGCCCCACCAGCCCAGGATGCGACCAGGGAAAGCCGGCTCGCACCAGCCCGTCGGCGACCGGGGCCGCCAGCGCCGTAGCCAGCGCCTCGTCGATCGCTTGCTCCACGTCGTCACGCTCGATCGACAGATACAACAGCCGCTCAACCCCGCTCAGCTCCGAGAGCCCTGATACACGCCGCCAGGCGAGCCACTTCTTTGTGAGCGCCGGCATATCAGCCAGGGCCAAGAGCGCCACGACCAGAGCGTTGTCCTCGGCGCGCTCGAGGCTCGTCGCGATCCCGGGCCAGGATTTCGCGCCCAGCTCGGCGCCATCGAACAGGTGTGCCTTCAACAGAGCCAGGCCTTCGAGCATCGGATTTTCCTCGTGAAATTAGGGGCAATGCGGGCGAGCCGCGGCGCATGATAGTCGCAAGTTGGAGCAAACAAGAAACTAAAACGCCCTGTCTTTGGACAGGGCGTTTTAGCCGAAAGGAGGAGTCATGCGATGAATGCGCGCTCTTGCCGGAACAAGACGACCTGACTTCGATGTCCGGCTGATCTCGCCACCTCCGAGGAGGTACTTGTCAAAACGGACCGCACGAATGACACATTCCAAATTCGCGAAAATTCTTTTTGCAGCGTCTTCTCAGCGAACGCTGTCGGGCTTTGTTGTCATTTTGTAGTGTCGGTAGGTCACCGCAATGTGGTCGGTCGCACCGTCGGAATCGGGATCGGGGCGAAAGCTGCCAAAAAAGGCGATCGAGTTCGTATTGGAGAAGTAATCGAAGCCGTTAGCTCGGCTGCGCGGCACCCACTTGCCATCCTTGAACACGCGCAGTGAGCTCGAGACCGGGGTGTCGGGCAACACGTGACTGGCAGCCTGGCCGGTGGCCGCCACGATGATCTCGGTGATCGTCTCCTCGATATTGACCGCGCACAAATCGTAGAACGAGCCGCCCGTGGCCAGCGCGACCTGCATGTAGGCCTGGGCGTTGTGCCCGCAGCTACCACCCTGGGAGACGATTGAGAACATCGTCGTTCGCCCGGGAAAGAAGGCAAGGTAGTCGTTCATGACCGCCTGGCCGGCCGGCGTATGCATCGCGTTGTTCTGAATCGACTGATCCTCCTCGTCGCTCATGATGATTGTAACTATTTTGGCCTCGGGGCGGATTCGCACCTCGGCCGGCGCCTGATTGCTCGTCATGTAGTCAATGCCCCTTTTGGCATTGAGCAATCCATGCTCGAGGCCGCCGTAGCCACCCGTGCAGCCCGTGCAGCGAACGACCCAGTCCTCGATTTCACTGTTGAAGGTCGCCAGCTCGGTGTGCCAGCCCGGAGGGCTGCGCAACCTGCCCTCGGTGCTCTCGGCCATGTTCGCCACGCCGAGGCGAAAATCCAGCGGCGTGTTGATCAACTGCGCGAAGAACTCGGCGGCGACCGCGCGCACTTGCACGTACTTGTTGTTCATCGAGCCGGATTGATCGAGCACCCAGTAGAAATCCACCTGAGGCGTGGTCAAACCCGGACGAAAGCTCGTGCAACGCGTGGACTCCACGTCGCTGACGCCGGCGAGATTGGTCGTATTGGTCAGATCGTCCATGCGAAACTTGATCTTGTCGTGGGTCTCGAACTTTTGCGCCGGCGCAAAGGCCACCACGGTGAGCATCTGCTGGCCACGATAGACCACCGACATGAAGATTCGATAGTCGTTGTGGGTGTTGCCCGCAGCGCTTGGAAACCCGCTGATCGCGCCGATATCGCTTGGCACCAACTGTAGCAAGAGCGCATCGCGCACTGCGCGCGGCGAGCGAGCCTGGGGCGATCGCACCAGAAAGCGGCTGATCGCGGCGCGGTGAAAATCGTGGGTCGCGAACTCACCGCCGGTGCTGTCTTGTTGGATCGCACCAAAGGCAGCCACACGCGGGCGGTAGCCCAACAAGGCGGCGACCGGCCCGGTTTGGGCGACGCTCGGGCGGCTCGAAAAGACAAAGCCGCTGATCTCGTTGGCCGGATCGTCGAAGACGGCCGCAGCATGGCGGTTATGAAAATCCGCCCCTTCGACGCTCAGGTTCGTATAGCTGCGAAAAGCCGGATGCAAGGCCATCGTCCAGTTGCCCAGGCTATTTTTGTGGTACTCCAAGGGCTCACTGACCGGCTCATCGCAGGCCGTCACGATCCAACGGTCGCCATCGAGAATGCCGTCGCCATAGGTATCGTCGTTGAGCGGGTCGAAGCCAAAGACGAGCTCGTCAAAGTCCGAAAGACCGTCACCGTCGCTGTCGGCTTTGCACGGATCCGTGCCCAGTTGCAGCTCCTCGAGATCGCTGAGCCCATCACCATCGGTGTCGTGATTGTAAGGATCGGTGCACATCTGCATCTCCTCGCAATCGGTCAGCCCGTCCTGATCGCTGTCGATCGTCCAACCGGGGCCGTTGGGCGCGCAGTATGCATCACCACCATCGGGCTGGCCGGCGTCATCGCCACCGCCATCGGGCAGGCTCACCTCCGGCGCCACATCATCGGGGCCCACCGAGACGTCGGCATCAACCTCGACGCCAACCTCCTCAATGTCTGCCCCGCCCGACGTGTCTTTCTTGCTCGTGTCATCCGGCTCGCTGCTGCAGGCACCAAGTGTGCACGCAAGCAGGCTGGCCATCAGGAAAAGTGAACATCGGGTCGTGATCGACATGGCGTGTACTCAATACCAGGAAATACGAGCTGAGCGCGCGCGCGGCGCGCACAGCTCACGGGCAAAACATGCTCCATTCATACCAAAAGCCGGCGGCCACTTCAAAGGCCGCCGCTCTATCGCCGCCGCCGGCCGCTATTCGAAAGCAATGCGAGGCACCTCGACGAGCGTCTGGACGCTCGCCGTCTCCACCGGCTCGAGGCGCACAAAGACGTTGGAATGCGATTCGCCCAAGAACAGGGCCGGAAAAAGCGTGCCGATTGTGCACACGCACGCCAGCATATTTAACGGATTGAACGTGCTCTCCAGCTTCACATAGCGCGTCTGGTAGCCCTCTTTGCTAAAGCTCAGCGCGGGGCTACTCCACAGCCAGGACATCTGACGTATCTCAAACGGCGTCGGGCCCAGCTCCACCGTCTCGTTCATGATCACCTGCGTGGCCACCGGATCGGATTGCACCAGAATTCGCGATGAACAGCCCACGCTCAAACTCACGAAAAGGCCAAAGCCCACCATTGCAATCGCCAATTTTGAAAACTTCGCTGTCGCCATACAAGCACCTTAGCGCGTAGAGTAGAGCCGCCACATGACACACAGCCCCATTGCCCAGGTATCGTACACGAGATATTCTTGGGTTCAACCTTGAAAGGGGCACCCGCTCGGCGGCGCACTGAACGCATGCACTGGTTGCAAAAGTTCGTGTGCCTAAGTTGGAGAGGTTCGCGGGGGCAGGCATCAGGCGCCCCTCAAAAGTTTGTCGTAGGAAGGAGCATTATGAACTTGGAATTCAGTCAAGATACCCTCGCCGAGATTCGCCAAGATCTTGAACGACAACGCGCCGAATTGATCAACCGCAGCCACCTCGCACGAAACGAGCTACGCGAGCGCGAGCGCGAGCCGGGTGACTCGATCGATCAGTCTACCGACGAGCAGGGAACTTCGACCCAGCTTCGCATCAAGGACCGCGAGCGCAACCTGCTCGCCAAGATCAACGAAGCCCTCCAACGCATGGACGACGGCGAGTACGGCTACTGCGACATCTGCAGCGAACCGATCGGCGTCGGCCGCCTCAAAGCCCGACCCATGGCCACGATGTGCATCGATTGTAAGGAAGAAGAGGAGCGCGAGGAGCGACGGCGCACCGCAGTCAACCCGGGAATCTTCAACGAGTTCGACTAGCGCAACGGCTTCATCGCAGCCACCTGGCTCAGGGCACCTTGACGCCAAGCGCGTACTGGCCCTCGAAGAAGACGTTGTTGAACTCAAAGCCGAAGTGGCGGTACATGCGGATCGCCGGCTCGTTGTCTTGTTGGACGTTGAGCGCGACCAGCGAGACGCGCTCGAAGATCTCTTCGAGAAGGCGCGCCGTGCAGGCCGTAGCTAGACCCTGGCCGCGCGCTTGGCGGTGCGTCACCAGGTTGCCGATCACGGCCACGTCGTGCTCCTCGCTGACCACGTGCACCCCGGCGATGCTCACCAGACCGAGCGCTGGGTCGCGGATTCCAAAATACAGACCCGTTTCGAGCTGATAGGGCTCAAAGAAATTGTCCGGATAGTGGGCGTAAAGCGCCATGATCGCCGCCGTATCCCGGTGGCCCAGGCGAACCACGCGCGAGGTGTCTCCGTGGGTCGAAAAGCGCGAGCGCTCCAGGCCCATGCGATACATCGGCTTGAAATCCGGCGGCGAGAAGGTATCGCGCACCGTATTCATGTGATTTTCTAAGACGTGAAAGTGAAAGCGGTCGGGCAGTACCGTCGTGCACTCGCGAAGAAACGTCTCGATTCCCGGATCGCTGCCGCTCATGAACACCACCGGCAAGCTCAGCCCCCGGTAAATCAACAACAGGTTGCCAAGCTCGCCGCTCGCGGTACGCGAGCCGTACCAGCGGCAGAACTGAAAGTAGGCCGGATCGAGATTGCCCAGCAAGTACGCGTTTGCGATGCGATCGCGCATCAAAAACTCGCGAAGCTCACCGCGATCGGTCAACTGTTGAACTGCCATCGATACTCCTTCTGGCGTGTGCGCTTTTACAATAGCTAATCTAGCACTGAGTCTAACCGCCGACTGCAACTTGTGCAATCGAACTTACGGCCAGCAGGCGCTTTGGGCGCTTTGGGACACCCTTTTCAAGGACAACTTGGTCGCCCAAAAAACTAGGTGGAATGTGGGATTATTCCTATACGTTTGGAAAAAAGTTCGCGCCGTAATCACGAACATGGGGCTTGCCAGACGCACACGCTCTCGGCGATAACGGCACCGAACAGAAGTACAGTGAACCTCACCGCCAATGCAGAGCCATGAACATCTTCAACGAGCTCAACGCACCCCAGCAAGAGGCGGTGCGACACATCGAGGGGCCGCTGCTCATCTTGGCCGGCGCCGGCAGCGGTAAGACACGCGTCTTGACCTCGCGCATTGCCCACCTGGTCACCGAGCACGACGTGCACCCGGCCCAGATCCTTGCCGTCACCTTCACGAACAAGGCCGCCGCCGAGATGCGCTCGCGCGTCGATGGCCTGCTCGGAGCGCACTACGACACCGGCCAGTTGGCCCTGTCGACCTTCCACTCGCTGGGAGCACGCCTGTTGCGCCGCCACGCGCGCCGCCTCGGGCTCTCGCCCGGCTTTACGATCTATGACGACGATGATCAGCGTCGTCACATCCGCCGCCTACTCATCGCCAACGAGCAGGAGAGCGAGCGCCGCGAGATCCGCCGCCTGCAAAGCTTCGTCGAAGAGATGAAGAACCGCGGCCTCACCCCCGAGGGCGCCCACGAAGCCGCGCACAACCGCATCGACGAGGCCGACGTCTTCTTCTACGAGCGCTACCAGAGCGCGCTTCGCCAGGCCAACTGCGTCGACTTTGGCGATCTGCTGCTGGGCGTGCTCGAGCTGTTTCGCGCCGATCCCGGCCTCGCCCGATCCTACAGCGAGCAGTGGCGATTCTTGATGGTCGACGAGTTCCAGGACACCAACATGGCGCAGTTCGAATTGCTCACCCACCTGACCACGGCCCATGAAAACCTCGCTGTCGTTGGCGACGACGACCAGGCGATCTACGGCTGGCGCGGGGCGACCGTGGCCAACATCTTGGATTTTGAGCGCAGCTTCGCCAAGGCGCGCGTGATCAAGCTCGAGCAAAACTACCGCTCCAGCGCGGCGATCCTCGATGCCGCAAACGACGTGATCCGCCACAATCCGCGCCGCCACGACAAGACGCTTTGGACCGAGCGCCCCGCCGGCCAGCCGATCGCCGTCTTCACCGCCGCAAGCGATCGCGAGGAGGCCAGCTATGTGGCCGAGACGATCGCCCAGCGCATCGCCTCGGGTGCCAACTATCAGGACTTCGCGATTTTTTATCGCACCAACGCCCAGGCCCGCCTCTTCGAGGAGCAGCTGCGCCACCACACCATGCCCCATCAGATCGTCGGTGGCATGAGCTTCTATGCTCGAGAAGAGATCAAGGATCTGATGGCCTATCTCAAGGTCGCGATCAATCCCGCCGACGAGGTCGCGCTGCTGCGCGTGGTCAACACCCCGGCGCGCGGCATCGGCAAGACGACGATCGAAAAACTCAACGCCGCCTCGCGCGTGCCCGGCGTCAACGGCCTGCACCGCGCGCTTCGCCTGCTCCAGGACGACGAAACGGCCCAGCACGACCTGTTCAGCCCCGAGCGCCCCCGACCCAAAACGCTCGAGCACGACGAGGCGATCGCCGCGCTTGTTGCACTGAGCCGCGCGCCGCGCGCCGGCATCAAGCACTTTCTCGAGCTCATTGAGAGCGTTCGCGACGACCTTGCCCACTTCGAGAGCCTGTCGACCGTGGTGCAAAACTTCATCGAGCGCGCCCACTACATCGAGTACCTCGAGGCCAGCGATCCCGAGCGCGCCGAGGACCGAGCGCGCAACGTCGCCGAGCTGGTCAACGCGATCGAGGAGTTCGAGCGCGACGAGGAGGCCGCGCCATCGGCCCTGCTCGCTGACGACGACGCCCACAGCGAGGCTCACGCCTTTGATGATAATCTCTTCGCCGAGGCGCCCGCCGCCCGGCTGCTTCGCGCCTTCTTGGAGCGCTCAGCGCTCGTGCAGAGCAACGACGCGCTTCAAGAGGGCGTCGGCTCGGTGACCTTGATGACCGTGCACGGCTCCAAGGGCCTCGAGTTCGACACGGTCTTTTTGGTCGGCATGGAGGACGAGATCTTTCCCAGCCTGCGCGATGCCAGCGATTTAGAGGAGCTCGAGGAGGAGCGCCGCCTGGCCTACGTCGCGATCACCCGCGCGCGCCACGCGCTCTATATCACCAACGCGCGCCGGCGCCGCGTCTACGGCACCTTCAAGGACACCAATCCCAGCCGATTTTTGCTCGACATCGCCCCCGAGCGCCTGGTGATCGATGCGCGAAGCTCGAGCACGATGGTCGACTACACGCGCAGCCGCGCGCCCACCCAGGCCCACGAAGGACTGGTTAACTTTGGAAGAAACCCCATGGCGGGCGGCGTCAACCGCAACCTGTGGGACTTCGATCAGTCGCCGGAGATGATCCGCGGCCAGCTCGGGCGCGCCGTCACCCAGGTGCGCGCTCAGCCTCCGGTCGACGACTTCTCCCAGCTCAACCCGGCCTGGGACACCGACGAGGGCCTAAACCACGCCCCGGCCGAGTCCGTGCAATGGAAAGCACCCGAGCGCGCCGTCAGCCACAACGAGCTCGTCGGTCAGACGGTCACCCACACACGCTTTGGGATCGGTACGGTGAGCGCCGTCTCCGGCACCGGCGACGAGGCGCGCCTCGTCATCGACTTCGCAAACGGCGGCGAACAGACCGTCATTCGCCGCTTCGTCAAAGTTCTCGGTTAGCCTTAAGGCCTTGGGCTCAGCCGCCGATCTCGGCGATCAGCGCGTCGGTGTACTCCGCCGTGCCCGCACGCCCACCGAGATCGCCCGTGATCGCCTTGCCATGCGCCAAAACCGCGGCGATCGACTCCTCGAGACGCCGGCCTTTGTCGACCATGCCCAGATGATCGAGCATCATGCCCGCCGCGCGCAGCAGCGCCGTGGGATTGGCCAGGCCCTTGCCCGCAATGTCGGGCGCGGTGCCGTGAACGGCCTCGAACATCGAGGCGCCGTTGCCAATGTTTGCCCCCGGCGTCAACCCCAGCCCGCCGATCAGCCCGGCGGCCAGATCCGAGAGGATGTCGCCAAAGAGATTGGTCGTCACGATCACATCGAACTGCTCGGGCCGACGCACCATCTGCATGCACATATTGTCGATGATGATGTCGTTGAAGGCGATGTCGTCGTACTCGCGCGCGATCGTCTGGCCGACCTCCAAAAACAGACCGCCGGTCTCCTTCAAGATGTTGGCCTTGTGCACCAGCGTGACCTGCTTGCGCCCGCAGCGCCTGGCGTACTCGAAGGCATGGCGAACGATGCGCTCGCTGGCCCAGCGCGTGCACAAGATCACCGTCTCAGCGGCCGCACGGTTGGGCGGAATCACATGCTCGATGCCCGCATAGGCGCCCTCGGTGTTCTCGCGCACGATCACCATGTCGATCGCCACGTCCTGAAAGCGCGTCGCCAGACCCGGCGTAGTCTTGGCCGGGCGCACGTTGGCGTACATGTCAAAGTGCTTGCGAATGGTGACGTTGATGCTGCGAAACCCCGTGCCGATCGGCGTCTCCAGCGGACCCTTGAGCACCACGCCGTTTCGACCGATGCTCGAGATCGTCTCCTCGGGCAGCGGTGTTCCCAGATCTTTGAAGGCGCCCGAGCCGGCACGCACTTCCTCCCACTCGATATCGGCCTGCAAGGCGTCCAAAACGCGCACAGTCGCGTCGACGATCTCCGGCCCGATGCCATCTCCACGGATAAGCGAGACTTTGAAACTCATGCCTACTCCCTCATGCAGCCCACTTTGCAATGGCCACGTTGTTCATTCTACGAGCACAACGGCCTCGACGAGGCCTGCTCTTGTCACGTCGTCGGCCACGCGCCTCGAAAATTGAGCGCGCGCATCCCAATTCAGGGCGAAGAACATACGGGAGCAACCTTGCTGCGGTCAATACACACTTGAGTTTACACCGCTTTTCATCGTCCCGGTCTCAAGCCTTGACCACCAAGGGCGCCACCTGCCCGCCCCGACAAACTCCATTGAATACCCACTATCAGTAATTATGTTAATAATGAGCCTGGAGTTGGCAAAACTTTGAGGCTTGCACGTATCACACTATTTGTCGTCGCACGGACCGCTCCTTCCATTGGGTGCCCAACGCTCAGGAAGAATGTTCGACAGGAAAAAATTAATGGAAATTCGCCTCCACCCTACTGTTTTCGAGACATTGGATGGGCCCGGTCTCTACGGCCCAATTCCAACGCCATCGAACAGCTCCCAAAGTGTGGCAGGCGATTCCTCAGTAAGGAGGTGCACCATGGCCACATCATCGTTGATTCGACTTTTTACCGCGCTGCTCATGATTATGGGCCTGGCCCTGAGCTCGAGTCTCGCCTGGGCGCAAGATACCCGCTACGAGACCGAAGATGAGCGAATTGATCAGCAGCAGCAGCAGCAGCAAGAACAACCCGGGGCCCAGCAGTTTCCGCCCCAGGAGCAGCCCATGCAACAGGAGCAGCAGTTCACCCAGCAGCGTGGACCGAGCACGGCCTGGATCGTGACACGCAGCGCCCTGCTCGGTGGTGTCGTCGGTGCCCTGATCGGGACCGGTGGCTACTTCCTTAGCGGCCAGGACTGGAGCCCGTGGGTGATCGCCTACACCGCCGGTGGCGGTCTGGCGCTCGGTGCCACGGTCGGCTTGATCGACGCGCTCACCCGCGACGACCAGGCCGGCATGGCAAGCCTGGAGTACTTGGAGCGCGACTTGCCCAAGGCCGTTCAGGTGCGCGTGCTCAACCTGAAGTTCTAGAACGAAGCGACTCGGCTCTCTAAGGGGGGAGCCGAGTCCTTCACGCCTTATGCGCTCCAGCTCCAGCCCCACACCCACCCATTCCCCGCCTCGCCCAATGCTCTCTCGGGCCTCGTTTTTTGCTCCCAATCCATGGAAATGCCCCCCGCGACATGACAGTTGTACTGTCATGCGGGAAGCGGTAAACCCGGGGCCTTGAAGCGGTTCTGAGCGCACGCGCTCACCCAAAAATCGTCGGCCAATGTTGGCCACGCCGAGCACGAGGTAATCCATGGCCTGGCGCGACTCGCTAGATCCAATCGCAGCGCAACTTCGAGATTTCAGGGCCGCCACCGACGCCAGCGAGCAGCTCATCGCGCGCGCCATCGCCCAGATCGCCCGTGCCGAGGCGCTGCCCGAAGAGCTCACGCGCACCGACCACCCAAGCGACGTGCTCTACCGCCTGGCCTGGTGGCTGTACGTGCGCGCCCCCGCCCTTGACCCGCACTACGTCTTGCTCACGCGCATGAACCTCGATCTGATCATCGACCATGAGCGCACACTCGCCCAGCTGATCGACGATCTCGAGGAGCTCGAAGCGCGCAGCGAGCGGGCAAGCGAGGCCGCCTCGAGCGAGGAGAAGCTCGCCTGGCTCGAGCCGCTTCGCAAGATGGCAGGCCGCTACGAAGAGATCCCACACGCTGAGCGCGACGTGCTCACCGGCGCCCTCGACGAGGCCCTGGCCTTTCTCGTCGAGCATGGCGATGAGCTTGGCCAACTCAGTGAGCAGCTCACCCACGATCTGATCCGTGATTTTGACGCCAAGGCCAAGGCCGACGCCCAGCAGGCCGCGCTCCAGGCCGCCGAGGCCTTGACGCCGCGCAGCATCGAGAGCTGCCTGGCCCTGGCCAACACGCTCTACGAGCAGGCCGACCTCGAAGGCGCAGAAGAGGCCTATACCAGCGTGCTCGAGCTCGAGCCCGACCACCTCGAGGCGCTCGTCCAACGCGGCATCTGTCGCGCAGCGCTCGAAGAGCTAGCCGGCGGCCTCGAAGACTTCGACCGCGCGCTCGCCATCGACCCCGCACACCTGATCGCGCGCATCAACCGCGGCCTGACCCAGCACGCCTTGGGCGAGCTGGCCAGCGCGCGCGAAGACTACGCGCTGGCGCTCACCCTGGCGCCCGACAACGCCGAGCTCTTGACCAACAGCGCGATCGCCCGCTTCGCCCTGGGCGAGCATGACCAGGCCCTGGTCGAATTCGACCGGGCCATTGAGCTCGAACCCACGCGCCCCGAGGGCTTCTTCAACCGCGCAAACCTGCAGCGCGTGCGCGCAAACACCCCGGCCGCGCTCAAGGACTACGAGCGCGCCATCGGCCTTCGCCCGCGCTACGCCGAGGCCTTCGCCGCGCGTGGATTCCTCTATCTGGAGTTGCAGCTCGTCACCAAAGCGATCGACGATTTCGGCCAGGCCATCGCCCTGCAGCCCGCGGACCCGATCAATTACTACAACCGCGCCAACGCCCTCAACCAACTCGAGCGCTACGACGAGGCGATCGCCGACTACGACCGCGCCATCGCCCTCGACGCCGAGGATGTCGAGGCCTATGTCAACCGCGGCGGCACCCAGATGCTCCTGGGAAATTTGACGGCCGCCGTCGAGGACTGGAATCGCGCCATCGCGATCGATCCCTTCTATCCCACGGCCTATCTCAAGCGCGCCTCGATGTGGATGGCCCTCGAGCAACACGACGAAGCCGCAAGCGATCTGAACATGGCGCTCAAGAACGCCCCGACCTTGTGGCCTCATCGCCAGGAGGTCGAGCGCGTACTAGCCGATGTGATGGGCGAGCTCGGCCTGGATGACGCCGATTAGAGCTGGCTCTTGATCGCCTGGAAGCGCTCGCGATTGGTGCGCGTAGGCACCTGCTTCATCTGGGCTATCGCCTCCTCGATATTGCGGATGCGATCCTCGGGCGCCGGATGGGTGAGCAAGAAGGTCGGCGGGCTGGGCTGGCCGACCATCGTCTGGAAAAAGCTGATGAACCCCTGCGGATCGTAGTTTGCCCGCACAATATAGGTCAGACCGATATTGTCCGCGTCGGTCTCCTGGCCGCGGCTATAGCGAAGCAAGAATCCCTGCTGCACGATCGTCGCCACGACGCTTTGCACGATCCCCGGCTCCTGGCCCAGGGCCATGCGCGTGAGCAAATCGACGCCGTAGAGCGTGACCAGACGCTGAGCAACGTGGCGACGGGTCACGTGCGCAACCTCGTGCGCTATCACCCCGATAAGCTCGGCCTCGTTGTCCATGTTGGCCATCAACCCGCTGTAGACGTAGATCCAGCCGCCGGGCAGCGCAAAGGCGTTGGAGGTCTGCTTATCGTCGACGACCTGAAAGGTAAAATTGATCCCGTCTGGCACGTTGTCCGCCACGCGCACGATCTGCTCGCCAAGCCCTCGCACGTACTGCTGCACCTCGGCGTTTGGATGCATGCGAAGCTCGCGCTCCACCTGGGCCGAGACCTGCTCGCCGAGCTGGGTCTCCTCGCTGGGCGGCACCAAAACGTCGGCCGCCACACGCCCCGGGCGTGTGCCCGGACAACCCGTGCTCAAAACCCCTGCTGCGCCGAGCAGCACGACCATCAACCCTATCGACAAGCTCGTTTTACGCATGAACCACTCCCTATTTTTGATGCCTGACACACACAAACCATGAATGTTTCCTGACTGTTCAATGAGTGCACACAAGGTAAACATCGCGCTCTAAGCGGCAACAACCACGCCACTGCCACCGCCAATTTTCACATCGCGGTGGCCAACCCTGCCCTAAGGGTCCATTATTGATCGTGAAATGAACGCCACCCATCAAAGCGTTCAAGCCTTGGGCAAGAGAGAGCAACAGGCGCAACCCGTTTGGTCCCTTCACAGCGCCACAACCCACAGGAGCCCACGCCATGTGTTTGATTTGCGTTGAATTTCAAAAAGATCGAATGACCCTCACCGAGGCGCGACGTGCCTTCGGCGAGATGATCGTGGGCCTCGAGCCCGAGCACGCCCGCCAGGTCGAGGAGATGCTCGACATGGCCGAGCAAGAAAGCGACGACGACGACGACCAATAGCCCACAAAAAAGCGCCGGCCCCTCGTTGAGAAGGACCGGCGTTTGTCATCAAGCTATAGAGCAGCACTAGAGCCGCGCGCGCGATCAGGCGCGAACGAGCTTCTTGTACTTGATACGCGACGGCCGGCTGGCCTCCGCGCCCAGGCGGCGCTTGCGATCCTCTTCGTATTCGCTGTAGTTGCCGTCGAACCACACCACGCGGCTATCGCCTTCAAAAGCCAGGATATGGGTGGCGATGCGGTCGAGAAACCAGCGATCATGGGAGATCACGACCGCGCAGCCCGCAAAATCGAGCAGCGCGTCTTCGAGCGCGCGAAGCGTGTTGACGTCCAGATCGTTGGACGGCTCATCGAGCAACAACACATTCGAGCTCTCACGCAGCATCTTGGCCAGATACACCCGGTTGCGCTCGCCACCGGAGAGCACGCCGGTCTTCTTTTGCTGGTCGCTGCCACCAAAGTTGAACCACGAGACGTAGGCACGCGAGTTGATCGAGCGGTTGCCCAGCTCGATCACGTCCTGGCCGCCCGAGACCTCGTCCCAGACGCTCTTCTCCGCGTCGAGCTCGCGCTTTTGGTCGACATAGCCAAGCTTGACCGTCTCACCGACCTCGAAGGTGCCGCCATCGGGCTCTTCCTGGCCCGTGATCATGCGAAACAGCGTGGTCTTGCCCGCCCCGTTGGGCCCGATGATCCCCACGATCCCGCCGCGCGGCAGGTTGAAGTTGAGCCCCTCATAGAGCAGGCGGTCGCCGTAGCCCTTCATCACGTTCTCGGCGCGAATCACGATATCACCCAGACGCGGCCCGGGCGGAATCGTGATCTCCACGTCGCGCTCGCGCGCCTCCTGCCCGTCGGCCAGCATCTTCTCGTAGGAGGAGATGCGCGCCTTGGACTTGGCATGGCGCGCCTTGGGGCTGGAGCGAATCCACTCCAGCTCGGCGGCCAGCGCCTTTTGACGCTTGGACTCGGTCTTCTCCTCGATCTTGAGGCGAGCATGCTTTTGCTCGAGCCACGACGAGTAGTTGCCCTCGAAGGGGATGCCCTGGCCACGGTCGAGCTCGAGAATCCAGCCGGCCACGTTGTCCAAAAAGTAACGATCATGGGTCACCGCGATGATCGTGCCCTTGTACTGCGCCAGATGCTGCTCGAGCCACCCCACGCTCTCCGCGTCGAGATGGTTGGTCGGCTCGTCGAGCAGCAGCACGTCCGGCTCCTGCAACAACAGCCGACAAAGCGCCACGCGCCGACGCTCGCCACCGGAGAGCACGCCCACAAGCTGATCGGCCGGCGGACAACGCAGCGCCTCCATGGCCATATCCAGGCGGCTGTCCAGATCCCAGGCGCCCAGGTGCTCGATCCGATCCTGCAGCTTGCCCTGGCGCTCCATGAGCGCCTCGAAGTCCGCGTCCGGATCGGCGAACTTCTCGCTGATCGCCTCGTACTCCTTGATCAGCGCGATCGTCGACGCCACCCCCTCCTCGACGATCTCACGCACCGTTTTGGTGTCGTCGAGCTCCGGCTCCTGAGCCAGGTAGCCAAAGCTGACGCCCTTATCCTTGTGGATCTCGCCGATATAGTTGCTGTCCAACCCGGCGATGATGCGCAGCAAGGTGCTCTTACCCGAGCCGTTGAGACCGAGCACGCCGATCTTCGCCCCATAGAAGAACGAGAGATAGATGTCTTTGAGAACCTGGTTCTTGGGCGGGTGGATCTTGCCCACGCCCACCATCGAAAAAATGATCTTGTTGTCGCTCAAGGTCTTATGCCGTTGTCAAAGGGTCACAGTGAATGAACACGTATTATTAAGGGGATGCGAAAAACAAAAAATCGGCCACGGTCGGGCGGATTATGAGGGTGTTTTCCGTTCTCGACAAGAGCGCGTGACAAATCCGCTTTATTCCGCGCACGCCCAAGCTCACTTCTTGAGCCGGCCCTGCAACTCCGCCTGACTGATCATCCCGTCGAGCTTGGCCACCCGGATATTCTTGAGCTCCGAGGGCGTCACGTTCCACTCCCCGAGCGCTGTCTGCAAGTAGGCCTGCGCCAGCGCCCCCAGCTCGTCATGCTGCGCGTCGACCTCGGGCATCTGCGCTGCCAGAGCGCTCGGCGTCTGAACACCGCGCTCAATCAAAAACGCGAGCATGGCGTTGGCCAGGCGAAGCTGTCGGATGCCCGAAATCGTGACCAGCTCCTGAAAGCGCACCGCCAGCGGGCTGTGCGCTCTCAAGAGCGCCTCGAAGCTGTCGCGCGACAGCTCCAGGGCGACCAGCTCACCGCGCGCGCGCACCGTGGCCGAGCGCTCGACGCGATCGAGCAGCGCCATTTGGCCGACCAGGCTACCCTCAGCGATGCTGGCAAAGCTGTAGGCTCGGCCGCCGACGATCTTCACGACGTCGGCGCGGCCCTGGCAGATGATAAAACAGCTCGCACCCGGATCGCTCTCCCGACAAAGCAGCGCGCCGTCGGCAAAGTGCAGCGCGCGCGCCGCGCCTTGCAGCGCGCCGAGCTCGGCCGGCGCAAAGGAGCGAAGCGCCACGAGCGAAGCCAGATCAAGCGGCCCCCGGTGCAGCGTCGGGCTCGCCGCATCCAAAAAATAGCCTTCAATCGAGCCGGCCGGCGATTTGATCGCCTCCCGTCGCGCCCACAACAGCTTGCTGATGCGCGCATTCGTCTCGCGCACACGCTCGGTCACGCGCCGCGACAGCCCGCCTATCACCGCGGCAAAGAGGCCGACCGCGTTGATTCGCAGCGCATCGAGCATCACACGCGTCAAGATCAACACCTCCACCTCGCCACGCGCCATCACGCTCGCTGAGCGCGGCGCCGGATCCAAACACGCCATCTCCCCGACCACATCAAAGGCCCCAAGCTCGCCGGCCGACGCCCGCACAGCCGGCGTCGACGAGACGTCCACGCACAGCACACCGCGCACCACCACGGCCAGATAATCGCCCGGCTCGCCGGCCTTGAACAAATGTTGGCCATCGGCCAGCACGCGCGGGCGAAAAACCGGCGCCAGCGCGCGCAGATCCGCCTCGGACAAGGCCGAAAAGACCATCGTCCGCTTCAAGATCTCAGCACGCTCACTCGCTGTGCTCATGGCTGTCCTTCGAGCAAAAATGCCCCGATCGCCTCGGCCATGCGCTCGGGCGCCTCGAGGTGCACGTGATGGCCGCCCTCGACCTCGAGCAAGCGGGCGCCCTTGATCGCCTCAAAGCGCGCCGCAAAAGTCTCGGCATCGAGCGGCCAGCCTTGAAGCGGGCGCACCATCAGCACCGGGCAGCCGATCTCGGCCAAAAACGCGCGGACCTGCTCCTCGCTAAGGCGCATCATCGAGGCCCCCCGCAAGCGCAAATCGTAGCTAAAACTCAGCCCACCATCGGCGAGCTGGCGGCTGCCGCGCTCGACGATTCGGCGCACATTTTGCGGCGACAAGTCGGCATAGGACTGATTGAGCACGGCCACGGCCTGCTCGATGTTCTCAAAGCGGCGCGCGCTCTTGGAGCCAAGCACAGCGCGCGCCGAGAGCGCGCGCCGAAGCTGCTCGGGCGCACACTCGCCAGGCAGAGTCCACGGCCCTAGACCGTCGATCAGCACCATGCGCTCGACGCGCTCGGCGATCACCGGCGCGACCATCGTCGCGATCGCTGCGCCCATCGAGTGCGCCAGAATCGAAAAACGCCCAAAGCCCAGCGCGTCGGCCGCATCGACCACCGACGCCACCCAGTCGACGAAGTGATAGGAGGCATCTTCACTCTTGTGCTCGGAGCGGCCGTGGCCGGGCAGATCGAGCGCCACAAAACGAAAGCTCGCCGGCAAAAGCGCCAGCAAGGGCTCCAGGCTAGCCGCGTTGTCCAGCCAGCCGTGCATACACAGCACGGGATAGCCGTCGCGGGGTCCACAGGCTCGCCCCGCCACCTGCAGCCCCGACACCCTGATCGCGATCTCCTCTATATCCATGCTCATCGTAATCCTGGCTCCGCAATGTTTCGTGCGCCCACCTTGTTATGCCACTCAAAGAACGACGACAAGGTCATAACACGTTGCCCCGGAGAGAAATAATGCGCCTTGACCCTGCATTTGCACCTCTGCTCCAAGGCTTCGATCTCGAGGTGCTCAACAAGAGCACGGCAACGATCTATGGCATCTGGAGCGACACGCGCCTGGCCTACTACAACGACGCCTGGGAGCGCTTCGCCCACATCAACCACCCCGGCGTCGACCTCGCCACCCGCTGGCCGCTGGGCCGCCCGATCCGCGAGGCCTTTGGTCCGCTCGAGGCCTTCTACGACGACGCCTTTGCCCACGTACTCGACGACAAGGTCGTCTGGCACCACGACTTCCAGTGCAACAGCGCCCAACGCTTTCGCATGTACCACATGGCCGTCTACCCCTTGCAGGCACCCGGCGCCGAGCGCGGCCTGCTGCTGATCAACTCGCTTACCGTCGATCATCCCCACCCCGATACCCCCACCCTGCCCGACCCGCTCGCTGAGCACTACCGCAACGCCAAGGGCCTGATCACCATGTGCAGCCACTGTCGGCGCACGCGCCAGGGCGACGACGACACCCACTGGGACTGGGTGCCCAACTTCGTCGAGCACCCACCCGACGACCTCAGCCACGGCCTGTGCAACATCTGCCTGGACTTCTACTACCCCCGACCCTGACACGTTTCTTTAGCTGCCCTTCGATCTCATGTGGCCTCAACCTGCCATCCGTCCATCGACACGACCTCCTCCTCAGGCGCGCGCAGCACGGCCGATTCGATGAAGCTCTGCAACTGGCGCACGTTGCCCGGCCACCGGTAGGCGAGCATCCAGGCGAGCGTGGCGTCGTCGAACTTGCGACAGCGGGCGCCGTAGCGCTGGCAGTAGCTGCGAAGAAAAGTGCGCGCCAGGGGCAAGATGTCCGCCTGGCGATGGCGAAGCGCGGGCACCTCGAGCACATGGCCGCGAAGCGCCAAGAAGAGATCGTGGCGAAGCTTGCCCTCGTTGACCAGGGTTTGTAGATCGCGATGGGTGCTGGCGATCAGGCGCGCGTTGACGCTGCGCCCGACGGCATCGCCGATGCGGCGCACCTCGCCCTCTTTGAGCATGCGCACGATCTTGCCCTGCATCAGCGGAGAGAGCAGATCGATCTCGTCGAGAAAGACCGTGCCGTTTCGGGCCAGCTCAAAGATTCCCTTGCGCGCGGCCACGGCGCCGGCCAGCTCGCTTGCCACGCAGCCAAACAGCTCGAAGTCGAGCAGATCGTTGGTGAGCTGGCTGCAATCCAGGCTGATCAGCATGCCCTCCTTTCGCCAGCTCAAATGGTGCAGCGCGCGCGCGAGCAGCTCCTTGCCCGTGCCGGCTTCGCCGGTGATCAGCACCGGCGTATCGCGCGCCACGCGCTCGTTGAGCGCGTCATAGACCGCGCGCATCGTCGCGCTCTCGCAGACCAGCTCCTTGAACAGGTAGTGGCGACGCTCGCGCTCGGCAAAATAGCGGTTCTCCTCGAGCACGCCGTGGGCTAGCGCCTGACGTCGGCGCTGAGCGAGCACGAGCCCGGCCAACGGGCTAAACAAGGTGGCCGCTGCCGCCGACGCCTGCCCGAAGTTCGCAAGCTCCGCGCCCGGAAGCTTGATGTAGAAGACGGCCAAGAGACCGCTCGCACCACGCACGCCAAAGAAGGCCGTCGCCTGGCTTGTGCCCGCGCCCATTAGAAAGCAGGCCTCGCGCTCACGCAGCTCGGCGACCAGATCGAGCCCGGCACTGGCGCAGGCTGCCAGCGGATCGCGCTCGTTGGTGCAGCCGCCGGCCGGGCTCTGGGGCACAAAGCGAAAGACCTCGTTTTGAAACTCCTCGGCATCGGTCAGGATCACCACGCCGGCGCAGGCCGCAGCCTGTCCACTCAAATCCTCGAACAACTCGCTCAAGCCGGCCAACAAGACGTCGACCTCGGGCCTGGCAGCCACCGCCTGGGTCAACGACAAGAGCAGCGAGGCAAGGCCGGCGCGCGCACCCAGCGCCTCAATGCGCGGGCAATCGAAGGCCTGCCATGTCATGGTCGGCGTGGGGGTCATGGGCTCTCCTCTAGGCGTGCTTCGGCCTCGCTCTTGGCGATCGAATCAAGGGCGGGCTGGACCAGATCGCGATCCGGATCGTTGTCCTGGTGCAATTCAAACTCGAGCAGCGAGGGCACCTGGCCGACCTCGGGCATCGGCTCGGGTCGGCCCTGATTCTTGGCCTGCACGCTGGCCCAGGCCTGCAAACGAAAGGCGTCACGCTGTTCACTACCAAGGCTTGTGACGCGGCGCATCGTCGCCTCACACATGGCGTACTGCCCGGTAATGCAATAGCCATGGCCGATCACGTAGAGGCGGTGCGCACGCTCGGAGGGGCTCATCGTAAACTCGGGCTGGCGCTCTTGTTTGGCGTCGAGCGCCTTTTGAAGCGCGCCGTTTGCCACGACGCGGGCAAACTGAACGCCGCTGGTCGCGCGCTCGACGACCTCCTCGACCTGAACGACCTGGGCAACATGGTTGCGACGCTGCGCGGCCTCGTAGAAGCGATTGGCCATCCATCCGAGCACCAGCGCGATCGCGATCACCACGGCGTACCAGAGCACCAGATAGCGCAGCGCGCGCCAGAAGACGCCATCCTTTGGCCGGGGCGCATAAAAGGTGCGAATGCGCTCGCCACGCGCATGCGCCTGGCGAACGCTCTCGATCCACGGCAAGATCAGTAAAAACCGCAACCCATAATGCAGCGCGCGCTCCTCCTGACCGTTGTAGATCTGCCCGGCGCCCGGCGCCAGCGCGCTCAACAAGGCGGCGCAGGCAGGCACATGGCCCGGACGGGCATCAAAGCCCTCCGGAGCAAAGGGCGCGCGGGCCTCGCGCTGGCTCGCGATCGCACCGGTCAACACCCCGCCGTCAAATTTGGCCGCCACCTCGCTAACCGGCGAGTCCGCCGGCACGTCTTGGGCGAGCGCGACGCCCGGTGGCGCCTCCGGCTCAGGCTCGGGCAACGCCGGGCGCACCATCTGGACCTGGGCGCTCGAGCGCTCGGGCGGCGCCACATGGGGCAGCGCGCCTAACTCCTCGGCATCGGAGCCCTCACCGAGATCGGGAAAGAGCGCCTGCCAGCCCTCCGACTCGCCGGCCGGCGCCAAGCCTGCAGCCGGCGCGTCGGGCTTGCGCGGGGCAATGCTCATGCCTTGGGCGACCGGCAGCTTTGGGGGCCCCTGGGGCGGCGCCCCGATCGCCACATTGGCACCGATCTCACTTTGTGCACCGCGCAGCACCTGAGCCGCAATCCCCGCGCGCAAGAGCCTCTCCTTGAGCGAGACGGCCTCCTCATAGCTCAAATTGCTCTTCAAGGTCAGCGGACCTTTTGCCAGGCGCTCGAGCAACTTGGACTCGGACTGGCCCACCAACGCGCCGAGTTGGCGCGCGAGGACCGCCGGCTCCTCGACGCCGTGCTCGGAGTGAACCGTCACCGTATAGCTCTTTTGACTCATGGACTCACACAATCGGTGGCGATGGATGACATGGCCTGCAGGACGAAGATCTCGCTCGATCGGGGCCATGATAACGCGCACAGGCCCCACTGGCAAAAGGCCTCACCATCCATTGTGCGATGCGCACCCGAGCGAGCTGGATTTGCAAATGGTCATCCAACCATGCTAGACAGACTTGAACGTATGTATCAGTCCCATCTGATCTGTATCGACTTCTTCTCGTTTCCAGGAGGCAACGGCATGCGAGAGTTGAACCCCCGTCTTAGCACTGCACCACGATGGCTCTTTTCGGCGTTGTTTCTGGCCGTCACGACCCTCATCATTGCGGGCTGCCCGATCGATCTGGGTGATGAGCCACGCATCGTATCGATGAATATCGATCCTTCCGTGATCAGCCGCAGCGAAGTGGGCATGACCGATGAATACTTCAACATTGAGCTGAGCACGATCAACTTCGACGAAGATATCACCGGCGTCGAGGTCTACATTCAACTGACGCCCGTGCGCAACGCCGTGGGCACCGTGATCGTCGAGGGTGAAACGATCTTGATCGAGCGAATCGCCAAGACCTGGTTTGGCGGCCTCGAGCCTGGCACCTACAGCATCGGCGCCCAGGTGCGCACCAGCTCCGTGACCGTGCGCGAGAACAACCTGGCCACGGTCGTCATCGAGGACTAGGCCGGGCCGCTGAGCGGCTCCGATGGACGCAGGCCCGCACGCGCTTAGGTTCGAATCTGAGCCCTGGCTTGGTGACTTGGCCCAAGGAGATAGTATGGCAGAGATCCGCGTATCCGAACAACGCAACTCAGGCATCAACGTGGCCTTTCAAGGCCTCACCGATGGACTGACCAGCCTGATTCGAAACCACCTCGACCTGGTCCGCTACGAAGTCAAAGAGGAGGCAACCACCGTCGGCAAAAATGTCGCGGCCTTGGCCCTCTTTGGCTTCATCGCACTGGTCGGCTTTGGCCTGCTCAATCTGACGGCAATCTTGTTCGCCGGCTGGTTTGGCGGCATCGTCGCCATGGCGATCACCGCCCTGGTCTTGACTTTGATCAACCTCGGCGGCAGCCTCTATGCCATTCGCCACATTCTCAAGCGCTTTGAAGACGACAAGCCCGGGCTCAGCCAGACAAGCGAGGAAATTCAAAGGGACAAGCAATGGATAAAGCAGATTCGCGACAACAACTCACACGTACGACTGCCGGCGGAGACCTCGTAAGATTCGCGCCCGCCGACGGCCAAGCCGGCGAGATTCGCGCCGAGATCGAGGCCTCGCGCCGCCAGATTGCCCAGAGCCTCGATGCTCTGCAGTCCGAAGTGCAAAGCTCGGTTCGCCGTATCACCGACTGGCGCGGCTTCGTCTGGGATCATCCCCTGCCGAGCGTCGGTGCCGCCCTGGCCTTTGGCTTTTACCTGGGGCTGCGATGAGGGCAAAGCTGGGCAAGAACTCTCGGGCAGCCGGCATAAATCGTGCGCGCCGACTTGACCCGGCAGACCTTGTGCCCAGCTTATCCCTGCTCGAATCCCAAGCTGTAACTTTTGCAGACTTTGTTCCGCGTCGACTCGATTGAGGATCTGCCATGGACAACGATGACAAACCCTCGAGGCCCGCAAGCTCGCCTAAAGCGGCGAGCAGCCAACGAGCTGACGCTGTACCCAATGGACTCAACCAAGAGAGAATTCCCGTGACTGAGCGTACCCAAGACACCCGAGAGCGCCTCGAAGACCAATACCATCAGATCGAGCAACAGGTCGATCAAACCCGAGCCCAACTCCAAGAATTCAACGACAAGGCCGTCACCTTCATCCGTGAGAATCCCGGCTGGTGCGTGATTGGCGCCGTGGCCGTAGGCTACGTCGTTGGCCGCATGGCCTCGCGGCGCTGGCTCGCCTAAGCCGCGACGCCTGCCGCCGACCAACTCGTCTTGAACCGCTCCACGCACCGCACGTTTCTTCTCAAGGAGGTCTCCCCATGTACGACGATGATTCCACCAGCAAATCGGCCGACGGCGCACAAAATCTCGTCGACGACACACGCCGCGTGGCGGCCGACCTGCGCAACTTGTACGACAACGTGCGCCGCGACAACGCCTTTGGCACCTACTACGCCCAAAATCCTTACGCCGTTTTGGCCGCCGCCGCAGGAATCGGCTACGTCATCGGCGGAGGCCTCTTCTCGCCCTTTACGCGGCGGCTGTTGCGCGTAGGAATGAAAGCGCTGGTCGTGCCCCTGGCGGCCACCCAGATCAAAAATTTCACTGGCCAACAGAGCTCCCAACTCAACGGGGGCACGCAGGCTGACTTTTAGGGCATACGCCCCGACGAGCAATCAAGGCTCGGTTTTCAAACCAACACCCCACAGTCACACCAGGAGACTTTACATGGATTGGAAGAAGGTATTTACGGACGTCAATCGCCAGGTCAGCTCAACCTACGACACCAGTGTCGAATCACTGCTCGAGCGCATGGGCCTCGAGCAGAAGCGCAGCACCATGGAAATTCTCTTGCCCGTGCTCGGAGTCTTCGGAGCGGGCATCGCCGTCGGCGCGACCCTGGGGCTGCTCTTCGCACCCAAGCGTGGCGATGAAATGCGCGGCGATCTGCGCCACCGCCTCGAAGATCTGCGCGAGCGCGTGCCCTCGAGCTACGATGAGCTGCGCGCCCGCGGCCGCGAAGCTCTCGACGAGATCCAAGACGATTCGACCAGCTCAATTCAAAGCTAACTAGCCCTGAGCCAACGATCGGATTCAAGCGCTCATGAAGCGCCAGACAGCTGCCGAAGGCCGACTGTCTGGCGCTTCGCCCACTCTGCGGGCACGGCATACATCACGTGCTCGTCGGGCTCCTCGCTCAGATAAATCACCCCGACCGGATCGCCCGGCGAGAGCGTGCGATAAGCGCGGTCGCGCGTCGACACACTGCCGTATAAAAAACCCGAGCCGGCCCGGTAGCGATAAGTCATGTGCGTGAACTCGACGCCTGACGAAGCGCTGAGAAAGCGTCCCGTCACCTCGCCCAGCGTGTAGATGCCCCGGCGGTAGGCGTCGATCTCAATGCGCGCGCGCAAGCTGACCATACCTGCGCTCCAAAGCGTTGCAGCCACCAAGAAAAAGCCCAGGATCGACAAGGCCCCAGAGCCCAGCCAGATCGCCGTGATCGGAAAGACCAACGTCAGCGTCGCGCCCACCCCGCCCACCAGCAGCACGCTCAGATGACTTCGACCGTGGTAGGCATCGCGCAGTTGAAAGCCGGGCATCGGCCGCGGCGCCGGGCGAATCTCGTTGGGAATGGGCAACTTCCCGGTGATTGCGTCTTTGGGAACCATCAAAAAGCCGAAAGCAAGCTCATCGAGCACCTCTTGCGCGGATTGAAAGCGCCGAGAAACCTCCGGCTCGGTCATTCCCAACAAGATCCGCTCAAAGCCCAGGGTTACCGGCAAGTCATCAGGAATGCGAAAGGTGTGAAGCCCCTCGAAGAGCTCGCCTGGCTCTCGTCCGGTGAGCAGTTGCACACAGGTCGCTCCCAATGCGAACAGGTCTGTTGCCGCAACGCTTTGACCGGCATATTGCTCCGGCGGCATGTAGCCGAAGGTGCCAACGATCGTCGAGCCGAGACCATCGGCGGTCACCGCCTCGCGCACCGCGCCAAAGTCGATCAAGATTACCTTGCCACCCGGCGTCAGCATCAGGTTGGACGGCTTGATGTCGCGGTGAATGACCTTCGGGTTGAGCCCGTGCAAATAGCACAAAATCTCGAGTGCCTGAACGGCCACATCGCGTACCCGCTCCTCACTGAAAACCTCGCCATCATCGAGTCGATCTTGGAGCGACCTTCCATCGACAAAACGTTGAACGAGGAACAGGCGTGCCGGCACGCTCGGATCGTCACTCTCGACGATGAAGTCTTCGAAATAGGAAGGGATCCCCGGATGATTCAGGCTGCGCAGCATGCTGCATTCGCGGTGAAAGAGCTCATAGTCTTTCCAGCGTTTCATGCGACTGGGCAGCAGCTCCTTGATCGCCACCTTTGCGCCGCCACGCGAGTTGTCCGACGCCAGGTAGGTGCGCCCCAACGCCCCTTCACCGAGGACCTGCTCCACGCTGTAGACGCCCTTGAGGGTCTCGAGAGGCTGCTTTGCAGCGACATCTCGGCCAACATCGGCCACGCCTTGATTGGTTGCCACGCAACATCCCTCGTCATTAAGCGATCAGTAGGCCGACTCCGGCACGTAGATGATATCGCCAGGCAGCAGCCGAATGTTTCTCTGTCGGCCTTCGACGATCTCCTGCATCGGCACACGCACCTGAATCTCGACGTCGTTAACCACGCGGGTCAACTTGGTGTTATTCGTATTTGCACGCTCACCGAACCCACCCGCGAGCGCGAACGCCTCGATGATACTGATATTGGATTTGTATGCAAAGGAACCAGGCTTTTTGACCTCGCCAAAGATAAATATTCGCTTGGAATTGTACTCCGTGATCGAGCACGACACGCTGGGGCTTCGCACAAAGCCGCCCTTTAGCCCGTTGGTGACCAACTCCTCGACGTCGGCGCAGGTCAAACCGGTCACCTGGAAGCGGCCAACATAGGGGTAGTTGACCGTACCATCGGTCGAGACCGTGAACTCACCGGTGAGATCTTCCTCGGCAAATACGCGGATCTGAAACTTGTCACCCGGTCCCAGTTCACCGGTCTCGGGCATATCATTTTGCTGTTCGACGAGCGCAGCGTAAGCCGGATCGACACGATCGTGGGTGCAGGCCGAAACCCATCCCAGCGCGATGACGATGGGCAGCAGCCAGCGCAGGCTCGAGATCTTGTATGTATGCATGAAGCCACCCACGGGGGCAAATTGTTGAAAGCGACCGGCATCCCGCCACATGCGGCATGCCGTGCCACGCAATTACCGATAGCACGAACGCGGCCAGCACGCACAACCACTCGCATGGACCATCGTAACTTATTGATTTCTAGGGCTTTTCACAGCGCCACAACTCGGACCCAAAAGGGCGGCCGGCGCTGATCAGTAGGTAAAGGTCGTCTGAAACATAATGTGGTGGCGAACGAACTCACGCAGAATAATTTGCGAGGGTTCGATATCTCCACTTTGTTCGAAGACGCGGATCTGGTCATCGGTGAAATTGGTGCCGAAGCGATAGCTCAGCTCCGCATTCCACCAGGCCGAGAGTTGGTACCCGGCGCTGGCGCGCACGCCCACCGACAGATCGTTGACCGAATTAGGCGTCTCGACCTCACCGCCATTGGCGGTGGGCAAGCGCACCCCTCCACCAGCGTAGCGGTAGTCTCGAATCTGGGTCTCGGTCTCGAGCCCCAGACGCAAACGATTGTTCATCAAGCCCTGTTCATAGCCGCCAAAAACACGGTGAAAGGTGTAATAGTTGCTGATCGGCGAGTCTCGAAAATTGTACTCGTAACCGATGCGAAGGCGGTTGTTCATGCCATGGCTGCCAAAGCCGTAATAGCCTTCGGCCAGGCCGACCACGCCTTGAAAGGAGTCGCCGGCATCGTAAAAGCCCCAGGCGTATCCGGCCATCAGCTTGGCACCGAGGCGGTTGGTCAACAGGCCGTTGACTCCACCCAACAGACGAAGCGGCGTGCTGTTAACCTTGACGATGCGCTCGGCATCATCCGCCTGCGCCCCGCGATAACCCACGATCGAATAGGTTGCATCGGCGACCAACGCTGTTTTGGGAAGAAACTTCCAAGAACTGCGCCAGCCCAGGCCGTGGCTGCCGCGGTCGAGGTTGGTATAGAGATTGTGGCGATAAACGGTATAGTTGTAGCTCAGATGCGATTCGAGAACGCGCCCACCCGGGTGAAACCCGAGCACCACACCGGAGCGGTTCCAAATGCGATTGACGCTGTCATCGCTCGACGAGCTCGGGGTCTCGTTGGTGCGCAAAAAGTGGTTGCTCAAGCGCAGGCTGAGGTTGCCTCGCGGATTGAGCGTACCACTGCCGGACAACGCCGAGGAGAGGCCGCTTTGCCTGGTGACGGCGTCCTCCTGCAGTGAGAAGTACTGCGTCCAGCCCACCGCGCCGTTAAACGCAAGATCGAAGTTGGTCGGCTCAATGGTCGCAATCTTGAGACGCGGCTCCAAGATGCCCATCGGAGCCTGACGAATCTCCTCGCTACCCGAGCCATAGAAGAGGTTGGTATCAAAGCCCGTGCCCAGCATCACGCCCGGGCTAAGCTGAAGATTGCCCGAGCGCAGACCGTCACCGGGCTCGGCGCGCACGGAGCCGGGTACCGCGATCACCAGCGCAATGAAGGCGGCGATGTGGCACGTCGTTCTCAGTTTTGCATCCATACAGATTCTCGATTCTATGTGAAAAGCCTTCCACACTCGCTACTGGCGCGAATCATCCATTGAAGTGGTGGAGGCGATTAAGGCAATTCCTCAGTCGAACTGAACCAACGCCGCAATCAAAGGCTGCGTTGGGCATCAGAGTTTTCAATAATTTCAATAATAAGGGGTGAATTTGGGAAGTGACTCGAGCACGAGTGGATCGTCTCCCCAGAAGGACTCGTCGCTGGGCATGATGTCCGGATCGATCGTCACATCGAGCATGGTGTCGTCGGCATAACGCACCTCCTCGCCGGCACAGACACGCGCCTCTTCACTGAGACCGCCGACCTTTTGACCGGCGATAGCGATCAGGGTGTAGTGATGCTTGGAGGCCTCGTTGTCGCTCTTGCCCACGGAATCGGAGAGACTGACATAGCTTTGCTCGCTGACCTTGACGAAGCCCTTGACGGCCGCGAGCTTCTCGCTGATGCAGTTGATCTTGAGGATATCACGCTCCTGAGTGCGCGCCCGTCCAAGCAGCTGGTCGGTGGACTCGAGCGCGACCTTCATCGTGGCGATCTTATTCTGGCTTCGATCCAACTTCTGAGGGCCGGTCAGCTTGTCGATATCTTCGTCGATCAATGCGCGGCCGTTACGCCCGTTGAACTCGCGAATCGCTTGTTCATTGAGGCCGCCTCGC
Source organism: Lujinxingiaceae bacterium (assembly GCA_013697635.1). Classification (GTDB taxonomy): domain Bacteria; phylum Myxococcota_A; class Bradymonadia; order Bradymonadales; family Bradymonadaceae; genus JACCWM01. The sequence continues at coordinate 41,703 of JACCWM010000084.1, read as the reverse complement.
TGCTGCGCAACGACGAGCCCTCCGACAAGCGCGAACGCCAAGGTGATGACCACGAAGGAAACCCATCGTATCTTCATAACAAAACCTTTGCCGAAAGAATCATGACTCAACTCGCCTACAACATTTACTGCGCTTCTCAGTCCAAACACCTTGCAAGTCGCGCAGAAGACGAGCTGTCTACCCAAAGAGGCGATGCATCGGCCTCTTCAAGAAGGTAGCACCGGCCAAACTCAATTCAAGTTTAGCCGGCGGCGCCACAATTTCAGCATACCTATTGGCCGGGCTGAAAGACAAACGGCATGTTGATAATTACATCGCCACCATCTGGCGCTGGCAAGCCGCGCAAATTCTGGATCTCGTTGGCCACGCACTGGCCCACGCCACCGCCGACGTCGTCGACAACGGCCTTGGCCTGGGTGACGGCGCCGCGCGAGCCACGTGCGCTGATCGTAAAGTTGATCACCACGCGGCCGCCGGCCTGGTGATTGCGGCGAAGCTCGCGCTCGTAGCAGGCCTGAATCGCCGCCTGGCGACGACGAATCGCCGTCGAGACGGTCTTGTTGTCCAGCGTGCCGCCGGCCATGTCGTTGGGATCCTGGATCTTGATCGGTCGCGCCTTGACCTGACGCTCGGCTATCTGGCCGGTGTCGACGCCGCCCTGAGCCTTTTTGGCACCCTTCATCGCGCCGAGTTCATCGATGCCCGCGCGCGCTCCCACACCATCGCCATCGGGGCTGCCCTTGCCGCGGATTCCGCTGCGCTCGACGCCGGCCTCGGCATGCTGCACGCCCGTCGAGTTGGCAAAGGCCTCCTCGGCCGAGATGTTGCCCACGCCGTTGAGCAGGGTGTCGACCACCGAGCCGCCTTCTCCCTTGGCACCGAGCACACGCAGCAGAGTCTTGTCCTCAACGGCCTTCATCGTCCGCTCACGCGCCCGATCTTCGGCCATCTCCTCGGGACTCTCCTTGCCCTTATCCTCGCTCTTGGTCGCCACAGGCTCCTCGGTCTCGACGCTGGGGCCGTCGCCATCGGTGACTTCGACCTCGACCTTGGGCGGCTCTTCCTCATCCTTGTCCACGGAAATCTGGACGAAGCGGGTGGGAAAGACGTACTCAATGTCTTCAATGAGAAAATGTTGGGTCTCTAGATAAACGACGAAGCCGATCTGCAAGATCGCCGAGAGCAAGATGATCAAGCCCAGCGCCCGGTCCATTCCACGCCCCCAGCCACCGCGCATCGAAGCGGGAAGCACGGGCTTGGGACGCGCCGCAGGAGCCGTCACAAACTGAAACAGCAGCGTGACCTCCCCGATGACGACCTTGCCCCGACCATTGGGTGGCAACTCGACCGAGAAGCCCTGAGCGGTCTTCTTGGCCTTTCCCTTGCTGATCAGTTCCTCGAGAGGGACAACACCATCGCCAAGCGAAACGCGCCCACTCATCTTGGAGGTGAAATGTAGAACGTAGCGCCCGTTGCTGACGTCAAAAACCGTCATCGACTTCGGAAGATCCGAGGCCGGAACAACGAGCTCATTCTTCTCTAACGCACTGCCGATCGTGACGGGTTTCATAGAGCGCATCAAGCGCTCTTCGATGATCTTTCCGTTCTGAATCAGCCCTATGCGCAGAACTTTTTGGCCGGACTGGCTGGACATAAAAAGATCCTTCGGAGCCTCACGCCCGGACGTGAGAACCAACAGTTCCCAACGTTAACCCAGGTCGCCAAAGCGAAAACTTCATGTATAGACGCCTAGTAAATGGAACCACGCGAACAAACCATAGGCTCGCGTGCTTAGCACCCGAGCCTATGGACAACATCTATACGGATTAGTTCCAAGGTACTGACAAAGCTAAGCATGCTACACACTCTACAAGGCCTGGCATGGAGAAATCGCGTCCAAGCCATCGCGTCCAAGCCGTTGGGCAAATCAGTCGGCAGGACCGAATGACTTCATGTCACCCTTGATCACCGCAAACTTGAACTGGCGCAATTCGGCCTGCCCGGCGGTGTACATCACCTCCGTGATCAACCGATAGGGCGTGGTCTGATCGGCGATGATCGTGGCCACCGGCTCGTAGGTCTGACCGAGCAAAGTGGTTTCGCGCTTCTTCTTGTTGATCGCGTCGGTCAACTCGTCGAACAGCGGCTGAATGATCATGCCGCGATCGCCGCCGCGCTTCTGGCTCTGATCGATCGCGCCATTCTTGACGTCGACGGCCAGTTTGTCGTTCACCAAAATCGACTTGCGCGAGATCGTCACCGCGGTCGTGTCTTCCGGGTTGAGCTGCGAGGCGCTGCTCGGAACCTTGAGATCCTCGCCGACCGCCTTAATCGGCTCGTCGCCGTAGCTCTTGAGCAGGAAGACGAGCATGATGACAAGAATGTCCATCAGTGAGTTCATGCTCAGTGTGCCGGTCTCACCGCCGCGCTTTTTCTTGTTGCGCTTGGCTTCCCGGGCGCGTTGAGCCCGAATCCATTCTTCTTCATCATGACCAAATCCGGCCACTTTCTCTTCATTGTCTTGCATCTAAGCCCTCCAGGAGCACGAGGCTTGGGTCAAATCACTGCAAAATGGACAACACCGGATCACTGAAGAGCTCCGAGTAGGCATTGCCCTCGGTCTTGGCCGTCGCGCTCCAAAAATCGCTCGCCGTGTCGTACGAATCCTTCTCGAGTTGAAAACGCGCCACGTCCATCACACGTACCAAAACCGCGTAGGGGACATCGGCATCGGCCGACAAGGTGATAATCGTCTCTTTGGGATACTCTTTCTTGATGCGCGAGAGTTGATTGTACAACTCACGAAAACTGTAAGCAGCCAAGCCTTGCTTGAGCACGTCCTCTCCACCGCCTTCGCTGCCGGCGGACATGATGCGACGGGCTTCCTCAAACTTTGCCGACACATCGACATTTTGATCGTCGAGACAAATCGTCGGCCCCTGCGTCGGGCATCCAGCACGGGCAGGCAAGACCACACCTGTTGCCGCAATCTGAAAACCGTTGGCCGAGATGGCGACCGTGAGATTGAGCGGTTGCTCCTCCGGCTCGTCCTTGGGCTCGCTTGGCGCCCCCACCGACAACGTCGGCGCGGTAATATTGATGACACCTACCTCCAAGAAAACAACGGAGAGCAGCAGCATCGGGATGAGAATGATGACCAGGTTCATCATGGGTGCGAGGTTCAGATCTGACTCTGGATCCACGACCCGTGGGCGGCGCGCCATTTAGCCTCCTTATCTTACAAGCCTCAGCGCAAACACAGCTTGTTCGTACGCTTCAATGCACTTCGCGCGCCTCGCACAGGCAGCTCCCCCCAATCCTGGGGGAATCTGCTTGTGCTGAGCCAGGCGTTGCGCCAATCCGATCCGACGAGCAGCTTACTCCAGAGGAGCCGAGCCACCCTTGCCGCGCGTTACCAGAAGGTTCTCGAGCTTGACACTGTACATGTCGATCTCGTCGAGGATCTTCTTGGTCATGCCCGACAAAATAAGGTGGGCAACCAGCGTCGGGATGGCGACAACCAGACCGAAAGCGGTCGTGTTCATGGCCATAGCGATACCACGCGAGAGCATGCGCTGACGATTCTCCGGGGTGGCCTTCTCGAGAGCCTCGAAGGCCTCGATCAGACCGATAATTGTACCCAGAAGGCCGAGCAACGTCGCCACGTTGGCGATGGTCTGCAGGGCAGGGGTGCGCTTTTGAACCTTGGGCACGACCTCGAGGGTCGCCTCTTCGATGGCATTTTGAATCTCCACCTCGCCCTTGTTCGCACGCGTCAACCCGGCCTTGATGACCTGGGGAAGTGCACGCGAAGGAGCCGCGTTGCACAACTTGATTGCTCGATCCACATTGTCCGCCATCACCAATTTCTGGATCTGAGCCATGAACGCTTGCGCGTTGATGTTGTACTTAAAGAACAAGAAGAAAAAGCGCTCGATGGTGATACCAAGTGCAAAAATGCTGGTGGCAAGGATGATGTACATCCATATACCGCCCGTACGAAAGGCTTCAGCGATTGCGCCCATGTCCAGTTACCTCCGTGCTTGTTGAGATTGTTGCGACCCGGCTGGATTGCGATTAATTACCTGTTTTGACTCGTCTTCCTTCTGTGGAACCAACCACTGTTTACTTGGTCAATTGCCTCTTTGAAGGCTCCGATTGAGACTGACATCTATAACACATAGGTTTGGCAGCGGCAAAGTACTTTTTCTCATCCGAGGGCATCGGCCCAATGGCCATAAGCCGTTGATTTATCAACAACTCGACCCGTGGCCACGCTTCTAGAACAAGTCATCTTCGACCGTCTCCAGCAACTCTTTCAAAAAGGAAGGCTTGGGATTGAGTGCTTCGTAGTTGAGATTGGCGTGCTGAAGGATATAGAACGCCTCCGGCTTTTGTATGCGCCCCTCGACCACGATCTCCTCGAACTCAATGACACGCTGTGCGTAGGCCGGCGAACTACCCAATGCCGCGGTAGTGAAGCCGGCGACGAGCACAAATGCGACAGTCTTGAGGGCTAGGTCTAGCATGACTTTCCTTGTGTTTGCTTCCTCTGCACCAAGGGTATGAGAGGATGGGTATTCTGTCCACCATCAAGTAGCTTACTCATCGTCATCATCAACCCCGTCTTCTTGGATTGGCGGGGTTTCGGCCTGGGTCTGGGCACGACGCGCCATATCCTCGCGTTGGCGTGCCTGTTCGATGGACTTGTTAGCCTCTTCGATAAATCTCGCCACCGGATCTTCGTTGGTCATCTGGCCGCGCGCAGCGCGCCGGTATTGATTGAAAACCTCGATGGAGCGGTGCAGACGAGGGATCGCCTCCATGCCCGGCAGATCGCTTTCTAGATAGAGGATCCCCAGATTGAAATAGGCATCGGCATAATCGTTGTCGAGGGCGAGCGCTCTCAAGAAGGCGCCTTCGGCCTCTTTGAAACGAGCCATACCTTTGTAGGCATTGCCCAGGTTCAAATAGGCTTGCTTGAAATCGGGGAACCCATCGAGGGCAAAGAGGAATTGCTCGACGGCGGCCTCGTGATCGCGGGCCTCGTGATAGAGAAGGCCCAGGTTGTTTCGGGCTTCCGGATAATCCGATTGCAGCTCGATCGCGCGGCGGTAGTTGGCCATGGCCGAAGGCGATCGGCCCATGGCGAGCTCGAGATTGCCATAGAGGTAGTAGATCTCGGCGCGCCGCGGCGCGAGCTTGATCGCACTTCGCAAGATCGCCAGGCCAAGCTCGTAGCGCTCGAGTTGATAGTTCGCATGGGCCATGGCGAGCATGGCATCGACGTGGCGCTCGTCCTTTCGCAAGATCTCCTTGGCGCTGCGCACCACATCCTCGAAGCGCTTTTGTGCCAGAAAGACTTCCAGGCGAACGGCGCGGTGTTCGAGGTTTTCAGAGCGCAGATCCACGAAGCGGCGGGCGATATCGTCAGCATCGGCAAGCCGATTCTGACGCAGGTAGATGCGCACCAGATTGGTCAAGGCCGGGCTAAAGTCAGGGTTCTTTTGCAACGCCTGGATGTAGCGCCGCGCAGCGACATCGAGGTCACCTTTGCGATCGTAGATCACACCGAGATTGAAGGCCGCCAAAAAACCGCCCTCGGGCTCGTTGACCAGCTCGGCCAACGTCTGGATCGCCACGTCGCTGCGGCCCTGATCGGCGCTGTCGATCGCCGCACGGATGCGGGCGTTGACATGGGGGGCGACGGCGCCCGTGGCACTGGCATCGGTGTCGTCACCAATCGACGTGGCGTCGGGCAATTCGACCGCCGCCCTCTGCGGCTGCGCGCTGAACTCGCTCTGATCGCCTGCGGACTGCTCCGTTGTAGGCGAATCGGGCTTGTCTGGAGTCGACGAGCAGCCCACGAGCAGCCCAAGCCACAAGAGACTGGCGATCAACGAGCTCGATCGGTTGCTCCCCTTCAATTTTGAACCGACGCCTGAGTTCCTCACGTGCGGTCCCCCTCTTCGACGCGCTCCTTGAAGGTCTTATAGCCCTCGGAATCGAGGTACGGTAGACCCGTGACGGTGCGCTTTTGAACCGAGCGGCGCTCCTCCTTGTAGAGAGGATACTCGCCAGGCTTAAACTTGTTGAGTTCGTCGAGCGTGCGCTTGGTCCACTCGTTGACGATCTTATCCTGCTGGGCACGCTTGATCGTGGCCTCGTAGCGCGCGATCGCGGCTTCCTCGAGCGGGATGGCGATGTCTTCGAGGCGTTCCTGATAGATGTCGAACTCGTCGCTGCCTTCGGGGAAGGGGATCGGCACCTCGTAGAGCGCCGCGGCAAAGTGTTGCAACAACGATCCGATCCGAAAGTTCGCTGCCATGGTCCACTCCAAGCTGCGATGGCCCATGACCAGATTGTACTGCTCGGTAAGCTTTTGTTGTCCGGCGATCTTCTCTTTGAGCAGGCGCTCTTGGTTGCGAAGATTACCGTTGATCTTGAGCGCCTTCCACTTGTCAAACTCATGCTCGACGAGCATGAATTCGGCTTTGCCGCTGTAGAAAGCAGCCGGTGAGGCCGGCGCCATGCCGCGCTTGGAGAATTCGTTGAGCACGGTGCGATACCAGATCGCGGCGTTGCGCCGATCTTTGCTGTTTTCATGGTGGTCGGCGATGATCGTCATGCCCTCGAGCACCTTGAGGCTGTTTTCGGGATTCTGACCGTATTCGCGGATGTAGGTCTGAATCGTATCGATCATCTGGCGCGTATTGCCGGCCTTTTGGTAAACGAGCACGGCCTGCCACATTCCTGGACCGGCCTGCGGATCGTTGGGATAAGCCCGCGCAAACTGGATGTAGCTCTTCGAAGCCTCGTCATAGCGCTGCAGGTTTTCATACAAGACGGCAACACTCTTGAGGGCCTCGGAGCGCTTCTCCTCGACGACAAAACCCATGTCGGTGAGCTCTTTAGGCGCCTGGCCACGAAACTTGTCGTAGAAGAGCGTGTAGTTTTGGATCGCCTTTTCGAATTCGAAGAAGCGCTCCGAATTGATCGCAACACGGTAGAGCGCGTAGCCGGCCAACGGATCGGTGGGGTATTCTTGATAAACACGCTCGTAGAGGCGAAGCGCCGAGTCGTAGCGCTGCAACAATTCGTAGGCCACGGCAGCGTTGTTCAAAGCCTTCGGCGCGTACTCATGGTTGGGTGCATCGTTGACCAGGCGAATGTACTCTTCGGCCGCCTCAGCATACTTCTTCTCGGAATAGAGGGCTTCGGCCGATTTGAACAGTGCGCCGAGGCGAAACTCACGAACTTCGGCGCGAACCGCATCGGCCTGATCACCCTTGATCACCGTCGCCAGACGCTCGGCCCACTCCGCGAGCATGGCGTAGTTCTGCTCTTCGCGGTAGGTCTCCAAGATCAGGCTGCCGGCAAGATAGGCCACTTCGTGCTCGGAGTAGTTGTTTACAATCCAGGCAAAGCGGCGGCGAGCTTCGTCGTAATTCTTAAAATCGTAATAGACCTTGGCCGATTGAAAGGCAAACTTGGCGTCGAGATAGCGATCATCGGGGTTTTGGAGTCTTAAAACGACGTAGCGATCCATGGCCGTAACGTACTTCTCAACGATCGGGGGCACCGTCTCAGCCTCGATCACGCCGACTTGCTCCTGGCGCTCATCGGTTTCACGTTGAGTAGCCTGACTTTGTGCCGTTTCGCGAGCCTCGTCGAGATCCAGGCCGGCCAGAGCCGTGCTTGAGAGCTGACCGCGCTGGATCATATCGCGCATGGTGAACTCCAGGGCCTTGATCGCATTGAAGGCACTGATCTCCTGGTACTCGTTGTTGGTAAGATCGAGCTCACGCACCACCTGGTATTGTTCGAAGGCCACATCGTACTGTCCGGAGTAGTAGAGACACTCCGCATAGTAAAAGTTCCATTGGAACACTTCTTTGTCGTTGGGATAGCGCGAGAGAAACTCCTCATAGGCGCTTGCGGCCAACCGGTAGCGCTGTTGCGTGAGCACTAGCAAGTCTGGATCACGGCGCACCAGCGCTTCGTTTCGAAGACTCTGGGCCTCCTCGTGGTACCAGGTCGCTGCCTGGATGAGGTTCTCGCGCACGACGTTGTCGGCGTAGCGAAGCGCTTCGTCGTTTCCAACGCGTCGCTGATAGGCGTACCACTCGCTGTTAGGGCCGTAGAATTCCAGCAGGCGACGGCGTACCTCGAAGGCGGCCTCGGGCTGAGAGTCGCTGTGCAGCGCGATCACAATCTTCTCGTGAATCAGCGGATTCTCGCGATGCGTGGGATTGTTCGCGATGATGTATTCGTAAATCGCAATGGTCTGTTCGTACTGGGCACGGTCAAAGAGAAAGCCCGACAACTGCACGAGGACCTCACGCTCGTAGTCGTGCTCGCCGCGCAAATACTTCTTGACGCGCACCAGGCCGTAATCGTCGTCACGCGCGCCGTCGAGATCCCAGTCTTCCTCGGCCAAAGCGATGGCGATGTACTGCACGGCCTCCTCGCGAAGCACAGCACCGGATCGGCCGGTACGTCGCTCGACCTCGTCGCTGTACTCGACGAGCTTTTTGAAGTGTGCGATCGCTTTGTCGAAATCGTCGAGGCGGTAGTGCGTCCAAGCCAACTTGTAGAGGGCCTTGTCATAGAATTGGCTACCCTCGTCTTGCATGGCCTGTTGGTAGGCATTCATGGCCAGCTCGAGATTCTTGGTGATGCTTTGCTCACCGGTGCCCTCGGCATAATCAAAGTGATACTCACCGATGCGCAACCAGGCTTCGGGAACGAAGTTGCTGTCCGGGCGCTTGACGATCAACTCCGCGAAGAGGTCACGCGCCTTGTCCGGATTACCCATCTGTTGTTCGCAATAGGCGAGCAAGTAATAGGCACCGTCGACGTGACGGTAATCGGGCCAATCACGAATGAGGCGATTGAACAACACCATGGGCTGCGCATAGCTTCGCACGGCCTCGACGGGCTCGTCGGCGATGCGGCCGGCCTCAAAGAGTGCGCGATCGGTGCGGTACTGCTCGTCGGCGATCATGAAGTCGTCGTTGGTCTTCTCAAAAAAGAGTTCCGCCAACCGAAAGAGCGCATCGGGCGTGTAGCGAGGCTCGCTTGGATTGCGCTGCAAGAATTGCTCAAAAGCAGCGATCGCCTCGTTTCGATGTTTGCGCTCGATGATCTCCATCGAGCGTATCTGTCCATCATACTGGCTGTTGATCTGGGCAACCCGGCGGTTGTACTCCGCCTCGATGATCGCATCGATCGTATCTTGATAGTCTTGAATCTCACGGGCATAGCGACCGTGAGCCTTGCCGTAGGCATCCAAGGCCTGGGTAAATTCCTTGTCCGCACCCGGGGGCGCTTCGGGCGCAGCGGGGATCGCGCTGGGCGGCGGCGGCACATCGCGAACAGGCGCGCCCTCGTCAGCAGCTTTCTCGCTGGCTACTTCTCCCTCGGCTTGCTCATCCGAGGAGGGAGCGAGATCGGCCTCTTCTTGGCCATAAACAAGGGATGGACACACACAAAGCAAGGCACAAAGCGCGAGCAGGCGGCCGATTTTTGCACAATGCATCCAAAGCCGTCTGTCACTCTTTCGAGGGACCATCGTTTGTCCGTTGTCCGGGAGCCAATTTCGACCACTGTTCTTGGGCATCATCAGCGCACGTCCTTGAACGCATCGCGCAGCAACTGCAGCTCTGCGGCCCGATCTTCGAAGAGTTGATTGATGCCAACCGTGACGTCGTCTTTTTGTTGCCAGCTTACGTCGATCAATCCAACGTTTCCGCGCAAGATGATCTCTTCGAACTGCTCACCGACGTTCTTGAAGTTGAGGTGAGCCACGGCTGCTGCCGCCGATTCGGAGTCGCCTTTAATCACGTTGAGTTCCTGCTGATAGCCCATCAATACGTCGTATTCAATGTCGAGCGTTTGACGAACATCGTGTACGCGCTCATCGATGAGCACATTCATCGCAGCAAAGAAGCGGTGCAAGCGAGCGCTGGCAGCTGGAATGCGCTGGCGTGCGGTGGCAATACGCTGCAATGAGCCTCGGCTCTCACCGGAGGCGCGCCCGTGCAAGGCTTCGAGAAATTGGCTTCGCTCGCTGAGCATGCGCAGGTACTGCTCGCGAAGCTGGCGCTCGTGTGCGGCCACCCGATCGCCGACGCCGACTTCGCGGCGCGTGATGTCGATTTGGCGCTGCAGGGCTATGCGTACCTTCTCGAGATCGGCGATTGTCAGGCGTAGCTCGCCACGGATCTGATCGACCTGGCGGCGATCCGCTACGGGCATTTCGGTGAGCGGATTATTGCGAAGATAGGTATCGATGCCCGAGAGATGAACCCGCAGCGTGTCGATATCGTACGCAACACTGTCGAGCTTTCGGCGCAAGCGAGAGAACTCGCCAGCGATCTTCTTTTCCCGTGCACGCAGCTCTTCGCGATTTTTGGGAAGCGTTGCGTACTGAGTCTGAAATGCTTTGAGCTGCCCTTCGAGCTCCGTCCAGCGCTGACGCTCCTGGGCCGACATGGAAGACTCGAGCAACTTGCGCTCATGGACGAGCAACCTCTGATTGACATCAATAATGTTGTTCTCGGTCTCGACGCCCATAACCATCCCCTCGGCGAGTTGCGGAAACGCCTCGACTGCCGAACCTGAGCCGAGCAAGGCCTCGATCTCTTCGATCGCCGCCAGCGCCTCATCGATGTCTTCTTGTGTCATGATATTATCGTGCACAAGACGCGTGGCCGATTCCATCAACGTGCTTTTTGCGGCCCAATCGGCCACCATCGGCGGCAGATAGTCGGGTTTTCCGCCTTCAATGTCACGGCGCACAAGGTCGACGAAGAACGCCTCGAGATCGTTGTTTTGAGCAATGAAATGCATCAATTCGTCGTGCACCGGAGCAAATGTGTCGATGACGTCTTGATAGGAGCGGCGCGCGTCGTCGTGCTCACCGAGCTTGAGGGCCAGATCGGCCATGAGAAGCTTTGCCTCAGGCACGAACGTGGGCTGAGGGTTGGACAAGAGCAAGATATCGACGTTGCGAAGCGCTGCACGGTGACTTCCACGCGAGATCAATGACCAGGTCAGCTCGTAGAGCGCGCGCTCGAAGCCCGGGCTGGTTCGTGGCAGCTGCAAGTAGTGGTCTATGGCCGTATCGAAGTTGCCTTCCTCATAGGCCAGCCGTCCGAGCGCCAGATAAGCCATGTCGACCACGTTGCTGTCGCGCGGTGTTCTGGGCGCTTCACGAACGATGGACTGGAAGACCTCGCGAGCGGGCCCGAGTTGGCGCTGAGCGGCAAAAGCGATGCCTTCATAATAGCGGGCGACGAAGGCGTGCTCGGCATCGACTGCTGCGCGCTGGAACCACTGGCGCGCATCGGCGTACTTCTTCTGGTGGTAGAGGGTCTTTCCGCGCATATACGCGAGTTGCGGGCTGATGTTCTGGAGCGAATCGAGCCGACTGTAGAGCTCCTCGACGCCCTCGAAATTGTTGGTCGTCGACGCGATCTCCAGCAAACGAATGACGGCTTCCTGGTAATACAAGCCCGGTCCCAAATCCACGACGGTTTGAAAGAAGCTACGCGCAGCCTTGTAACTTCGAAGCAAGAAGAGGCAGTCTCCCAACATGTAGAGCGCATCGCGGTAGCTGTCGAACTGTCGCACGGCCGGATTCTCGACCACGGCGACCAAGATGATGCTGGCGCGCACGTAATCTTTGAGAAAATAGGCCACACGCGCGTCATTGAAGCGCGTCTCAAGGCGAAAACGCGACTCAAGTTGAGCCGGGGTCAAATAGCGTTCCTCAATGCGGCCCAAGGTGGCGTCGAAACCTTCGGCTTCCGCGATCAGTACGTCGAGCGGCTGAGCCTGGGTCGCCGAAGAGCCGAGCAAGATCACAAACGCCGTGCAAACAGCCACCCAAAATGGGCCACGCTCCAGAAACGACGTGGGAGTAAGCGGCAATATCATATGTTCCATGCTCGTCAATTGCACAATACAATGCCGTGCGGCCAGGCCCGAATGAACGCAAAACTGCACGTCTCGTTACTTGCCTTCAGCTTCTGCCGCCTCGGCCTCGAGATCCGAAGTGGTCAGATCGACCATGCTCACCTGGCACATAACGGCTGGACGATCTTCGTGAGCCGTAAAGGCGTTGCCCTGCTCGTAGGTCACAATCGAGAGCAACGTGGTCTTACCTTCCTCTGCCGTAAACTGACACGATGAGCGCAGGTTGAACTCGTATCCCTTGACGTAGGAGAACAGGCCAAAGCCGCTGCCTTGCAAGCCGAGCATGATTGAAACGGTGTGTGTGCCCGGTGTGACCGTGCCGTTGTAGATGTCCAACTCGCGCTCACCGGCCAAGTCCCCATCGCGATCGATGCGGTTGAATACGCGGTTGCCGTCCAAACTAAAGAGCCCGCGGCGAATCTTATAGGTGGCTCCGAGTTTGGATTCATGGGTGATGATCACACGGCTGCCCGCCAGATTTCCACTGAGCACAGTCTCTTTGAGCAGCACGATTCGGCTCTTCGATCGAAAGACACGCTCCTTGAGGTCGTCGATCTTCGTCTCGAGCTCCTTGACGCGCAAGTCGTAGACCTCTTCGGGTCGCTGGCCATCTTGGATGCTGATGCCTTCAATCCGAGCGGTATCCATACTCGGCTGCAGTGAAGCATCCGTGCCTGGGTAATCCGAACGAAGGGTGCGCCCTCCAGGTCCACGCACCGGGCCGTTTGGTTTTGCGACGCCCTCGCCTGGAGCCTGCACGCCGGGCTCTTCAATGGGCGAAGGATTCGACGACTGCGTTGTCTCAACGGGCTCGTCTGCCGCCTCTGCATCTTGCTGGGCAAAGGCCGCTCCAACAGGCACCACAAAAAGCAGGACCAGCACCGCGAACACGGGCAAGAGTCTGCATCTCATATACGACATCCTTTAAAGTTAATCATCAATACAACGACTTCACCCATGAACTCAGCAACTTGCCTCTAAGCGATGAGTCGTCAGCAGCCTAGACTACCCTCGACTTAATCTCAAGTTTCCAGGCCCAAGCTGCTCGACGGCAGAATGGGCCATTGCCCTCCAGCAGTCAAGGATCCTCCAGCAGTCAAGGATACCGCACTCAGGCATACAACGCTCCTGGACCCACTTAAAGTTGCTCGACAACCCGGCGATAGCGCGTGGGCAGTGCAAAGGCTGCGCGGTGCAAGTCGAGGTTGTAATAGTCCAGCTCAGCGACCATGGACTGCACCCGCAGCGCATCGACATGGGCGAAGGGATGCGGGCCCTTGGAAGCAAATGCAAAAGTCCACAGCCCACCGGGGTAGGTCGGCACATGGGTGGTGTAGAAGTCGACGCTGGCAAAGATCTCGCGAAGATTTCTGGCAATACCTGCGACGCGCTCGGGGTAGTAGAGCACGCTGTCGCTCTGGGGCACCAAGATGCCGTTTGGGCGAAGCACACGGTGACAATCGCGGTAAAACGCCGGTGTAAAAAGTTCCACGCCTGCGTCGACCGGATCGGTCGAGTCGACGAGGATCACGTCAAAGGAAGCCGCCTCCGCGTCACGCACGTAGGCCAGGCCGTCACCGATGATCGTGCGCGACTTGGGATGATCAAAGCCGCAGGCCGTGACCGGCAAGAACTCCTTGGACTTTTCGACGACCACCTCGTCGATTTCGACGAGCACGGCCTCCTCAAGGCCGGGGTGACGTGTCACCTCGCGAAGCGTGCCACCGTCGCCGCCGCCGATGATCAGCACACGCTTGGGTGCCGGATGCGCAAACATCGGCACGTGCGCAATCATCTCATGGTAGCCGACCTCATCGCGTTCGGTGACGTTGACCACGCCTCCAAGCGCCAAGACAGTCCCGAACTCAGGGGTACGAAAGAAATCGATCTGCTGGAACTCGGTCTCCTGACTGAAGAGATACTCCGAGATCGTGTGCTCGATCGAGGTATACGGGGTCAGGGGATCACGAAAGACTACCTTCGCCATGAGCCTACTCCTTATTTTGTTGAGCAAGAAAAAGAGCGACCGGTCATCAACTTCCCCCAAAGCTTGCGGGGCTAGCGACGACCGGTACGCTCGATGAATCGTAAGATGTTACTTGTCGGCGGGCTCCGACGGCTGAACGCCGTAAGCCGACGGCAAAGTGCCCGGAGCGACATTGAAACAGCCGCGACGAAACTCGACGACGCTGTCCTTATCCGACAAGAAGCGCTCCTTCATGAAGGCATGAGCCTCCCAAGGATCGATGACCTGACCACAGGTGAAGACATCGACGGCCGCATAGCCGTATTCCGGCCAGGTGTGAATCGTAAGGTGCGATTCACTGATGACCACAACGCCACTGACGCCGTGCGGGTTGAACTTGTGAAATTCCACGGAGACGATGTTTGCCCGCATATGCTTGGCTGCGGAGACCATGACATCTTCGATGAAATCGCGATCGTTGAGCAAATGAGCGGGGCAACCGTAGTACTCGATGATAAGCTGACGTCCTAATGCTTCCAATTCTTGTTGTCCTTTTTGGTTGGCTCCACCCGGTAAGCCATCCTTCGGTTACGTCCGCAACATCTTCGCCATCACTGACTGCTGTGTTGAACGCAACTAAGGAAAGCCGCCCTGAGTGAGAGTCGTTCCGTGTAATTGCATAAACCACCGGTTGATTGGGTTTTGTTTTGCCCGCCCTCGACCTTCACAGGTTGAGAGCGGGCGCGGCCTGTGTCTTAGAGGTAGTCGTCATTCATTTCATACCCCCAGCAGGTAGCGGCATGTTCGGTGTCTGGGAGGGTACGGGGCCGGCAAGGCTCGTAATCCGCGGGTTCTCAGAGCACAGAACATACAGGTCAACACTACGAAACTTCGCCTGCACTGGGCGGCAGGGGCGCACGTTGTACCATAATCGTATGGAAAATCAAGTTTAAACATCGTAGGGTACCGCCCGCGCCAACAGCTCGATCGCGCGCGCTTCGCCCCAAAACGCCACCGGCCGCCGGATCGATCAGCAATCCGGCCACACTCGACATGCAAGGGCTCATGGACAACCAAAGCGTCGCACGTATCCTCTCCGAGATCGCCCAACTCATGGAGATCAAGGGCGAGAATCGCTTCAAGGTGCGCGCCTTCGAAAATGCCGCGCGCAGCGTCGAATCGCTGAGCGAGGATCTGGAAGCCCTCGCCGCTCGCGGCGAACTCAATTCGCTGGCGGGCGTGGGCAAAAGCCTCGCGGCCGACATTGAGGCGCTGCTGACCACGGGCAGCTGCGACGTCCACCGTGATCTGCTCGATGAGCTCGACCCCGGTCTGTTGGACATGTTGCGCATCCAGGGTCTTGGGCCAAAGCGCATCAAGGTGATCTACGAGACGCTGGGCGTCTCCAACTTGAGCACACTCGAGGCGGCGGCCCGAGCTCAACAGATCCGGGCTCTGGCAGGTTTGGGCGCCAAGACCGAGGAGCGCATCCTGGCAGAAATTGAGCGCCTCTCCCACGATGAAGGACGTACTCCGCTTCCGGCAGCGCGTGCGATCGCCCAGTCCATTCGCGACAAGCTCGCCACGCTCAGTGAAGTAACCAAGATAGCGATCGCCGGCTCGCTTCGCCGCGGCCGCGAGACCATCGGCGACATCGACATCCTGGTCGCCTCCGAGACGCCCGCACCGATCTCCGCCTACCTCGTCGAGCTTGCCGAAGTGGCCGAAGTGCTCGCCCACGGCGAGACCAAAACCTCGGTGCGCCTGGTCAGCGGCATTCAAGTCGATCTGCGCATCGTCGCCCCCTCGAGCTTTGGCGCAGCGCTTCACTATTTCACCGGAAGTAAGGAGCATCATATCGCGCTGCGTACACGAGCCAAACGATCAGGGCTCAAGATCAACGAATACGGCGTCTTCAAGGAGAACGACGGGCCGGCAATTGCCTCCGAGACCGAAGTTGACGTATTTAAGGCGCTCGGTTTGACCTATATTCCCCCCGAGCTTCGCGAGGGTCGCGGCGAAATCGAGGCGGCGGCCGCAGGTACGCTGCCCGGGCTTGTCGAGCTCACCGATATTCGCGGCGATGTGCACATGCACACCGTCGAGACGGACGGGCGCGCAACGATTCTCGAGATGGCCGATGCCGCGCGCACGCTTGGCTACAACTTCATCGTGATCACGGACCACTCCGAGGCTGTGCGTGTGGCCAATGGCATGACGCCACCCAGGTTTCGTGAGCACATCAAGCGCATCCGCGAGGCCGATGCAGCCTACGCCGATCTGCGCCTTCTGGCCGGCATCGAGGTCGACATTCTCAAGGATGGATCGCTCGATATGGAGCACGAGCTGTTGGCCGACTGCGACTGGGTTGTGGGCAGCATTCACAGCCACTTTGCGCTCGACAGCAAGGAGATGACCCAGCGTCTGATCACGGCCATGGCAACCGGACTGATCAGCTGCCTTGGACATCCCACCGGGCGCATACTCGGTGGCCGGCCCGGCTACAAATACGATCTCGACGCGGTGCTCGAGGCAGCCGTCGAGTTTGGCGTAGCCGTAGAAATCAATGGAAGCACCGGTCGGCTTGACTTCAATGCCGAGCATGCCGAGCGTGCGCACCGACGGGGCGCGAAGATCGTCCTCGGATCCGACGCGCACTCCACGCGCGGCCTCGAGGACATGGACTTTGCCGTCCAGCAAGCGCGCCGTGCATGGCTGGGCGCCAGTGACGTGCTCAACACGTTGAGCGTCGAGGACCTGCTCGCTGCCGTTCGCCCCACTTTGAGGCGTTGAACCGATGAGCCCACGACACCGGTTTGCGTCAATCTTGTTCGCTTTGATCTTCGCTCTCTCAGCGCTTGGGGCCTGCGAGCGCGGGGCCAGCAAGACGGCTCGAGGAGACGGGCCCATCGCACCCGCCGAGCGAGCCGCTTCAATTTCACTTGGTTATATCCACCAGAATGAAAGCGAGCGGCCAGCGCCCCCACTGCGCGCAGGCGGCGCAAACGACCTACAGATCGAGATCGACGAATTTTTCCTCATAACCTCGGCCATCGAGCTGCATGCTTGCGAACCCGGATTTGATCCGGTCTTTGGCGCACTCGGACGCCTCGATCATCTGTTGGCCAACGCTCTCATCGGATCGGCACATGCTCACGTGCCCAGTTCGGCCACCCGGTTGGGAGTTCCATTCGTCGAAGATATGCTTGGCGAACCGAATATGGCTCGCGTCGTTGGAAACATCGCCCCTCCCTTGCAGAATTATTGTCGCATCTATGCCGTTTTGACGCCGGCCGATGACGACGTGCTCAATTTGACTGCCCTGGATACGCAAGAGATCCATGGAAACACGTTGTTGATCCGCGGGCGTTTTCTCAAATCCTCGCAAGATGTTTGGCAAGATTTTGCGCTGCGCTCACCGCAGCGCATCGCGGTCGAAATGGAGCTCATCTCTCCTCAAACCGGCCGATCACCGCTGGCTTTCAAAGATCCGGTAGGCCATGCCCTGGTCTTGATCGACAAGCACATCTCGGCCGATCTGTTCGATGGGCTCAGCGCCGACTCCCTGCTCGATGGCTCGGCGGTGGACACGGTCTTGGCTCGCCTGACAAGCACCTTTCGTGTACATGAGTTTGCGCGACCGCAGCACTGATCGCTTTTGCTCCCTCCCACTTCGAATCGCAGGACTTTGCCATGGCACCAATCGCCGAGAAGGCCGCTCCAAATTCATTCGTCGCCTTGATCCCGGTTCCATGGGGGTTGAGCAGTGGCCCCATGCTTGGCGAAGTTCATGGCGAGACATGGCTCGAGGTTGCTGACTACGAAGTGATCGCTCTGGCGAGCGATGCCGCCTATCCGGGCCAAGGACAGGTACGTTTTGAACATGGTCCAGCCGCCCAGATCATCATCGAAGAGCCTATCGAGCAGTTGGTGAGCATGGCCGCCATGAGCCGCGAGCCCTTTACGGCGGTGGAAGCCGTATTGCTCAAAGAGCACGCCGCGATCTGGCGCGTCACCATGCTCACCGAGCGCGAACATTGTCTGGAGACGGCGCGCCGCTTTGCGCGCATCGTCAGCACCTTCGTCGAGGCAGGCGCGCCCGGGGTGTTTTTGCCCTTCTCACTGGAGATGCACTCGCCGGGCTTCATCAAGCAGCAAGCGGTCGACCTCGAGCAGCTACCGGCCGTGGTTAACCTCTTTGTCGCCGCCTGGAACCAGGACAAGTGGATGATGACGCGAGGCTTGACCGTCTTCGGGCTTCCCGAGTTGGAGACACTTGTCGACGAGGGCCTCAACGCCGCTTATTTTTGCCTCATGGACGTCGCCTCGGCCATGATCGCCCAACAAGACGCCTACCCGCCCGGTAGTCGACTGCAGATCGGGCCCAAGCTCTATCAGGTCGCCGCCGGTCCACTGGGTCCACGCGATGAAAAAGTGCCCATTTGCGGTGCCTTTGGCGTGCTCTCGATCGCGACGGCCTAAGCCGGCGCGCCACCACCGACACGGCTAAAAAGACTTAACCAAGCGGTGTTCGGGTGGATTGACATCGTGAGGCACCCCAGGTTAACGTAGCGCAAAGCATCGTGCACCACATGTTACGTGGGCAAATGGCGCTGTCGCTCGATTTGGATTTAAATGAACTCGAGGTTGTTGATGAAGTGGTCCAATAAATCGCACGGACTGATCTCGCTTGGGGCTGTGGTTGCTGCATCGCTCTTGACCGTCTCGGCTTGTGGCGATGGCGGCGGCGGTGGCGGCGAAGTTGTCAATTTCTACATCTTCAACGGCTACGCCGGAAGCTCGAGCATGAGCCTCTATGGTCCATCAGGAACGATCGTCACCGGCCTGGGCTTTGGAGCACGTAGCGGCGAGGCGATCGCCATCGATCGCAACCTGGGAACCGAGTTTACCCTCGTGCTCGATGGCGCTCCGCAATCGATCGATTTGACCAGCCCTCTCTTCGCGCTTTACCCGCACGAGACGGGCACCATGTTGCTCAAGCGACGCTCGGGGCTCGACGAAGCCGACGCCACGACCTACCGCCATGTTCAGTCGGCGGGCAATGATTGCCGCATCGTCTTTGACAACGCTCTCTCGACACTGAGCGATGGTCTGGGCAACTTTGGCTACATGGTCGCTTTTGATATGACGCCGGCTCAGGCCGGCTATGCCGACGTGCGCTTTCCGCGTACAAACCTGATGACTCAAGTCGGTCGCGATTCTTACTACTACCTCGTCACCGACGAGGGGGGACTTTCAGCCGACCTGAAGATGGTCTGGGCTGGCCCTGGATCACGCGTCGATTTTGTGGGTGGCTCGGTGCAGACTTTTTCACCGACCCTCGAGTACGAGGAATGCCTGGGTGAAGATCCGGACGGCGCACAGGTTTTGGAATGCCAAGAGCCGGTGCTCTATCGCGGTACGCTCTACCAGCCGGAAAATACCGAGCAGGTTATCGTCAACTTCCAATCAACGGTCAACGGAAGCAATGGTTTGGGCGGAGCAGCCGGCACTTGCAATACGAAGTTTCGTATTTTTTCAGACTTCTTCAATATCTTCGATGACGAAAGAAAGCAGCTGCGCGGTGACGTGAAATATGGCGGCGGTAATCACATGTTTTGGATTCTCTACGGTCGCCCGGTGGCACCACTGGTGCTTGAGTTCGCCACGGATGATAGCGATTATCCTTACGCCGAGCTCCCCGCCTATCCGGCTGGCCCGTAATAGCGCTGATTTGGCCAGCATTGGCCTGAATGGTTCAAGAGCCGCCCCTTAACGAGGAGCGGCTTTTTTGCGATCAGGCCATGGGCAAGCTCTCCACGAGCATGCCGAGCTCGAGGCCGAGGGTATCCGCGCGGCTTTGGCCATCCGTATAGGCTGCCAACAGTATCTCGCTGGTCTTGCCCCATGCGATCGTGCCCCGGGCATCGATGCCGATCGCTCCAAAGTTGCGTTTTCGACGACTGGCCTCGGCAAACGAGCGAGCAAAGGCCTCGTGCAGGCTCATGCCGTCGTCGACACGCACGCTAATGCGTGCGGCCAGACACTCGTCGATGATGTCCTCCCCGATGCCCGTGCAGCTAATCGCTGCACCCTGGGTTGCATAATTGCCTGCAGGCATGGCCGAGTCACTGACCCGGCCGACACGCTCAAAGCCCCGTCCACCGGTCGAGGTGCCCGCGGCCAGCCGACCATGGGTATCGAAGGCGACAACGCCGATCGTGCCACTGCCGTGCTCGCTGCCCGCACCGACAACATCGGCTGCCGGCTTTGCCCTATCCTGCCCACGTTGTTCCAGCCACTCGCTCAATCGTCGCTCGATTAGCGGGTCGTAAACCGGCAAATTCAACTCACGGGCCAACTCCATCGCTCCCAGATCAGAGAGCACGTGGTCACGACCGCCTTGAAGCACACTGGCCAGGTCGATGGGGTTTTGAACGCGAGCGACATTGATCACGCCGCTAAAACACTGGCGTTCGCCATCCATTAACGCCGCGCTCATTCGGATCTGGCCGTCGCTTTGAAGCACCGAGCCTGTGCCGGCATTGAAGTTGGAATCGTCTTCGAGCAGCCGGCAACCGTGCACGACGGCATCGACTGCGCTGGCCCCGCCAACGAGCATCTGGTGGATCTCGTCGAGCACGGCGTATAGCGCTGCCTGAACCGAAGCGGCGCGCTCACTGCTCTTGAGCGCACGACCTGCACCGCCGTGGATAATGACCCTGGGTATTATCATCGAAGCCTCCTGTTAGCCGCCCATCCACGGCACGACAACCTGATTGACCTTTAAATCAGGGCACTTAGCATTAGCACGACACTTTTGCAGCGTATATTTGCAAGAGCAGCATGACCGCACCTCGTAGTCACGAAAAGGAGTATCGTATGTTGTGGTGGGCACTCGCATTTTTTCTCGTTGCCGTTGTCGCCGCAATCCTGGGTTTTGCAGGGATTGCCACTGGCTTGGCCGCGATCGCCGAGATTCTGTTCTACGTTTTCCTCGCGCTCTTCGTTTTGAGCCTGCTGGCCTATTTCTTCATGGGCGGTCGGCGCAGCGCCGTCTAACCGGAACCCAAAGCGCGTGTCAGCGGGCTTCAGGGCGCAGAGCTAGCCCACTCCATGAGCAGCTTGCCGACGTCAGGTTGATCGTGAAATCCACCAAAGCGCGCAGCCCACGGACCGTAAGCAAACAGCGGTACGAAGTTGGCTGCGTGAGGTCCGGCCATGCGCACACGTTCATTGGCAGCGAGCACTGCCCAGGAATACTGCAAGAGGAGTCCGGGCGGGCCGAAATCGCCCTGCAGTTTGAGATCATTCAACCCCTCGTTGCGGTGCAGCTTGGACGTCGCGACCGGCAACACCGCCATCTCATAGTGGCCGCCGCATTGTTTGGCGGCACCGCAGTGGCCCTCGGAAAAGATGTAATGATTGTCGAGCACTGAGATGGTGTGATCGTGGTCAGAGGTCACGATCACAAGGGTGTTTCCATCCTTGCGCGCAAATTCCAGAGCAGCGGCAACGGCCTCGTCAAAGTCGACGATCTCGTCGATCAGCTCCTGGCCACGGTTGAGGCCGTGCAGAGCCCAATCGATCTGGCCTCCCTCTACCATCAGAAAGAAGCCCTGCTGGCGCGCCGAGAGACTGGTGATCGCTGCGTCGGTCATGCGCGCAAGCGAGGGCACGCTTGCCTGAACTCCATGGCGCTGCGCGGCCGCAGGCAGCCCGCCTGCGGCCAGCAAGTGCAACGTGGGCGCGTCGGTCGCGAGTGGCTCGCCACTCCATTCAAGCGCGACATGAACGCCGCGCTCTCGCAACTGTGCCAATCGCTTTTCACCGAAAATCTCCGAGCCACCGGCAATCGCTACGTCGATGCCTCCATAGCCAGAGATTCGCTGGGGCATGTCCATGTAGAACTCGGCGATGGCTTTCTCCGCCTTGCGATCGGGGTGATGCGCGTAAAATGACGCCGGTGTCGCATGCGTCAGCGTTGTGGTGGTCACCAGGCCTGTGCGAAGGCCTCTCGCGCCGGCGCGCTCCAAAACAGTCTCGACGCTTCGTAGCTCACCGTCGATTGGCGCCATGCCGACCACCCCGGAGCGCGTGCGACGCCCCGTGGCAAGCGCCGTGGCGGTCGCCGCCGAGTCGTTGACAACGCGGTCCGTGCCATGGGTGGCGACCAGACCCTTGACCGGCATCGCCAACATCTCCAAATGACCGCGCACATAGAGTGCGGCAGTCAACGAGCTCAGGCCCAAGCCATCGCCAATCAGCACGATCACGTTTTGAGGCCGCTCCACGCCACCGACGATGCCCGCCTCGATCGGTTGGCGATCAGCGCGGCCATGCCACTGCACGAGCTCAATGAGCCGCGCGCCCAGATCAGCATTGTCGATCACGCTAGCCACAGAGGCCGCTGCCGGTCCTTGCGCGAAAACCGGGACCATGACCGCCGTATGGGAGGCTGAGAAAGCGCCCGCTTGCTGCCAGTGAGGCCGACTCGCCACAGACAAGTAACCAAAATCGGTGGTCAGGCGCCGATCTTTGAGCTCTTGCGGCCCAAAGGCAAACTGCGCGCCCATGGCCCCCTCCCTGGTGCTCTCGCCCACGTTCAGTGAACCGAGCGTGATATGTTGCGCCGGCGATGGTGACGGCCGCGACTTGGCATCGGGATGCGAGGCAAGGGCGACCGACTTCTCGGCGGCGCCCTGGCCACCGAGCACGAGCAGATAGCGACTCATGTATTCAGGATCGAGCACGCTCATCCCGCCGGTCTCGTGATCCGCGGTCACGACAACCAAGGTGTCATCGCGGGTGCGCGCATAGGCCAGCGCAGCACCAACGGCCTCGTCCATGTCGAGCGTCTCGGCGACGACCCCAACACCGTCGAGATCGTGGCCAAACCAATCGATCTGCGATCCTTCGACCATCAAGAAGAAGCCCTCGGAGTTGTCGTTGTCGAGCAATTCGATGGCCGTGGTCGTCATTTGACTCAGACTCATCGCGCGCTCCCCACTTTGCGCTGACGGCATGTCCGAGTCGTGCATCAATCCCACGAGTTTTCTGGCTTTTTGCTTGCGAGCAAGCTGTACGTCTTCGGCGCTTCGCGCCACCGTATAACCGCGCTCACCCATCGCCGCAAAGAGATCCCGACCATCGGATCGCTTCTCGAAGAATTTGGAGCCGGCGCCAAGCATGACATCGATCTGCGAGAGGCTCATATCGTGAGCGATGTCTTCGTAATCGTTGCGGTTGCTGCGGTGTGCAGCAAAAGCTGCGGGAGTCGCATGATTGATCCGACTTGTCGCGACGAGCCCGGTGCGCCAACCGGCCGCGTGCGCTGTCTGAACGATGGTCTCCAGATGGTTGGCCGAATCCTCCTCCTGACTCTTGAGTGTTCCGGGTTTGACGCTGACTGCCTCGAAGTGCGTCTTGTGCCCGGTAGCCAAGGCCGTAGCGCTCGCCGCTGAATCCGCGACCACAAACTCATGTTCGTGTGTGGTATTAAACCCCACGTGCGGCATGCCGAGCATATGAAGCGGTTCCCCCTTGGCATAGGTGGCCGCGGTGATCGCGCCAACACCCATGCCGTCGCCGATGAACAGGATGATTCGTTTGGGCGCCTCGGTGGTCTGCGCCGTCGGTGCCTCGACACGACCCGGGGTCTCTTGCACAACGGCTGGCGCAGCCTCTGTGGCCGGTTGCGGCCTGGAGCAACCCGAAATGATCCCGCCCGAAAGCAAAAGCACGCTCAGGACGACGAATCGAAGCGGGCTGCCTGCAGGCAGCCCATACCAATCAGAAACGCGCATGACTCTTGGACCTTGGTAAAAGGGTAAAAACTGAGCGGTAGCGATCGACTTCGCCCATCAGCGAGCGAGCTGCGTTAATACCGCGACACTGTCAGGAATTCCCTCGAGCGCTGCAAGCGCGATCGATGCAGACGGCTCGATCGAGCCCAGATCCATCAACATATAGATCACGTAGAGCTCGCTGCGTTGATCGCTGGCCGTGGTGTTCTTTGCCCTATCGAACAACTCTAGCCGATGTTGCTCAAAACTGTGGGCGAGCGCATCATAGCTGCGCCTGTAGGCCTGCTCGTAGAGGCGAGGCGTCAGCGCCTGTGCGCTCGGTAGTTCGAGTCGTCGCTCAGCGAGGTTGATGACGGGCTGCGCGGCATACTCGTCGTCGCTTGCCTCCACTTGCAATTGTGCATCAAGCGGAATCGCAGCGCGTCCGTCTCGGTGGGTCAGCTCGCCATGTAACGAAGCCGCAGCGCGCAAGGTATGCGTTGTCACCGTGTAGGTGTGATCGGAGTAAACCGCCTCTTCGACAAACTGCGGACTATTGTTCAGATCGTCGCGAGCGCGCTGCAGTTGCTGGCGTTGATCGATAACGCGCCGCTGCGCGGACTCGAGCCTACTTCGCGCGTTGCTGAGATTTTGCTCGGCACCGGTCGACACATTGGGCGACGGCCCCTCACGCTCGACATCGCTCTGATACTTGGACACATACTGCTGCTGGCGCGTGATCTCTTGCTCGACTTCGAGAACTCTGCGCTCCTCGTCGTGAACGCGATCTTGTCGCGACTTGTAGTGCGGATTTGGCGCCTGACGCGTCCCAGATTGATAGTTGACGCGCTCTGTACGCGTGCGCCGATCGGTATCAAAGCGAGGCTTACCGACCGCCAGGCGAAGGCTGGCCTGTGGCTTGTCCACCGTTGGCGAATACACTTCGAAAAATGGACCCATCATCTCTCGCATCAGCCGCTCACTGACGTAGGCAAAACCTGCCTCGGCGGAATTACCCACAGCGAGCACCTTGTAGCGACGTTCTGCCCGGACCCGGTCGAGATAGGCGTCGCGCCGGCTGGCAAGCTCCGGATCTGCGGTCAACGCAAACGCCTTGGACAACAACAAAACCCCTCGGGCTGGTTGCGAATCCTGCTCCGCCACGTCGGCCCTTTTTACCAGGTCTTTGGACCACCGGATTCGAATCTCTGCGCGCCGCTCCTGGGCCTCCTGCCCCTGATTGCCCAGGCGCTCGAAGACCGCATCGTAGAGCCTGAGGGCCTGAGCAAAGTCAGCGCTTTCGAGCACCTTGCCTGCGCGCTCTTCGATCCGCACAACGACCTCGCGTTCGATCGCGCGGGCCTGGGGATTGTTGGGCGAAAAACTTAGCGCCCGCGCAGCGTTATCAATGGCCTCGAGATAATTCTCGAGCCGAATGCTTGCCCGAGATCGCTCCGCCCACACCTCGACGAGGCGAACTCGCGTGGTTTCGACTCGCTGTGTCGCTTCCAAAGAGTCTGGTCGAGCCCTATGAGCATCCTCATAGGCGACAAGTGCCTCTTCGTATTGCCCTTTCTCAAAGTGCTGATCGCCACGGCTGATCATCCGCCCGTGGGTGCAAGAGCTCGCCGCGATCACAGCCAGGCAAAAGACCACTACCTTGAGCCAATCGATCGCTCTGCCCGCACGCCTGAATGTCATACGTCGGTGGCCCATACGCGGCACCATCCCTTCCAGCAAAGAACTTAAAAAAAAATCCCGACGGATCGAGATCCTATCGGGACTTTTCAAGTCACGCTAACGAAAGCCACGGCAATCAGGCTTCGGTTTCGTCCTCATCTTCGGTCACGAACTGCTCGCGAATATGGGCCGGGTAGCGAAGCGCTTCGGTGTTCTCAAGGGTCGAGCCAACCCAGGAGATCCTGGAGATCGGTGCGTTGTCGCCTTGGCGGTTGCCCACCTTGATCAGGCGCGTGTAGCCGCCCTCACGTGTGGCAATCGCCTCACGCTTGGCCAGATCGTCGAACAACTTGCCGATGAGCTCGGCGTCATTGATCTGAGCCAAAGCCTGACGACGCGCATGCAACGTTCCACGCTTGCCCAGGGTGATCAACCGATCCGTGACGCGGCGCAATTCCTTGGCCTTGGCATCGGTGGTCTGGATGATTTCGTACTTGATCAGGCTCGCGGCCAGATTCTGCAGCATCGCCTTGCGGTGAGCTGCATCGCGGCTAAGCGAACGACCGGATTTCAAATGTCGCATGATCTCATTCCTTGTGCTGCGCGAGACATAGCTCTACAGCTTCAAAGGCGCGTGGGGGAATCAACCACCCTCGGCCGTCTTCCTCTCCAGTTCCTTCGGAGGCCAATTCTCGATTCGAAGTCCCAGATCAAGCCCGAGCTTCTCGAGAATCTCCTTGATCTCCTTGAGCGACTTGCGACCAAAGTTCTTGGTCTTGAGCAGCTCCGCCTCGGTCTTTTGGACAAGATCGCCCACATATTTGATACCTGCGGTCTGCAGGCAGTTAAAGCTTCGCACGGAGAGCTCGAGCTCGTCGATGGGCTTGAGCAGGTTCTCGTTGAACTCCGGCTCGGCCTCCTCGATGATTTCCTGCGGCTCGGCGGTCTCGTCGAAGTTGATGAAAATTGAGACCTGCTCCTTGAGAATCTTTGCGGCAAAAGCCACGGCATCCTCGGGAGCCACGCTGCCGTCGGTCCAGACTTCCAGAGTCAGACGGTTGTAATCCGTACGCTGGGCAACGCGTGCATTGGTGATCTGGTAGTTCACCTTGCGAATCGGGCTGAAAAGGCTGTCGATCGGGATGACCCCGATCGGATCTTCTTCTGCCTTGTTGTCCTCGGCGACGACGTAGCCACGCCCAGCTTCGACGGTCAGCTCCATGCGAAGCCGTCCCTTCTCACTGACCGTCGCGATCACGTGCTCAGGGTTGAGCACTTCGACCGAGGCACCCGTGGCAATGTCGGCGCCGGTGACCACGCAGGGGCCTTCAACATCGATCGTGACCACCTGGGCGTCATTGCCGTGGAGTTTGAGACGCAACTCCTTGAGATTGAGGATGATGTCGGTGACGTCTTCCTTGACCTCGGGCAGGCTGGTGAACTCGTGCAGAGCACCATCGATGCGCAACTTGGTAACGGCCGCACCCATGATGCTGCTGAGCAGGATGCGTCGCAGAGCGTTGCCCACCGTGATACCGTATCCGCGCTCAAATGGCTCACATACAAATTTACCGTACGTGTCGGTCTTCGAGCGAGGGTCGATGGTCACCTCGCGAGGCTTAATGAGATCTCGCCAGTTTCGGTACATGTACTATGCCTCCGCACAACGATTGTTTGATCACGATGAGAGGAGCGCCGTCCAAGTGTGTCAGAGGCCTTCGTCTCACGGAAGATGGTCGAACTCAGGTGATCGTCGAGCCTGACTTAGACGCGACGACGCTTGGGCGGACGGCACCCGTTATGCGGCAGCGGCGTCACGTCACGGATCGCCGTGATTTTGAGACCCGCCGACTGCAACGAACGAAGCGCAGACTCGCGCCCAGGTCCCGGGCCCTTGAGAAAGACCGAAATAGTCTTGAGACCATGCTCCTGCGCCTTGCGTGCGGCATCCTCTGCAGCGATGCCAGCGGCGTAAGGCGTGGACTTCTTGGAGCCCTTGAAGCCACGCGCACCCGCACTCGACCACGACAACGCGTTGCCGGAGCTATCCGTCAGGGTCACGATGGTATTATTGAAGGTCGCATGAACGTGCGCGATGCCCGTGGGGACATTTTTGCGCACCTTGCGTTTTGTTTTCGTCTTGCCTTTAACCATGACTCAAAATCTCCCGTTCGCCCTCTCGGGCAACTTCTCGATGGTACACCACCGGTCAAGACGGCCCACAAATGGCCATCCGTTGACAGCTTTTCTTCAACGCTTCTTGCGAACCATCGCCCGGCGCGGCCCACGACGAGTGCGCGCGTTGGTACGCGTGCGCTGGCCACGAGAGGGAAGGCTGCGGCGATGGCGCAGGCCACGATAACAACCAAGATCCTTGAGGCGCTTGATGTTCATCTGGACTTCGCGTCGAAGATCACCTTCGACCTTGTAGCCGCCCTCGATGACCTCACGGATGCTGCGCACCTCAGCCTCGCTCAAGTCGTCAGCCTGAGCTGACGGCTCAACCTGAGCCTTGACGAGAATCTCTTTCGCCATCGTACGTCCGATCCCATAGATATAGGTCAGAGCGATATCAATGCGTTTCTTTCGCGGTAAGTCGACACCTGCAATACGTGCCACGTGAATCTCCTACGTTCATTATGAGTCGCCAGGCGCGGTCGCACTCGCTCGAGTGGACCTTCGATCGCCCGAAGGCGACCAATTAACCTTGCCGTTGTTTGTGCCGAGGATTGATGCAGATCACGCGCACCACGCCCTTGCGCCGAATGACCTTGCACTTGTCACACATTTTCTTGACCGATGGTCGAACCTTCATGACCACTCTCCTATCCGTTGTGTCAGCTGCTGCGCGCGTGGAAAACATGAGCAGTCACTAACACGAAATTGTCGTCTCCACCATGTCAGCGCGTCTCGCGACGAGCATGCATGGCCGATGGGCGCCTTCCTACTTCTCGCGATACACAATCCTGCCACGCGTCAAATCATACGGCGACAGTTCTACAGTTACCGTGTCACCCGGCAGGATCTTGATAAAGTGCATCCGCATCTTTCCAGAGATATGCGCGAGAACCTGGTGACCGTTTTCCAATTCCACTCGAAACATGGCGTTTGGCAATGGCTCGATAACCTTGCCCTGAACCTCGATTGCCTCTTCTTTCGCCATAAAACCATACCTTTTGATTCGATTAGTCGCTGTCGCTGCCCGCAATCGCGTTCGGGCACATTTGGTAACGGCACGCGACAAGGGGGCGTTTAATACATGGTCACGTCCGCGAAGTCAAGACGATTGGGCCATCCTCGGTAATTGCGACCGTGTGCTCAAAATGAGCCGATGGCAAACCGTCGGCCGTGATGATCGTCCATCCATCTTTGTGCCGCTTTGTTCGCGCCGTCCCCAGATTGACCATAGGCTCAATCGCCATGACCAGACCCGGCTCAAGCCGCAGCCCGCTGCAGGCTTTATAGCCTTTGGGCACATAATTTGGTACCTGCGGATCTTCATGCAGGCTGCGGCCAATGCCGTGGCCGACAAACTCCGCAACGATTCCATAGCCATGGGGACGAACGATCCGCTCCACGGCGGCACCGATCTCATGGAGATGACGATCCACTCCGCACTGGGCGATCGCCTCGTCAAGCGCCTGGCGCGTGATCTCCAGCAAGTGTTGCACCTCGGGGCTGACCTCGCCGACAGCGATCGTGCGCGCGCTGTCTCCGTAAAAGCCTTCGAACACACATCCGAAATCGATCGTCACCACATCACCGGTGACCAAAACCTGCTCGCGCGAGGGGATCCCATGGACGATCGCCTCGTTCACCGAGGTACAGAGCACGCCTGGAAACGGTATTCCACCGCGATCATGTGGGTAATTCAAAAACGCGCTGGTCGCACCGTGGCGGCTCATGACGTCACGGGCGATCTCATCCAACGCAAAGGTCGAAATGCCTGCCATGGCGTGCGACTCGACCGTGTCGAGCACTTCGCAGACGATCGCGCCGGCACGTGCCATCACAGCAATCTCGTCGCTGCTTTTGAGTTCGATCCGTGTCCGTGCCATCGTCGCTTTGCCTTTTTACGTCGTACCGACTCCTTGGAGACGGCGAATTGCCTTATTGCACTGCATCGACGACTTGTCGCTCGACATCGACCGGCTCACGCTCGCCATCGACATCGACGAGCACGCCCTTGCTCTCATAATACTCGACCAGAGGATTGGTCTGGGCCCAGTAGCCCTTGAGCCGCTCACGGATGGCCTCAGGGCGGTCATCTTCGCGTTTGATCAATCCCAGGTGCCCACAGGTATCACAAGTATCGCTAACAGTCGGTGGACTGAAGGCTTCGTGGTAAACTCTCCCGCAGGCCGGACAACTCAACCGGCCGCCAAGGCGGCGAACGACCTCATCGTCGGACACCCTGACATTGAGCACCGCTTCGAGCACGATACCCATGGCATCGAGTGACTCGGCTTGTGGGCGCGTGCGGGGAAAACCGTCGAGGATAAAGCCTGCCTGCGCGTCCTCTTCAGCAAGGCGCTCGCGCACAATGCCAATGACAACTTCGTCGGGCACGAGTTGGCCACCATCCATGTAGCGCGCCGCCTCTTGGCCCATCGGCGTGCCCTTTCGTCGCGCTTCACGCAGCATGTCGCCTGTTGAGACATGAGGAATGCTGAGCCTCTCGGAGAGCAGCTTGGCCTGAGTGCCTTTTCCCGCCCCGGGGGGGCCGAGCATCATCAATTTTCTCTTGGCCATAACCGACCTGCCCTTGAAACATTCCAATTATACGACAAACCCATCCCCGCTGGTGGGATGGGTTTGCCCAAGACGTGCATACAATTAGCCGGACTGTGGTGCCAAGCTATGCGTCGAGATCCGTGGGCGTACGGCCCTTGATGCGGCTTGGCCCCTGACTTCCACCACTGGCGCCGAATCCCTCGTAATGACGGGTGATCAGATGATTCTCTATCTGATTGACCGTATCGAGTCCGACAACCACGATGATCAACAAGCTCGTGCCGCCAAAGTAGAAACTGACACCAAGCTCGTCGATGAGGAAGTAGGGCAACACACACACCGCGGAGATATACAACGCGCCAGCCATCGTCAATCGACTCAAAACTTCGTCGATGTACTCCGCGGTCTTCTTACCCGGTCGAATACCCGGGATATAAGCGTCGGAGCGCTTGAGGTTGTCGGCGATGTCCACGGGATTGACCTGTACGGCCGTATAGAAAAAACAGAAGAAGACGATCAGAATCACGTAAATCAAGTTGTAGCGCCAATCGCCCGGGATGAGGATCTGTTGGATCCACTGCCCGATCGGCTGATCTTGAAAGTAACTCGCGATCGTCGTTGGAAAGATCAGCAGTGACATGGCAAAGATCGGCGGAATGACGCCAGCCATGTTGACCTTGAGCGGCAGGTGATGTGCCTGTCCACCGTAGATCTTTCTGCCCAAAATCCGCTTGGAATACTGCAACGGTATGCGCCGCTGGGCCGTCTCCATGAAGACGATAGCCCACGTGACGAACAGGGCAATGCCACCAAGCACCAAAATGGTAAAGGTAGTCATCGCGCCGGTTTCGTACTGTGCATAGGTCTGGATAATGGCTGTCGGAAACTGCGCGATGATACCGGCCGTGATGATCAAGGAGATGCCGTTGCCAATGCCGCGCTCGGTGATCTGCTCACCCAGCCACATCACGAACACGGTTCCGGCGGTCAACGTCAAGACGGTGACGATGCGAAATCCCCAACCCGGCTCCTCGAGCAAGCCGAGCTCGGCGTTGCTGTTGT
The DNA here is from genome assembly GCA_013697635.1 of Lujinxingiaceae bacterium. Taxonomy (GTDB): domain Bacteria; phylum Myxococcota_A; class Bradymonadia; order Bradymonadales; family Bradymonadaceae; genus JACCWM01. Next base: position 10,494 of record JACCWM010000084.1, on the reverse strand, counting down.
GCATGTTCTCGAGGTACAACGAGATAAAGAAGCCTTGAATCAAACCCAAGCCGACCGTGCCGTAGCGCGTCCACTGGGTGATCTTCTTCTGGCCCGTCTGCCCCTCTTTCTTGAGTCGTTCAATGGCAGGTACGACCACCGTCATCAATTGCAAGATGATCGAGGCCGAGATGTAGGGCATGATACCGAGCGCAAAAATGCTCATCAACTCGAGCGCGCCACCGGTAAAGAGGTTCATCAGACCGAGCAATTCGCCGCCGCCGGAGACAATCTGCGACATGGAACTGCGGTTGACACCAGGAACGGTGATGAAGACGCCTACACGGTAGACGGCCAGCAGCCCCAGCGTGAACAAAATGCGTCGACGCAGCTCTGGTATCTTGGTGATATCTGAAAACTTACTAGACACGTTAAATGACCTCTGCGCTGCCACCGGCCTTTTCAATGGCCACAACGGCGGACTTGCTGAACTTGTGCGCCTTGACCGTCAACTTCTTGGTGAGCTGGCCCGAGCCCAGGACCTTGATCCCATCGAGCTTGCGCCGCACATGTCCAATCTCGCGAAGTTTGGCATCGTCGACGACGTCACCGTCGGAGAAGAGCCGGTCGAGGTCATCCAAGTTGATGATGGAATACTCTTTGCTGAAGGGATTGATGAAGCCCAGCTTGGGGATACGTCGATGCAAAGGCGTCTGACCACCTTCGAAACCGGGACGCACCGAGCCGCCGCTGCGGGCTTTTTGGCCTTTATGACCTTTGCCTGCCGTCTTGCCCGTGCCGCTGCCGTGCCCACGTCCAACCCGCTTTCGGTCCTTGGTGGCGCCGGCGGGTGCTCTCAAATTACTCAAATCCATAATCTCAATCCTCAATCTTCTCGACGGTCACAAGATGCGACACTTTGCCGATCAAGCCGCGCGCCGACGGTGTGTCTTGCACCACCACGGAATCGTGGCGCCGCTTGAGACCAAGGCCGCGAACGGAGTCACGTTGACGTTTTGTTTGGCCAATGAGGCCGCGAACCAGGGAGACCTTAAGCCGACCCATATAACTCCTTTCTGTCGCCAGCCAGCGCGTTTGATCACGGCCGCAGGGACAAGCGTCTACTCACAAACAACAACTCTCTTCACTCTATTCGCGAGAGAAGAGAAGCAAGCCGCAGTTACTCTTCTTCGCTGATCTGTCCGAGCCGGCGACGGTACGCATCCGGATCATTGAGCTGGCCCAGCGCCTGCATCGTCGCGTGAACGACGTTGTGCGGGTTGTTCGAGCCCAGGCTCTTGGACAAAATGTTGCTGATACCAGCAAGTTCCAAGATGGCACGCACAGCACCACCAGCGATGACGCCGGTACCGGCGCTTGCCGGCAGCAACAGCACCTCTCCCGAATTGAACCGCCCCAACACCTCGTGTGGGATCGTCTCATCGATGATGGGCACCTCGATCATCGCGCGCTTTGCCTTCTCGGTGCCCTTGCGAATCGCTTCGGGAACCTCGTTGGCCTTTCCATGTCCGACGCCCACGCGCCCTTCGCCATCACCGACGGCGACAATCGCGCCGAAGCTGAAGCGACGACCACCCTTGACGACCTTTGCGACGCGATTGATGGCGATGACCTGATCCTTGAGATCAGTCTCGACACCCTTTTTCCGTCGTCGTTCGTTGTTTGCCACAGCGACTCTCCTTTAGAACCGAAGCCCGCCTTCACGGGCACCTTCGGCAACAGCCGCTACGCGGCCGTGATAGATAAATCCATTGCGATCGAAAACCACTTCCTCGAGCCCATTTTGCAACGCGCGCTGAGCGAGGAGCTTTCCGACGGCCTTGGCCTGCTCCTTCTTATCCAGACCCTTGAAGGTCTCGCGAGCGTCATGATCGATCGACGACGCGCTGGCCAGGGTGCGCCCAGAGATGTCGTCAACGACCTGCACGTAAATCGCTTTGTTCGAGCGATAGACGGACATGCGGGGCTTGGAGACCACGCCGAAGATCTTCTTGCGGATGCGTCGCTTGCGACGAAGCCGGCCACTCTGTTGTTCAGTCTTGTTCTGCATCTCAAATTCCCTCTCGAAGCGCGGTGCGCCTGCCTATTACTTGCCGCCGGACTTACCGACCTTGCGGCGAATGACCTCGTCAGAATACTTGACACCCTTGCCCTTGTAAGGCTCGGGCTTGCGCAAACCTCGGATCTTCGCGGCCACCTGACCCAACAATTCCTTGTCAGGGCTTTGCAAGCTGAGCTGTGTCTGGCGCTCGATCGTGACTTTGACCGTCGCAGGAAGCTCGAACAAGATGGGATGGCTGTAGCCGAGATCGAAGCGCACAAACGATCCGCGCACTTCCGCGCGGTAGCCGACGCCGTTGATCTCAAGATTGCGCTTGAAGCCCGTGGCCACGCCCTCGACCATATTGGCCACAAGACTGCGAACGAGCCCCTGGTGACTGCGTCCCTCGCGGGAATCGTCGCGGCGGCTGATGATGACCTGGTTGTCTTCGATAGCGATATCGACCACGTCGGAGACGGTGCGCTCGAGCGAGCCGAGCGGACCTTTGACGGATACCTTGCTCCCATCGATCTTGATCTCGACCTTGTCGGGAACAGTGATGGGTTGTTTACCTATGCGACTCATGATTCTCTCCCAACGAGCAAGTTTTCAGTACACTGTACAAAGAAGCTCGCCACCAACATTGGTGGTGCGTGCTTCCCGATCCCCAAGGATCCCACGCGAGGTCGACAGGATGGCCAAACCCAGCCCGTTGAGCACGTTGGGAATCTCGTTGACACTGACGTAGACGCGGCGCGAGGGCTTGCTGATCCGCTTGATTGAGCGGATCATGCCGACGTTTTGACGGTCGTACTTGAGATCGAGTTCGATCACGGCCTGCGGGCCTTCGCCTTGCCAGCGGGCCTCGCCGATATAGCCATAGCTGCCAAGGATCTTGGCAATTTCGAACTTAATTTTGCTCGCAGGGACGACCACCTTGGCATGCCCGGCCATCTGGGCATTGCGAATACGGGTGAGCAGATCCGCGATTGGATCGGTAAGTGTAGCCATGATTCACTTCTCCATCGAAGCGGTTCCCGCGTCGCGCTCGCAACTCCGAACCCATGTCGGAGCCTGCCGGCGCGCGGGCCTAAATCGATGCCTCACACGCGCCCAATCACGGCGCGTATAGACACGTTGTGGTTCTTACCAGCTGGCTTTGGTGATGCCCGGGATATCTCCCTGCAACGCCAAATTGCGGAAGCAAATACGACACATGTCGAATTTGCGCAAGTACGCTCTCGAGCGTCCGCAAAGCGGGCAGCGGTTGTATTCTCGGACAGCGAATTTTTGTTTTTTCGTGGCCTTAACGGCCAGTGCTTTGCGTGCCAAAACGAGACTCCATCACTTTAGATGTGGTTTGATGCATAACCGCGCGCCAGGTGCAGGCCGCAGCCAGGTTTGAAACGTCAAAGGCCTTGCGTTAACGAAACGGCATGCCAAACTTGCGCAGCAGAGACGTTGCGATCTCGTCGTTCTCGGCCGACGTGACGATCGTGATGTTCATGCCCCGGATCTTGTCGACCTTGTCGTAGTTGATCTCGGGAAAGATGATCTGCTCACGAATGCCCAGCGAGTAGTTACCATGTCCGTCGAAGGACTTGGAACTGACGCCCTTAAAATCGCGCACGCGTGGCAGCGCGATGTAGATCAGGCGCTCGAGAAACTCGTACATGCGCTGGTTGCGCAGGGTGACCTTGACACCGATCGGCATGCCCTCGCGCAGCTTGAAGGTCGCAATCGAGCGACGTGCACGCGTGACGATGGGCTTTTGGCCGGTGATGATCGCAAGCTCGGCCGCCGCGACTTCGATGATCTTGGGGTTTTGAACCGCTTCGCCCAGGCCCATGTTCACCGACACCTTCAACACGCGTGGAACACGCATTGGATTGGTGTAGCCGAGTTCCTCCATAAGGGAAGGCACCATCTCGCTCTTATATTTCGCTTCCAAAAACGCCATGACTCATCTCCTTGCCAACAGGTTTCTGTGCTGTTGGACTTCTGTTGCCGGTGTCGCACTTCACACAAAAATCGACGATGGGCACGAACCGCACCGTCGCGAAGGGCGACCTACTTAGCTAAAGTGGACCGGGCTGTCAAGGCTGCGTCTTCACAACTCAAAAAGGTTGTTTGTGATCGCCGCCCGCAGACCAAGCTTTCAATCGAAGACTTCTTCAGTCTTCTTGGCGTAGCGCACTTTGGTGATGCGCTCGGGTGCGTCCTGGCCAAAGCTCAGTGCCGCATCCTTGCGCGAGGCGAAGAGCTCACCGCCCTTGCCCTTCCAACGTGCACTTGTGCGAACCGGGCCCTCCGTCTTCTCACTAAAGAGCGCGACATTGGAGGCATTGATCCAGTTCTCCTGATCGATGCGCGCGCCGGCCTCACCCGTGGTGGGGCTGGGCTTCTTGTGCTTGACGATCATGTTGCGTCGGGCCACTTTGACGCGGCCCTTCTTGAGATCAATGTCGATGATCTCACCGGTGAGATTGCGGTCTTTTCCGGTGAGGATAATCACTTTATCGTTTTTCTTGACGTGCATATTCCAACTCCATTCTGGCGCACTGCTGGCGCCGCCTTGTGGTCGTGATCTTAGAGCACTTCCGGAGCAAGGCTGACGATTCGCATATACTCTCGGGCACGCAGTTCACGGGCAACTGGCCCGAAGATGCGTGTGCCCAGGGGCTGACTTTGGTTGTCGATCAAGACGGCGGCATTGTCGTCGAAGCGAATATACGTGCCGTCGGCTCGGGCGATCTCTTTGCTGGTGCGCACCACGACGGCGCGCTTGACTTCGCCCTTCTTGACCTTGGAGTTGGGCAGCGCCTCTTTGACCGAGACGATGATCGTATCTCCTACCGACGCATAGCGGCGCTTCGAGCCTCCGAGCACCTTGATGCACTGCACCTCACGGGCGCCGGAGTTGTCGGCCACTTGAAGCCTGGTTTGCATTTGAATCATGACGTACCTCTATTGTGCACTAAACCCGTTGAGGCCGGCGCGGAGCCGCCCACGCAGGGGATATTCTTCCGCAATCGACCGGTATACCACCAAGCCCTGGCCCGACCTTGCTCCGATCAGACGACCGGGGCCTTCTCCAGGATTTGCTTGACGCGCCAGTGTTTGTGGCGCGAGAGCGGGCGAGTCTCCTCAATGAGGACCTTGTCGCCGATCGCGCACTCGTTGTTCTCGTCATGCACCTTGTACTTCAAGCGCTCTTTGACGTACTTTTTGTACTTTGTGTGCATGAAGCGGCGAGTGATGGAGACCACGACAGTCTTGTCCATCTTGTCACTGACCACGAGGCCGATACGAGTCTTGCGTTGGCTCGTGCGGCCTTCGGGGGAATCTTCCGTCACCATGTCTTGCTCCTGACCAATGCTCAATCACGCGCCGCCGTTTTCAGGCGTTGCGCTGGTTCAAAATCGTCTTAACGCGCGCGATGTCGCGGCGCTTGCCTTCGAGCTCGCTGGTACGGCGAAGCTGTCCCGTGTACTGCTTCAGGCGAAGCCTGAACAGCTCATCGCGAAGTTGAGTCTCCAGCGCGCGCAGCTCCTGCTCGGTTTTGTCTTTCAACTGTGCGGCCTTCATAGTGTCTCTCCTCGTACGACGAACTTCACCTTGATGGGAAGCTTGTGACCTGCCAAGCGGAAGGCCTCCTGGGCCAACTCGCGGGGTACGCCGTCCATCTCGTACATGACGCGACCCGGCTTGACTACGGCCACCCATTCTTCGGGTGAACCCTTACCTTTACCCATTCGAGTCTCGGCCGGCTTTCGCGTGACCGACTTGTCTGGGAATACACGAATCCAGATCTTACCACCGCGCTTGATGTGGCGCGTCATGGCGATACGAGCCGCCTCGATCTGGCGAGCAGTGATGCGCGCCGGCTCCATGGCGATCAGGGCAAACTCGCCAAAGGATACCGTGCTGCCACGGTAAGCTGTTCCCTTGGTTCGCCCCTTGTGTTGCTTGCGCCAGCGCACGCGTTTTGGACTAAGCATGATAACTCCTTCTTTCCTTCACGAGCACGGTTGCCCGTAACCCGATTAATCTTCGAGCACTTCGCCCTTGAAGATCCATACCTTGACACCGATCGCACCGTAAGTGGTCTTGGCCGTGGCGACACCATAATCGATGTCGGCGCGCAGCGTATGCAGCGGCACGCGTCCCTCCAAGTACCACTCGCGCCTGCTCATCTCGGCGCCGCCCAAGCGGCCCGCACAATTGATGCGGATACCCTTGGCTCCAAATTTCATCGTCGTCTGCACCGCCTTTTTCATCGCCCGGCGAAAGCTGACACGACGCTCGAGCTGGGTGGCGATGCTCTCGGCCACGAGCTTTGCGTCGAGTTCAGCTTTGCGAACCTCCTGAATATTCAAGAAGATCTCGCTAGTGGTGTGGCGCTGCAGATCCTTTTTCAGGCCTTCAATTCCAGAACCGCGCTTGCCGATGACAATGCCTGGCTTGGCGGTGTGAATGGAAACCTTGACCTTGTTGGCCATGCGCTCGATATCAATCTTGCTGATTCCGGTATGCCCCAGTTGCTCCTGGAGATAGCGCTTCAGCTTGAGGTCCTCGTGCAGCCACTTGGAGTAATTCTTCTCCTCGTACCACTTCGAATTCCAGGGCTTGATGATCCCGAGACGAAAACCTGTAGGATGAACTTTCTGACCCAAAACGACCTCCTAAACCTTAGAACAAGCGTGTCATCCGCGAGGTTGCAAAACGACGGTGATCTGACTTGTGCGTTTGTTGATGCGTGTGGCACGACCCTGGGCGCGCGGCGTAAAACGACGCAGCGTGGGCCCTTCATTGACATAGGCCTGGGCCACGTACAGATCATCCGTGTCCCAATCCAACTGCTCACTGTTCGTGACGTTGTGGATTGCCGACTCGATGAGTTTTGCAACGACAGGCGACGCCTTCTTAGGCGTAAACTGAAGAATTTGCAATGCCTCTTCGACATGCTTGTTACGGACGAGATCGACGACGACTCGAGCCTTGCGGGGCGCGATGCGAATGTTCAGGACGGAGGCCTGATTCGCGCGATGTTGCTTTGACTTCGGCTTGCTCATGGCTAAAAACTCAGCTCTTCGATTCGAAGCCTTTCGCGCGACCACCAGGGTGGGTGACGTTCAGCCTCAAATAATTTTTCCTTCCTTCGACCAGTTCACAAACGCTGGACGTCTTCTGCTCGCACCCAAGAGATCGGGTGGCGTCAGCGTCCGCGTACCTTTGCCTTGCGATCGGCTGCGTGCCCATAAAAGGTACGCGTCGGGGCAAACTCGCCCAACTTGTGGCCAACCATGTTCTCCGTGACGAACACGGGAACGAATTCCTTGCCATTGTGCACGGCAAAAGTAAGACCGATGAAATCTGGCACGATCATCGAACGACGGCTCCAGGTCTTGAGGGCACGACGGTCGCCGGCTTGGCGAGCGCGCTGCACCTTCTTCATGAGGCTTGTATCGACGAATGGGCCTTTCTTAATGGAACGTGGCACGATTACTCTCCTGACAAATCACTTCGCTCGGACGAGCGCCCCTCAAAGGGCGCAACGCTTACTTACGACGTTTGACGATGAACTTTGAGGTCCGCTTGTTGGTGCGGGTCTTCTTGCCCTTGGACTTTTGACCCCAGGGACTCACCGGATGGCGACCACCGGAGGTACGACCCTCACCACCACCGTGGGGGTGATCGACGGGGTTCATGGCAACACCACGAACCGAGGGACGAAAGCCCATCCAACGCTTACGGCCGGCTTTTCCAAGCGAGACGTTCTCGTGCTCGCGGTTGGAGACCGCGCCCACGGTTGCACGACAGGTCAAGAGCACGCGGCGAAGCTCGCCGGAAGGCAAACGCAGCAGCGCATACTTTCCTTCCTTGGCCATCAACTGAGCCCAGGTACCGGCGGAGCGAGCCATCTGCCCTCCCTTGCCGGGGCGAAGCTCGATGTTGTGAATGACTGTGCCAGTCGGGATGTACTTGAGCTTGAGCGAGTTGCCCGGCTTGATGTCGGCATGCGCGCTGGAGACCACCTGGTCGCCCACGCCCAGCTTTTGCGGAGCCAGGATGTAGCTCTTCTCGCCGTCGGCGTAGTGGAGCAAAGCAATGTAAGCGGTGCGGTTCGGATCGTACTCGATCGCGGCAACGGTGGCCGGCACGCCGGTCTTGCTGCGACGAAAATCAACGACACGGTAGCGACGCTTGTGACCACCGCCGCGATGGCGAACGGTGATATGACCCGATTGATTGCGACCAGCAGAGCTCGAGAGCGGCTCGGTCAGGTTCTTCTCGGGTGTCGACTTGGTGATGACCTTCTTCGAATCGGAAAGACGCGCGAAGCGTTGTCCCGGCGAGGTCGGTTTGAATTCTTTCATAGCCATGATCTACCTGCCTTTATCAGGAACCGGTGAGAGGATGCGGCAGCGTTTTTTGAGACCTTAATGTTCAAGGTCTCACAGAACGCCGGCTTCTCCCTCCGGTGTCTCGGACGCATAGAAGTCGATGGTCTGTCCCTGGGCCATGGTAATGACGGCCTTCTTGTAGGGCGAACGACGCCCCTGGGATCGACCCACACGCTTGGGCTTGCTGGGAACGAAAATCGTGTTGACCTTGACTACGTCGACACCAAAGAGCTTCTCGACCGCTTCGCGGATCTGATGCTTGTTGGCCTTCTTGTTGACGCGGAAGACAACCTTGTTGTCCTCAGCCATCTCCGTAGTTTTTTCGGTGAGCACGGGACGAATGATGATGTCGTATGGGTTCGTCATGACCTCAATGTCTCCTGCAGCTTCTCGACAGCGCTTCGCGAGAGTACGAGGACCTCGTAGCGCAGAATATCCTCAACGTTGAGCCCGTCCGCAGCCAAGTATTTGGCGTGCTCGAGATTTCGCACCGACAGGCGCAGATTCTCGTTGTGTACGACCGATTGATCACCTTCGTTTCGCGTGGTGATATCGACGAGCAGGGCCTTGGGCGCCTCCAACAACTGGAGCGTCTTGATCGCGCTTTTCGTCTTGATTTCGGGCAGTACCAGGCTTTCGACGACGCGCAAACGCCCGTCGCGCAGCTTCATGCTCAGCGCGGAGCGAAGTGCCGCTTTGCGCTTTTTCTTGGGCATGTTGTAGCTGTAGTCGCGCGGCGTCGGTCCATGGACCACACCACCGCCCGGCCAGTTCGGCGAGCGGGTGCTGCCCTGGCGAGCGCGTCCGGTGCCCTTTTGGCGCCACGGCTTCTTGCCACCACCGCGGACCTCGGAGCGACCCTTGACCTTGTGCGTGCCAGCGCGCCGCTTGGCGCGCTGCCAGTTGACAACTTCCCAGAAGAGATGCTCGCGCACCTCGGTCTCGAAGACGCTCGGGTCGAGTTCAATCTCGCCCACGGGCTTATTGTTCAGATCAACAACTGTTACTTTCATACGATTCTCCTGCGCCGTCCTGACTGTAGCTCGGACGCGCGAAAGAGTGACTGTTACGGCTCACCCCCCAGATGCAGGTAAGCCAGACTTCTTCAAATCTCGAGACGGACTTGAGCGATCAGGTCTTGATCTCGACGTCGACTCCGGCCGCCAGATCGAGGCGCATGAGGGCGTCAAGCGTGTCTTGAGTGGGCTTGAGAATATCGAGGATGCGCTTGTGTGTGCGCATCTCGAATTGCTCACGCGACTTCTTGTCGATGAACGGGCTGCGAAGCACCGTCCAGCGGTTGATCTTGGTCGGCAGCGGAATCGGTCCGGCCACTTGCGCGCCGGTCCTCTTCGCCGTCTCCACGATGTCAGCAGCCGAGGCATCGAGCAGCTTGTGATCGTATGCCTTGAGCTTGATGCGTATTTTCTCGTTTGCCATTACAGAACCTCTTGCGACGGAGCTGCCCCTGGGGGCCGCTCTTTTGCGCGTGTTTTTCGTGTTGCGCTTAAACTCACATCCCACCCGCGAAGCCTGTCGCCTCTTTGGTTGAGGAGGCGCTCGGGTGGGAAACTTGAGATGCGTGTTTTTGAACCTTCGAACCCTCCCAGACCGCGTCTCTATGCGGCTCATCGTCAAAGACGATGCTGGGCGGGCAGCCCTCAGGGAACGCGGACCATACAGTAGGCAAATACCAAGATCAAGATCTAATTAGCAGCCATTTCGCCTTTTTCCGGCGTGCTCAAAGGATCTTGGTGACGACGCCGGCGCCGACGGTGCGACCGCCCTCACGGATGGCGAAGCGCAGACCGTCTTGCATGGCGATCGGGGTGATCAGCTCGGCGGTGATCGTGATGCGGTCGCCGGGCATAACCATCTCGACACCCTCTTGGAGGATGACCGAGCCGGTCACGTCGGTGGTGCGAAAGTAGAACTGGGGACGGTAGCCGGCGAAAAACGGCGTGTGGCGTCCACCCTCTTCCTTGGTCAGGATGTAGACCTCGGCGGCAAACTTCGTGTGCGGCAGAACCGAGCCGGGCTTGGCCA
>JACCWM010000083.1 GCA_013697635.1 Lujinxingiaceae bacterium | reverse complement strand
GGCCTTCGAGCGGGCGCGCGACCAAGATCTCTCGCGCCCGCTCGACGATGCGCATCGCCCGCGCCGCCGGCCCGCGCGAGGCCTCGAGGGCGGCCTGGGTCAGCGCCCGGTTGCGACTCTCATCGAGCAGCTCGCGCAGCACCTCGCGCGCCTGCGCCTGGTGCTCGGCCGTGGGAACGGCAAAGACGATCGGCCACAGATCCGCGCCGCTTGCGATCTGACGCCCATCGAGTGTAGCAGCGGCCGCCACCAGGCGCTGCACCTTGACGATACGCCGATCCGATAACTCGATGTCGGCCGCGCGCAGGGAGCGCACGGCCTGAGCGAGCAGGGGCCGAACGGCCTGCATCTCGACCGTGCGCGCCGCGCGCGCCAGCGCATCGACGTCGGCCAGGCTGGCGCGCGCCACCACGCCTCGATCCTGCAAATCCCAGCCGGCCTCCAACAAATCCTCGAGCCGGCTGTGAGCGATCGGCTCGACGAAGTGGCGCACCAGGAAGCGATCGGCAAACGCCGCCAAGAGCTCGTCGCTTGGCAGCGCATTCGAGGCGCCCACGCACACCCGAAGCGGCACCTTGATCGCGGTGTGTCCGCGCCGAAAGGTGCGCTCGTTCAACAGGCTGAGCAGCGTATTGAGGATCGCCGTCGAGCCCAAAAACACCTCGTCCAAAAACGCGATGTCCGCCTCGGGCAACATGCCGGCGGTGGCCGTCTCGACAAAACCCTGGCGCAAGCGCTGCAGATCGACCGGCCCGAAGATCTCACTCGGCTCGGTAAAGCGGCCCAACAAATACTCGAAGTAACTGCCGCCCAGCGCCTGCGCCACGCGCCGAATCGCCTCGCTCTTGGCCGTTCCCGGCGGCCCGATCACCAGCATGTGCTCGCCGGCCACCGCCGAGAGCGCCACAAGCTCGACGAGCGTCTCACGCTCGACGAGCCCCGCACGCGCCTCGGCCACGCCCTCTTGCAAAGCCCTTGCATGCGCCTCAATTGCTGCCGTCATCACACACACTCCTCACCACTCCAACATCATTTACTCACAGCGTGAAGGGTATAGCGGCTGACCGCCACTGCCTAGACCTGATGTCCACACTCTATCAAGAATCTGCGAGCCCTGGCCACCCGCTGATCGCCAGTAACCATGCCCAAAGCCGGCCCCTCAGGGCACCCGACTATGCGAATACTGATCGCCATATTCACCCCCTTTACATCCGCCCGAGGCTGCGGTACGCCATCTAAATCGAACGCTTTACACCGGCAGTTGATGACCGAAATGATCGAACACAGCTCAAGGATCGAGCATGAGCGACACCCTCAAAGTTGGCATCGTCACCGTCAGTGACCGGGCCTTTCGCGGCGAATACGAAGATTTGGGCGGCCCGGCGATCGAGCGCTGGCTGGAGGCCGCGCTGGCCACGCCCTGGCAGAGCGACGGGCGCATCGTGCCCGACGAGGCCGACCTGATCGCGGCGATTTTGCGCGAGCTCGTCGACGAGCACGGCTGCCATCTGGTGCTCACCACCGGGGGCACCGGGCCAGCGCCGCGCGACGTCACGCCCGAGGCGACGCTGGCGGTCGCCGACAAAGAAATGCCCGGTTTTGGCGAAAAGATGCGCGCGATCAGCCTCAAATACGTGCCGACCGCGATCTTGTCGCGCCAGGTCGCGGTGATTCGAAAGGGCGCGCTGATCGTCAACCTGCCGGGCAGCCCGCGCTCGATCGCCGAGATCTTGGACGAGCTCTTCGAGGCGATCCCCTATTGCATCGAGCTGCTCGAGGGCCCCTTTGTTGACACCAACCCCGAGGTCGTCAAAGCCTTTCGCCCGAAGAAGAAATGATGGCAAAACGCAGCGCAACACCTGAGGCGTCGGCCCCTCAGGGCACCCGACCTGGCCACGCCGAGCTTCGCCAATTCATCAAATCCTGGCAGGCCGGCCGCGACATGGGCAAGCACCTCACCGCGATCGAATACGTGCCCGCTCGCCAGGCATCCTACGGCCCGCTGCCCGAAGGCCTCGACAAACGCCTTACCCAGATGCTGCGCTCGCGCGGCTTTGGCAGCCTCTACACCCACCAGTCCGACGCGATCGAGCACGCCCTAGCCGGTCGCAACGCTGTGGTCGTGACGCCCACGGCCAGCGGCAAGAGCTTGTGCTACAACCTGCCCGTTCTCGACGCGCTCTTTCGCGGCAAGAGCGCGCTCTATCTCTTCCCGACCAAAGCCTTGAGCCAAGATCAGACCTCCGAGCTCAACGAGCTGATCAAGCTCACGCCCGGCAGCGACGCCTCCTGGGAGGCCCAGGTCTACGACGGGGACACACCACCCGACGTTCGCCGGCGCATCCGCCAGCACGGCCGGTTGATCATCACCAACCCCGACATGCTCCACGCCGCTCTGCTGCCCCACCACGACAAGTGGGCGAGCTTCTTCAAGAATCTGGCCTACATCGTCGTCGACGAGTTGCATACCTATCGCGGCGTCTTTGGCAGTCATGTGGCCAACGTCTTGCGCCGTCTGCGGCGCATCTGCGCCCACTACGGCGTCAACCCGACCTTTGTCTCCACCAGCGCAACGATCGCCAACCCGCGCGAGCTCGCCACCAACCTCACGGGCCTGCCCTTTGAGCTCGTCGACAACAACGGCGCGCCGGCCTGCGAGCGCTACGTCTGCTTCTTGAACCCGCCAATCCTCAACGTCGAGCAGATGCGCCGCCAGAGTGCGCTCTCGGTGGCAGGGCGGATCACGCGCGATCTGCTCAAGCGCGACTGCGGCGTGATCGTCTTTGCCCGAAGCCGCCAATCGGTCGAGATCCTCGTGCACAAGCTCAAGGAGCGCCTGGCCCGCGACCGCGACGCTGGCAACCTGGCCGACCGCGTCTCGAGTTACCGCGGCGGCTACCTGCCCGAGCTTCGCCGCTCGATCGAAAAGGGCCTGCGCGACGGCTTCATCAAGGGCGTCATCTCCACCAACGCCCTCGAGCTGGGCATCGACATCGGCAGCCTCGACGTCTGCATTCTGGCCGGCTATCCCGGCACGATCGCCTCGACCTGGCAGCAGATCGGGCGCGCCGGGCGCCAGGGCGGCACGAGCCTGGCCGTGATCGTCGCCTCCGACGACCCCGTCGATCAGTTCATCATCAACCACCCCGAATATTTCCTCGGCCGCTCGCCAGAAGAAGCGCGCATCGACCCGACCAACCTGCTCATCGCCGTCGAGCACCTCAAGTGCGCCTGCTTCGAGCTTGCCTGGATCGATGGCGAGGCTTATTCCGACATGACGGCCACCGATACGACCGAAGCACTGGAGTTTTTGGCCTCCCAGATGGGCATCGTGCAACGCAGCGGCAACCGCTGGACCTGGTGCGCCCAGACCTATCCAGCAGCCGAGATCAACCTTCGCAACATCGCCGAGGAGAACTTCGTCGTCATCGACCTCAGCGCCAAAACCCCCAACGTCTTGGCCGAAGTCGACTTCGAGAGCGCCCACCTCACCCTCTATCCTAACGCCGTCTACCAGGTCTCCGGCGAGCCCTACCGCGTCGAGCGCCTCGACTACGAAGCTCGGCGCGCCTACGTGCGCCGCAGCAACGACGGCTACTATACTACCGCCATGCACTACGTCGCCGTGCGCATGCTCGACACCTTTCGCGAGCGTGAAGCCCGCGCCGCCAAAATCGGCTTTGGCGAGGTCTGCATCACCCAGCGCTTCGTCGGCTACAAGAAAATCAAATTCGGCACCGGCGAAAACGTCGGCTACGGCGAGCTCAACCTGCCCGAGCTCGACCTGCACACCATGGCTTACTGGCTCGAGCTGCCCACCAAGCGCTTCGACTCCCCCGGCCCCGCCACCGACCCCACGGCCTCACCCGACGGCTGGCCCCGCACCATCCACGGCCTCGGCCAGGTGCTCAAGACCGCCGCCAGCCTCAAGCTCATGTGCGATCCACGCGACCTCGCCCTTTGCATCGGCTCGGTCTCCCAGGACCAGTGGCTCACCGAAGGTTTTCAGGGCCTCACGATCCGCGACAGCGACGGCCTCGAACACAGCCTCACCGCCGAGGCCACCCCCACCGTCGGCCCCGTACTCTTCGATCCCCACGTCTTTCTCTACGACCGCTACCCCGGCGGCGTCGGCTTCGGCGAGGGCCTCTTCGACCACCACGACGCCTTCCTCGCCCTGGCCCGCGAGCTCGTCGAAGGCTGCCCCTGCAAATCCGGCTGCCCGTCGTGCGTCGGCCCACCCGACTTAGCCCTTCGCCCGATCAAGGCCGACGTCGCCCAACTGCTCGCACGTCTCACCGATCCTCCCCACCCGAAGGGAAGGGGAGGTGGCGCGTAGCGCCGGTGGGGGCCTTTGACGTGCGGATCGTCAAGCAACGACGCCGAGGTCGGGGTGCCAGGGGCCCCGACGTTCGACTCGAACGCCGCTGCATGTTGGTTGGGTGGGGTCGCAAGACCCCATCTGCGCGGCTGCAGGTTGCCTGACCCAACCTGCGGTGACGATCGATCGTCGCCGCAGGTTGGGTAGGTGGGGTCGCGAAACCCCATGAACTGAAAATTCATTTAGTATCACCCAGCCCGTCGCCTCGCTCGAGCACCGTCTCAGGTTGGGTCAGGCAACGTGGCGCCACGCTCGAGCGCCGTCTCAGGTTGGGTCAGGCGCCGTGGCGCCACGCTCGAGCGCCTCCGCGGGTTGGGCCAGGCAACCTGCAGAGGTCGGGTCCCCTGACACCCCGACCTTGGCGTCGTTGCTTGACGATCTGAACGTCAAAGGCCCCCACCGGCTCTTCGAGCCACCTCCCCACGCGTGGGGAGGGGTTTCACCGGCGCTGGCGCGCCACCTCGCCAATGGCGTGGGGAGGGTCAAAGCCCGGCGGCCAGCGCGCGTACCAGCGCTTCGACAAAGCGGGCGACGGCCGTCAGGCCGGCCCAGTTGATGCGCTCAATGGTGTCGGTGGGCATGTGGTAGTCGCCGTGGCGGCCGGTGGTGAGGTTGAGGGCGGTGAAGCCGGCCTCGAAAAAGGCGGTGTGGTCGCTGTGGCGGGCGTGCAGGGGCTCGAGGAGCAGGGCGAGGCGGTGGCGGTTTGCGGTGGCGTGGAGCAGGGTGTGGAGGCTGGTGTCGGCCTGGGAGGTGGCGGCGTTCAGGCCTTCGGGGCGAAGGCGGCCGACCATGTCCATGTTGACAAAGATCGCGTCGGCCGGCGCGCTCTGGGTGCGCAGGTGGTGGGCCATGTGGCGGGCGCCGCGCAGGCCGATCTCCTCGCCGGCCAGGGCGACGAAATAGATCGGGGCAAAACCCTTTTTGGGGGGGCGAGCGCTGAGCTGGCGAGCGGTTTCGAGCAGGACGGCGATTCCGGAGGCGTTGTCGTCGGCGCCGGGGTGGATTTCGTGGCCGGCTGTGCTGAAGCTGCCATAGTGGCCGTGGCCGAGGCCGTCGTAGTGAGCGCCAAGGATCACGGGCGCCCCGCTGGACTTGGCCTTGGTGGGCAGCTTGCCGACGACGTTGTAGATGGTCGTGATGCGGCGTTGCACGTCGAGCGTGCCCTGGGCGCGAATCGCGAGCGGGCGGCTCGCCGGGCGCTGAGCGGCGTCGATGCTCGCTTGCAGCTCCTCGAGCTTGTTGTCTGTGGTGGGAAACAGACTGTGGGCAGCGCGGGCCGTGAGGTGGGCCACACCGATGCCTTGCAGCGCGAGCGCCGGGCGCATCGCGTAGAGCGCGTCGGGGCGCTGGCCGGCGTTGGAGCCGTGGTGGCTTGGGGCGTTGACGATGAGCAGGGCGCGCGCACCCATGGCCAGGGCAAGGGCGGCCTTGGCCTCGCTGGAGAGCTGGTGGTGGTGGATGGGCTCGAGCCCAGCGTCGAGGTGGGCCGGGGCGCCGGAGAAGACGAGCACGACACGCTTTTGCACATCGAGGCCGGCATAGTCGTCGTAGCCAAGAGCGGGCATCGAGAGGCCGTAGCCGGCAAAGACGACCTCGTCGTCAAAGGCGACGTCGTCGCTAAAGCCCGCCGGCCTATACTCGACGCCGGCGGCCAGAACGCGCTCGCCGATGCGAAGGCTCGCTGTGGGCCCGGCGCCGACGTGGGTGGCGGCTTGCATGGGCATCAAATAGCCGTCGGTGCCGGCCGGCTCCAGGCCGATGGCCTTCATCTTGGCTGCGATGTGGGCCAGAGCGGCGTCGGCGCCGGGCGTGCCGCTGGCGCGGCCTTCGAGCGCCTCCGAGGCCAGGTACTCGACATCGGCGCGCAGGCGCGCGGGGTCCTGGGCATGGGCCGGGCCGGCTGCCAGCACGCCTGCCAACAGGCTGGCCAGACAAAGCAGGCCGACGAGCGCAGATATCTCAGGGGCGCGTCTTGAGTTTTCCGACACCGCTAGCCCTCCGCACCCGATCCATGACCTCTTCGACGATCGGGCGCACGCGCAGCTCGCCCTGGTGGAGCACGGATTCGAGGTAGTCGTCGTCGTCGCGGATCGCCTCGAAGCGCTCACGGTAAGGCGCAAAATAGGCGTCCATCTTCTCAAAGAGCGCCTGCTTGGCGTGGCCGTAGCCGTAACCGCCGCCCACATAGTCCTCGTGCATCTGGGAGAGCTCGTCGGCGCTGGCAAAGAGCTTGTAGAGCGCAAAAACGTTGCAGCTCGACGGGTCTTTGACGTCCTCGAGGGTCTTGGAGTCGGTCTGCACGAGCATGACCTGCTTGCGAAGCTGCTTGGGCGCCAACAAGGGCTCGATGATGTTGTCGTAGGACTTGGACATCTTACGCCCGTCGAGGCCGGGCACGGTCGCCAGACCCTCGCGAATGCGCGCCTCGGGCAGCTTCAAATACTCGCCCTTGAAGGCCGCGTTGAACTTTTGGGCCATGTCGCGCGTCATCTCGAGGTGCTGGAGCTGGTCACTGCCCACCGGGACCACGTCGGAGTCGTAGATCAAGATGTCGGCGGCCATGAGCACGGGGTAGGTGAAGACGCCGTGGTTGATCTCCTTTTCGATGCCCTGGTCTTTGGCCGCCTTGTAGGAGTGCGCGCGCTCGAGCAGGCCCATGTGCGTCACACAGCTCAACAGCCAGGTCAGCTCGCAGACCTCGGGGATGTCGGACTGGCGAAAAAATGCCGCGCGCGAGGCGTCCAGGCCAAAGGCCAGAAAGTAGGCCGTGATGTGGCGCACGCTCTTGCGCAGCGCCTCGGGATCTTTGACGCTGGTCAGGGCATGAAAGTCGGCCACGAAGTAGAAGGCGTCGTAGCTCTCTTGGAGATCGATGGCCGGGCGGATCATGCCCAGATAATTGCCCAGATGGGGGATGCCCGTGGGCTTGATGCCCGAGAGGCTTCGTTTGCGCATGAGTTTCGCTTCGTGTTCGGGTTTGATGGTTCAATCGGCCAAGAGGCCATCGGGCCCCAAGATCGTTAGCACAGCGCCCCAAAAGTGCCAAGTTTGACATCGGGCGTTTGGGCGCTAAGGTTCTGACTGCTCAATTTGGCCCATAGGACCAAGTCATGGGCATTTCGCTTGATGCTGCACGTAATACTTTGGAGATCATTATGGAACACTCCACCAATCATCAAAATCAGGTCTTGGAGCCGGGCGACAACGTCGATGAAGGACACGCCGGCTGGCTCGAGCGCCTGCTGCTCTTGCAGGCCGAGGCCCGCGAGACGCTGGCCTGCATGGCCAAAATACAAGTGGCGATGCTCGAACAAGAGGCTGGCGTCGAGCACTACCTGCTCGCGCTCAAAGAGGCCGAGCAGCGCGAAGGCGTCACCGCAGACGAGCTCGAATACCGCGAGGGTGAGCTGCGCGCCTGTTTTCATCGTGCGCGCCGCCGCCACGAGCGCGTGCAGAGCGCGCTCGGGCCGATCGTCGAGGAGTTTGACGCAATCGAGCCGCTGCCTACCCCTTACGCGGTGGCCACGCGCCAGAAGGCCAAGGACGAGGTTGAGGAGGCGAGCATGGAGTCGTTTCCGGCCAGCGATCCGCCCAGCTACAATCCGGGCAACGCGTAGGAAAGGCCCCCACCGGCGCTAAAGCGCCACCTCCCCTTCCCTTCGGGTGGGGAGGGGTTCTTGTCGGCGCTAAAGCGCCACCTCCCAGCGAAGCTCGTGGAAGGCGAAGAACTCGTCGACGAGCGCGCGCACGCCCGCAAAATCGGCCGCCAGGTTGACGCCCTTTCGAAGGCGTGCGGCCTGGTGCAGGCCCTTGCTGAAATAGCCCACCACCTGTTTGACGCGCATCAAGGTCTTGCGATCGAAGTGGCCGTCAACCTCGACGCGGTCCAAATAGCCGTGCAGGGCCAGGCGGCGAGCCTCGATGCTGGGGTCCTCAAAATCTTCGCCGCGAAAGGCGCAGGCGATGCGCGCCAACGTCCAGGGATCGCTCATCACGGCGCGCCCGACCATCACGCCGTCAGCCCCGGAGAGCTCAAGGGCGCGCCATGCCTGCTCGGGGCCGATGATGTCGCCGTTGACGAGCACGGGCACATCGATCGCCTCTTTGACCTCACGAATCATCTCCCAGCGCGAGTGGCCCTTGTAGCCATCGGATTTGGTGCGCCCGTGCACGGCGATCATCTTGGCGCCGATCGCCACGGCGCGCTCGGCGATTTTTGGGGCGTTGATCTGTTCGTGGTTCCAGCCCAGGCGCATCTTAACGGTCATCGGGATGCTGATCGCTTCAAAAACGGCCGAAAAAATCTCGGCCGCGAGCTCGGGCTCGCGCATCAGGGCCGATCCGGCGCAACCGGTGGTCACCGTCTTGGAGGGGCAGCCCAGGTTGATGTCGACGATGTCGGCGCCGATGCCCTGGCAAAAGGCTGCGGCCTGAGCCATGCGCCCCGGATCTCGGCCGTAGATCTGGATCGAGACCGGGTGCTCGCCGGGATCGATCTCGGCCATGCGCCAGGAGGCCTCGATCTCGCGCGTCAGACCCTCGGAGCTGACGAACTCGGTCACGGCCAGCCCGCAGCCGCCCAGGCTGCGCACGAGCGTGCGAAAGGCCCGGTCGGTGACGCCCTCCATCGGGGCGAGCACGATCGGCGGGTCAACAGCGATGTGATCGATGAAAAAGGGGGTGCTCATTGCATCTCTAGGTGGCGGATTCGATCTTGACCAGCCAGCCCACGGGCCGGCGTCCTTCCGCCGTCAGCAGGCGAATTTGGGCCTTGAAGTCATCGCTCAGTGGGCAGCTCGTGCGCAGAGGCTTTCGTTCGAGACGAAAGCCCTCGAGCAGCTCTTTTCGGTGCTCGCTCAACCACGCGAGCACGGCCTCGGCGTGAGGCTCGGTCTGCTCGACAAGGGTTGCGGCGATCACCTTGTTGTCCAGGCCGATCAACAAGCAGGGGTCGGCGTATTCTTCCATCAACCCGAGGACGAGCTGTTTTTCCTGATTGATACGCCCGCGCATCTCGGCCTGCAGCTCGTCGCGCGCGTCGAGCGCGGCGTTGAGCTGGCGCGCGACGATGCCGAGCTCGTCGTTTTGGCGCATGTCGAAGCGTCGGGAGTGATCGCCGACCAAGATCTCTTCGGCGACGTCGGCCAGCTCCTGGAGGCGCGAGATGATCTCGCGCTGCAACAGGCGCGCGAGCACGGCCATCGAGATCAGGGCGATCGTCACCAGCAGACCCAGCCAGCCGGCGGTATGCAGCGCCGTCTCGCGGGCGTCGCGATCGGCGACGATGATCGCCTGATGGTTGGCATTGAGCAGCCGAAAGACGCTCTCTTTGACCTCGGTGTAGGGGCCAAACAGCTCGGCGTTGAAGACCACCAGCGGCTGGGCGTGACGTGTGGCGGTGATGCGATCGCGCGCCTGCTCATAGGTGGCGTAGCCGGTCTCGATGCTCGTGATGATCTCGGCCTCGCCAGTCAGCGTGATGTTGGAGCGGGCATCGGCCAGCGAGCGCGCGAAGTTCGCGTCGGCGCCCTCGAGCTCCTCGGTCAACGCGCGGCCTTCGAGCAGCGCCTGGATGCTCAAAGTGTTCTGGCGCTCGAGCGACTCGAGCATCTCGACGGAGGCCGCGACGCTGCGAAAATTCTCGCTCAAAATCTGATCGATGGCGTTGCTGATCTGGTAAAAGCCCACGGCCGAGCTGCCTGCCGTCAAAAGCAAGAGCAACATGATGTAGCCGTAGCCCAGCAGCAGGCGTGTGCGTAAGGTCATCATGGGTTCAGGCCAGCGCGGCGATGCGGCGAATCGAGGCGACCGAGCCGACGATCACGAGAATATCGCCGCTGCGAATGAGCTCGGTGGCTTGGGGATTGGCGATCACCTGGTCCTTTCGCTGAATGGCCATGACCGAGACGCCGTATTTGTTGCGAATGTCGAGCTCGGCCAGTGTTTTGCCGGTGAAAGCCTCGGGAGCCTCGACCTCGGCCAGGTTGCTGTCGCCCAGTTCGAGTTGCTCGAGGATGCTCGGCTCGGAGAGGCGCGCAGCGAGCCGGCGGCCCATCTCTTCTTCGGGGTTGATCACCTCGTCGGCGCCGATCGCGCGCAGCACGCGTGCGTGCAGATCGCTCATCGCCCGTGCCACGATGCGCGGCACGCCGAGCTGGCGAAGCAGCGCTGTGGTCAAGACCGAGGCCTCGATCGAGTTGGCGCCGATCGCCACGACCACACAGGCCATCGTGTCGAGCTCGAGCTCGGAGAGCGTGCGCTCGTCGGTGGCGTCGGCGCGAAGCGCCACGTCCACGTCGCCGGCCACGTCGTCGACGAGCTCCTGGTCGAGATCGACGGCCATCACCGACTCACCCTGGCGCGCGAGGTGTCGCGCGACGCTCATGCCAAACTGCCCCAGACCGATCACTGCAAACTGACCCATACAACTCAACCTATGAAAATCTAGCCGACCATGATGCGCGCTTCCGGATAACCGATGCGCGCCGGCTTACCTTGCCCCAAGGTCAGCGCCAACGCCAGCGGCCCGATACGGCCGATAAAGATCACCAAAATGACGACGAGCTTGCCAAAGGCGTTGAGCTGGGGCGTCGCGCCAAGCGAGAGCCCAACCGTGCCGATGGCGCTGATCGCCTCGAAGGCCAGCACCTCAAAGGGCAAAGGCTGGGTTAAGAGCAGGACAAAGAGCAGGGACAGGCCGATGAGCATCGAGATCACCGTGATCGCCGCGGCGCGGTAGACCAGATCTTGGGGGATCTGGCGCTTGAAGAGCACGACGCGCGGCTGGCCAAGGGCGATGCCGCGAATGGCCGCGATCAAAATGACGAAGGTCGTCAACTTGATGCCGCCGCCGGCGCTTCCCGGTGCGCCGCCCACGAACATGAAGAACATCATGAAGAGGATCGTCGCTGGGTGAAACAGGGCGACGTCGACCGAGTTAAAGCCCGCCGAGCGCAGGGTCACGCTTTGCAAGACGGCGTTCATGAACTTGTCGCGAAGGCCCAGGTCGGCCATCGAAGCGTTCCACTCACAGATCGCAAAGAGCACGATGCCCAGCACGATAAAGACCACGGTCGCAATACCGACCACGCGCGCGTGCAGGCCCAGACGTTGGCGATCGCCTTGAAACCACTGCCAGAGCGCAGCGAGCACAATAAAGCCGATGCTGCCCAGAACGATCAGCGCCGAGAAGACCATCAACGCGAAGGGATCTTCGCGAAACATCATGATCGAGTCGGACTGCAGGGCAAAGCCGGCGTGGCAAAAGGCCGAAATCGCGTGAAAGACCCCGTACCAGATCGCCTGCGGCCAATCGTGGCCGTGATGATGATAGCCCACCGACAAGAAGATCGCGCCGACGAGCTCGATCAGCAAGGTCGAGCTGACGATAAAGACGGTGAGCTTGTAGGCGTTCTTCGAGCCGCGCAGATCGAGCACCTCCTCGAGCGCCTTTTCGGCGCGAAGGCCCAGCCGGCTTCCCAAGATAAGCGTCGCAAAGGTCGAGATCACCATGATGCCCATACCGCCAAGCTGGATCAGGATGATGATCACCACGTGACCAAAGAGCGAGAAGTCCGTCGGCGTGTCGAGCACGATCAACCCGGTGATACAGGCGGCGCTCGTCGCGGTAAAAAACGCGTCCACCGCCGATATGCTCACACCGGTGGCCGAGGCGGCCGGAAAGCTCAACAGCAGCGTGCCCAAGAGCGTGAGCGCGGCAAAAGCTGCGAGCAGCAGCAGGGCCGGGTATTCGAAGAAGTAGTCGAGCAGATCCGAGGAGAGCTGGCCCTGAAAGAGCAAGATCGTCAGCGCCATGATCTGATAAAAGGCGAGCAGGAGCAGCACGATCGCCGGCGATCCCAGGAAAAAAAGAATCACCAGGATCGGCAGCGCCACCAAGATCGCCACGCGATAGCCCTGGCGAAACAGGCCCAACATCATCGGCACACTGAGCAGGATTGAGGCGATGTTGAGCGCCAGCGTGGCCGCCGTGGCGAGCAACTGGCCGCTGACCTCGTAGCCGACCACGGCCGTGGTCAAGATCAGCGAGGCCGTCAACAGGTGGCGCAGCGCGCGGCCATTCTCCGAGAGCCAGCGCACCGATTGTTCGTCACCCTCGTAGTGGCGATCGCGCATCTTGTGGATCGTCGCCGCATTGTGAGAGGGAAACACAAAGCCCAGCAAGACGACCAGATTCCAGATGATCGCGATGCTGGAGATGATCGGGCTGGTCATCATCGGGGCGATGAAGATGCCGATGTTGACCGAGAGCACCAGCGGAATAAAGCGTGTTGACCAGGACCAGGCGCGAAACTGGCCCAGAGTGCCCAGCGCCGTTGACAGCAATAGAAAGGCCGCATAGATGCCGCCAAGGAGGGTGACCTCGTCGGCGGCGCCAAAATAGCCCGATGGCATGTGCACGACCAACTGGGCGACCAGCGCGAAGGTGTTCGCGCCGACGAGTCGGGCGGCATTGAGCCGGCGTTCGGAGACGAGTGTCATGAGCGGCATACTAAAGACTGCTTCGCAGGTCAGCGACTACGGCCAAGGGGCGCGGGTGCAACGTCTCGTTGTAACCCCGCTCGGGGGTCAGCGCAACGTTTCGGCGAAAAGCTCTGCGTGCGGGCGCGTTGACTGTCGCCTGCAAAACTCTTTGCTGTTATAGTTCGCCAGATATTTTAGACGACCAAGAAAATTCGATGGATTCATGCTGCTGGCCAACCTGCCCAACCTCAAGCAAGGGGATCTAGTCGCCGGGCGGTTTCGCATCGTCGAGACGATCGGCTCAGGCGGCTTCTCGGTGGTCTACCGCGCCCATCAAGAGGGCATGAACCGCTTTGTCGCCCTCAAGGTGCTCAAACCCAAGGCCTCGGCCGACGAGCAGATCGTCGAGCGCTTTCGGCGCGAAGCGCTCTACGCCAGCCACCTCTCCCATCCCAACACGATCACGCTCTTCGACTTTGGTCAGACCGACGACGGGCTGTGCTATATCGCCATGGAGTATCTGGTCGGCATGGATCTGAGCGTGGTCGTGCAAAAGGGTGAGCCGCTCGATCTGGCGCGGGTCTGGAAGATCTTGGCCCAGACCTGCCGCAGCCTCTCGGAGGCCCACCGCATCGGCATCGTTCATCGCGATCTCAAGCCGGAGAACATCTTCTTGGTGCAACGCGACGGCATCGAGTCGATCAAGGTGCTCGACTTTGGCGTCTCCAAGGCGATCACGGACTTTACCCAGGCCGGCCCGCGCACGCTCGCTCCGCTGACGATGGAGGGCACCGTCTTTGGCACGCCTTTGTACATGGCCCCGGAGCAGGCGATGGCCGAGCCGATCACGCCGGCCGTCGACGTCTACGCGCTCGGCCACATCGGCTACGAGATGATCACCGGGCGTGCGGCCTATGACGACAGCACCAGCGCCATGGACGTCATGCTGCGCCAGATCAACGATCCGCCCCTGGAGCTTCCCGATCCCTGGAAGCGCACGCCCTTTGCGGCCCTGATTCACGCCTGCACGCAAAAAGATCCGCGCGCCCGCTATGCCGACGCCGCCTTGATGCTTGAGCGTCTTCAAGACGACGCCTTCATCCCCTATATGGATCCGAGCGAGCAGCCGGCCAGCATGCGCACGCTGCCCCAGACCTCGGCCGTCGTCGTGCCCAGCGGTGAGCCCGATACGATTGAGATCGCCGACGAGGCCGAGGAGATCTATCGCTGGGAATTCGGCCAGCTCGAAGAAGCGCTCAGCGAGGTGCGAAAGAGCGGCGAGATGCGCCTGGTGGTGATTCGAGGCCGGCCGGGAACGGGACGCAGCAATCTGGTGCGCGCCTTCTTGAAGAAGCACCGCACGGATCGCGGCCTTTGCACGATCCACCGCAACTCCAACCCCGCTGTTAGGGCCATGGATGTCGGCCTGGAGGCCGATCTGGCCGATGTCATCCAACGCCCGCTTCGTGGCAATGGCATGAGCGAGGTTCACCGCCTGCTCGCCCTGATCTACGGCGAGGAGGTGAACGCCGTCAGCGAAGAGGCTTTTGCGGTCAGTGATGCCAGCCCGTTGAGCCATCTGACGGCGCTGCGCGAGAACGTCTTGGCCCGCGTCGGCCATTTGTTTCGACGCGCCGCCGAGCCCGGCGCGATGATCTGGGGCGTGGAGAGCCTCGAGCAGGTCGACACCTTGACGCTGGCCTTTCTCGATCGTTTCTTTCGCGAGTTGCAGGCCAATCCGGCGCCGGTGCTGCTGATCGCCACGGTGCACCCGGACGACTTGTTGAGTCGACCCGGCTCTTATCGCTACACCCAGGCTCTGTTGCAGGCATCTCGACCGCTCAGTCGCCAGCTCCAGCTCATCGAATCCGGCACACGAAGTCCTGAAGGCGAAGGGCTTGATGCACCGTTCGGGCTGGCCTTGGACGGCTCGTTTGCCGGCGTCGAAGTACCCTCATTCGACGTGCCCGCTGCCGAGCCGGCCAGCTTCGCGGACGACGGCCAGCGCACCGATCGAATGCTCGCCGTCTCCGCGCAATTGCTGGCCTTGGACCAGAGCCAGGCAGACATCGATCTGGCTTTCGATACGGTGCTGGGCTACCTGGCTCAACTGGGCGATGTGGTGTCTCTCGATCTTTGGCACCTCGCTTGCCACGAGTTGTTGCCCTCCCCGCACGCAGCGCGCGCGGTGGCGATCATTGGCCACGCCGAGCGCTTTGGCATCGTGGTGCGCAACAACAATACCCTGGCGTTTACCAACTCCGGCTACACCGAGTCGATGCGTGAGGGCTTTGAGCGCTTGTCCAACCCTCGCTCAGCCCACCGCCAGATCGTGAATTTTTTGCGTGAGTGCTGGCCTCAGCCCAACCACGAGCAAGTGCGCCTGCTGGTGCACCACGCTCTGGCCGGTGACGCGGTGGCGCTGGCCAAGACGCTGCTCGTACGCGCCGGCGACGTAGCTTTCGCGCAGATGAACCTGGACGCCTCGCGCGAATACTTCTTGCAGCTCAAGGGCTTGCTCGACGATCCGCGCGGCATCAGCGCCATGTCGACCCACACGCCTTCGCCCTATGCCAGGTCGGGCGACGACGACGCTGCCGATGGCATCGATCGCCCACGCGTGTGGCTGCGCCTGGGCGAGATCCACGGTGCCCTGGGTGAGCACGGCGCCGCCGAAGAGGCCCTGCGCCAGGCCATGCGCGAGGCTCCCGAGGACGCGCACCGCATTCGCGGCGCCGTCTTTAAGCTGCTGGCCGACCTGGCCGTCTCGCAAAACCGCTTTCACGACGCGATGGGCTTCTATGAGAAGGCCTGTGAGGTGTTTCGAAAGCTGGGGCTTGCGCGCGCCTATGTCGCCTGCGTGGCCGAGATCGGGCGCTGCGCGATCTTGCTGGGCCGAGCACGCCGCGCCGAGGGGATTTTGTTGCAGGCCATGGACAAGGCCAAAAAGATCCAGGATCCGGTGATCATTGCCCGCATCGATCGCTACATGGGTCAGGTGCTCACCCGCCAGGCCCGCTTCTTGGAGGCCGTCGAGCACTTGCAGCGCGCCATGACTCAGTTCGAGGGGCTGGGACGCGAAGCCGACGCCGTGATCTGTCTCGACGAGCTGGGCATCGCCAACTTTGCGGCTGGCCACTATGTGCCGGCGCGCGAGGATTTTACCCGCGCGCTCGCGCTTTGCTCGACGCACCACGTCGGCTCACCGCACGCTCCGCACGTCGGGCTTGCGCGCGCGCTGGCCGCGCTGGGCAATCTGCCCCAGGCGGAGGCCCACCTCGTCGAGGCGCTCGCTGTCTGCGGCATGCGAAACGAGCCCATTCGCATGGCCGAGGTGCAGTACCTGCTGGGCGATTTGTACATCGCCACGCAGCGAAGCCAACTGGCCGGCGAGTACTTCGATCACGTCTTTCAGCTTGCCCGCAGCGTGGGACACATCAAGTTGGCCTTCGACTCGCTGGTGCGCCAGGCCTATGCCGCCTTTGACAGCAACGACGAAGAGCTGACCTACGACAAGCTCAGCGAAGCTGCCCACTATGCCGAGGAGGTCAAATACGCCGACGGCGTCCATGTGGCCCGCGCGCACATCATCTTTTTGCAACTGCTCGATCACGGTTTTCAGGCGCGCGGCGACACTTTTTCGACCTTGTTGACCGTCACCGACGACGGCCAGGCGACGATCGCCACCGTGCTCTGCGATCTATTTCGCGTCGATGTGGCCTGCGCGCGCGGCTCCTTTGAGGAGGCCCACGCCCTTTTGGGCAAGGTGCGCATCTTGGCGGCCAACGTGGGCGACTACGCCCTGTTCATCCCGATCGCGCGGCGCGACTACCTGATCGCGCAGACCCAGGGCCGGTTGGCCGATCCCCACGCCGGCCAGGGCGTGGCGCTGGGTGCCTCGATTCCCCCGGAGGTGGGCAAACGTCGCTTCTCCGAGTCACGCATGGCGATCGTCACCGCCTGAGGCGCGCGCGCTCGAGGCTCAAACGCACGCCATCTTTGGCCGCCTCTGTGGCCAATGGCGAGGCCACGGGCTCGAGGGTCACCGAGATGGCCGCGGCCTCCGCCGGCCCGCCCAACACCTCTTGCAACTCGGCGATCTTGGCGCGCGCGGCCCGATTTCTGGCTGCATGCGTGGCCTGCGTGGCGTTGGGCGTCCACACCAGCGCGGGGGTGCGAAGATCACAGGAGTTGATCGTGTGGACGTGTAGCGTATAGTCGAGCGCGGCCACCGGCGCCGATTTTGCCTCCAAGCTGGGCGTTTTATCGAGCTCGAGGGCGTGGATGCTGATAAGCGTTGCGCAAAACAGCCCGCAAACGCCTGTATTGGTCAGGAGTCTTGGGGAGATCATAGTCGGTCCTCATTGCTACACAGTAAGGTGCCTGGCGATTTGTGCGTGACTCTGTTGAATATGGAGTCCGATCGCATCGGGTAAAGTCTGCACACCCCTGAAGAGAGACGTGATGGCAAAGCAGTCCAAAGAATCAGTTGATTTTCCAAGCGGTGAGGTGGCACCCGAGCGCCTCTGGCTGTTCGCCGCCGGCGCCATCTTGGTGGCCGCAGCACCACATTTTTTCCTGGCCTTTCCCTTTCAGTTCTTCAAAGAAGGCCAGACCCAGGCCTGGCTGGGCATGAGTGTCTGGGCGCCGTCGCTGCTGGCCGCCGCCGCACTCTTTGTCGAGACCTCGCTTCGCGGTCAATTCGCTCGCCCCCAGATCGCCCAGACAACGCGCGCAGCGGCGGCCATTCTGGTGCCCATGGCCGTGGTCGCCGTGCTGGTGCATCTGCATTTTCGGCCGCCGTTTTTTGGCTACACGTTGGGCTGGCTGCAGCCGGTGCTCATTGCCATCGCGCTCTACGGCTTTGTCCAGGGCCTCGAGGCGCTCTTCTGGCAGGGGCTGCTCCAACACAGGGTCATGCGAGACAGCGCCCCGGCGCTTCGCGTCGGTGTGTTGAGCGTGCTCAACGTCGCCGTCTGGCTGCCCTTTGCGCGCTCAACTGGGCTCGATGAGGCGCTGAGCACTTATCTACTCGACTTTGGGCTGATCGCTTTGGCCAGCGCCGTACTCTTCGAGCTCGGCCTGCAAACGCGCTACGTCATGCTCTCACGCGCCTTGATGGGGGCCGGCTTTGCGTGGGCCTACCACACGGTGTTCTTCGCTTAGCAGCCTGACGTCTTGCTCGCCCAGAGCCCAGAGGCGGCGGCGAGCACGGAATTAGTTTCTGATACCGTTACTTGAACTGGTGGTGGCTTTTCTGGTAATAAAAAAACTGACCGGTCGGTTTTATGAAGGTGCTTGTCGAGTGGCGAGCTCAACCACGTGTGAGCAATTCCTAAATGATTCAACGTCGGACGTTTCTCAAACTCTCGGGCCTCGGGGTGGTCGCGATGGCGGCCAGCTCGCTGGTATATCGGGTGGGCGGTGTCTGGTGGGACCAGACGCCGGCGACTGATCATAAGGTGCTCAGCGCGCACGAGGCCTTGATCGTGTCGGCGATGGCCGATGCGCTCTTTCCCGGCGATGCCCTGGGTATGCCCAACGGGGCCGAGGCCGGCGTGGTCGCTTTCATGGACGAGTACCTCTCGGTGGTCGACGCTCAGACGGCCAACCTGCTGCGCTTGCTGCTGCACGCGGTCGATGAGATGGCGGTTGTGGTGGGCATCGGCATGACGCGCTTTCACAAGCGCTCGCGCGAGGAGCGCCTGGCGATCTTGGGAGCCTGGGACGGCTCGCTCATCGCCGTGCGGCGCAGCGCTTTCATGAGCCTCAAGTTCATCCTTGCTTCGGGCTACTGTGAAGATCCGGCGGTGCTTCGCGCTGCGGGGATCGAATTTACCTGTGGAGGCATGGCATGAGCAACGTGCTCGACTACACGGCCCTGGACTATCTGGGGCGCGCGCTTCATACCGCCGAGAGTCATGCCGCGCGTGGCGGCGGCGCGATTCGCCTCGACGTCGACGCCGTGGTCGTGGGCTCCGGCCCGGGCGGCATGGTCACCGCGATGGTGCTCGCTGAAGGCGGGCTGCGAGTGGCCGTGATCGAGGACGGGCGCTTCTGGCCCAAGGGTTCGTTCAAGCGCCAGCAAAGCTATGCGACCAAGCACATGCTCCAAGATCGCGGCACGCGCTTTATGACGGGCAACGCCTTCATTCCGGTGACGAGCGGGCGCGGCGTCGGCGGCGGCACGCTGGTCAACTCGGCGATCTGCTTTCGCGGCCCGGATTATGTGCTCGACGAGTGGGTTCAGGATTGGGGGCTCGAGCACTTCGGCGCCGATCAGCGCGAGGGCCTCTTCGAGGAGATCGAGACGGCCCTGGGCGTGGCGCCGACGCCGATGGCCGTCGCCGGGATGAACAGCCTGGTGACCAAGCGCGGCTTCGAGAAGCTGGGCGTGCCCTCGGGTTTCATGCCGCGAAACGCGCCGGGCTGCGTGGGTTGCGGCACCTGCCAGACGGGGTGTCCCACGGGTGGCAAGGCGACGGCCGATCTCGTCTGGCTGCCGCGCGTCTTGCGCGCCGGCGGCCAGCTCTACGCAGACAGCCGCGTTGAAGAGATCTTAATCGAGGGTGGCCGAGCCGTGGGCATTCGCGCCACGATGCGCGACGTGGAGAGCGAGCAGCCCGTGGCCAGCATCGAGGTGCGCGCCGCTCGGGTGATTCTGGCCGCCGGCGCGATCAATACGCCCATGCTGCTGCAGGCTCAAAAGCTCGCCAACTCCAGCGGCATGGTCGGGCGCAACCTGCGCGTTCATCCGACCTCGGCCGTGCTCGCGCGCTTTGAGGAGGAGATCAAGCTTTGGACGGGCGCAACCCAGGGTTACTTTGCGCGCCACCCCGACGATCGCGAGGTCTTGCTCGAGACCTTCTCGGCGCCGCCCGAGGTCTTTATGGTCCAGGCCGCCGCGATTGGCAGCACCGACTTTGCCGAGTTTTTGCGGGAGTTTCGCCATGTCGCTGCCTGCGGTCTGCTCGTGCGTGACCACTCCAGCGGCACGGTCACCCGTGGCGATGAGGGCCGCCCCAAGATCAGCTACAACGTCGGCCACCGCGACCGCCAGAAGATGACCAAGGGCATGCTGCTCATCTCGGATATGTTCTTTGCCGCCGGCGCGCGAAGCGTCATGCCGGTGCTGCACGGCTCGCAGTTCTACTTGAGCCGAAACGCCGCGCGCGACCAGATCAACAAGGTCGATAACCCGGCCGATATGAGCATGTACTCGAGTCATCCCATGGGTACGTGTCGACTCGGCGCCGATCCCAAGACCAGCGTGGCGCGCGCCTTCGATGGGCGCACCCACGACGTCGAAGGGCTCTACATCACCGACTCGAGTCTCTTTCCCACCGCCCTTGGTGCCAATCCCCAGATCACGATCATGGCCCAGAGCCTGGCGCTGGCCCGCAACATCCTCAAATCTTGAGCATCGCGCCGCGGTAGATGCGAACAAGCGCGGCCTGCTCGTCGCTGGCAACGCGCAAGGCTTCGAGCGCATCGCCCTGACAAGGCCCGCTCAAACAATGCCCGCTGGCCACGTCAAAGCGCGCGCCGTGCGTCTGGCAAACCAGCTGGGCGCTTCGCGGATCGAAGATCGTGTCGTCCTCAAGACCCAGGGGCACCGACCAATGCGGGCAAAGGTTGCCATAGGCATAGAGGTCGTCGGCCCAGCGCACGACAAAACCCGCAGCCACGCGCGCAAAAGCATCGGTATACTCGAAGTGCACGAGCGCGCCGTTTTGGGCGAGCGCGGCCATCGCGATGCTGGCCAGCGGCTCGTTGAGGTTGAGAGGGTGCATGATCGGTTGGACGCCATGAAAAAGCCGGCTTACCCCTCAATGAGAGGAGCAAGCCGGCTTTTTTTGTTCAGCCCACTGCGCCCTGAAGCGGGCGCCCTGGATTACTTGAGTTCGACGGAGCCGCCGGCAGCCACGATCGCCGCCTTGCACTTCTCGGCCTCGTCCTTGGAGACGCTGTCCTTAACGTTGGACGGCGCGCCTTCGACGAGATCCTTGGCGTCCTTGAGGCCCAGACCGGTAACCTCGCGAACGGCCTTGATGACCTGAATCTTGTTCTCGCCAAAGCCGGTGAGCACGACGGTGAACTCGGTCTTCTCCTCGGCGGCCTCAGCAGGGCCAGCGGAGGGACCAGCCATCATCATCGGAGCGGCCGAAGCGGCGCTCACGCCCCACTTCTCCTCGAGCTCGGTGACGAGACCGGCCAGATCGATGATGGTCATGCTGCTGAGGAAATCGACAACTTGGTCACGCGTTACGTCTGCCATGGTATTTCTCCTTTTTACCCGGCCTTCAGGGCCGGGATGAATGAGCAGCTCTGAATCTCAGAGCAAGGTTGATTGGAAATGCAAAACCGTTCAGGCGGCTTCTTCGAGCTTTTGCTTCTGAGCTGTAAGAACGCTGAGGAACTGGCTTGGTGCGGCGTTGAGCGTGCGCAAGAACTTCGAGGGTACGGCCTGCATGAGACCGAGCACCTGCGAGCGCAGCTCGTCTTTGCTGGGCAGCTCGGCGAGGCGAACCACGTCGCTGCTCGTCAAAGCCTGGCCGCTCAGATAGCCGCCGCGAACGATGAACTTATCTTTGCCCTTGGAAAAATCTTTGACGACCTTGGCCGGGATGACGGCATCATCAAAGCTGTAGGCGATAGCGGTCGGGCCGACGAAGAGATCGGAGATGACCTCCAGACCCGTGCCCTTGATGGCGATCTTGGCCAGCGTATTCTTGACCACTTTGTAATGGACGCCGTTGTCACGAAACTTCTTGCGAAGATCGTTGACCGTGTTGACGTCGATTCCCATGTGGCTGGCCAGGATCACCGACTTCGCCTGAGCGAGATCGTTGCGGATCTCCTCGATGGCTTGTTCTTTCTCCGTGCGATTCACGGTGTCTCCTTGTGGTGAGGAGCGCTCAAAGAAGCGCTCAAAACAAAAAACCCTCAACGCCGAAGACGTGGAGGGTTCCAAAAGCCTTTGCCACCTTCGAGCCCTTGGGCACGCAGGAGGCGGAGTATCTTATGGGAACCGTCTCCGTTGGATGATTAAGAGGCCCTATTGGGCTTCACCAACTTCTTCGACGAATCAATGGTGCGTATTCTGCCTGCGCGCAACCGGGGCTGCGCGCAGGGCACATCCTATAGCCGAGCAAAATCTCGACGTCAAGACGATCGTGTCCGATCAGATCATGTCGCGGGCAAAACCGGTGTCGAGGCGCACGCCGGGGCCCATCGTTGAGCTGATGCCGATATTCTTGAAGTAAGGCGACTTGGAGCTTGCCGGCTTGAGACGCACGAGCGAATCGGCCACGGCTGCAAGGTTTTCGGCGAGCTGCTCGGCCGAGAAGCTTACGCGTCCGATGCCGATGTGGATGATACCGCCCTTGTCGACGCGAAACTCGGTGCGGCCAGCCTTGAGCTCAGCGACGATCTTGGCCACGTCGAAGGTGACCGTGCCAGCCTTGGGGTTGGGCATCAGGCCGCGTGGTCCGAGGATACGACCGATGCGACCGACGACACCCATCATGTCCGGGGTTGCGACGGTGACGTCCCAGTCGGTCCAGCCACCGCTGATCTTCTCGATCAGATCCTCAGCACCGACCACGTCGGCGCCGGCGTCCTCGGCCTCTTTGGCCTTCTCGCCCTTGGCGAAGACGAGAACGCGCGTCGCCTTGCCGGTGCCGTGAGGCAGAGCAACCGAGCCGCGGACCATCTGGTCGGCGTGGCGAGGATTGACGTTGAGGTTGATCGCGACGTCGACGGACTCGTCAAACTTGACGAAGCTGAGCTCCTTGACGAGCGAGATGCCCTCCTCGAGTCCGTAGCGGCGAAGATGCTCGACCTTGCTCTCTGCTTGCGTGAACTTCTTTCCATGCTTTGCCATTACATAGCTCCTTCGACGTCGACGCCCATGGAACGACAGGTGCCGGCGACGGTGCGCGCGGCGGCTTCAATATCATCGGTGCTCAGATCGGGCAGCTTGATCGCGGCGATCTTCTTGACCTGCTCCCAGGTCAGCATGCCGACCTTGTTGCGGTTGGGAATGGCGCTGCCGGACTGAATGCCGAGCTCCTTGAGGATCAGGATCGAAGCGGGCGGTGTCTTGGTGATGAAGTCGAACGAGCGATCGGCGTAGACCGTGATCACGACCGGAATGATCATGCCAGGCTGGTCGGCGGTGCGCGCGTTGAACGTCTTGCAAAACTCCATGATGTTGACGCCGTGCTGACCAAGCGCCGGACCGACTGGCGGCGAGGGATTCGCCTTGCCAGCTGGCACCTGCAGCTTGATCTGTCCTACGATTTTCTTTGCCATTGTAGCTTCCTCTCAAAAACACCGGCCTAGCAAAGGGCTGGTGGTATGCAGTTCGACGTTGGAGTCCGTCGGCTTGCCGACGGCTCGCAACTCCTGCTGTTAGCGCCCCGTTTGACGGGGGCGCACTTGCTTACAACAAAAAAGGCGCCGGATCAACGGATCCGGCGCACGATTTCAAGTTCGGGCCAGGCTCGCGAGCCTGGCTTATTCTTCGACGGCGGCCACGGCCGTAAAGTCGAGGTCGACCAGGGTGGGTCGGCCGAAAATCTCGACGAAGACGCGCAGCTTCTCTTTCTCTTCGTTGACCTCTTCGACCACGCCAAGGAAGTCCTTGAAGTTGCCCTCGGCCACGCGGACCTTGTCGCCCTTTTCGAACTTGTGGGCGGCGGAGGCCTTCAGGTTGCCGGCCTCGATCAGCGAGGTGATCTGCTTGACCTCGCTCTCCGGAACCGGGATCGGCTCGCGCTGATTGCTGCCCAAAAAGCCCACGACTTTGGGCGTATCGTTGACCACGTGCCACGACTTGTCGTTGATGTTCATCTTGACGAAGATGTAGCCGTTGTAGAACTTGCGGTGGCGCTCGCGGCGCTTGCCGTTCTTGGTCTCGACGATCGTCTCGGTCGGGATGTAGATCTCCTCGAAGTCGTCTTGCACGCCCGCATTGCGGATGCGCTCTTCAAGGGCAAGCTTGGCTTTGTTTTCAAAGCCAGAGTATGTCTGGACGATGTACCAATGTTTCACGGATTCTTGAGCCATATCAAACAAACCTCTTACGCTCCGCCAGAAAGAATGAAGTCCGTCACCCGCTTCCACACCTGATCGGACATCCACAGGTACAAGCTCAGTGCGATCGAGAAGATGATGACGATGAGCGTGGAGCGCTTGGTCTCACTCAAGGGCGGCCAGGTGACCTTCTTGAGTTCGATGATGATCTCGCCGATGTAGGCGTAGTACTCTTTTTTGCGATACATCCACCAGGTGACACCGCCGGCAATCGCAAGCGCGATCAGGGTGGTCAAGGTGATGTGGCTGCCAATGATCGAGTGCTCCGTGAGAAAATCCGCGGAGGTCCAAAGCCACTTCAGTGACTTGTCCAAGATCACGAACATGATGCCGACAATAAAGAGATAAGTCAGAGTTACCCAGCGTGATACGTCCATGCGTTCCAACTCGACGTAATAGGTCACGATCTGCGGCGCAGCGTCTTGTGCAAGACAGGCAATTACAGATCTTCGAAAAAAGTATGGGGCGTCTCAAATGACACGCCCCAATACCCTGGTACATTCCGAGAGACTCGGAAGCAGACCAGGAGGGACTCGAACCCCCGACCGCCGGATTTGGAATCCGATGCTCTACCAACTGAGCTACTGGTCTTTGCTACTGCGCGACCGGGAGAGCAGGCTCGGGAAGTGGGCGCCTTGTGAGCGCCCGCTTCCCGAGTATAACTACTTCCAAGCCTGCAATATTATTTCGTATCCGGCCGTCTTTGCCCGATAGCGATGCTCAATTAGAGCATCTTGGTGACGACGCCGGCGCCGACGGTGCGACCGCCCTCACGGATGGCGAAGCGCAGACCGTCTTGCATGGCGATCGGGGTGATCAGCTCGGCCGTGATCGTGATGCGATCGCCGGGCATAACCATCTCGACACCCTCTTGGAGGATGACCGAGCCGGTCACGTCGGTCGTGCGAAAGTAGAACTGGGGACGGTAGCCGGCGAAAAACGGCGTGTGGCGTCCACCCTCTTCCTTGGTCAGGATGTAGACCTCGGCGGCAAACTTCGTGTGCGGCAGAACCGAGCCGGGCTTGGCCA
>JACCWM010000058.1 GCA_013697635.1 Lujinxingiaceae bacterium | reverse complement strand
GCGTTGAATCCTCGCCCATCGAAACCACGGCCAGCGAGGCCGGGCGAGCAGGAACGCCCGTATAAGTCGAGCTGCGCTCGTACCAGGCGACGATGTCGGGCAAGACCACCTTGAAGGCGCCGGCAATCGGGATTGCCAGCAACACTCCGAGCAGCCCGCCGACGTGTCCACCCACCAGCAAGACGATGATCACCGTCACCGGCTTGAGCCCGACCTTGTCACCCACGATCTTGGGCGTGATCAAATAGCTCTCAAAGAGTTGAATGACCGTGTAGGTGGCAACAACGCCGAGCACCGGCCACCAGCCACCCCAGTCGATCAAGACCACCAAAACGGCCAAAATTGAGCCGACGGCGAAGCCAAAGTAGGGAATGACGTTGAGAAAGCCCGTCAGCAGACCGATCACGACGCCCGATTGGATGTCGAGCCCGGATAGCCCAAAGACTATCGCCAGGCCAATGGCGTAGAGCACGGCCAGAATACCCGAGACGTGCAACTGGCCACGAAACCACTGGCCCACTGCAACGTCCATCAAGCGAAGCCGGCTCAACATGAATTCGCGACGCTTGGGCGGCATGTAGCGCACAAGCGAGAGACGCCCCTTGTCGAAGTCGCGCAGAAAATAAAAGGTGAAGATCGGGATCATAATCAGGTTGAGGATGCTCACGACCACCGCACCAGTGTGCGTGATCAAATTGGTCATCCACTGGCCAACCTGCTGAGCGACGGCCGGAAACGACTGGCGAATCGATTCGCCATAGCGCTCGATCACCTCAGCCAAGGTCGGCGGCACGTTGTAATTGAAGGTGCGCTCGAACCAGGGCAGCGCCTGAAACTGCAAGGCCTCCAAGAGCCGGGGTAAGCGCTCGATAACCTTGCCGATCTGGGTGGCCAGCGTCGGATACAGAAATATCGAAAAGGTCGCCACCATCACGATGCCGATGGACAAGAACAGCCCGATCGACAAGGTGCGCCCAATGCCGCGCCTCTCCAAGGAATCGATCGTGGGATCGAGCAAGTAGGCCAGCAGCAGGCTCAAGAACAGCGGGAAGGCCACGCCCGAGACGCTGCCGATGAACCAGATCAAACCAAAGACGAGCAAGCCAAAGAAGAGCAGCTTGGACAACAGGTAGGGATAGCGCCCGTAGCGCTCCCACTGATCTCCTGGACTCATTTGGGTGTGATCTGGGCCTTCCAACTCTTCGGGAGTCACTGCCATTGCCGTCTGCCTCTACTTCGTTTGCGTGGGACTACTTGCCTTAAAAGCCCTCGGCTTGAACTCTTTCGATGAAAAACTCAGCCAGATTCGCGGAGCGCTGACCGGAGTTACGCACGACACGAAAGCCATCGAAGGAATGGTTCTCAAGCACTCGCAACACGTACTCGATGCGGTCCTCGCCGTCCAGTGCGCCGGGATTGATCTCCAGGGCGATGATCCCCTCGCTCGCCCAGCGCTCACGCACGGCCTCGACGACCTCGATCTCGACCAAAAACTTCTTAATCGCATCGAGCACCTGGGCGCTCTCCACGTTGCGCAGCCCGATCAGACGCTCCTTGGAGGTCACTCCGACCGGCCCTGCTCCTTTGATCAGCGTCTTGCCCATCAACAGCCCCAGTGCCTGTGCGGTCTGCCCACGCACGTCCTCGAGGGCGCTGGTGGCGTCCGCGCCAAAGCTCTGGCGCTCGACGGTAAAGCGCTTGAGCGAATCGGCATCCGCCGCGCCGGCGGCCACCAGATGCACCGCCGCATAGGCCTCGACGCCCACCAGGTTCAAGGGCTCGACGGCAGCGAGCGTGCGGTAGCGGATCTGGCCTACAATCACACGCTCTGCGCCGAGCAGGCCGCCCAGGGTCGCGGCGTTGGCCAGCGAGATATTCGCCGTGCGGTAGATGCGGCTGATGTTCGCGTCGCGAACGACGACCGCCTCCATGCCCTGGCTCTTGAGCGCTTCGATCACGACCTTGTCGGACGCCGTCCATGAGGGCGCGTTGGGCGTGCTCCACCAGAAATTGACCGCGGGCTTGGCTCCACCCTGCCCTTCGACCTCCTCGGTCATCAACAACAAGACGCCCTTTGCCGGGGCCTGCTGGGCCGAAACGGGCAAAGCAAGCGCGACCCCGAACAACAACAATACCAGTGCGACCAGCGATCTCATGACAT
Source organism: Lujinxingiaceae bacterium (assembly GCA_013697635.1). GTDB lineage: Bacteria > Myxococcota_A > Bradymonadia > Bradymonadales > Bradymonadaceae > JACCWM01. The sequence goes on along the minus strand of JACCWM010000058.1, from coordinate 142,455 downwards.
CATCCTTTTGAAGCGCGTGGTGCTTTTCATTCCCATTCGATCGTCGCTGGAGGCTTGCTGGTCACGTCGTAGACGACGCGGTTGACGCCCTTGACGCTGTTGATGATCCGGTCCGAGACACGACCCAGAAAGTCCATGGACAAGTGGGCCCGATCGGCCGTCATCCCGTCCTGGCTTGTGACCGCGCGAAGCGCGATGACGTCCTCATAGGTGCGCTGATCGCCCATCACGCCGACGGTTTTGACCGGCAGCAATACGGCAAACGCCTGCCAGACACTGTGATAGAGGTTCTCACGGCGCAGCGCGTCGATGAAGATGTGGTCTGCCGCACGCACCACCTCGATGCGCTCGGCGGTGACCTCGCCAAGGATGCGAAGCGCCAGACCGGGGCCCGGAAACGGGTGGCGATCGACCATGTCGACGGGCAAACCCAGGGTTCGGCCCAGCACACGCACCTCGTCCTTGAACAATTCTCGAAGTGGCTCGACGAGCTCGAAATCCAGGTCGTCGGGCAAGCCGCCCACGTTGTGGTGCGACTTGATCGTCGCCGAGGGACCGAGCACGCTGATCGATTCGATCACGTCCGGGTACAGCGTGCCCTGGGCCAAAAATTTCGCGTCGTCCACCTCGAGGGCGACCTCCTCGAACACACGAATAAAGGTCTCGCCGATGCGCTTTCGCTTGGTCTCCGGGTCGGTGACGCCGGCCAACTGAGCCAGGAAGCGCTCGCGGGCATCGACCACGCGCAGATCCACACCAAAGTGTTCCTCGAAGACCGTGCGCACACGCTCGACCTCGCCTTGTCGCAAGAGCGCGTTGTCGACGAGCACGCAGGTTAGACGATCACCTATCGCGCGGTGCAAAATCGCGGCGACCACGGCGGAATCGACGCCGCCGGAGAGCCCGCAGATCACGCGCCCATCGTCGCCAATCTGGCGCTGGATCTGTGTGATCGAGCGCTCGAGAAAGTCCGACATGTTCCAGTCGTCCTGGCACTTGCAGACATGAAAGACAAAGTTTGCCAGCAAGCGCTCGCCATGCTCAGAGTGTGAAACCTCCGGGTGAAACTGCAAACCGTAAATCGCGCGTTGGGCATCGCCAATGGCCGCCAGGACGCCATTCTCCGTCGAGGCCAGCACCTCGAAACCTACCGGCGGACTTTGCACCGAGTCGCCGTGACTCATCCAGACGTTGAGATCACTGTCCGCCTCAAAGCCGTAAAACAGCCCCTCGCTGCGATCGACCGAGATCGTCGTGCGCCCGTACTCGCCGACCGCGCCCGGGCGCACATCGGCGCCCAGCGCGTAGCTTATCAACTGCATACCGTAGCAGATGCCCAGCACCGGAAGCCCCATGTCGAGCAGGCCCCCATCGAGGCTGGGCGCGCCGGCGATCGCCACGCTGCTCGGCCCACCCGAGAGGATGATGCCTCGCGCAGGCGTCTCGCTGTTCGCAAGGAAATCCTTCACGCGCGCGTCGTTGCAAGGCCATATCTCGCAGTAGACGCCCAACTCACGGATGCGCCGCGCGATGAGCAAGGTGTACTGACTTCCATAATCGAGGATCAAAATCCCCGCGTTGAGCTCGGACATGTTCATGCCATTTTGTAGTTGGGAGCCTCGTGCGTGACGATCACGTCATGCACGTGGCTCTCGCGTAGACCGGCCGACGTGATGCGCACAAAGCGCGCGTCGGTTTGCAGCGAAGCGATATCCTTGCAGCCCACATAACCCATGCCGCTGCGAAGCCCGCCGAGCAGCTGGAAGATGTTGGCCGAGAGCGGCCCACGGTAGGGCACGCGGCCCTCGATACCCTCGGGCACGAGCTTTTCACCGGCCGGCGTCTGCTCGACGTCGTCCTGGAAGTAACGATCCGAGGAGCCCTCCTTCATCGCGCCGAGGCTGCCCATGCCACGGTAGGTCTTGTAGGCACGGCCCTGGTAAAGCACGGTGTGGCCGGGCGCCTCGTCGGTGCCGGCAAACAGGCTGCCGATCATCACCGTGCTCGCGCCGGCGGCCAGCGCCTTGGAGAGATCGCCGGAGTACTTGATGCCGCCATCGGAGATCACCGGCACGCCGGCCTTCTTGGCCACGCGCACGCAATCCATGATCGCGCTGATCTGGGGCACGCCCACGCCGGCGACCACGCGCGTGGTGCAGATGCTGCCCGGGCCGATGCCGACCTTGACCGCATCGGCGCCCGCGCCGATCAGCGCCTCGGCGGCCTCGCCGGTGGCGATATTGCCCGCAATGATCTGCATGTCGGGGTATTGATTGCGCAGCCAACGCACCGTCTCGATCACCTTGCTCGAGTGGCCGTGGGCCGTATCGACCACGAGCACGTCAACCCCGGCAGCGACCAGCGCCGCTGCCCGCTCGTCGCGATCGGCGCCTACGCTTATCGCCGCAGCGACCAGCAGCCGGCCCTGACTGTCCTTGACCGAATCCGGGTGGCGCGCCTGCATCTCGATGTCGCGAATCGTGATCAGTCCGCGCAGATTCTGCTTCTCGTCGATCACGATCAGCTTCTCGATGCGGTGCTCGTGCATCAGGCGCTTGGCCTCCTCGGTCGAGATGCCCTCGTGGGCCGTGACCAGCTTTCGCGTCATCAGATTCGAGACCGGCAGGCTCAGATCGCGGGCAAAGCGAATGTCGCGGTGGGTCAAGATCCCCACCGCACGCTTGCCATCGACCACCGGAAGGCCGCTGATGTTGTGCTCGCGCATCAGCGCGACGGCCTGAGCAAGCGGCTGCTCGGCGTGCACGGTGATCGGATCGAGGATCATCCCGCTCTCGCTCTTTTTGACCTTGAGCACTTCGAGCGCCTGCTTCTCCGGCGACATATTCTTGTGAATGACGCCCAGCCCACCGGCACGTGCCATGCTCATGGCCGTTCTGGCCTCGGTCACCGAATCCATCGCCGCGCTCAACAGCGGCATGCGCAAGACGATGTCGCGGGTCAATTGCGTGCTCAAGTCGACGTCACTGGGCATGACGTCACTGGCCGCCGGAACGAGCATGACGTCGTCGAAGGTGAGCGCTTCCATAAAGGGCTCGAGCGCCTTGAATTTCTCGTGCATGATTGGGGGTCCTCGTACGGATGTGACGGTGTGGGCCCTTGGCCCGCGAATTTTGGCGGGAGCATAACAAACCACACCCATGAGATAAATCCCCAAACCGGGCATTATCCGGCCCAAAAACGGCGAACTTACTGCTGTTCGAGGATGACCTCGACCAGACCAAGATCGCCGCGCTTGAGATGAACCTCGCTGAAGCCGCGAAAGGCCGTCACGCCGCGCACTTCAGCAACGGCTTCGACCAGGTAGCTGCCCGCAGCCAAGCCCACGAGGCTGCCCTCGCCGGCGTTGCAGCTAAAGCGCCGACGCATCATCTCAAAATCTTCGCTGTCGTAGACGGCCAACTCAACCGCATCGACGCCGTTGGCCCCGCAGACACGCCCGTTGTCAAACACCCAGCCCACCTGCACGCTCGCCGGCTTGGCCGTCAAGCGCACCGTCTCGGCCGTGTTGATCATCTCGGCGCGCACGGTGACCGACTGGCCACTCGAGGCAAAGGTCTCACGTCCGTGGCGATCGAGACCGCGCACGTTGAGACGATAGTTGCCCGGCGAGACGGCGTCGACCCAGGCGCGGCCATCGGTGCAGGCGTAGCGCTCGGTGTAGAGGCCGTTGGAATTTTTGAGCTCGACCTCGACCTGCGTGACCTCGGCGCTCTCACAGCCACGCGGGCTGACCTCCCAACTCAAACTCAAGCTGCCGCTTCCCAGACCTTCCACATCCTCGCCGCAGCCCGCTGCCAACATTGACATGGCCGCTGCGAGACCAAGCCCGATCAGGGGCGATGCATTAAGTGGCTTCATTATCATCCTCCTTGGAATTCGTTCCTAGCGTGGCGACCTCTTGCCGCCTGCCCCTGGAGCCTACGTGACTTCGCCCGTTCGTCAAAAAATCGGGTTCGCTGTGGGCCGATCAGCCGCCCGATGACCTTTGCATTCGCCGTTTTCGCTGTGCTATCTTCCTGGCGTTCAGTCGCCCCGGTGCACACGATGCATTTGGGGTATGGTGCTTTCGTATCCCTTCGCCTCGCCACCGAGCTGCCCCCCGACTTATGCAGCCCACCGACCCTAACGCCGAGTACGAGAATCTGCTGGCCAATCTACCGGCCACGGAGAACGACGTACTCAAGGCCGTCTACGCGCTCGAAGAGCGCGACGAGCGCCAGCGCGCAAGCGCGTTGCTCGAGCGCGCCATCGAGCGCTACCCCTGCGGGTTATTGCGCCGCGCGCTCGCTGAGCGCTGCATCTACATCCAGGAGCATGAGCGCGCCCGCGCCCTGATGGATCAGCAGGCCAACGACGACACCGGCGACGGCGCAGCCTTGCTGCTGCTCGCCCGCGCCTACAACGGACTCGACCAGCCCGCGCGCGCTCTCGAGAGCCTCGAGCGCGCCCGCGCCCGCGGCATCGCCGCAGACCGCGTCGCCTTTTGGGCCGAGAAGATCAAACCCGTGCCCGCGTCCGGGGCGGCTAGCCCCGATGAAGACACCCAGGTTCGTGCAGGCCTGCAGCGACCGGCCGACAACGACGACGACCTCGCCGGTCCCCAAGACGAGACGATGGTCGGCGTCAGCCCGCTTGCCAACGCCTCGATTCGCGCCTCGGGCGGCTTCGATCGCGACGATCTCGGCCCCGAGGAGCACACGCACATCGGCTCAATCGATTTCCTCGATGACCCAGGCGCCGATACCTACGAGGCGGACGAGCTTAGCCAATCGCCACTTCGCGAGGACGCCGGCGAAGCGACCGATCCGCTCAAAGCCGAGGTCGTCGAGCGGCTCGAAGGCAAGGCCGCCTTTGCCAACGAGGACGAGTTGCCCACCGGGCGACGCAAGCCCCAGGGCCAGAGCCGCACCTCGATCTCGCACCAGGGCACCGACCCACGCATCAAGCACGTGGCCGCGCCCGACTCCGCCCAGGAGTTGCAACGCTGGCAAAGCGACATCTCCGGGGTGGGCCTCGATCAAAGCCTCGATCTCGATATCGATCCCGAACACGATTTTCGCGGCAAGCCACGACCGGGACATGCCCGCCCGCTGCCGCCCGCGCCAGGCCAACGCGGCGAGCAACGCGACGACGCCAACGCCTGGGCGTCCGTTTCTGAGGGGCGCGGCACGCGCAGCCTGGCGCGGCTGACCTCGATTCAACTCGGTGGCTCAGGCCTTGGCCTGGTGCGCATCCTGGCCATCGCTCTGGCAGGCATGCTCGCCATCGTTTTTGTGACGGCCGGCTTCTTCAGCAGCAGCGAGATCAATCGTCTGCGCGATTTGATGGGCGAGGCCAACAGCGCTCAGGCGCTCGACCTTTATCCAGGTTATGTGCAGGCCCTGGTACACCTGGACGCGACGAGCCGGCCCAGCTCCTATCTGGGCTCGACGATCGACGAGCTGCTCTTCACCAAAATGCCTTTGCCCGGCCTGAGCGTGCCGCGCTGGCGCGAGATGGCCCGTGCAGACCATGCTCTTGTGGCCGCCCTGGTCGAGCAACGCTTCGAGCACCCGGGCTCGCGCGCTGCCGCCCATCTGATCGCGCGTGCCCCGGCCTACCACCCGCACACCGCGGCGGCCGGAATCTACGAAGCGCTGGCCAGCGACAAGCGCGACCGGGCCCTCGAACTCGCGCTCAAAGCCCGCAAGTTTCATCCAGGCGACCCCGTGGTGCGAGAGGCCGTAGCCGAGGTGCTTTTGCTACAAGACAAGCTTGAGCTCTCGCGCGAGCTGGCCGCTACACTGGCCACGCTATCCGCCCCGACGCTTCGCGAGCGCTACGCGCTTGCCCGCTTGCAGCACCAACTCGGTGACGGCAGCGCGCCCACCTCGCTTCGCGCGATCATTCAGGAGCACAGCGCCGAGCACGTCGGCGCCCATCTCGCGCTTGCCAAGTCCCTCGGTGCCAGGCCAGAGGAGCACGCACAGGCCCAGGCCACCCTTCGAAGCGTCGTCACCTCGCTTGCCCCAAACGCCGCGCCGCTCGAGATGGGCCGCGCCTTCAACGCCATTGGCCACTTCTTTGCCCAGGGCGGCGACGCCGTCCAAGCCGAGGCGAACTACCGAAAGGCCGTGGCCGCCGCCCCCCAGCACAGCAACGTCTATCCCCCATTGATCGCTCTGTTTCAGGAGAGCGCTCGCTTTGACGATGCCCGAAAGGTCTTGGCCCAGGTCTCGCCCACGCGCCCGCCGTCGCCCTACTTTGCGATTACGCGCTGCGAGCTGTTTTTGCTCAGCGGCATGGCCAGCCAGGCCCTTCAAGTGCTCGAAGGAGCCGAGGACAGCGGCCAGATCCACTGGCTTCGCGGCCTGGCTCAACTCCAACTCGGTGACCCAGGCAAGGCCATTGAGTCGTTTCAAGCCGCCGCCAAGGCCAAGCCTAACCCGCCGGCAGCCTCGGCCTTCGCCTTGTATGCCGGCGCCCGAAGCGACGACACCAAGACCTCGGCGGCGCTCGCTGCCATCAAGAAGCTTGGCGTCGAGCACCCCGGTGATGCCGCCGTGCACCGCGCCAACGGCCTGATTCACATGCACGAGGCCACGCTTGGTCCCAGCCGCTCACGCCACACCCAACTCGTCCAGGCCGCGCGCAAGAGCTTTGAGCAAGCACTGATAACGCGGCCCAACGACACAATCCTGCTCCACGATCGCTGCCAGGCCGACATCGCCCTTCGCGACGCCGTGGCCGCCAAGGCGAGCTGTGAGCGCGCTCGACGCGCCAATCCCGAGTATCTGCCCGGCATGATTGCGATCGCCCACTTGCATATGCTCGAAGGCAATTACGATCTCGCCAACACCATGCTCCAGGATTTGCGCCTGCAACACCCGCTCAACGCCCGGCTCAGCCTGACCTTGGCCCGCACCCAGATCGGGCGCGGCCAGCTCGACCGTGCCAGCGAGGAGGTCAACCGCTGGCTGGGCGAGCCCGCCCACGAGAGCGCCGAGTGGATGCTCGTCGAGGGCCGCATTGCCTTTGCCCGGCGCGAATACACCAAGGCCCTGGGCTATTTTCAGCGTGCCCACGAGAGCCCCGCCAATACCGGCGAGGCTGTTGCCTTTTTGGGCACCGCGCTGGCGCGCCTTGGCCACATCGATCGCGCTGACGCCCTGCTGCGCGACGCCCTCTCCCACCCCACCTACGGCGCCGACTCCTGGATGGCCCTTGGCCAGCTACGCCGCCGCCAGGATCGCTTCGCCGACGCCAACACCAACCTCACCCGCGCCCTGCAACACTTCGAGGCCCAGATCGCCTCGCCACGCCGTCTGGCCCAGGTCCACGCCGAGCTCGCCCGCGCCTGGCAAATCGGCCACGGCTGGACCCACCCCAACGTGCTTCGCCACATCGAGCTCGGCCAGGAGCTCGCCGGCAACGACGAGCCCGACTGGCTCCACACCTTTGGCCTCTACCAGCTCGCCAAGCGCAAACCCGAGCAGGCCCTGGCCCAGCGCGCCTTCGAGCGCGCCGTCGAGATCGACCGCTTCCACTGCGAATCTTGGCAGGCCCTGCTTCGCATCTACAACGCCCAGCGTGCCGGCCAATCCATCCGCAGCCTGCGCGAGCGCATGCCCGCTGTCTGCGCTGGCTGAGGCCCTCAAAACAAGCGAACACGAAGCAACTGGGCGCATCGCACATGATCGAAAGCAACGACGCCAACAGTCGTGCCCTCAGGGCACCCGACCTTGTCTGCCGGCTGCCAGATTAGGTCTGGCGCGACCCCACCGGGATCGGGTAGCGGCCGGTGAAGCAGGCATCGCAAAAGTTCGACTCGCCATCGGTCACCTCGGCGCGAACGGCCTGTCGCAGGCCGTCGAGCGAGAGGTAGGCCAGGGTGTCGGCGGTGATGTATTTGCGGATCTCTTCGGTGCTGTGGGAGGAGGCGATGAGCTGGCTGCGCTCGGGGGTGTCGATGCCGTAGAAGCAGGGGTGAGTCGTGGGCGGGCTGGCGACGCGAAAGTGCACCTCTTTGGCGCCGGCCTCGCGCACCATCTTGATGATCTTGCGGCACGTCGTGCCGCGCACGATCGAGTCGTCGACGACGATCACGCGCTTGCCGCGGATCACGGAGTTGACCGGGGCGAGCTTGAGCTTGACGCCAAAGTGGCGAATCGAGTTGGAGGGCTCGATGAAGGTGCGCCCGATGTAGTGGCTTCGCACCAGGCCAATCTCGAAGCGAATGCCGCTCTCCTCGGCGTAGCCCAGCGAGGCGGGCATGCCCGAGTCAGGAACGGCGATCACCAGATCGGCCTCGACGCCCGATTGCTGGGCCAGGATGCGGCCCATCTGCTTGCGCGTCTCGTAGACGTTTCGGCCGAACACCTCGTTGTCAGGGCGAGCAAAGTAGACGAGCTCGAAGATACAGGGTGTGGGGCGCTGTGCGTTGAAGGGTTTGAGCCACTTCTCGCTGCCGTCCTTATGGGCGATAAGCATCTCGCCGGGCGCGATCTCGCGGTCAAAACGCGCGCCGATGAGCTGAAAGGCGGTCTGCTCGCTTGCGACCACGCGGGCCTCGCCCAGGCGCCCGCAGACCAAGGGGCGAACGCCGCGCGGATCGCGCACGGCCGCCATGAAGTCCTTGGTCAGGCACACCAGGCTGTAGGCACCCTCGAGCTGAGCCAGGGCCTCGATCAGCGCGCCTTGTATGTCCTTGGCACGGCTTCTTGCGACGAGGTGGGCGATCACCTCGGTGTCGGTCGAAGTGCCAAAGATGCTGCCCTCCTGCTCGAGCTTTTTGCGCAAGAACTCGGCGTTGGTCAGGTTGCCGTTGTGGGCAAGGGCAATCTGGCCAAACTTGGTCGAGGCGTAGATCGGCTGGGCGTTTCGGATGCTCGACTCGCCCGTCGTGCTGTAGCGCACGTGGCCTATTGCCACGTTTCCCGGCAAGGTCTCGATCACCTCCTCGGTAAATCCCTCGCTGACCAGGCCGATCTTTCGCTGAATGCGCAAGACGCCGCTGTGGTCAAGTGAGGCGATGCCGGCACTCTCCTGGCCACGATGCTGAAGAGCGTGCAGCCCGAGGTAGGTGAGGTTTGCGGCTTCGGAGTTGCCGCTGATACCGAAGACCCCACAGGCCTCCTCGATGAGGTGCTTGCGTTCTTCACTGAGCATGTCTACTTCCCTGGGGCGTTCGAGCGGTTTTAGGGCGTTTACTTCTCGGTCAAGCTGCGAACCACGACGCTGGCAGCCATCATCCCGAAGACGCCCGTCACATAGCTGACGGTGCCCTCGATCAGGTTGCGGCTCTCACAGGAGTGCAAATCGTTCTCCTTGGTCGGGCAGATGCAGCGAAAACCGGCCGTGCCGTCGTAGCTCAGACTCTGGGGCTCGTGGCGAGCCTCGGGGCTGAACACGCAGCGGATCCCGGTGTGGCCGTCGCTGCCGATCGCGCCCTGGCTGCGCATGATCTTGCGCACCGCGCGCGCGAGCGGATCGTTGTGCGTGGCGCTCAAATCGGCGAGTTGAATCTTGGTCGGATCCAACTTGCCCGCCGCCCCCATGCTCGACACCACCGGTATGTTTCGCTCCAAACAACTCTTGAGCAGGTGGACCTTCGCCGTGACGTTGTCAATCGCGTCCACCACGAAGTCTGGTGCGTCCGAGAACAAGTCGTCGCTCGTTTCGGCGTGGTAGAACGCCCTACGTCCGATGATCGTTCCCTCGGGGTTGATAAGGCTGCAGCGCTCGGCCATCAAGTCGGCCTTGAACTTGCCAAAGGTGCCCTTCATGGCGTGCAACTGGCGGTTGACGTTGGTGCCGCAGACGCGGTCAAAGTCGACCAGCGTGAGCCGTCCGATGCCGGTTCTGGCCAGGCTCTCGGCGGTGAAGCTGCCCACGCCGCCCAGGCCGAAGATCACCACATGGGCACCGTAGAGCGTGTGCATGGCCTGCTCGCCCAGCAGGCGCCCTGCCCTGTCCCAGCGCCGATGCAGGCTCCACTCCTTCATCTCGCGCCCCTCGAAGACGATTGTACCGGCGTCGTCGGGCCGATTGTTCTCACTCACGAGGGCGCCGCAGACAACGGGCGCGCTCGGTTGGGGGGGCATGCTCAGATCGGATTGGCTACTCATGGACTTCTTCCTCGAACAACGTCAATTGGGGGCTCGCAAACGCCCAGAACCTATAGGAAATCCCCACGCTAATTGCAATCGTGCTAAGCGACGCTCAGCCGTTCGTCGCCGAGTTGAAAGCGTCGGCGCGTGTTTCGCTCGCATTGTCGCGCGATCTCATCGGGCTTGCAGCCACGAGCCTTGGCCACGGCAGCGATAACAAGCGCGAGCAGCGCCGGAGTATTTCGAAGGTGTCGATCCGGGTGGGGCGCGCGGTCCGGGGCGTCGGTCTCGACGAGCAGGCGATCGCCAGGCGTCGCCAAAATCACATCGCGAAGCTTGTGCGCATCGGGATAGGTGGCGGGCGTGCCAATCGAGATGTCCAAGTTGAGCATCAAAAAGTTGCCGATCTGGCGCGCCGAGCCGCTGTAGCCGTGCATCATACCACCGGACTTTGGCACGCCCTCTTGGCGCAAGATCTCATAGAGCGAGTTGTGGCATTTGACCGCATGGATCACCAGCGGCAGATCGAGCTCGCGCGCGATCGCCAACTGGCCGACAAAGGCCTTTTGCTGAAAGGCCCGATCGGCCGGCTCGGTCGCGCGATAGAAATCAAGGCCGAGCTCGCCCAGCCCACAAAAGCCGCCGGCGAGCAAATCGCCATGAAGCGCCTCGAGTTCGCGCTCGAGCCAGGCGTCGTCTTTGCCCAAAAGCGCCCAGGGGTGCAGCCCGGCCGTGGCCCAGATGCCCGCCCGCTCGGCCAGCGATCTGGCAAGCGCGCGGCGCTCGCGGTCGTAGCCGGCGATGATCAGCCCGCTCATGCCAACGCTCTGGGCGTCCAAGAGGACCGCGTCGCGATCGGCGTCAAACGCCTCGAAGTCGAGATGGCAGTGGGCGTCAAACATGGTCTTTTTCAGCCTCCGGCGCGAAAGCTCGCGACGAACTGCTCAAAGGCCTCTTCGTTTTGCTCGAGCGTGGCGATCGGGCCGACAAGCTTGAAGAAGTACAGCCCGGCGCTGGTCTCGGCGATCGCACCGAGCACGCGCTGGTTGTCCTTGGGAGCGCCGCCGCCCATGGCCATGCCGGCGTCGAATTTGCCCGAGGCGTCCACGGTGTGCACGACCATCGCGTTGACCGTGCGCGTATCACGCTTTGCCGGCTCGCCGCCGCTGAGTTGGGCGGCCCAGCGCTCGAGGTTGGCGTCGACGCCACCGCCGCCGCCGGGGCCAAAGTAGAAGATCGTCAGCTCGCCGGGCTCCTCGCCATCGGGCCCGGGCACGTTGTACTGGCCAAGGCGCATCTCGTTGCCCGGCGCGACGGCGAGCCAGCCCGACGGTGCCTGCCACAGGATCGGGCCGCTCTTGCCATAGTTGGCCGGATCGCGATCGGGCGCGCCGGCGGCCGAACCGGCCGACGGTATGCCCACGCGATCGCTCTGGGCATCGCCAATGGGCGGATGATTGGGCGGCAGGCCCTGGCCTGGAGCGAGCGGCCCGGCCTTGGAATCCGAGGGCGGCGCCTTGACGCTGGGCGCGTCGGCGAATTCGTCGGCCTTGCAGCCAAGATTAAAGCCGGCGGCGCCGACGCTGAGAAGGATCAAAGCGATCATGATGCGTTTCATGCCAATGCCTTGCAAAAGTTTGAATGAACCGCGGAAGCTGGCCGCGGCTGCTCAGGATAGCAACAGATTCGAGGCGTCGTATTCCATGACGTTGGAGTCACCCTGAATCGAGAGTTGCACGAACTGGTTGAGGCCGGTGCGCAGATCCGTGGCGCGCACACTGAGCATGCCGTTGGTGTCGACCTCGAAGGTCACCTCGATCTGTACGTCCTCGCGCGGGCCCGGTGGAATGTCGGTGAGCTCGAGCATGCCCAGGGGCTGATTGTCCTCGATGCGACGGCTGTTGCCCGAGTAGATCGGCAGCACGACGCGGGTCTGGTCATCGCGCGACGTCGAGAAATAGCGTGTGCGCTCGAGCGGCAGCTGGCCGTTTCGCTCGATGATGATGTCCATGACGCCGCCCACGGTGGCCACACCCAGCGCGTGGGGGGTGACGTCGATGAGCAAAGGGGCCGACATCGCGGGCGGGCGGTGTCGCTGGGTATCGTCTTCATCGTCCTGGAGGTCTTCGAGCCATTCCTCGTCGCCGTCCTCGAAGTTCTCAAAACCCGTTTCCGCGTTCACCTGGGTGCGCCCGGAGAACGGCGAGGGCTCGGGGGCCTGATCTTGCTCGACGAGCGAGGCGCCAAAGATCGCCGCACCGATGGCGACGACCTCGTCGGGGTTGACTCCCATGACCGGCTCTCGGTTGAAGAACTCACGCACACGCCGCTGCACCAGCGGCACCCGCGTGGTGCCGCCCACGAGCACGAGATGGTCGATCTCGGCGCGCTGCATGCCGGCCACGCGCAGCGCGTCCTCGCAGGTCGACAGGCTCTGCTCGACGATGTCCATGCAGCGCTTGTTGAACTGTTCGCGGGTGAGCGTAAACTCGAGCTCCAGCTCGGTGACCGTACCTGGAATATACTCGGTGATGCGAACCGTTACCGAGTCACGCTCGGTGAGCTGATGCTTCAAATCCTCCGAGATCACCCGCAAGCGCTGGCGCACGAGATCGTCGCCGCTCAGATCGTAGCCATGCTGGCGCTCGAAGGCGTTGAGCACCGCGCTCACCATGCGGTAATCGAAGTCGTCGCCGCCCAGATAGCTGTTGCCGGCCGTCGAGAGCACTTCGAAGACATTGCCGCGCAAATCGAGCAGCGTGATGTCAAAGGTGCCGCCGCCAAAATCGTAGATCGCGACGCGCTCGCGCCGATTGTGGCCGTAGCCATAGGCTAGCGCGGCGGCGGTGGGCTCATTGACCAGGCGCAAGACCTCGAGGCCGGCAAGCTCGCCGGCGCGCTTGGTGGCGCGACGCTGACCCTCGTCGAAGTTGGCCGGCACGGTGATGACCGCCTTGCTGACATCCTGGCCCAAATATTTTTGGGCCAGATCTTTGAGATAGAAGAGAATGCGCGCACCGACGCCCTCGGGCGGGTGCTGCTGTTGGTGGATCTGAATGCGTGGGGCGCCGTCCGATGATGGAATGATTCGGTAGGGAAACGAGCCCATGAGCAACTTGAGCTCAGGGCTGTCAAAGGGCCGCCCGATCAAGCGCTTGGCCGAGAACACCGTGTGGGCCGGATCGCTCAGGCGGTAGGGTTTGGCGTCGTTTCCAATGACGGTACGCCCGTCCTCCATGAAATTGACAATCGAGGGATGCACGCGCCGGCCGCGCGCATCAGGGATGACAATCGCCTGGCCCTCGAGCATCACCGCAATGACGGAGTTTGAGGTCCCAAGGTCGATACCGACGACAATCTCCGCCATGGCGTGTACTCCGCTTTGCTCTGCTCAAGTTTCACTGGATTGTTCGGGTTGGATCGCGTGCCCGGGCGCGACCACTCTAGCGCCAACCCTAACGGGCGTCGATCTGTTTTTCGACCAAGCGCAGTCTGCCACGCCCTTTGCGCGCTGCAAAATTGATCGCCGGAGTGGACAAACACCCGGCCCGGTGATTAATGAAGTCGCCGCTTCGCCCCCGGCCCGCCCGCGCAAGGTTGTCGTTTGTACGCGAGTCGGCTATGTAAGGAGCGCTTGACCGCCTGCTTGACCGCCAAGCAGCGCGCCATGACATCCGCAAGGCAAATCGAACCGAGCCTGCCCCAACCAAGCACGATGGGACCGGCTCGCTGCTCTATTTCGTGGAGAGATACACCGTGGACAGTTTCCTCGAGCTCAGTGACGGACATCTCGTGTTGCGATTCGTGCTGGGGCTCGCTGCCCTGGCAGGCTTTGCCCTGGCCGCTCGCTCGGTCTATTGGCTGCTTCGCTACGTAGCCTGGGGCAAGGGCGATCTCAAGACGAGCGATATTTCCATGCGCCTCAAGGGCGTGCTGGTCAACGTTGTGGGCCAGGCCCGCGTGATCGCCGAGCCGGCCGGCATCCTGCACCTGTTTATCTTCTGGGGCTTTATCGTCTTGCAACTCGAGACGATGGAGTACCTGGTGCGCGCTTTTGTCTGGGACTTTCATTTCAGCGCCTATATCGGGCGGCCCGTCTACAACTTTTTGCTCTTCTTGCAAGACATCTTCGGCGTGCTCGTGCTCATCGCCGTGAGCATCGCGGCGTTTCGCCGCTACGTGATTCGCCCCAAGCACGTGGTCAACTCCTTTGATGCGATCGTGATCATCTCACTGATCGCCGGCCTGATGGTCTCGAAGTTCGTCGCCCACGGCGCCGAGTTGGCCTTTATGACCACGCCAGGCCACGATCCGGCCTGGACGCCGGCCGCACTGTTTACTGCGAACATCTTGCGCTCGCTGGGGGCCTCTCCACAGAGCGAGGGCATGTTCTGGATCCACCACGTCTCCTACTGGATTCACATCGGCATCGTCGTCGGCTTTGCCAACTACATCCCGATTGGTAAGCATTTGCATCTGGTCGGCGCGATTCCCAACATCTTCTTTCGCAAGCTCGAGCCCAGCGGCGCGCTCTATCCCATTGACATGGAAGACGAGAGCATCGAGAGCTACGGCGTGGGTAAGGTCGAGGATCTGAGCTGGAAGCAGCTGCTCGACACCTATGCCTGCACCGAGTGCGGTCGCTGCGAGCACTACTGCCCGGCCTACAACACGGGCAAGGCGCTCAATCCGATGATGATCATCCACAACATCAAGGATCATCTGCGCGAAAAGGGCACCGAGGTCATTCGCAACAAGAATGCCGAGGCCGCCGACAACTATCCCCCGCTTGCCGGCGGAATCATCTCGCGCGAGGAGTTGTGGGCCTGCACGACCTGCGGGGCCTGCGTGGCGAACTGTCCGGTGTTCATCGAGCACGTCGACACGATCATCGACATGCGCCGCTACCTTGCGCTCAACGAGGCGGACTTTCCGGCCGAAGTCGCGCGCACCTTCCGCAATATGGAGAACAACTCCAACCCCTGGGGCCTCTCGTCGTCGTATCGCGCCGATTGGGCCGAGGGTCTGGACATCCCGCTGTTGAGCGAGCTTGCCAGCGCGCCGGAGTACTTGTTCTTTGTCGGCTGCGCGGGCAGCTTCGACGACCGCCAGAAAAAGGTCACGCAGTCCTTTGCCAAGATCCTCAAGGCGGCCGACATCTCCTTTGCGATCCTCGGCCCCGAAGAAGGCTGCACCGGTGACCCCGCCCGGCGCATCGGCAACGAGTACCTGTACTGGATGCTCGCCACCCAGAACATCGAGACGCTCAACACCTACGGCGTGACCAAGATCGTCACGACCTGCCCGCATTGCTTCCACACCATTGGCAAGGAGTATCCACAGCTCGGTGGCAACTACGAGGTCATCCACCACACCTCGTTTCTCAACGATCTGCTCAAGACCAATCGCATCCAGGTGCAAGCCTCGGCGGCGATGAAAGTCACCTACCATGACTCTTGCTATATTGGCCGCTGGGACAACTCTTACGAGAACCCGCGCGAGGTGCTGGGTGCCGTTCCCGGCTTGCAGATCCAGGAGATGGACCTCAACAAAAAGCAGAGCTTTTGCTGCGGCGCCGGCGGCGGTCGCATGTGGATGGAGGAGACCGAGGGCAAGCGCGTCAACATCGAGCGCACCGATCAGGCGCTCTCCACCAGCCCCGATGCGATCGCTGTGAACTGCCCGTTTTGCTTGACCATGTTCGACGACGGCCTCAAAAATCGCGGCGCCGAAGCCGTGATCCTGCTCGATTTGGCCGAGATTATTGCCGCAAACCTCGTCGAAAAGCCCGCTGTGATCGCCATGGGCACCGACGCTGCAGCCGAATAGATTGGAGTTCCTCACACGGCCCGGTTGTATCTGGCGATGACGCCTTTTGGGGCCTATTGCGAGCCGACGTGCTCGCTTGCTACCGACCGACGAGCCCGCCCATCCAAAGCGCGGGCTCGTTTTATCACGGGAGTGGCCATGACCGACAATTTGCAGGCCGTCAAAGCAGTTGATTCCGAAGTCTACGACATCATTTGCGCCGAGGAGGCGCGCCAGCACGACGTCGTGCGCCTGATCGCCAGCGAGAACTACGCCTCGCGCGCGGTGATGGAGGCCACGGGCAGCGTCTTCACCAACAAGTACAGTGAGGGCTATCCGGGCCGGCGCTACTACCAGGGCCAGGAGTTCACTGACCGCATCGAAGTGCTGGCCACGGATCGCGCCAAGGCCCTGTTCGGCTGTGAGCACGCCAACATCCAGCCCTACTCTGGCTCGCCGGCCAACCTGGCCGTCTACTATGCGCTGGCTGAGCTCGGTGACCCGGTGCTGGGCATGGGCCTGCCCTCGGGCGGCCACCTCACCCACGGCTGGAAGGTGAGCTTTTCGGGTCGCTTTTACGATGCCCATCACTACGGTCTGGACCGCGAGAGCGAGCGCATCGACTTCGCCCAGGTCCAGCGGCTCGCGCGCGAGGTCAAGCCGCGTTTCATCATCTGCGGGGCCTCGGCCTATCCGCGTTTGATCGATTTCGAGCGCTTTGCCGAGATCGCCCAGGAGGTCGGCGCCAAGCTCGTCGCCGACATCGCCCATATCGCCGGCCTCGTCGCCGGCGGCGTGCACCCTAGCCCCTTTCCTGTGGCCGACGTGGTCACCACGACCACGCACAAGACGCTTCGTGGACCGCGCGGCGGCCTGATCATGTGCAAAAAGGAGTTGGCCAAGGACATCGATCGCGCCGTCTTCCCGGCCCTGCAAGGTGGACCGCACATGAACCAGGTGGCCGCGGCCGCCATTGCCTTTCATGAAGCGATGCAGCCCGCCTTCAAGACCTATGCGGCCCAGATCGTTGCCAACGCGGGCGCGATGGCCGATGCCTTTCTCGAGCAGGGATTTCGCCTGGTGACGGGCGGCACCGAGAACCACCTGCTGCTCGTCGATCTCACCCCCCAGGGCATCGGCGGCAAGCCCGTCGCCCAGGCTTTGGAGCGCGCCGGCATCGTATGCAACTCGAACTCCATTCCCTTTGATACCCGTGGGCCGTTTGACCCCTCGGGCATTCGAATCGGCACGGCGGCGGTGACCACACGTGGCATGAAAGAGGCCGAGATGGGCCGCATCGTCTCTTGGTTCGCGCGCACCGTGGCCGCGCTCGACGACGAGGCCGCCTTGGACACGATTCGCGCTGAGGTCAATGAGATGTGTCAGGATTTTTTGGTGCCTTGAGTTGTTGTAGACTTCGTATTTTCACCCCCTCTCGCAACACGATGAGCAGTCCATGTACAACGTAATAATCTCGGCGTTAGCCGGCATCGCCGTCACCCTATTGATAGGCTTTGGCCTCGGTGGCGGCGAACTCAAAATCTGGTATGGCATCTTGCCCGGCCTGATCGCCTTTTTTGCAGCCTACATCTTTTTGGCCCGACGCATCCTCAAGCTGGTGCAGGCCGCCGTGGCTCAGGCCCAGACCGAGCTCAGCAAACAGCGCGTCAGCCAGGCCATCGCCGTCTTGAAGCAGGCCTATCCGCTGGGCAAATGGCAGTTTTTCATCGCCTCGCAGATCGATGCCCAGATCGGCTCGATTCTCTACATGACCCAGAAGTTCGACGAGTCCGAGCCCTATTTGAAGCGCTCCTTCAAAAAGAACTGGGTCTCGCGCGCCATGCTCGCTGCGCTCTACTACAAGCGCAAAAAGTACACCGAGATGGAGAAGGTCTTCGATGAAGCTGTCAAGGCCAACAAAAAAGAGAGCCTGCTCTGGAACATGTACGCCTATTGCATGTGGAAGGCCGGCGATCGCGACAAGGCGATCGCCGTGCTCAACCGCGCGCTCGAGGCGATGCCCGAGGACGCCAAGAGCCAGACCAACCTCAACGCCCTGAAAAACAACAAGAAAATGAAGATGCGCAGCTGGAACCTGATGTGGTACCAGTTCCATCTGGACAAGCCGCCCGCCCAGCGACAAAATGCGCAGTTTCGTCGGCGCTAAGTTTCACCGACGCCAGTGATTGCACCCCACTTCGATGGAGTTGAACATGAGCACCCCCGTTTCGAGCGATACACCCGATGATGTCGGTCGCAACGAGCCTTGCCCGTGCCAAAGCGGCAAGAAGTACAAGAAGTGCTGTTTTCGAGCCCACCAGGTGCAGCGAGAGGCGACCAAGCAAACCCGAGGCGTCGAGCAACTGATCTCGGCCGAGACCAACCCCTGGAAGTTGTTCAAGCTGCTCCAGCAGGTTTACGAAAACAACATGCACGGCCTCTTCCATGAGATGGGCCACGAACTCGGACCGTTTCGTCAGCGCTTTGCCGATGTCACCTCCTTTTTGCAGGCCGTCGACAGTGGCAAGGTGCACATGACGGCCGGGCCCGGATTCGTGCTCGAGCACTTCCGCATCGACCGCCCCGACGTCTACATGTTGATCGCCCACGGTCTCGACGATCCCAAGGTTGATACCGTGCAGTTCGACCTCGTCACGCTTCGGCCCAACGAGTTCGACGCCGAGGCCAACGCGCGCGAGACTGAGTTCAAAGGCTTTCGCCTCTGGGACGTTCGCCGCCACCGCTTCCCCAAGAGTGAGTTCGACTGCGCAAACTTCTCACTCGAGACGCTGGGCGTCACCTGGCGCCAGCCGGCCGCCGCAGCCGCGGCCGAGGCCACCGAGCCGGCCTGAAAAACGACCACTCTCACAGCTTGGTTCTCTTTAATTGGATGTGCTAAAGTGCTCAGGAGTCAACTTCCTGACGCTTTGGCGTCATCCAATTTTAGGGCATGACATGGTCCCATTTACTTTGGGGGCCAGGCGCGCTCTTTTGTGAGGTTTCTTCATGATTTCGAAACCGCTACACATCCTGCGCCTCGCCCTCATTCTCTTGATCTTCGGCATGCTCGCCGGCTGCGGCTGCGACGAGGACGTCACCCGTCCCGGTGAGAACAACTCCAACAACTCCAACAACTCCAACAACTCCAACAACACCAACAACTCCAACAACTCCAACAACACCAACAACACTGACCCGGACGCGCTGACGGACATCGGGGACAACCCCGACTCGAGCGTTGACGCCACGACGGGCACCGATGTGCCATCGGGCGATGCCACGCCCGATGGCAACAACCAAAACGGTGATACCGGCAACAACAACGGCTGCGCACAAGGCGGCGGAGCGTGTGCGGACAGCACCGAGTGTTGCGGCGATCTGATGTGCAATGCCAACGGCAAGTGCTCGGTCACCTTGGGCGTCTGCGATCCCCAGGGCGAGGTATGTACGAGCGGCTCGACGTGCTGCTCGGGGCGCTGTGGCGCCGATGGCATGTGCCTGGCGGGCACGGGCGGCTGCAAGGTCGAGGGCAACGACTGCGCGGCCGCAGCCGACTGCTGTTCGCTGAGCTGCAGCGACGGCAAGTGCGGTGACGGAACAACGACCTGCACCTCGCGCGGCAATGACTGCACCGGCGACACCGACTGCTGCAGCAACAACTGCGACGCTGGCAAGTGTGTAGCCGGCCCGACCTGCCACAACGCTGGCGAGTCGTGCACCACGGGCGCCTCTTGCTGCTCGCGCACCTGCAAGGACTTTGGTGACGGGCTGCGCTGCGCATCGGGCGGGCTTTGCCGCACCTCTGGCGAGGTCTGCACCACGAGCACGGATTGCTGTAACACCCAGTGCGACGACGGCTACTGCGCAAAGCTCGAGGGCCTGGGCGTGGTGAGCTGTCGCATGGTCGGTGAGGCCTGCAGCGCCGCCGGCGACTGCTGCTCGTACTCCTGCTTTGCCGACAGCTCGGGCTTTAAGAGCTGCCAGTTTCTTGGTGGCTGTCGCCCCTACGGCGAGCTGTGCAAAAACGATACGGACTGCTGCAACAACGCCGGATCGTGTAATGGCGTCCACGCTGCGGGCACCTGCTCGTTGTTTCCCGGCCGCGACGTGGGCCGCTGCACCACGATCAACGGCCCCAAGGCCGCCGGCGAGGTGTGTGACCCGCGCTTTGGCGGCACCCACGACTGCTGTGGCAGCACGCCGGGCACCACAGATGCCTGCCAGGCGACCGTGCTCGGCATCGAGCGCTGCTACGGCAAAGGCCACGACCAGTGCATCGGCAACGGCGACACCTGTGCCTTCAGCGATCAGTGCTGCTCCGGTCTTTGCGCACCGAACGCCGCCGGCGAGCTGGTGTGCTCGACGACGATGTGCACCGAGAACGGCGGTGGATGCACGAACAACGGCGACTGTTGTGGCAACATGTGCAACACCGAAGGCATCTGCGGCGCCAACGCCTGCAAGCCCGATGGCGACGACTGCACCAGCGGCAGCCAGTGCTGCTCGAACCGCTGCAACAGCCTTCGCGAGTGCGGCTCCGAGCCCTGTGTGCCCACCGGTTCGAACTGCTCCAGCCACGCCTCGTGCTGCAACAACTACTGCGATCCGGGCACGAACAAGTGCGCCAACTGTAAGTCGAACACCCAGGACTGCACGACAGGCTCGGAGTGCTGCTCGAACTACTGCAACGCAAGCGGCAAGTGCGACGACCTGCCTCAGTGCCTTGCTATCGGCGGCAGCTGCACGAACAACGGCCAGTGCTGTAGCGGCATTTGCAAAGACAGCGCCTGCTCGAGGGCCTGCGTGGCCAACGGCACGAGCTGCACAGCGAGCACCGATTGTTGCTCGGGCTATTGCAACCCGGGAACCTTGACCTGCGGCAATGAGACGAGCACCTGTGGAGGCCCCGGCGACAGCTGCTCTACCACCGCCGATTGCTGTTTGGGCTTGAACTGTCAGAATGGAAGCTGTCGCTTCATTCCATGAGGCGCTGAGCTGATCGTCACTGTATCCGGCCCCCGAGAGCATCGCTCTCGGGGGCCGGCTTATTTCTTGGCTCAACCAGACCAGTTGTTTTGCGGTTGATCGCTATGCTAGAGTGGGCGTCAAGTATTCCGGCTGCTCCTTTATTGAAAGTTTGGTTCGATAGTACCACGACAACGAGGCACCCCATGTTCCGAACGCCCCTTCAGTTATTGCGCCTGCTCTTGGCGGTCTTTGTTTTCAGTCTATTTGCAGGCTGTGGCTGCGACGACGAAGTGGCCCAGGGCGATCATCCCGACGGCTTTAATCTGGACGAAGATTCCAGCTCAAACAACACGAACAACACCACAAACAACAACACCAACAATGTCGGCAGCTGCGTCGTCGGTGGCGGCAGCTGCGAGAACAGCAGTGAGTGCTGCGCCCAGTTGATGTGCAACGCCAACAACAAGTGCTCGGTCACACTTGGCACCTGCGATCCGGGAGGCCAGGCTTGCACGAGCGGCTCGACGTGTTGTTCGGGTCGCTGCGCCGACGGCCAGTGCCTCGAGGGCTCCGGTTTGTGCGCGCTCGAAGCCGAGAGCTGCGATGCCGCGATCGATTGCTGCTCGCATAGCTGCGTCGGCGGCAAGTGCGACACGAGCACGGTCTGCGCCTCGCGCGGCGATAGCTGCAACGCCAACTCCGATTGTTGCAGCAACCAGTGCACCGGCGGCTCGTGCACGAGCACCTCGAGCTGCAAGGCCAGCGGTGAGATCTGCGGCGGCGACGGCGAGTGCTGCACCCAGAACTGTCGCGACTTTGGAGACGGCAAGCGCTGCGGGCGCGGTGGAAGCTGTCGCGTCACGGGTGATGTCTGCACGGTGGGAAGCGATTGTTGCAACACCCAGTGCGATGATGGCTTTTGCGCCAACCTCTCGGGCGCCAGCAACCCCACACAGAGCTGTATGGTCGTCGGTGAAGTTTGCAGCCAAGCCACCGATTGCTGCTCGTACGCCTGCTTTGACGATGGTGGCGGCTTCAAGAGCTGCCAGTTCTTGGGAGGCTGTCGCGCCCGCGCCGAGCTCTGCCACCGCGACGAAGAGTGTTGTGCGAGCACTGGCATGTGCAGCCATCACGCCCCGGCCAAGTGCGAGTACTATCCGGGCCGCGACATCGGCCGCTGCGGCAGAATCCAGGGTCCCAAGCCGGCCGGCGAGATCTGTGACGAGCGCTTTGGCGGCACGCACGACTGCTGCGGCGGCCCGGAAGCCTGCCAGTACACGGTGCTCGGCATCGGGCGCTGCCACGGCGAAGGGCATGCCGAGTGCATCGGCACCGGCGACACCTGTGCGATAAGCGAGCAGTGCTGCTCGGGGCTGTGCGTTCCCAATGCGGCAGGAAACCTGGTCTGCTCGACGACGACTTGCACCGCCGAGGGCGCCGCTTGTGCAGCCAACGGCGATTGCTGCGGCGGCAATTGCAACTCGGACAAGATCTGCGGCAAGGAGGCCTGCAAGTCCAACGGCGCCGGCTGCACAATCAATGGCGAGTGCTGCTTTGGCAACTGCAACAGCCTCAACCAGTGCGGCCCCGAGCCCTGCAAGGCTACCGGCACCGGCTGCGGCTCGCACAACGAGTGCTGCACGAACTACTGCAATCCGCAAAACAGCCAGTGCGCTTCCTGCAAGCCCAACGCCGAGACCTGTGCCACCAGTGCCGAGTGCTGCTCGAGCCACTGCGATCCGACCACCAATAAGTGCGCCGATCAGACCCAGTGCAAACCCATTGGCGACAGCTGCACGAGCAATGGCCAGTGCTGCAGCGAGATCTGCAGAAACGGCATGTGCGCTCGTGCCTGCGTCGCAAACGGCTCGACATGCACAGCCGGCACCGACTGCTGCTCGGGCTACTGCAACGCTGGCACGAACACCTGCGGCAACCAGACCAGCGAGTGTGGCGGGCCCGGCGATTCCTGCACCACCACGGCCGATTGCTGTCTTGGCCTCAACTGCCAAAACGGCTCGTGCAAAATCATCCAGTAAGCCGTCCATGCGCGCCTTGACCAGGCGCTAGAACGACAAAGCCGGGCCCTCACAGTGTTTGTGAAGGCCCGGCTTTTTCATGGGTTCAATGTGCGCTCAGTGCTCGGCTTGCTGGTCGTTGTGAAAGCTTTGAAGGGTGCCGCCCTGGCCCTCGAAGTCCGCGTCTTCGATGTCGGCATCGTCAACGAGCTGGCTGTCCGTGTTGCGAATCGATGGCGCTGCTTTAGGTACCGGAGGCATGGGATGCAATTCACCGGTGCTGCGCGCGCCCATCAGCTCCATCAACTTGAGGTGGCCCTCGAGCGTGCTGCGCAACTCGATCTCGAAGCGCGCGCGCTGCTGCTGCATCTCGAAGAGCTCGGTGCGCACGCCGGCCAGACGCCGTTCGGCCTGGGCCAGTATTTTCTCGGCCTTGATCTCGGTCTGGGCGATCACGAGCTCGGCGTCGCGGTCGGCCTGATGTCGAATCTCATCGGCGACCTGCTTGGCCATCTCGAGAGCCTCGACCAGACTGCGCTCGCGGCGGCGGTAGTCGCGAAGCTCCTTGGACTGCGTGTCGACCTCGATCTGCATACGCTTGAACTCGTCGACGACGTGGTCCCACTCGCGGGCGATGCTGGTCAAAAACTCCTCGACCTGGCGCGTGTCATAGCCGCGAAAGCGTGTTTCGAAGGACTGGCTGGCAATATCATCTGCGCTGAATTTGAACATCGTGTCTTCTCCGTGACTGCAGGCATTGGAAAATGTGTCATGGGCGCCCAAGATCGCCATCGTGGCGATCACTTCTTTTGTTCAGGAACTCTCGAAATCTTCGGTCATTTGCTTGCTGCGCACGGCGGCGGCCTCCACGGCGCGAATCAAGGCGTGGCGAAAGCCATGTTGCTCGAGCGCCGCGAGCGCGGCGATCGTGGTGCCGCCGGGGCTGGCCACGCGGTCTTTGAGCTCGGCGGTGTGCACGAAATCCTGTGCCTGGACCAGGCGCGCTGCGCCCTCGATGGCACCGCTGGCCAGCTCGATCGCCGTGGCGCGGTCAAGTCCCATGAGCACGCCGCCGTCGGCCATGGCCTCGATCGCGGTAAAGATGTAGGCCGGCCCACTGCCGCTGAGCGCTGTGACCGCATGAAAATGCGCTTCGTGGCGAATGCGCACGACCCGTCCGACGGCCTCAAAGACGGCATTGACCGCCTCCATGTCGATGGTGCCATCACCCATCACGCCCGTGACGCCGGCGCCAATGAGCGCCGGCGTATTGGGCATGGCGCGCGCTACCCCTGGAAACGGGCCGGCCGCGCGTCTTATCACTGAGATCGGCACGCCGGCGGCCACCGAGACGATCGTGTCCTCGTCGGTGAAGCTGTCGCTCCTGGACTCGAGAACGGCGCGAACGTCGCCGGGCTTGACCGCGACGATGTACAGACGCAGCCGCCGAAAAGGCTGGCCGCTCTCGTCGAGCTCGACCTCGGGGATGTCCTCGCGAGCGTTGAGATCGTCGGCAAGCGCCTGAGCCTTTTTCTCGGCGGCATCGAGACAGACCAGACGTGCAGGCTCAATGGCAGCGCTGTCGATAAGCCCTTCGGCAAGTGCGCGGCCCATCTGGCCACAGCCAATGAGGATCACCAGATAGTCTTTGAGTCGTTGGTCCATAAGCCGCTGCTCCTCAGTCACTTTGCCGATCGCCAAAGAGAGCGGTGCCGACGCGAACCAGCGTTGCGCCCTCCTCGATGGCCACCGCAAAGTCGTCACTCATGCCCATCGAAAGCTCGCTCAACGCGCTCGCCACACCCTCGCCAGCATGGGTCCGCAGCTCGTCCAACAAAGCACGCAGCACACGAAAGTGCCCGCGGCTGCTCTCAGGATCGTCGCAATAAGGCGCCATCGTCATCAGGCCGCGCACCGTGAGCTTCGATTGGCTACGGGCGCAGTCGTAGAGCGCCACGAGCTGATCGGGCGAGGTGCCGCCCTTGGTCGCTTCGGCGGCCACGTTGACTTGCAAGAGTATGTCCATGGGTTGCTCGCTGCGTCGCTGCAGTGCCTCGATCAGGCTCGTTCGGTCCACCGAGTGTAACAGGGATATCTCATTGCCCAAGAAACGGGCCTTGTTTGATTGCAAGCCACCGATGAAGTGCCAGCGAATATCGTTTGGCAGCCGCCCGACCTTGTCGACGAGCTCCTGCACGTAGGATTCGCCGAAGTCGCGAACGCCCAATTCATAGAGGATCGCGATCGCCTCGACGGGATGGGTCTTGCTCACGGCGACCAGGCGCACCTCACCGGGCGCGCGCCCTGCCCGCTCGCAGGCCTCGCTGATGGTGCGTCGAACCCGCAAGAGCGCTTCGTGCAATCTCTGGGGGTCGTAGCCGGTCATAATGGGGTTTTGCATGCTTACCTGGTCTGTCAAAACGGATAGTCGACCAGGCCGCCGAGATCCTGGAGCGTCTCGATAACCTCGCAGACCGGCAGGCCAACGACGCAGAAGTAGCTTCCCTCGATGTGGCGCACGATCGTGCTTCCCACATCCTGAATGCCATAAGCCCCGGCCTTGTCCATCGGCTCGCCGCTGGCGACATAGCGCTGGATCATGGCTTCGTCGAGCTCACGAAAGTGCACGCGAGCCTCGACCGAGCAAATTGCGTGCAAATTTTCTTGGCCTTCACGGGTGCGCCGCGACATCCAACAAAAACTCGTGATCACAGTGTGCGATTGGCCGGAGAGCCGCCCGAGCATGCGACAGGCATCCTCAAAGTCCACAGGTTTCTCGAGCACATCGCCCTCAAAGACGACGATCGTATCCGCGGCCAGAATCCAATCGGCCGGCTCCGAGCTGTCGATGAGCTTTTGGGCGACGTCCTGAGCCTTGAGTATGGCCAGCCGACGCGTATACTCCTGGGGTGTCTCGTGTGCCCCTTTGATCTCGGGGACATGGCTGACCATGACGTGCGGCTCAAGGCCGATACGTCGCGCCAGCTCCAGGCGACGCGGTGAGCCGCTTGCCAAAATGATGCGTCGATTGTGTGCCGTTA
Source organism: Lujinxingiaceae bacterium (assembly GCA_013697635.1). GTDB lineage: Bacteria > Myxococcota_A > Bradymonadia > Bradymonadales > Bradymonadaceae > JACCWM01. The sequence goes on along the minus strand of JACCWM010000058.1, from coordinate 116,511 downwards.
GTGGTTCCATGATCCGCGTGTACAATGAAAAATTCGTTGTCGCTGATGGGGCAATTGCCCCTGGCTGCTTCATCGAAGACCCTATGAGCACCACGCGCGGGTGTCAAAATTTCAGGACGCGCCACCGTTCCCATTCCTCGCACGTTGTGCACCGGAGCCACATTGAGCAAGACCTACCGAAACCCCGCGCCCACAGTCGATGTCATCATCGAAGTGGCCGGGTGCATCGTACTCATCGAGCGAAAAAACGAGCCACGCGGCTGGGCCATTCCAGGCGGCTTCGTCGACTACGGTGAGCCCGTTGAAGAGGCGGCCGTTCGAGAGGCCAAAGAGGAGACCGGTCTCGACATCAAACTTAAAGACTTACTTTATGTTTATTCGGATCCAAGTCGCGATCCCCGCCAACACACGATGTCGACGGTATTTGTGGCCGAGGCCGAGGGCCAGCCTCAGGGCGCCGACGACGCGCTGCGCGCCGAACTCTTTGCGCTCGACGCGCTTCCAGCCGTGCTGTGCTTTGACCACGCCACAATTCTGAAGCACTACTTGAGGTTTAGAGCCAGCGGGCAGCGACCATCGCCCGCCGAGATGCTCGCCAATCGAGGAGCGTGCGCATGAGCCAGCCCTCACGCATGGCGCGTCGGTTGATTGCCATTGAAGCCGCGCTGGTTTTCTCGCTTGGCTTCGCCACGGCGCATTCCCAGGAGACTGCCTACGCGCCTGGCACCGATCATGGCGACACGGTGCGCTACGAGCAGCTCGTCACCATTGCGCGCGGACGAGCACCGGTGACCGTCAGTCTTTCAAGATCCGACGACGGCCAGCGCGATGCGTGGACTCTTCGAGCGGTAAGCGACGACGTTGCCGCGACACGCTTGTGCCTTGCCACCCTGCCGCCCTATGCGGGCATGCGCTACTACAACTACCGCATCAGCGTCGACTCCATCGGCCGCGACGCGCACCTGCTTTTGTTCGAGGCCAAATCCTCCGTTGACGAAGGCGCGCCGCCTGACATGGCGACCTTGCAAGTCGCCTGGCTTTTGCGTCCCACGGCATCGCGCAGTGGCTGGACCTGCACCTTGCTTGCCAAGGGCGAATTCACCGAGCTCGATGGCGGCGCTCGCCTGCACATTGACCGCCAGGCCAAGCCGCCACAGCTCATTCGTGCCGACGCTGCAACCACGGTTCAGTTTTGCGGTCTGGCCGATGGCGAGGATCGCGCGCTCGAGGTTTACGACGTCGAGCGCCAGCGCTTCACACCTCAAGCAAAGGTTGAGGTCTTGCTCGAGAATGCGACCAGACTCACCGCCAGATTGCCCGAAACGCGCTTTCAGGCGCCCTTTCTCTCGAGCATCTACAGCTGGGCCTGGGCGACCAGTGATTTCCGGGGCGCAGCTGGCACGAGCGTGGCCATTCGCCCGCTGACGCTTGGGGATCTCGATTTGTCCACGGTCTGGGTCGCCGGTGGCCAGGGCCTCGGCCGCGGCGAGTACGTCACGGCCAGCATCAACGAGCTTGTGGCGCTGCAAGGCTTTAGGATTTTCCCCGGCCACGGCGGCAGCGCCCGCCAGTCTCGAGAGCATGGCCGACCAACCCAAATATTGGTCTCGTTCTCGGACTTATCGCGCTACGTGGTCGATCTGCCCGCTGCTGAATTCAGTGACTTGATTGAGACTGGCGGCTTTTACGTGTCCTTGCCCGAACCGGTGAAAACGCGCTGCATGACGGTGATGCTCCTCGATGGCCGCCCAGGCAGCGTACGCCCGCAGCGCGGTTTGCCCGATACACGTCAGGCAATCGCGATTGCCGAGATCACGCCACACTCGGTGCTCGATGCGCCGAGCGCGGGCGAGAGCGCTCAGAATCTGCTCGAGCGCATTGCCTCAGAGCCTGATGCGCGCAAACGCGAGCGGCTGGGCATGCTCATGAGTTTGATTCCCGACGAAGCATTGGCCACGATACGCCAGGCCATCATCGATGGCCCCGCGGAGCGGCGCGTGCGCGTCATTCCATTGCTGGGCCAGTTGCCAACGGAGAGTGCGGTCGCCGTTTTGGTCGCGGCCTTCGAGGTCGTCTCGACCGATGCCCCGGAGTATCGCGCGATCATGCGCACGATGGCCGTTCACGGGGCAGCCTCCGTTGGCGGCCTGCTCGCGATACTGAAGGCAGACGAGATCTCCGAGCGCAAGCATGTCGACACGATTCGCCTGGTTGGGCGCATCGGGACTCCCGATCAGATCGCGACGCTGGTCGCCGATCTTGGCAAAGGAGGCGACTTCACCCGCCGTGAGCGCGTGCGCGCAGTCGCAAACGGCGGCGATGCGATCGTGCCCAGCGTGCTGGCCAGAGCACACGCCTCGAGCGACCCGGCGACGACCTACGATGCCTTGATGGTGCTCGATACCATGGGCCGGCGCATCAGCGTGCGCGAGGACCGCCAGATCGAGGGCAGCCAGTTGCTCATCGACATCGTCCAAAGCGCTCCCTCGCGCGGCCACATGCTCGCGGCGATTCGTTCGCTGGGTTATTTCCGCAGCCCCGGCGCGATGCCTTTCTTGGCCGAGTTGCTTGCCGGTCGTCGCGATCCCCTGGTTCGGCGCACCGCCGCCGAAGCCCTCGCTCACTATCCTGATGAGGAAGCGCGCCTTGCGCTCGAGAGCGCACTGCAGGATTCCTCACCCGATGTGCGAATCGCCGCGGTCAGCGGCCTCGCTGTGCGCGATGATGCCGAGCAAAGCGTTGCGGCGGTTATCGATTATGCGCGCGTCGAGACCTGGAGTCAGGGTCTGCACAATGCCTACGGCATGCTTGCGCTGCGTGAGCGCCCGGAGGCGGCGGCTTATCTGGCTGAAGTGGTCGCAACACAGATTCGCACCCAGCGCGCGATCATTGCCATGCGCGCGCTCAGACGCGCCGATCGTGCGCTCGATCCTGGCCTGGTCGATACCCTTCTGCGAAGCGAGACGACGCCCTATGCCGCGCGCCGCCAGCTCGTCGATCTGCTTGGCCTGGACCGGTCGCCCACCGGAGAGGCGCTGTTGCTGGCCCTGGTCAACGAAGATTTGAATCGCATCGGTGATTTGACCGATGAACAACAAGAGGTGCTCTACCGCAACGGGCTGATGGCCCTCGGTCATCGACGCAGCGAGGTTGGAATCGACGTGCTCATGGATGTCTTGCAAAACGAGCCCGAGATTGAGCGCCGTCAGATCGCGCTTCGGTCTCTGAGCTTTTATGCCGACGAGCAAGTCGTCAACTTGTTGCAGGCTTGGTCGACCAAGGCCCCAGCCGAGCTTCGCGACCAGCTGCTCGAGACGATCGGCACCGTGCGAAATCGCATCAATATTCGCGATGCCGGAGAAGATATCGAATCCTTGATCGAGTCACTCGACGAGGCCGAGGAACCCTAGGCGTTTTCGGTGCAGGCGTTTTCGGTGCAGGCGTTTTCGGTGGCAGGTGCGCTTGAACAATTCCCACCATCCGAGTATGAATAAACCACAGGCCGTGCTGGTTTTAAGAGCGCGTCACGCTTTCGAGCGCGGTCCAACCCCAAGAATGTACAGGAGTGATTTGTGGCAAGCTTTAGTGAATTGATTGAGCGCGTTAAGTCCGAGATTCAAGAAACCGACGTCGAGACCGTCCACGCCTTGCTCAAAGGCGGCACGCCACTGACCTTGATCGATGTGCGCGAGCGCGACGAGTTCGTCGACGGTCATATCCAGGGCGCGCAGTTCGTGCCACGCGGCATGCTCGATCTGAAGATCGAGGGCATGGTCGCCGAGCGCGACACCCCGATCGTGCTTTACTGTGCTGGCGGCACACGCTCGGCGCTGGCCGCCAAGTCGCTCCAAGATCTTGGCTACAGCGACGTCAAGTCGATGGCTGGCGGCTTCGGCGCGTGGAAGAGCGGCGGCCACAAGGTGCACATCCCCAAGGCGCTCAGCCAGGATCAGCTCAGCCGCTACAGCCGCCACTTGATCATCCCCGAGGTCGGTGAGACGGGTCAGCGCAAGCTGCTCGATGCCAAGGTCCTGATGCTGGGCGCGGGCGGTCTAGGCAGCCCTGCTGCGCTTTATCTTGCTGCAGCCGGCGTGGGCAAAATCGGTATCATCGACAGCGACGTCGTCGACCGCTCCAACCTGCAACGCCAGATCTTGCACACCGACGATCGCGTCGGCACCTCCAAGGTCGAGTCCGCTCGCCAGACGCTCAAGGCCCTCAACCCCGATGTGGAGGTCGTCGCCTATGAGACTTGGCTCAATAGTGACAACGTGCTCGAGATCTTCGAGGGCTGGGACATCGTCGTCGACGGCGGCGACAACTTCGCCACACGCTATCTGGTCAACGATGCCTGCGTGCATCTGGACATCCCCAATGTGCACGGCTCGGTCTACCGCTTTGACGGCCAGGTCACCTCGTTTGTGCCCCACGACGGCCCCTGCTATCGCTGCCTGTATCCCGAGCCCCCGCCGCCCGAGCTTGCACCGAGCTGCCAGGAGGCCGGCGTCTTGGGCGTGCTGCCCGGGATCATTGGCCTGCTGCAAGCGATCGAGGTCGTCAAGCTCATCGTCGGCATCGGTGAGCCGCTCAAGGGCCGGCTCTTGACCTTTGACGGGCTCAACAGCCAGTTTCGCGAGCTCAAGCTTCGCCGCGATCCCGAGTGCTCGGTTTGCCGTGACGGCGCCGAGTTTACAGGCTTTATCGACTATCAGCTCTTTTGCAACGTGGGCTGAAATTTAGCGCAGCAACGTGCGGCTGTCGAAGCGACTGCCGCTTTGCTCGAGTGTCAGCTCATCGGCCAGGCGTACCAGCGTCTGGCCGATCGCCTCTGGCGAGGGCAAAGTCTTGGGATCCTCGTCGGGATAGGCCTCAGCCCTCATGCGCGTGGCCGTGCCGCCAGGGTTGACCGAGACCACGCAGATGCCATCACCTTGAAGCTCCTCGGCCAGCACCGCGGTGAGCCCTTCCACCCCGTGTTTGGCCACCGAATAGGCACCCCAGCTTGCACGGCCTTGACGGCCCACGCTCGACGACAGGTTGATCACCAGGCCCTGCTCGGAGCGTCGCAGCAAGCCAATCGACTCGCGGCTCACCAAAAAGGTGCCGCTCAGGTTGACGTCCAGGGTTTGCTGCCAGTCGTTGAGGCTGACCTCCTCGATCGGCGTGCGTGGGCCGAGCATCCCGGCGTTGTTGATCAGAACGTCCAGACGGCCACGAAGCGATGCCACGGCCTCGAGCAACGCCTTGACCTGCGCTTCCTCGGTGACGTCGGCCACAATCGCGACGAGCTCGCCGGCGAGCTCCTCGGCAAGCCTGGCCGTCTCGTCAAGCGCCTGCTTTGAGCGCCCACAGATAAACACCGTGGCGCCGCGTTCGGCCAGCAGTAAAGCCGTGGCGCGGCCGATGCCGTGGCTGCCACCGGTGACGAGGACGACCGTTTGAGTCCAGTTGCGCATGATCTCACCCCAGAGGTGTCGGTAGTGGTTTGGGTCTGGCCTAGAGGACGTGGTCGTCGGAGGCGATCGAGAAGGGCCAACGGATGGACTTGTACTCCGCATGTTCGGTGCCCAACTCGCGGCGCATCAGGCGGCGAAATGCGCCGATGTTGTCGCCCGCCTCGCGGATGCCGTCGGCTCGAAGTTGAATGTAGCGCCGGTAGGTGCGCAAAGCGGCGTCCGTGCCCTGATCGTCGACCTCGCAGCGCTCGAGCTGGCGCTCAAGCTTGTCGATCTGTTCCTGGGCAAAGCTTATCTGATCCGTGCGCGCGCGAAGGTAGCTCACCATCGCGACGACCGCGGCCTGCAAGGGCTCCGTGTCCCAGTACATGACATATTGATCGGGATAGCCGACGGCGTTGACGCTGGCCAGGCGGCGCTGAAGCGTGGCGAGCTGGTTGGCCAGATGCTTCCAGGCCAGCCGGTCGGAGCCCGCCTCGTCTCGCCAGTGGGTGAAGTGAGCGTCGGTGGTCTCGATGCCCTCGAGCAGGTCGCGCTTGGCCTTGGCCAGGCGAGGAGCCATGACTTGCACGTGCTCGCGCTCAGGGTGCTTCTGGCAGTAGACCAGAGCGTCGTCGAGGCAGGTGGTGAGTTCTACGATGTTTGCGTTGGCCATGATCAACTATCCTTGGTTGCCGTGTGCGCAGGCGTGGTGGCGCACGTTATGCCCCACCGGGCGCGCCCGTGTCAATCTTGGGACTTGAACAAGGGCGGCGGCGTGCTCATTTCGCCTGCACGCCTTCAAGCTCGAGCTTAGCGGCGATCTGGCGCACGTTCTCCGGCGCGTGGCCGGCGTAGTGATTGTTCACATACCCAAAAACGATCCCCCCGCGATCGACGAAGTGTTGGATGCGCGGTGCCCACCAGCCGATCTCCTCGCCGCGATCGGTCTGAATCTGGTCGAAACGCTCGACCGAGTCCCACTGCCCGAGCCAGCGGACATAGGCGATCCGTGAGGTCACGCGCCAGAAGCGCTCCAAATGGCCCGAACAAGTCAGCACCATGGCGACGTTCCATCGCTTGAGCAGTTCGGCGTACTCTTCGACCAGCCAGGAGCGGTGGCGCACCTCGACGGCGTAGGCAAAACCGTCGGGAAGCCCTTCGAAGAAGTGCGCCAGATCGTCGATCGCATCGATCGTAAAGCTCGGAGGCATCTGCAAGAGCAGCGGCCCGAGCTTGTGACCGAGCTCGGACATCACGCCCACAAAGTTCAGGGCATCGTGCTCGCAGTGCACCAGACGGGCCTCGTGGGTAATCGTCCGGGGAAACTTCGCCGAAAAGATGAACTTCTCTGGACTACGCTCAAACCACGACTGCACCGTCTTCAGTGAAGGCGATGCATAAAAAGTAGAGTCGATCTCGACGCTCGAGAACTGCGTGCCATAGTAGCTCAGCCGATCGCGAGCGCTCGTGCCTGGCGGATAGAACACGCCATTCCAGTCGTCATAGGACCAGCCCGCGGTCCCCAAAAATACCCGCTCACTTTGCATCATTGGCCACCTTGACCCGAGGGCTGGCCGTCCTCGCTGCTCTGAGAGCCTTGTCCGTGGCGGCGCGGCGGCGATTTGAAGTTGCCGCTCTCACGAAGCGCCTTCTTGCGTCCAAATTGTGAAGCTTGAATGGGCAGATGAATCTCGAAGCATGAGCCCTGTCCAAGCTCACTTTTGACGCGCAGCTCACCGCCCAAGCTTCGCAAGATGTCCAGGGAGATCGACAGCCCGAGCCCGGTGGCGCTGCCACGATCTTTGGTCGTAAAGAACGGCTCGAAGATGCGCCCAAGGTTGGCCGGGTCAATCCCGGTTCCCGAGTCCTCAATGGCGATCACCACCTGCTCCCCATGCTGGCGAGTCGTCACGCGAATGAAGTTCTCCTCGACCCTTCCAGGGTCGATCGCCTGGGCGGCATTGACGAGCAGGTTGAGCAGAACCTGGCTGAGCTTGTTGGCGTCCGAGAACACCTGCGGCAGCCCCTCGAAGTCGAGATCGAGGCGTGCACGAAACTTGGCGTCGTGACTTACCAGGTGCAGCGCCGACGTGATCAAATGCTCGAGGTCGACCCAGCCGGGCTCCTCGGCGATGCCGTGAGAGAAAAAGCGCAAGTCCTGCACGATCTGGTGGATGCGCTGCATCCCGGCCAGGCTGCGCGTAATCATGGCGTTGAGGTCCTCGCGCAAGAATGTAATTTCGTGGGCCTGCTCAAGCTCCTGAAGCTCGTTGCGCAGCAAGGCATCGGCATGCTCGAGCGTGGCCAATCTTTCGATGAAGCTGCCGATGGTGTCAACGTAGTCAAGCATGACGCTGAGATTGCTGATCACGAAGCTCGCCGGGTTGTTGATCTCGTGGGCAATCTCGGCCGACAGCACGCCCATCGCCGCGAACTTCTCGGCGTGCACGAGCTGCTTCTGGGCGTTTCGAAGATTCAGGTAGGCATCGTCGACCTCCTTGAAGAGCCTGGCGTTTTGCAACGTGGCCCCTAGAAGACGCGCCATCGCGCGCAGCTCCTGTTCGCCGTCTTTCAGGTCGTCGCAAGCGCTCGGGTTCGTCGCATAGACGACCAAAAGCCCCAGCGGACGTCCAAGCGCCCACACCGGCACGAGCGCGGCTGTGCTGCCTTGGAAGCGCCGCCATAGCGGCTCGAGCGCGGCAAAGCTGCGATCCGAGATGGGCTGCTGCAATACTGTGACCTTGTCGGAGAACATCAGATCGACGCAGTCCATGTCGGCGACAAGCCAATCGTTAAACGGTTGGTTCTGCTCGGACGTGCTGCCGACGCAGTGCAGCTCGATGCGCCCCGGGTTCTCATCCACCCAGGCTTCGGGATTCTCGACCAGTTCGTCCAATGCGGGCGACAGCTCGCAAAAGGCTGCGCCCCCTGAGGTGCAGATGCCGGCAAAAACCTCGAGAGCGCGATCGAGGATCATGTCGCGATCGACGGTGCTCGTGATCGCTCGCGTCAAGAGTCCGAGTCGGTCCATGTCTTGGTTGCGACGCTTGAGCACGCGCTCGAGCTGTCGCTGGTTCATGATGCTTCGGTGGCGCTCACGGGCCAGTTTCCATGAGGCGATGGCGCCCGAGCCCTTTAGTGCGCTGGCAAACACACAATCTGTCGCGCCTGCGCCTAGCGCCGCGAGCGCCAGATCAGCGTCGTCGTCGAGCAGCAGACAGACCAGGGGCCAATCAGGGCGCAGCCCGATCAATTGCTCCATGAGCGCACGCGGCACACTTTGCCCGCTGCCCAGTGGCAGACACACCATCGTCGTCGATGCCGCCTGCTCAGGCACGGACAAGGCCTCGGCCACCGTGGCGACAAAGCGCAGCGACCAGCCCGGCGCAGAGGCGATCAACGCCTCGAGCCAGGCCTGATCAAGCGGTTCGCTTTGTATGACGAGCACGGTGATTGCTTCAGCCATCGGAGACTTCACGGGGTTGGAATCGGTGACGCCAAATCGCCACGGCGACAAAGAGCGCGACAAAGAGCGCCAGTTGATTGCCATTCAAAACAGCGCCCAGCCTAGCGGCCATGGACGGTTCGCGAAAGAACTCAACGCCAAAATGCCACGCCAAATAGCCAGTCAGCGCGAAAAACGCCCGCGCTCCAGGTGGCGAGCGCTTCCACCGCTTGCCAAGACTCACCCAGGCAACCAACACCATGGCTCCGCCCGCCAGGTAAAGCGCGAAGGCGTGCGTGGGAGCCGACCATGGCTCGGCTGCGCTGATCAGCCCCAGGGCATGATGTCTCGCCCAGGGCCCAGATCCCTGGGCATAACGAATGGCCCAGGGCAAGCTCGTGATGCGACCAAAGTCGCAGCCATTGAAGATGCAACCTAAGCGCGCAACGCTCATCCCCAACAATCCAGAGACCACGATCAGGTCAAACATGCGTGCGCGAGAGAGCACGCTCCAGGCGCGCGTCATCAAGAGAATCGTCAGGCCGGCGCCGACCAAAAAGCCGACCGATGCGTAGCCTGCCCCCACGGGATTGAGCAACCATGGCAGATCAGCCCATTGCCATCGCTCTCCGCCCCACGCCCGTACACCGAGCGACATCAGCCGTGCACCGAGCATGCCGCCAACCCCGCCCAGCCCAAAGAGCGCGAGCGCGTCAAGACGGCTGACGCCGCGCACCGGCGCGAAGCTCCACAGATAAGCAAAGGCCATCCATATCCCCACTCCGAAGAACACGCTTTGTGCCGGAGTCGCCCCCGGATCAATGCTCCACATCGCTTGCCTCTAACCTGGGTCGCCCTGCGGCCGATATCGGTCTTGACGCTGTAAAATGCACGTTGTTATAGTCCGCGCTGACCTTGTAATCCAAACGAATTTCAGTATCTTCGCCTCGCCCCGACATTCCAGCGATCCTCAACCGAAGCCGGTTGTATCCCATGCCCTCAGACTTTTCGGTCAAATTCTACGGTTGCCGCGGCAGTATTCCGGTCTCGGGCAAACAATACGCTCGCTACGGTGGCGCGACATCGTGCGTGGTGGTCTCCGTGGGCGATCGCGACATCGTGCTCGACGCCGGCAGCGGCATCTTGGATTACGGCAAGGCGCGCCTGGCACACTATGCAACCACGCGCGAGCCCTTGACGACCTATATCTTCGTCACCCACACCCACTTCGATCATCTCATCGGCCTGCCTTATTTCGCGCCGATGTTCATGCCCGACAGCACGGTCTATCTGTGGGGCCCTCGAACGGCGCGCTTCGAGTCGTTTGAGGACAGCATCGAGACCTTAATCCAATCGCCCTACTATCCGGTTGATTTGCACGAGATGCAGGCAGAGAAGATCTTTCATGACGTCAGCGAAGCCGATGTCGTCTACATTCTCAAGGATAGCCTCGAGCCGATTCAAGCGCGCCCGCGCCACCCGCGCTTTGCCGGCAGCTTGCCGCGCGACGAAGATGTCTTGTGCGAGATCCACTGCATGCGTGGCTACAGCCACCCCAAGTGCGGCGTGAACATCTACAAGGTCGTTCACGAGGGTCGCTCGGTGGTCTATGCCACCGATACCGAGGGCTTCGTGCACGGTGATCGACGCCTGATGCGCTTTGCAAAAGACGCCGAGGTGCTCATTCACGACGCCATGTACACCGAGGATCGCTACGTCGCGATGCCCATGCCGACGCAGGGATACGGCCACTCGACCGTCGAGATCGCCACCACCCTTGCCCGCGAATCCGGCGTCAAGAAGCTCTTCTTGTTTCACCACGAACCGGCGAGCTCCGACGAAGACCTCGATCGCATCGATGCCCTGGGCAAGTCACTGTTCGCCGCCTCGGCCGTGGCCGTCGATGGCCTCGAGGTCAAGCTCTAGGCTCGCAACTTCACCTCCAAGCCCCCTGCTTCCCACCGTGCCCGATCTCTCCCTTCGTTTTGATGCTCACACCGAGCACTTTTACTCTCGCCAGCTCGCCTGGTTGCGCGATCGCGCGCTCAACGATCCTTTTGTCGGCCCCGTCAGCGTCGAGATTGGCTCCAACCGCGGCAAGTTCTTGCGCGAGCTCAGCGGCCGCGATCCCGAGCGCTTCTACATCGGCATCGAATGGCGCCACAAATTCGTCGAGCTCGCCAAAGAGATGTTCGAAAAACATGGCGTCGCCAACGCGATCACCTTTCGCGCCGACGCCAATCTGGCCATCCCTGTGCTCTTTGATGAAGGCCAGCTTCAGGAGCTCTTCGTCTTGTTCCCCGACCCATGGTGGAAGAGCCGCCATCGCAAACGGCGCATCATTCAGCCGGCGTTTCTCGATATCCTCGCCACCAAGATGCCGCTTGGCGCCATGATCTGGATTCGCACCGACGTCGGCACGCTGGCCGACGACATGCGCGAGATCCTCGACGCTCACCCATGCTTCGAGGCGCTGCCCTTTGAGCAGTTCCCGGTTGAGCCCTTTCCGCGCACCAACCGCGAGGTCACGATCATCGCGAAGGGCCTGCCAATCCACCCGCTCTATTACCGGCGCGTCGAGGCTTAATAGGCGATCTGGAAGGCGTAGAGGTAGCCGCCATTGGAGAGCAGGTAGCCGCGGTCGTTGCCAAATACCACGGGAACATTGAAGCCTGCCGACGGATCCCAGTGGCTTAGTGCGTGGCCGGTAAACAGATCGAGCACGTAGAGCGGGCCGCTGGCGGTCGAGACAAAGGCGTAGGGGCCGGCGGCGGAGACGTCGACGGGGATGTTCTCGCGCATGCGAAAGCTCCACAGCGGCGCGCCGGCGTTCGAATCGAACGCCTGAACCCGGCCCACGGCCGAGGCAACCAGCAGCAATGAGCCGTTGAGGGTGAGATCGGCCACGCTCTCGGCAGACTGACGCCACAAAATCAGCCCGTCATGGCGATCCAGCGCGTAAATGCCGCCGGCATAGGAGGCAGCATAGATGCGATCGCTCAAGACGATTGGCGCCAGGTCGACATCGACCAATTCGCGCAGGCCGCCGCTTAAGTCGGCCGTCCAGGCGATGTCTCCGCTGTCCGCAAACAGTGCGGCCAACGTGCCATCGGCGAAGCCACAATAGACGATGTTGTCGGCGACCACGGGCGTGCCGCCACCCTTGATCGTGAAGAAGTCGGGCGCGTCGCGCTGAAAGCGCCACAGCGGCTCGCCGCTCACCGCGTCGTGGGCGTGCAAGACATCCTGGCTGTCGGTAAAGAAGAGACGACCATCGGCGACGGCCAGGCGCGTCTCAATCGAGGCGCGCATCTGGCGGCTCCAAAGCACGGTGCCATCAACCAGGCTGAACGCCTCGATAACGCCGTCCATGGTCGCCACATAAGCCGTCGAACCAAAGACCACTGGCGTGGCGTGCACGCTGCCTGAGAGACGCCGCTGCCACACTACCTCGCCATTGGACGCGCGACTCTTGGTCAAGGATCCGCTCGAGGTCGCCGTGAGCAGCTCATCGGTGCGCGGGATATAGACGGGCGAGGCGTACTCGCGCGGGCTCGTATCCCACATCTTGCCCGCGCCGACACCGGCACGCCAGCGAATGTCCAGGCGTGGCTGCTTGGCGAGCGCCTTGGGTACGGGCGCCAGCCCCTCGTTTTGGGGAGCGGCAGCACATGCCGTGCTGGCGAGGGCGAGCAGCGCCACGACGAGCGCGGCGAGGATTGTCTTGGAAGGGTGCATTCAGGCCGTCATGTCAAAGCGTGGCGAGCCGGCGCTCAATGTCGCCGCGAAAAGCGGACTCCGGCTCGGTCTCCAATATGTCGTGGTAGATCTTTTTGGCGTCGTCGCCCTTGCCCGAGCGCTCGAGCAGGCGCGCTTTCTCGTATTTGACGAGCGCGGTCTGATCGGGGCTGGCACCGGCAAACTTGTCGAGCTCGGCGATCGCTTTGTCGACCTCACCCTTGGCGGCGTAGCTGTTGGCCAGGCCGAAGTAGGCAAAGGGCTTGATGTCCTTGGACGAAGGATCGTTGACATAGCCGCTGTAGAGCGTGATCGCCTCGTCGAACTTGCCCAGGTTGAAGGCCGCCGCTGCCTTGGTCAGCTGCGCGGTCGAGGCGATCGCACCGCTGTTGTGCTCGGCGAGCGTGGCCGTGGACTGATCGTAGATCGTCTGCCACTTGATCTGCTCGCTCTCAAAGGTGACCGTCGGCGCCTTGATGTCTTCGCTGGCCTTGATCTGCTCGAGCTCCGCGGAGCCCTCGACGAGCACTTCGTAGGATGCAAGCGCCTGGCTCAAGCTCGTGGAAGCCGTAACCTGGCTGGACTGCACATACTGAACGCCTGCAAAGACACCGATCGCGGCCAGTACAATGGCAACGAAGCCACCAATGACGGTGTTGCGATTGTCCTCGACCCAAACGGCCGTCTTGATCGTCGCCGCTTCAAAGGCATCGGCGTCTTCGGTCGGAAAATTAACACTCAGATCTGGGCCCACAACCTCGCCATCGGCGTCGGTGACGGACTCGGCCTGGCTTGCGCCGCTCTTCTTCTTTATCTTGATTGCCATTGTACTTGCTCTCCTTGACCTCGGGCACCATGCTCAACAAATTCCTTGCACGGGAGGTCGGATTGATATTACTCGGTCATCATGCTCGACGGTGATTGGCCCACCAGGCCACACATTTTCCTCCGCCGATGGTGGGCGGACTATATTGAAGGGCAACCATCAGTGTCAACCTCCACGCGGCAAATGCCGCCGAACGCGGACACACGTATGAAATTGGATCATCGTCGAGCCTTGGTCATGGCAGCGAGCTTTCTAATCGCTGCCCTTTTGGCCCCTCTGCATGCCCGTGCGCTGACCGGCGAGGGCGAGGCCTGGTTTGGCCCTTCACTGGCCAATCTCAACGCCCTGGAGGGCGGCTCCAACTGGGGCCCCGGGCTGCAAGCCGGTGCCCTTTTGGAGCTGACCGACTTCTGGCGCATCGCCGGCGGCCTGGAAGCCAGCTACCACTTCGCCGACAGCGAGCGCGAGATCCCCGCACACTTTGTCTACGGCGGCTTTTTGGGCCTGCGCTATGCTCTCGATGTTTTTCAGTACGTACCCTTCGTGGGCCTGGCGTTGACAGCCTATCCCAACCGGCCGCCGCGCACGCTCGACCAAACCGGCTTCGATCTCGGCGCCAAACTGACCATCGGTGTCGACTGGCGACGAAGCCGCTCATGGTCCTTTGGAGCACTCACCGAGATCCACCTCGCCCTCTCCGAACCCTCTGAATTTCCTATCTATTCCACGATCAACTTGCACTTCGCCTATCACTTTCGCCTCTTCTGAAACACGACAACGACGAAAACGCTGGACAAGAGATGACGACAACGCCCGAGCAACGAGCATTTTCCAACCATTGGCTGCGGGCCGTGGTCGTGGTCGTTGGCTTTGCTGTCTTGACCAGCGCGGTGATCGCCACCGGGGACTTCTCGCCATCGTTTGAGGTTCGCGCATCCTGGCCATTTGCGCTGCATCCGAACGCGTCAACCGAAGTCCTGGTGGTCGCCACCGGTCACGCCGACGCGAACTGGGACTCGGGCATAGCGACACTCTATGGGGTCTACGATACCTCGCGGCACTTCGAGTTCACCGGCAGCAAACATCACGATCTGGTCGCCGCGATCCTTAAAGATGGCGCCGCCCTGGCGCTCTCTCGCGCCCCTCTTGGTGAGCATGGCGAGGTCAAGCTGCGTATCCCGGCGACGTCGCGCTTGAGAGGTGTCGACCAGGCGAGGCTCGAGAGCTCACCCGTGCGGCTCGTGTTGCACGTGCAAATCGGCAGGCACGATCGCTACCTCTTGCACCGGCTCGACGTGAGCGACGAGTGGGATCCCACCACCAGAAACCCGATCACCAAAGGCGAGGACATCACCTCGGCCTTTGCCAAAAGAAAACAGACGGTTGGCATAGCCTAACTATTGGACAATTGCACTCTTTTGCATGCTCTACATGCTGCTGATTTTGAGCGCTTTTGCCACAGGGCGCTCGCTGACCAAAACGACCTTTGCTCAAGCCAATTGGATGCGCCCGGCGATGCTCGTTCTTGGCTTCGCCGGCCTGGGCATGTTCCTGCCCTACGGGCTTAACTTGATCTACCTCGCTGCTGCCCTGTTCGCAGCCCTGGTGCTGGCTGGCCTTCTGCTCTTCGTCAACATGCGCCATCCAACGCTGCCCGCGATGCTCTGGTACATCACCGTTTTGGGCGCAACGATCCTGATGGCCGCCATCTCGATCTTGAGTGTGGAGTATGAAATCTTTTGGAATTACCCGTTCTTGTTGCGACTCGGCCACTTCGTGATCCCACTGGCGGTGATGCTGGTCTGCGGTGGCGTCTGGGCCGTTCGGTTGGTCGAGCTTCAGGAGCGCCTCAGCGGGCTGATCCTGGCGGCCATTGTTGGCGTGATGCTCTCCGGCGCCCTCATTTTGGCGAACCCTATGTTTTGGGTCAAAATGTGGGCCGTGCTTTGAACCCTCAGGAGCGTCGCAACACGATATCGAAAGTTCCCTGCCAGCCGCCCTGCCCTACGTCCTCGTTGAGCGCGATGATCAATGTCGGGTCCCCCGAATTACAACTGCTGCCACACGGATCGTTTGGCTTGAGGTAGGGATCGCCGGCGAAATACAGCTGCGTCGTCAGCGGCACGAAACCCGGCTTGCTCACAGTGAAATGAATGTGGGCTGGGCGCATGGAGTTGCCCAGTGGGTAGTGACCGGGACGAATTGACTCGAAGGCATAATAGCCCTGAGCATCGCTCTTGATCTGGCCACGCAGGCGATACTCCTGGTCAGCACCATGGTAGGCGCCCTCGTCATCGGCCTGCCAGACGTCAAGCAAAGCGTCGGCGACGGGCTTGCAGTCCACGTCAACCACCCTGCCCTCGATCGTGAGGCGATCACCGGGCTCATCGGCGCTGGCAATCACAGCCCGCTGCGGCGCGCCCGCGACATGAAATGGGCCTTTGATATCCGATCCAGTGGGCTGACAGGTCGCGTTAGTCACGTCGCCGCCCACATCGGGGCCCACATCGGGGCCCACATCGGGGCCTGCATTGCCTGTATCCTTGCCAAGACCTGTGTCTTCGCCCGTGCCGCTTGGACAGCTGCTGCAGCCCGCCAGCAGAATCGCCGCCCCTGGCGAGATGCTCAGCCATCGAAGAAATTGCCGTCTCGAACTCGTTTCACTCATCGCTCATCCCGTGCCAGATCGTTGCCGGTCCATTCCGCACACCGTCGGCTCACAGTGACAACTGCGCCGCGCGCCGTCCATACTAATAAACTTCCCCAACTGTTGCCCCCAGCTTCACAGTTGCCACACGCTTCGCGGTGAGCCCACGAAATTACGATTATTGGCAAGGCGGCATGACCGACGAAGACCTTCACTCGATCTATGCCTAATCTGATGAGCGTTGAGCCCTCCGACAAAGACGTCGGCCCGGCGCGACGCAAAGCCGGCTGGAAACCCTGAACCCGCGCCCCTTTCGGTTCACTCAGCAGTTGCAGGCCCTACGACCTGGTGGTAAGTCAGCAGCATAAATGCTGAATGTTGCTGGCTGATTGCTTCAGCGCAGTCCACCAAACCAGTCGTAAAGGGTCGTCCATGAAGCCGCTCCTCAAGCTCTCGCAGAAATACGCCGCGCTCATCGCGGTGATCATCATCTTCGCGATCCTCGCCGCCATCACTGGCGATGGCGCGATGGGCCGCGTCGACGCGGCGTTTGGCTCGATCGTGGGCATGATGGCGAGCGTGCTCTTCGCCTCGGTGCCCCAGGCCATCGGAGGGGTCTGGTGGTTTTTGCAGCAGATGCCGCTCGTCGTTCTGGTGCTCATCGGCGGCGCGATCTTCTTCACCTTCCGCTTCGATTTCATCAATCTTCGCGGCGTGCGCCACGCCATTCAGATCGTGCGCGGCAAGTACGACGATCCGAACAGCCCCGGCGAGGTCACGCACTTTCAGGCGTTGAGCGCGGCACTCTCGGCGACCGTCGGCCTGGGCAACATCGCCGGTGTCGCGATCGCCGTCAGCCTCGGCGGCCCGGGAGCGGTGTTCTGGATGATGGTCGCGGCCGTCTTCGGCATGACCAGCAAGTTCGCCGAGTGCACCCTGGGCCAGATGTACCGCAAGGTCGACGCAAACGGCGTGGTTCAAGGCGGCCCGATGGTTTATCTGCGCGACGGCCTGGCCGAGATCGGCTTTCCTAACCTCGGTAAATACATGGCCGGCTTTTTTGCCGTGCTCTGCATCGGTGGCTCGTTTGGCGGCGGCAACATGTTCCAGTCCAACCAGAGCTTTCAGGCCATCACCCAGATCATTCCCTGGCTCGGTGGCGAGCGCGCCAGCGGTGAAGTGCGCCTGACAGCGAGCACCCCACAAGTCTTGGATTATCGCCGCCACCTGGTGCGCTTCGAGGTTGCCGCGGATCGCCAGCTCGACGCCAATGCGCCTGCGCCCAGCTTTCTGCCCATAGCTCACCTTCTAATCGGTGTCGAAGACTGGCGCGCCGACAACGGCCGCTATGTGATCGACATTCCCGTTCAGGCCGCCGACGCCGGACCGGACTATGACGCCGCCGTCAGAAACGTCACCGTACTTCAGCTTGGCACCGTCGTCGGACGAAACGTCGAGTGGTCGAGACCCGATAACATCACGGCCGCAAACGTCGCGCCCATTGGCGGCGGCGTTCCTAACCGCGCATGGCTCTACGGCATGGTGCTGGCCGCGCTGGTTGGCCTGGTGATCATCGGCGGCATCAAGAGCATCGGCAACGTTGCCTCCAAGATCGTGCCGGCGATGTGCATCATGTACGTGCTCGCTGCGCTGTGGATCCTCGTCGTCAACTTTACGCTCATCCCCCAGGCCATCTGGGTCATCGTCTCCGAGGCTTTCCAGCCTGCCGCCGGCCTGGGCGGCATGGTCGGCGTCTTTATCCAGGGCGTGCGCCGTGCGGCGTTCAGCAACGAGGCCGGCGTCGGCTCGGCGGCCATCGCGCACTCCGCGGCCAAGACCAACGAGCCCGTTCGCGAGGGGCTGGTCGCCTTGCTCGAGCCGTTTATCGACACCCTGATCGTCTGTTTCATGACCGGCATCGTCGTCGTGATCACGGGCGTCTACGCTGACCCGGCCACGGCCGGATTGCAAGGCGTCGAGTTGACCTCAGCGGCCTTCGAGACCGTCATCTGGTGGTTCCCCTACATTCTCTCATTGGCCGTCGTGCTCTTTGCCTTCAGCACCATGATCTCGTGGAGCTACTACGGCGAGCGCTGCTGGACCTTTCTCTTCGGCGCCGACCAATCGATGACCTACCGCGCCATCTTCTTGTTTTTTGTATGGCTTGGCGCCGTCTCCAGCCTCTCCAACGTGTTGGACTTCTCCGACCTGATGATCCTCTCGATGGCCTTCCCCAATATCTTGGGTGTGATCATGCTCTCCAAAAAAGTCAGCGCCGCGCTCAACTCCTATTGGGCCCGCCACCGCGCAGGGGAATTCGACTGAGGAGTGAGCACCATGAACAAGGCTTCGTTCGATCCGGTCGACCCCGAATCGGTCGCCATGAGCGCCAGCAAGATCGAGGAGGCGCGTGCCCTGCTCGTGGCGCTTCGCGCCACCGGCAAGTACCCGGCCATCCAGGTCTGCGTGCGC
The DNA here is from genome assembly GCA_013697635.1 of Lujinxingiaceae bacterium. Classification (GTDB taxonomy): domain Bacteria; phylum Myxococcota_A; class Bradymonadia; order Bradymonadales; family Bradymonadaceae; genus JACCWM01. Next base: position 97,945 of record JACCWM010000058.1, on the reverse strand, counting down.
CGGCGCGGTCAGATCGTCTTGCACGAGGCGCTGGGCGATTACCGCCCGATCTGTGGCAACGCCCGCCAGCCGGTCGATCGCGAGACGCGCTTTTTGAACTTCTCGATCTCCAAGAGCATCAGCGCAACGGCGCTGCACATCCTGCTCGATCGCGGCATCGTCCACGTCGATGATCCCGTGTGCTGGTATATCCCGGAGTTTGGCCAGCAGGGAAAGCAACACATTACCCTGCGCCACATCCTGACGCACAGCGCCGGGATCCCGATGATCTTCTGGCATCTGCACGACGACCTGATCCGAGACTGGGACCGGATCATCGCCAAAATCTGTGCCCAGAAACCCTGGCATTTCCCGGGCCGGCGCACGAGCTACCACATCATCAGCGGCGGCTATGTGATAGCCGAGATCATTCGTCGCGCCGACGGGCGCGACATCGCCACTTTTTTGCGCGAAGAGATCCGCGAGCCGCTGGGCTTCGACACGCTGGGCTACGGCATCGACCCCTCACGCTACTGGCAGACGGCCTCCTGCGAGCGCGTCGACAGGCTACCGCCGGCCGCCTTGACCGGCCTGATGAGCCGCCTGCTCGACGTCGATCTGGTCCAAGCCCTGGCCGTGATGAATCGCCCGGCCGTCTTTGAGTCGGTCATTCCTGCCGGCAACATCGTGAGCACGGCCGAGGAAACAAGTCGATTCTTCCAGATGTTGGTAAACGGCGGACAGCTTGGTGAGAGACAGATCTTGAGCGAGCGTCAAGTCCAGCGCGCGACGGCCGAGCAGGTCATGGCCAGCATGGACTGGACGCTGGCCTTCACTCCGCAGCGCTACGGGCTGGGCTTCATTCTGGGACGAAAGCGCACGGCCTTCAACGTCTTTGGCCGCAATACCCAGCAGACCTTTGGCCATCTGGGCTTTATGCGCCAGCTCGCCTGGGGCGATCGGGCGCGCCAGATCGCCGCCTGCTTTCTGACCACGGGCATTCCGGTGCGCCCGGGCAAAGAGGTCCTGATCCTGCGAGAGTTTCAGGATACCATTCGCGACGCCTGCCAGGACTGATTTAGGTCTGCGCGGACGTTGAATTCTTTGGCCATGATGATACAACTCCCCACCGGGCCGGGTCCCCTCCGGGCTGCGCTCGATTCGAGCGTTCAATACAGGTAACGAGGAACATACGTATGCCGCGTCGTGACGATATCAAGACCATCTGTATCCTGGGCTCAGGCCCCATCGTGATTGGCCAGGCCTGCGAGTTCGATTACTCCGGCACCCAGGCCACACGCGCGCTTCGAGCAGAGGGTTACCGCGTCGTGCTGGTCAACTCGAACCCGGCCACGATCATGACCGATCCGGAGCTGGCTGATGCGACCTACATCGAGCCGCTCACGCCGGCCTTTGTCACCCAGGTCCTCGAAAAAGAGCGCCCCGACGCCCTGCTTCCCACCATGGGCGGCCAGACTGCGCTGAATTTGGCCCTGGCGCTGCACGCCGACGGCACGCTCGATCGCCTCGGCGTCGAGCTGATCGGCGCCAAACCCGACGTGATCGAGCGCGCCGAAGACCGCGAGATCTTTCAGCGGGTCATGAACGAGATCGGCGTCGACCAGCCGGAAAGCGGCATCGCGCGAAATCTCGACCAGGCATGGGAGATCCTCGATCGCGTAGGCTTTCCGGCGATCTTGCGTCCCAGCTACACGATGGGCGGCACCGGCGGCAACATCGCCTACAACCGCGATGAGTTCGCCGAATACATCAAGTGGGCGCTCTCCCAAAGCCCGACCGGCGAGGTGCTCATCGACGAGAGCATGCTCGGCTGGAAGGAGTACGAGCTCGAGCTGATGCGCGATCGCAACGACAACGTCGTGATCATCTGCGGCATCGAGAACTTCGATCCGATGGGCGTGCACACCGGCGACTCGATCACCGTCGCCCCGATTCAGACCCTCTCCGATCGCGAATACCAGGCCATGCGCGACGATGCGATCAAGATCATCCGCGCCGTGGGCGTCGAGACCGGCGGCTGCAACATCCAGTTTGGCGTCTGCCCGAGCACCGGCCGGCGCGTGGTCATCGAGATGAACCCGCGCGTCAGCCGCTCCTCGGCGCTCGCCAGCAAGGCCACCGGCTATCCGATCGCAAAGATCGCTGCCCTGCTCGGCGTAGGCTACACCCTCGACGAGCTGCTCAACGACATCACCGGCAAGACCTGCGCAGCCTTTGAGCCCATGCTCGACTACGTCGTGGTCAAGATGCCGCGCTTTGCCTTCGAAAAGTTTCCGGCGGCCTCTGACACCCTGACCACCCAGATGAAGAGCGTTGGCGAGGTCATGTCGATCGCGCGCACCTTCCCCGAGGCGATGGGCAAAGCGATACGCAGCCTGGAAAACAAGAGCGCGCACTTGCACGTCACGCTGGCGCGCCCCGAGGCCGGCGATCATCAGTCGATCGTCGAATTCTATCGCCCACACCTTCGCCGCCCGACGCCCAACCGCGTCTATTATGTGCTCGAAGCCCTTCGCGCAGGCCTCGACGTCGCAGCGATCAACGAGATCTCAAAGATCGACCCCTGGTTTGTCGATCAGCTCAGCCAGATCGTCGAGTGCGAGCTCGAGCTTGGCGAGGTGGCCAAAGCGGGCGAGCCGGTGGACCGCGCGCTGATGCGCCAGGCCAAGCGTCTGGGCATGGGCGACATCGACATCGCCGCCGTGCTCGGCACGCCCGAAGAGGACGTGCGCCAACATCGCCTCGCGCTTGGCCTGCGACCGGTCTTCAAGCAGGTCGACACCTGCGCAGCGGAGTTCGAATCGGTCACCTCTTATTTCTACTCGACTTATGAGGACGGCGACAACGAGTCGCTGCCCATGGACAAGCCCAGCGTCATGATTTTGGGCAGCGGCCCCAACCGCATCGGCCAGGGCATCGAATTCGACTACTGCTCGGTGCACGCCGCGCTCGCGCTTCGCGAGGTCGGCTACCGCACGATCATGGTCAACTGCAATCCCGAGACGGTGAGCACCGACTACGACATCTCCGATCGCCTCTACTTCGAGCCGCTGACCTTTGAGACGGTCATGGCGATCATCGAGCAGGAAAAACCCGTCGGCGTGATCTTGCAGTTCGGTGGCCAGACCCCGCTCAAGCTCGCCCGCCAGCTCTTCGAGCACGACGTGCCCGTGCTCGGCACCTCGGCTGCGGCGATCGATCGCACCGAAGACCGTGAGCAGTTCAAGGTGATCATCGACAAGCTCGGCCTGCGACAGCCCGAGGCACGCACGGTCATGAGCTGGGAGCAGGCTCAAGAGGCCGCCGAGTTGTTGGGCTTTCCGATGATGGTGCGCCCAAGCTACGTGCTGGGCGGCCTGGCCATGGAGGTCGTCTACGACGCCGCCGACTTTCACGCGATCTTTTTGCGCGCGCAGGCCGAGTCCCCCGGCAGCCCCGTCTTGCTCGACAAGTTCTTGAGCCAGGCGATCGAGGTCGACGTCGATTGCATCAGCGACGGCGCCGAGGCGGTGATTGGCGGCGTCATGGAGCACATCGAGGAGGCCGGCGTACACTCCGGCGACTCAGCCTGCGCCCTGCCGCCCTACAACCTGCCCGAGACCGTGCTGCGCCAGATCCGCGAGCAGACCATCGAGATGGCCCGCGAGCTGCAAATCGTCGGCTTGATGAACGTGCAGTTCGCCGTCCAGGAGCACCGCGTCTTCATCCTCGAGGTCAACCCGCGCGCCAGCCGCACGATCCCCTTCGTCTCCAAGGCGATCGGCGTGCCGCTCGCCCGCTTTGCCGCGCGCGCCATGCTTGGCGAGAAGCTCAGCGACATGGGTTTGACCCACGAGCGCGTGCCCGACTACTTCAGCGTCAAGGAGAGCGTCTTTCCCTTCAACAAGTTTCCCGAGGTCGACACCATCCTCGGCCCGGAGATGCGCTCCACGGGCGAGGCGATGGGCATCGATCAGGGCTTCAACATTGCCTTTTTAAAGGCCCAGATCGCCTCCAAAAACGAGCCCCCGCGCGAGGGCACCGTCTTTATCAGCGTCAAGGACAGCGACAAATGGGCCGTCGTCCCGGTCGTTCGCGGCCTCAAGGAGCTTGGCTTCGAGATCGTCTCCACGCGCGGCACCGCCGATTACCTTCGCCAAAACGGCCTCGAGGTTCGCTCGGTCAACAAGGTAAAAGAGGGCCAGCCTCACATCGTTGACTTGATTATCAACGCCGAAGTCTCCATGGTGATCAATACAACCATTGGCGGACACGCCGTACGCGACAGCCGCTCGATTCGACGCGCCACCCTGCAGCTCGGAATTCCGTACTTTACCACGCTCGCTGCGGCAAAAGCGGCCGTCGGAGCGATGCGCGAGGTGGCTGAGTCGCAACCGGGCGTGCGCTCCTTACAAGAATACCATCATAGTTTGGACGCCCGCGCTCGCGAGGGGCAGTTGCGCTAGCATATAAACCAAAAACGCAGTTTTGTTTCAGCACTGGATGCCCGAAGCAAGTGACCCACACATTGGTGTGGGTCACTTGTTTTTGATCGCCCGCATGAACTTATTTTCTACTACGTAAATTGAACCGTAGGACAAGGACACGCCATGACCATGACGAAGATTCCCATGACCGTTGAAGGACATCGTCGCCTCAAAGAGGAGCTCTACAACCTCAAGCATGTCGAGCGCCCCAAGGTGATCAAAGACATCGAGGAGGCCCGCGCCCACGGCGACCTCAAGGAGAACGCCGAGTATCACGCGGCCAAGCACAACCAGGGCTTCGTCGAGGGACGCCTGCGTGAGGTCGAGGGCAAGCTCGCCCTGGCCCAGATCATCGACCCCACCGAGCTCTCCGGCGACCGCGTCGTCTTTGGCGCCACGGTCACCGTCTTCGACTCCGCCGACGACGCCGAGAAGATCTACCAGATCGTCGGCGACGACGAGGCCGACATCAAAGAGAGCAAGATCTCCTACACCAGCCCCATCGCCCGCGCCCTGCTCGGCAAAGAGGTCGGCGACGAAGGCATCATCAAAGCCCCCGGCGGCGACCGCACGATCGAGATCGTACGCGTCGTGTACAAATAGGACTCCCCACGCCGGCTCGACGCGGTGCCCCGGCACCAATTGTGCCGCAAATCCGCGTCGAGTCGGCACAAGTTTTTGGGCAAACTCGCCGCGCTCGCCGGCCTTGTGGTCGATGAACAGCTCTGCGAGGCTGCGCTCGGGGGGCTGGGCGATGTCCACCTGATAGTAGGTGTGGAGCTCGCCCAGCGGAGCCCGGCCCACGAGAGCAGTGTCATCTCGCGCCAGTTGAACCCAAAGAAGCCCATCGTCGAAAAAATCACCAGCGGACGCGCGACGAAGGTGAGCACCATGGCCACCAAGATGCCCTCCCAGGCCACGTTCCAAAGCTGGGTGGGAAAGCTCAACATGCCCAGCAAGATGAACATCACGATCTGCGAGGTCCAGGCCGCCGCGTCATGAAACTGGTAGATGCCTCGCTGAAAGATAATGCGCTTGTTGCCGATCAAGACGCCGGCCAGGTAGACGGCCAAAAAGCCGCTTCCCCCGATCTCGGCGGCCAACCCAAAGGCCGTCAGGGCAAGCGCTGTGGCCAGCACCGGGTACAGGCCCGGGGTGCGGTTGATCAGACGTGCTCCGAGCTTGCCGACGACCAGGCCGACGATCGCGCCAAGGCCCATCTGCATGGCAAACATCAAGCCCATGTCGAAGCCCAGCTCGACCTGGCCGCGGATCAATTCGATGAAGAGCACCGTCAAAAAGATCGCCATCGGATCGTTGGCGCCGCTCTCCATTTCGAGCGTCGAGGAGAGGCGCTCCTCGAGCTGCAGCAAGCTCGAGAAGACTGCCGCAGCGTCGGTCGAGGAGACGATGCTGCCCAGCAACAGCGCGTAGAGCCAAGACAGCCCCAAAGAAAAAGACGGCGCCCACGGCCACAACGCCGGCGGTCAGCACCACGCCGAGCGTGGCCAGCAGACCGGCCGGCTTCCAAGCCCGGCGCACCGAGTCCAGCGAGGTCTGCAGGCCGCCGTCAAAGAGAATGAGCGCCAGGGCCACCTCGGATGGTTTTTGTTTTTTCCGTAGAAAAGGTGTGTGCTCACGCGAGCCTGCCGATGGCGGGCGCACGTGAGCGGTGTTCGCAAAGCGCTTGAATCAACCCTGGATGCAAGTGCCGCTGGTTTGGCCAGCCGGGCGCGCGCAGATATTCGAGCAGCAATTTGAGTTGGCTTCACAGGTTGAACCGAGCACCTTGCAGGGCGGCGGCTGGCAGGAGCCGTTCGTACAAACCAGATTATTGCAACAAAGCGCGTTGGCGTTGCATATGGCGCCCTGTGTGCGACAGGGGGGGGGCGCGCATGTGCCATTGGTGCAGACCAGATTGTCGCAGCAAAGCGAATTGGCATTACAGGACTCTTCGACCACGCGGCAGCGCGGCGCCTGGCAGGTTCCGTCCGTGCAGACCAGACTGTCGCAGCAAGTCGAATCAGCATTGCAGACCGCGGCCTGCTTGATGCAGCAGGGGCTACCGCAGTCGAGGCTTTCGCCGCCGCAGCCGTCGGGGATCGTGCCGCAGGTGGCCTGCTGGGCCACACAGGTGGTGGGCTGGCACTGGGCATCGGGCTCGATGCAGGAGGACAGGTCGAAGAGCATAAAGACCAGCGCCTTTTGCTGAGGGGTCAGCCCGGGCGAGGTGCAACCGGTAGGAAAGGCCTTGCCGCTCGAGTCGCCCGAGGAGACGTGAATGTCACTGAAAACCACGCGTCCGCACTGCTCGGTGTCGGGCGCGCCTACGGGCGTATTGAAGCTGAAATACTGGATCGAACGATCATCGAGGGGGTTGAGCGAGATCCAGCGCTGGGCGAGATCGTGGTTGATGCCACCGAGCGTCTTCTGGGTTCCGGCAAGCACGATTTGTCCATGGACCTGGGAGCCTTCGTTCTCGAAGAGCCAATCGGCGAGCGTCATGCCTTTGGCGAAGGTCGTGTCCACGTGGCCGGGAGAACCTCCGCCGCCGCTTCCGCCCCAGGTCGCCACCGATCGGAAGTCCTCAGGACCGTATTGCAGCCAGATGCTGTGCCAATGGGTGAGAAAGACGCGACCCCCAAGCTCGGTGAACTCCTTGAGCGTCTGGCGAGCCTCCTCCGGCTTGTTGGCCGGTTTGTGACCGCCGCCCTCACAGGCGAGCAAGACGATGTCGTACTTTTTGAGGTTGTCGAGACCGTCAGGAGCGCTCCACAGCAATCCTGATTTGGTGTATAAGGCGCCCTCGTTGAGCGTGGCATCGTAGCGCGTGCCTCCGCTGAGGCCGGCGTAGAGGTTGACGCGCCCGCCGCCGCCCTCGGGGGTGAACTCGGCGTGGTCGATGCCGACCTTGTGCAGCAGGCACTCGAGCGCGTCCGAGCTGCCGGTGGTCAGCGCGATCTTGGGCAAATCGCCTTCCTGTTGATTTCGAGGAAGCCGCGTCATGGCGTGGTCCGTGATCGCATTGTCGGTGCAGGCCTCGACGTTGGGCAGCACAATCTGACGGCGCCACTTGCCGACCTGAATCACGAGCGGGATATCTTGGCCTACTGGAACGTTTTCCAAGACGAACTCACCGCGCACGTCCGTCGTGGTGCGCACCAGCGGCAGCCCGGAGATCATCGCATCGCAGCGATCGCAGCTCGCTCCATCGATCAGCGGTGAAAGCGGGCCATTGGGTACGTAGACGTGCACGCCGGGCAACGGCAGCGCGCCCGATGGGATCGTCACCTTGCCCGAAACACGCGTGGTTCCAAGGCCCACCGCGCAGGTGACCTGCTGGCATTCCAGATTTACACAGGGCGTTGCGGTGTCCGCCGCGCTGGCGTCGACGTCGTGATTGGCATCGCCGTGGGCATCGCTGTGGGCGTCGTTATTCGCGCCGTTATTCGCATCGTTGTTGTTGTTGGTGTTGTTGTGCGTGCCGTTGTTACTCGAGCCATTGTTGGCGCCATTGTTCGCGCCATTGTTCGCGCCATGGTTGGCGTCGTCGGTCCCATTGTTGGTGCCGGACGCGTTGACGCATTGTCCGCTCTCGGAGCGAGTCTGACCAACGGGGCAGCCATCGGCGCCGAGTTTACCAGAGGTCGTGTCGTCAGAGCAGGCCGTCAGGGCGAAGGTGAGCGCAAAGATCCAGACGAGCTGAGGCCTGCAGTGCATGCGAGTGCTCCAAACATTCACGGTAAACACTAAAAAAACGCGGTGGGGGCTAGTTCTGCAAACAAGGCTAACACACAGGTTCGATTAATGAAAGCGCAGCTGCGCGGCTGGCGCGGCTGGCCGCGAACAGAGCCTGCATCTGGCTTCCTGATGGATGACGAATCTCCTTGGGTTTGAGTGGCGATGTCGTCACAACATGCCGGATCCGCGAAAAGCCCGGTGGTGCGGCGAGGATGTAACAAGAAACGACAAACGGCGCGAAGGGCTTGTAGCCCCTCGCGCCGTTTTTTCTTTCTTGGAGCCGCTGTCTTACCCGTTTGTCAGTCGGCAGCCTTGGCGGCGACGGCCGGCGGAGCGACCGGGTTGGTCTCGAAGACCAGCTCGGGCAGCTCGCTGACGTGCTCAGCGAAGAAGAATTCGAGCTCGGCCTTGACGTTCTCCGAGACGTCGATGAGGTCCTTGCTGTTGCGTGCCGGCAAGATGATGCGCTTGATGCCGGCGCGATGAGCGGCCAGGACCTTCTCCTTGATGCCGCCTACGGGCAAGATGTTGCCGCGAAGCGTGATCTCGCCGGTCATGGCGACGTCGCTTCGCACCTTGGTGCCGAGCAACAGGCTCAACAGGGAGATGAACATCGTGATGCCGGCCGAAGGGCCGTCCTTGGGGATAGCACCGGCGGGCACGTGGATGTGCAGGTCGAACTCGCGCATGAAGTGGGGGTCGATCTGGTACTCGTCGGTGCGGCTTCGAATGTAGCTCAGGGCCGCGCGTACCGACTCTTTCATCACGTCGCCGAGCTGGCCGGTGAGCACCAGCTCGCCCTTGCCGGGCATCTTGGTCGACTCGATGAAGAGGATGTCGCCGCCCGAGGGCGTCCAGGCAAGGCCGGTGGCCACGCCCGGGTGGGAGGTGCGCTGAGCGACCTCGTACTGGTAGCGCTCCGGTCCGAGGTACTCGACCAGGCTATCGGGGGTGATCGGAACCAGGATCGGCGCATTCTCGCCCTCGGACTCATAGGTCTCGGCCACCTTGACGGCCACGCCGCGCGCGATGTCGGCCAGGCGGCGCTCGAGGCTTCGAACGCCGGCCTCGCGCGTGTAATTGCGGATGATGATCTCGAGCGCCTCTTCGTCGATCGTCAAATTCGCATCGCTGATCCCGTGGTTCTCGAGTTGCTTGGGGATCAAGTACTGACGGGCGATGTGGCGCTTCTCGTGGGCGGTGTAGCCGGGGATCTCGATGACGTCCATACGGTCACGCAGCGGCGCCGAGATCGGGTCGAGCATGTTGGCCGTGGCCACAAAGAGCACGTTGGAGAGATCGACGGGGATCTCCAGATAGTGATCCGAAAAAGTGTTGTTCTGCTCCGGGTCGAGCACCTCGAGCAGCGCCGCCGACGGGTCGCCACGGAAATCACGGCCGATCTTGTCGACCTCGTCGAGCATGAAGACCGGGTTGTTGGTCTGGGCCTTGCGAAGACCCTGCACGATGCGCCCGGGCAACGCGCCCACATAGGTGCGCCGGTGACCGCGGATCTCGGACTCGTCGTGGATACCACCGAGGCTGATACGCACGAACTTGCGCCCCAGCGCGCGAGCGACGCTCTTGCCAAGGCTGGTCTTACCCACGCCGGGCGGACCGACCAGGCACAGGATCGGGCCCTTCATGTCGTTCTTGAGCTTTCGAACGGCCAGGTACTCGATGATCCGCTTCTTGACCTTGTCGAGATCGTAGTGATCCTCGTCGAGGAAGGTGCGCGCCTCACGAATGTCGAGCTTGTCGCGCGTTTGCTTGCTCCAGGGAATGTCAAGCAGCGTCTCGAGGTAGGTGCGCGTGACACCGTACTCGCTCGAGGCCGGCTGCATCATGCGCAAGCGGCTGATCTGCTTTCGGGCGACATCCTCGACCTCTTTGGGCATGTTGGCGTCGTCGATCGCCTGGGCGATGTCTTCGAGATCGCCGCCCTCGCCGTCGAGCTCGCCGAGCTGCTCTTTGATCGCCTTGAGCTGCTGGCGCAGGTAGTACTCGCGCTGATTCTTGTCGATCTCTTCCTTGATCTGGCTTTGGATCTTGTCGCTGACACGCAAGACCTCGAGCTGGCGGGCCAGCAAGGTGACCACGGTCTTGAGGCGTTCCTTGAGATCGACCGTCTCCAAGATCGCCTGCTTCTCCTCGGTGGGGATGTCCATGTTGGCGGCGACGAAGTCGCACAACTGACCCGGATCGCTGACCCCGTCGACCATCTGGCTGGCCTCCTTGGGCATCTCCGGGATGAACTTGACCACCTGCTTGGCCGTGCTCTTCAAGTTGAGAAACAAGGCCTCAATCTCGACCTGATCGGCCGCCGAGAGCTCCTCTTCGAGCTCGAGCACCTCAAAACTGCCCAAAAAGTAAGGCTCGACCTGCTCCATGCGCTTGAGGCGCACGCGCTTTTGGCCCTGGATGATCACACTGTAGTTGTCGTTGGCGATCTTCACGACTTTGAGAATGCGCGCGATCGTGCCGATCTCGTAGAGGTCGTCCGGCGAGGGGTTGTCCGTCTCCGGGTTGCGCTGGGTCAATACGGCGATCGAACGCTCTTGCTGGACGGCCTCCTCAATGAGCTTGACGCTCTTGGGACGACCCACCGCAAGAGGCACCACGACCTGGGGAAACAGCACCGTGTTGCGCAGAGGGAGCAAGGCTAGCTCTTGAATACCTTCCATCGTACCTTCCATCAGCTCGTCTTTTTGCGACATACGAAATCCTCTGAACCAGCAAGTTTAGGCGCTCTACACCCGGCGGGAATCCACAGCAGAGCAAACATCGTTAGGGAAAATGCAATTCTTGAAGTGCTGGCAAGTTACATTGATTTTTGGAGGGTGGACAAGGACGCTTTTCTTCCTTGCCCATTGAACCCGGCTAAGCATATTCACAACCGCACTTGGGGCAAGCAAACACCTTGTGATCGGCAAATGCCATTATTCTCGGTCCCAGCGTGGTCAATCCACTTTCTGTAGAGCGCTAGATGAGTGAAAAGAATTCCCGCGGCCAATTGACCCGTTTAGGCGAGGCGACCAGTGAGCGCACCCGCGCACTGGCGGCCCAAGGAAAGGCAAAAGCCAGCAGCCTACAACACAGCCTTGAGAGACGTCTCTTGGCGGCATTTCGCCAGGGTGCCGACGCAGTGCTCGAGCGCCTGGGCGATCCCAAAAACGCCGTCGTTTTGCAAGAGCAGCTTGCTCGTCTCGCACAACTTGGTTTCGAGTTTGGTTTTCGCCTCGATCCCAACGCCGCCAAACTCTACGGCTTCGTCAACTGGATCGAAGCTCGCCACGGTCGCCAACCCGTCATGGCGCTCGTTTTGAGTCAAAACCTGCTGACCGATGGCCGTTTGTTGCATCTTTTGTTCGGCTACGCAACCTTCTTGTCCTCGCCGGGGCGTCTCGCGGGCCAGTCCCCAGGCTGGGAATCGGCCGAGATCGAAGACTTCAAGCGCGAGGCCGGGCGCACGCTGCTCACCCTCTTGGCTGAGCTTGCCGCCTTGGAAACCGGCCAGCCGACGCCCAGCGAGAGCACCGAGCGCATGGTCGCCTTCTTCGAGGCCGCCCCGATCCCCGAGGAGTTCAAAGCGCTGGCCGGGATGGCCGCCGGCACCCGACCCGACGATATCGTGATGCCCGGCCAGGCTCGCCAGCGCGACGCCAAGGGTCTGAGTTCACGGCTTCGAAAGCTCCGCGCGTCGATCACCGAGAACACCCGCAGCGGCCTTGCGCGCTATGTGCCCGGGGTCAACGACCCGACCTTTCACTTCATCGTCTTTAGCTACACCTTCTTTCTCGAGACTTTTTTGCTTCGAAACTTGATCGAGAATCTGCCACAGATGCTCGAAGGCCTCGGCCCACTTGCCGATCAACTGCGCGACGGCTTTGACGAGCCGATTGAGATGTAATGCCATGACCGCCTCGCCAGGCAGCTCCAATGCCAACGAATTGAACACGCGCCGCAGCTGGATCTGGGCGCTATGCGGCGTCTATTTTTTTGCGCTGGCGGGCGTTCTGGTCTCGACCTACTTGCCCCGCTACTTCGAGAGCATCGGCATCAGCACGGCGGCCATCGGTGTGATGTACAGCGCTCGCTCGCTGAGCCAGAGCGCCATGAACCTGAGCTGGGCGACGCTGGCCGATCGCTTCGGCGCCATTCGCCGCATCATCCAGCTTCAGTACGCCCTGGGTCTGCTTGCGCTGGTCTGCCTGCCCTTTACCGAGATCTACCCGGTGATCTTTGCGATCATCGTAATCCACGGCATCACGGCGGGCTGCGCCGTGCCGTTGGTCGACGCGTTGACGCTTCGCGAGGTGGGCAGCGCACGCTTTGGCACGCTGCGCGCGTGGGGCTCGGCGGGCTTTGGCCTGATGGCCTTGTGCGCGTCGGCCGCCGGGCTGTGGGCCTCGCACGCCGAGCTGGCTGCGCTCGCGCCCTGGCTGATGATCGCCACCGGGCTGGCTACTTTGGCGTCGGCCTCGCGCTTTCCGGCGATCGACGCGAACATCGATCGCCCAAGCGCGCGAGACGCCCTGCGCCTGCTCAGCCGACCCGTCTTGTTGCTCGTCTTCCCGATCTGCGCGCTGCACTGGGCCTCCCAGGCGCCCTACAACCTGTTCATCGTCTTTTTGTGCGAGCAGCGCGGCCTGGGCGCCTGGGCGCCTGGGCTGGCCGTTGCCCTGGGCGTCTTCGCCGAGATCGTAGCGTTCGCAAACGGCGCGCGCCTCTTGCGCGCATTTCGCCCCTACACGCTGATCGTCATCTGTGTCGTGGTCACCGCCCTGCGCTGGTACGGCACCGGCGTCTTTGCCAGCGCCCCGGCGATCTTGGCCCTGCAACTGCTTCACGGCCTGTCTTTTGGCGCCTTCTTCGTGGCCATGATGGCGATTCTCGGCCACGAGATCGCCCCATCGGTGCGCGCCACGGCTCAGGCCTTGCTCTACTTTGTCGTCTTCGGCCTGGGCGGCGCCCTGGGCAACGCGCTCTCCGGCCTGGTGCTCGACCACCACGGCGCCGCCACGCTCTTTCGCTGGGCTGGATGGTGGGAGCTCGGCGTCTTTGTTATCGCGCTGGCCATTTTGCCCTACGTGCAGCGCATCGCTCGCCCGACTTCGGCAACTCCCTAGTTGCCCCCGTCGGTGGGCTGCTCTAAACTCACCCCGATTTTGGACGCAGTTTGCTCAGTCGACCCTGGAGTGCTGATGAGCTCGAAGATTTTCGTCGCGATGGCGGGCAATATCGGCGCGGGAAAGAGCACGGCAGCCACGATTCTGGCCCGCCATTTTGGCTGCGAGCTCTTCTATGAGCCGGTCGTCGAGAACCGCTTCTTGCGCTCCTACTATCGCAACATGACGCGCTGGAGCTTCACGCTGCAAATGGAGTTCTTGCTGCAGCGCGTCGAGCACCACGCCCAGATCGACCGGCTGCGCGGCTCCTGCGTCCAGGATCGCACGCTGATCGAGGACCCAGAGGTCTTCGCCAAATACTTGCACGGCCTCGGCCACATGACCGACACCGAACTCGACCTCTACTTTGATTTCTTCAAGCGCTTCAACAGCGGGGTGCGCCAACCCGACAAGGTCATCTTGTTGCACACCCCGGATGTGCGTGTGTTGATGCGTCGCATCGACGAGCGCGGCCGCGAGGAGGAGAGCGGAATCACCGCAGAGTTCTTGCGCGGTTTGAACTGCTACTACGACAACTTTGCTCAAGTCGCCCGGCGCAAATACGGACTCGACGTGCTCGAGATCGACGTCACCGAGCGCGACTTTCGAAAAGGCCAGGAGCGCGACGCATTCTTGGAAGAGGTACGCGCCTTCTTGAGCGCCGGCCTGACCCCCGACAATGAGTTGCCCTTCTTCAAGCTCGAAGGCGATTTGTGATTGATCGGATCAGGTCGCGTACTGAAGGATGATAAAGCCTATCACGAACACCACGCCAATGACGGCCAAGGTGACCATGAAGCGCTTGTTCGTCTCGGCTTCTTTCTTCAGGTTGCCTGAACCCTTGGATTTCATTCTCTTTTTGACCGCCATGCTCACTCACTCCGTCATCATGTTGTGGAAGCTACCTGGCCACAGGGCCGTCTACACTCGCCAACGAACCTAACGAATCGCACGCTGCCTGTGCAAGCCCTATTCGCCATCGGCTCGGGTGTGGGCCTGCTTATCGTACAAGAAGCGAATCACGTCGGTACGTGAAACAATGCCCACCAAACGCCCGTCTTCCAGCACGGGCAGGCGGCCGACATCACGGCTGGTCATCGCCTCGAGGGCATCCTCAAGCGTCGCCTCGACGCCGATCGTTGCGACTTCGTGGGCCATGAACGCACTCACGGGCAAGGCCAATGCGTCGGCCGTCTTGGCCCGCTCGACGTCTCGCCGCGACAACACGCCGCGCAGTTGACCGTCACGCAACACCGGCACACCGCGCACGTTCCAGCGAGCGAGCAGCTCTTTTGCGCGCCCAAGGATCGTATCATGAGCCAGCGTCTGCACGGGGCTGCTCATGATCTCGCGCACCCGTGTGGGGCGAAAGGTCGTGCTCTCGAGCAGCGCCAGCACCTTGGCCTTGACCTGCTCGAGGCTCTCGCGCTTGAAGGTGGCCGCCGCCGCGCCGGCGTGACCGCCACCGCCCAAAGTCTGCATCAGGCTGCCGACGTCGACATGGCCTACCTGGCTTCGCGCGATCACCTGGGTTCGCTTGTCACGGGTAAACTCGATGATCCCGAACACCGTCTCGTGGCCGCCCATCGCCATGACTCGGTCAATGACCTCGGCCGCCCCGGTGACGAAGCGCTCGGTGGTTGCGCAGGCCAGAGCCATGTCTACGCCATCGACGCGCAGCTCCTCGGTGTTTGGGATCATGCTCAAGAGCAGCAGGCGCTGCTCGGGCGTGTACTGCTGCTCGAGATAGCGCGTGACCACCTTCAAGTTGGCCCCGGCGCGCAGCAAAAACGCTGCGGCGTCGACGTCGCGCGGCGTCGTCGAGGCAAACGAGAGCTGGCCTGTATCAGCATATAGCCCAAGCAACATCAGCGTCGCCTCGGCCCCGTCGAGGGCCACCTCGCTCTCCTGGATTCGCTCACACAAGATCGTGACGCAAGCGCCCACCGGCTCGACGATCTCCAGGCTGGCCAACAGATCGTCTGGCGAGGCCGGATGATGGTCGTAGACGACAATGCGCGGCGCTCGCGCAAGAATCGGTGCATACTCGGCCAGCCGCGTGCGATCGCGCACGTCGACCACGATCACCTCCTCGACCTGCGCCGGATCGATAGCGCTGTAGGCCACCAGCGGAAAGTGATCCTTGTGCAGTGCCAGGTAGCGCTGGGCCGCAAGGCTCACCGTCGCACCGCGCACGCCCAGGGCACCGGCGTGCAGCTTACAGGCCGCCACCACGCTGGCCAACGCATCCAAGTCCGCATTATGGTGTGTTATGACGATTCGCATACCTCAACGCTCACGCAAAAAGGTTGTCAGGTTCAGCGTGGTGTTCACGCTCTTAAGTGCTAGTCACCCAACCACTACAAATCAAATTGCCGGACATCTGGGAGTTCGCCCAACTATGAAAGCCATCTCGATTCTCGACGACGACGCACGCACGCTTTGTTGGCAAGAGACCCGCACGCCCACGCCCGGCCAAGGCGAGGTCTTGGTGCGTGTTCGAGCCAGCGCCGTCAACCGCGCCGATCTCCTGCAACGCATTGGCCACTACCCCATACCGGCGGGCGCCAGCGAGATCCTCGGTTTGGAGGCCGCCGGCGAGATCGCCCAGCTTGGCCCCGGCGTCAGCGGCTGGCGCGTGGGCGACCGGGTCTGCTGCCTGCTCGCAGGCGGCGGCTATGCCGAAAACGTCGTCACCCCGGCAAGCCTGCTTTTGGCCTTGCCCGATTCCATGTCCTATACCGATGCCGCCGCGATCCCGGAGGTCTTTTACACGGCCTTTCTCAACATCTTTTTGGAGGCCGAACAAAAACCCGGCGAATGGGTGCTCGTTCACGCTGGCGCCTCCGGGGTAGGTACGGCCGCCATCCAACTCTGTCGCGCCTTCCAATCGCCGGTCATCGCCACGGCCAGTGCCTCCAAACTCGGCCACTTGCGCGACATGGGCGTCGTCGAGGCCATCGACCGCGAGCACGACGACTTCGGTGCGCGCGTTGCCCGCCTGACCGAAAAGCGCGGCGTCGACATCATCCTCGACCCGGTGGGCGGCGCCTACTTCGAGCGCAATCTGCACTGCCTGGCCACCGGCGGCCGCCTCGTGAACATCGGCCTGCTCGGCGGCACCGACGCGCCGCTCAGCCTTGGGCGCCTGCTCATGAAACGCCTGCGCGTCATCGGCTCCCTGCTGCGAAGCCGCAGCCTCCAGGAAAAAGAGGCGATCACCGTCGAGTTTCGCCAGCGCGTCTGGCCGATGTTCGAGGCAGGCGCGCTCAAGCCGGTCATCCACCAGGTGCTGCCCATCGATCAGGCCCAGCAAGCTCACGCCATGCTCCAGGCCAACGCGACCATCGGCAAAGTCGTGCTTCACATCCCGTAAGCCTTCAGCCCAAAACGTAGGTATAGATGTAGTAAAACAGGCTGGCGCAAAAAACCAACACGCCCAGCAGCGCCATGATCAACAAGATCCCACGGCTGCCACCGGCGATCGTGCTCAAGCGCTCGCCATCGAGCGCGCCTGCGGCCTGCGCGGTCCCCTCCATCGTGTCGACTACCCCCTGTTGGCCAAGCGCCGAGCCGGCGATCGCCACCCTGGGCTGCTTGATGCTCACCTTGTCGACCATGACCTGAGCGGCTTGAACGCTCGCGTCAGCCGGCGCCAGTGCCCGCTCATCGACAACCATGGCGAGCGCCTCGACGCCCGCCTCCGGCGTCGTGACCGGGTCGATGTGAATCCCGCTGATCTTGTTCTTGGGCACGACCACCTTGCGGCTGCCCGTATCGTTGGCGTCGTGGCCGCGCGAGCGAACACCGCTGCCCAATCCTTCGGTCTCGATGGCCTCCTCAAACGCCTTGAGCGCGATCTTGGCGCTCCCATAGCGCGCGGAGGGCTCCTTGGACATGCATCGCTTGACGAATTGCTCGATGGCGGGTGGCACCGTCGCTCCGCTTCGCCCGTGCAGCGCCGGAATGGGCGCGTTGAGGTGCAGGCGCACCATCTCGTGGGGGATATGCGAGTCGTAGGGGAGCTGGCCGCAGATCATCTCGTACATCATGCAACCAAGCGCGTAGATATCGGTCGCGGGGCCTATCGCTGCGACGTCGCCGCGGCACTGCTCCGGGCTCATGTAGGCCGGCGTACCAAAGAGCAGGCCGGCCATCGTCTGACTCTCGGTGTCTTGTTGCAAGAGCTTCGCGATGCCAAAATCGAGCACCTTGACGATCTGCTCGTCGGTCGTCGCGCGGTGGGAGAGCATGATGTTCTCCGGTTTGAGATCCCGGTGCACGATATCAAGCGCGTGAGCCTCGCGAAGTGCGAGCAAGATTTGTTTGGTGATCTCGATAATCGGGCGAATCTTCAGGCCGCGGCGAACCGCGCGCCGCAGCGAAATGCCGCCAACGTATTCCATGGCGATGTAGAGAAAGTCGCCGTGATCGCTGAAGCCAAAATCATAGAGTGTGACGCAATTGGGATGCGAGAGGCTGCCCAAAACGCGCGCTTCTTGAACGAAGCGCTGCTGGCCCTGGCGGCGAGCCTCGTCGTCGCCTTTTTGGTCGCCCGTGGTGCCGCTCAAATACTCCGGGCGAAAGATCTTCAGTGCCACGGAGCGGTCGACCTGGCCCTGAATCGCCTTGTAGACGTGGCCCATCGAGCCGTGGCCTATCACCGAGACCACGATGAAGCGCCCGGCAATTTGTTGGCCCAACAGCCTATCGTCGGGATGCGAGACGTGCTCGTTTTCCTCGATACAAAAAAATCCGTCCCCGGTTGGACAGGGTGCCAGAAAATCACTGACGGTCTGGCAGTGGGGACAAATAGCCATGAAATTCCAGAAAGAATGCCGGGGCGGCGAGTGGGGTTCAGTATGTCACAAAAGCCCAATGGCGCAACCTCGCATTGGCGCCTGTAGGCAGGGTGGATTGACGCTCACTTTGCGCCCGTGCTATCGAAAGCGTGCTCAAATGGGTTGTCAATGCGTCCTCTTCAAATGCATGGAGCCTCACCAATGAAAAGCATCAAAGCAATCGGCGTCATCGGCGCCGGGCAAATGGGCAACGGCATCGCGCAGGTCGCCGCCGTGAGCGGATTTGACGTACAGCTCAGCGACCTCTCTGAGCCCGCGCTCGAGCGCGCACGCCAGAGCATCGAGAAGAGCCTGGAGAAATTCGTCGCCCGCGAGAAGATGACTGCCGAGGCCCGCGATCAGGCGCTCGCGCGCATCACCACGACCACGCGCATCGCCGACTTCACCAACGTCGATCTGGTCGTCGAAGCGATCGTCGAAAACGAGGACATCAAGTTCGCCGTCTTCAAGGAGCTCGACGAGGTCACCCCAGCCCACGCGATCTTGGCCTCGAACACCTCGAGCATCTCGATTACGCGCATCGCTGCGGCGACCAAACGCCCCAACCAGGTCATCGGCATGCACTTCATGAATCCAGTGCCGATCATGGCACTCGTCGAGATCATCCGTGGCCTTGCCACCGATGACGCCACCTACGAGGCGGTGCGCCAGGCCGCCGAAAAGATGGGCAAGACCACCGTCTTGGCCCAGGACTACCCCGGCTTTATCGTCAATCGAATCCTGATGCCCATGCTCAATGAGGCGGTGTTCACCCTGATGGAGGGCGTGGGCAGCGTCGAGGACATCGACGCCGCCATGAAGCTTGGCACCAATCAGCCCATGGGCCCGCTGGCGCTCGCTGACTTCATCGGCCTGGACACCTGCCTTGCGATCCT
Organism: Lujinxingiaceae bacterium; assembly: GCA_013697635.1. Lineage (GTDB taxonomy): Bacteria > Myxococcota_A > Bradymonadia > Bradymonadales > Bradymonadaceae > JACCWM01. Next base: position 78,833 of record JACCWM010000058.1, on the reverse strand, counting down.
CGAGGTCTTGCACACCAATCTTGGCGACCCAAAGTACCGGCCCTGCCCGCTGCTTCGCAAATACGTCGACGCAGGCTGGCTGGGGCGAAAGAGCGGGCGTGGATTTTACAATTACTGAGCTGACAACGAGAGATCGCACATGACCACATTGGATAGCCTTGAAGTAGAAGACCGCGGCGATGGCATCGTCGTCGTCACGATCAACCGCCCCGAAAAGCTCAACGCCCTCAGCCCCGATGTGATCGCCGATCTCCACGGCGCCGCCGAGCTGCTGGCCGAGCGCACCGACTTGCGTGTGGTCATCTTGACGGGCGCCGGGCGCGCTTTTGTCGCCGGCGCCGACATCGCCGCGATGGCAGGCTTTAGCCCCAATGAGGCCCACGCCTTTGGCCGCGCCGGCCACGCCGCGCTCGACGCCCTCTCCGCCCTGCCCGTTCCCGTCATTGCCGCGGTCAACGGCTTTGCGCTGGGCGGCGGCCTTGAGCTTGCCCTCGCCTGCGATCTGATCTACGCCTCCGAGAAAGCCAAGTTCGGTCTGCCCGAGGTCACCCTTGGCATCATCCCGGGCTTTGGCGGCACCCAGCGCCTCGGGCGCGTGATCGGCTGGCAGGCCGCCCGCGAGCTGGTCTTCACCGGCGCCACGATCTCGGCCCAAAAGGCCCAGACCCTCGGCCTGGCCGTGGAGATCTTTGCTCCCGAAGCTTTGCTCGACGGCGTGCTCGAGATCGCGCGCGCGATCGCCGCACGCGGCCCGCTGGCCATTCGTGCCGCCAAAGACGTCATGCGCCGCGGCAGCGAGCTGCCCCTTGATGAGGCCAACCAGCTCGAGCAAGGCGGCTTTTCAGGACTCTGGGAGAGCACCGACAGGCTCGAGGGCATGACCGCCTTCTTGGAGAAGCGCGCCGCGGCATTTACCGGCGAATAACAAGGCGACTAAAACCATGGACATCACGCTCAACGAAACACAAAGCCTGGTCCAGGAGACCGCCCGTAAGTTTGCCGGCGCCGACTTGCGCCCGCAGGCCGCCTCGCGCGATGAGTCCGCAGAGTTTCCCCTCGAAAGCCTGGCCAAGATGGCCGGACTCGGCCTGATGGGCGTCAACATTGGCGGCGAATACGGCGGCGCCGAGGCCGGCGTCGTCGCCTACAGCCTGGCCGTAATCGAGATCGCTCAGGGCGACCCGGCCGTCGCCGTGACCATGGCCGTCAACAACATGGTCAGCGAGGTCATCCAGCAATTTGGCACCAGCGCCCAGCGCGAGCGCTACATCCCAAGGCTCACGGGCGGCGAATACTCCAGCGGCTCGTTTTGTCTGAGCGAGCCCGGCAGCGGCTCGGATGCAGCCTCGATGCGAACCCGCGCCGAGAAGACCTCCGATGGCTGGTCGCTCAGCGGCGCCAAGGCCTGGGTCACCTCCGGCGCCTATGCCGGCGTCCTGCTCGTCTGGGCAAAAACGCGAAACACCGCCGGCCTCGACGAGATCTCGCTTTTTTGCGTCGATCCCAAGGCCGACGGCGTCGCGATCGGCAAGCCCGAAAAGAAGATGGGCCAGCACGCCTCGAACACGGTCTCGATCGCCTTTGACAAGGTCGAGCTATCCGACGACGCCCTCCTGGGCGAGCCGGGTCAGGGCTTCAAGATCGCGATGATGGCGCTCGACGGCGGCCGCATCGGCATCGCAAGCCAGGCCATCGGCATCGGCCTCGAGGCCTTCAATCAAGCCCGCGCCTATGCCGTGGAGCGACGCCAGTTCGGAAAGCGCATCGCCGACTTCCAGGCCATTCAATTCAAGTTAGCCGACATCGCCACGGAGCTCGAGGCCGCACGTCTGCTCACCATGCGCGCGGCCTGGCTCAAAGAGCAGGCAAGCCGGCCTTTCTCTCGCGAGGCCAGCATGGCCAAGCTCTACGCCAGCGAAGCGGCCTGTCGCGCCTGCGACCAGGCCATCCAGATCCTGGGCGGCTACGGCTACACGCGCGAGTACCCGGTCGAAAAGCTCTTTCGCGACGTGCGCGTCACCCGCATCTACGAAGGCACCAACGAGATCCAACGCATCGTCATCGCCCGCGACCTGATTCGCCAGAGCTGAGACTGTAAAGACATGAGCCAAGAACCCAAGCCACGCACCTATCGGGTATTGATCGGCAAGCCCGGCCTCGACGGCCACGACCGCGGCGCCAAGGTGATCGCGCGCGCGCTACGTGACGCCGGCTTCGAGGTGATCTACAGCGGGCTGCACCAGACCCCCGAGATGCTCGTTCGCATCGCCCTGCAAGAGGACGTCGATTGCATCGGCCTGTCGATCCTCTCCGGCGCCCACAACACCTTGATGCCCGAGATTGTGCGCCTGCTCGAGGCCGAGGGCGCCGGCGACATCTTCGTCTTTGGCGGCGGCATCATCCCCGAGAACGACATCGGCCCCTTGAAAGAGGCCGGCGTGCGCGCGATCTTCACGCCCGGAACGCCGACCACCGAGGTGATCGAGTACTTGCGCGAAGCATGCGCAAACCGCTACCAATGAACTTGTGAAATCCTCGCCCACCCGGCGCACCCATAATCGGAGAAAACGATGAACTTCGACCTCAACGAAAACCAGCTCATGATTCGCGACATGGTCCGCAAGTTCGCCGACGAGCATATTGCCCCCTTTGCCGAGCACTGGGACGAGGAAGAGAGCTTTCCAAGAGAGCTCTTCGACAAGCTCGGCGCGCTTGGGATCATGGGCATGACCACGCCCGAAGAGTACGGCGGCTCCGGCCTCGACTACGTCTCGGCCGCGCTGGCCATCGAGGAGATCGCGCGCCACGACGGCTCGGCCGCGCTCACCGTGGCAAGCCACAACTCGCTTTGCAGCGGCCACATCCTGATCGCCGGCAACGAGGAGCAAAAGCAGCGCTTCCTTCCAAAGCTCGCCACCGGCGAGCACCTGGGCGCCTGGGGTTTGACCGAGCCGGGCAGCGGCTCCGATGCCTCCGGCATGCGCACCACGGCCGTGCAAAAAGGCGATCGCTGGATCATCAACGGCGCCAAGACCTTCATCACTCAGGGCTCGGTGGGCCAGTTGGCCGTCGTGCTCGCCACGACCGCGCCCGAGCGCAAGCAGCGCGGCATCACGGCTTTTGTGCTCGAAAAAGGCACGCCGGGCTTTAGCGTCGGCAAGAAAATCCGCAAGATGGGCATGCGCGCCTCGGACACCGTCGAGCTGATCATGGAAGACGTCGAGATCTCCGACGCCAACCGCTTAGGCGAGCTGAACAACGGCTTTATCGACACGCTTCAGGTGCTCGACCGCGGACGCATCGGCATCGCCTCGCTCTCGGTCGGCCTGGCCCGCGGCGCGCTCGAGGAATCACTCAAGTACGCCGCCCAGCGCGAGCAGTTCGGCAAGCCCATCTCCCAATTTCAGGCGATCCAGTTCAAGCTCGCCGACATGGCCACCGAGATCGATGCTGCGCGCCTGCTCGTGATGCGCGTTGCAACGCTTGCCGACGCCTTTGCCAAGACCGGGCGCAACTTCACCCGCGAGGCTTCGATGGCCAAGCTGTTCGCCTCCGAGGTCGCCATGCGAGCTTGCGACGAAGGCATCCAGATCCACGGCGGCTACGGCTACACCCGCGAATACCCCGTCGAGCGCTACCTGCGCGACGCCAAGCTGATGACCATCGGCGAGGGCACCAGCGAGGTGCAGCGCATGGTGATTGGCCGAAGCCTGCTCGACGGCCTATGAACACGACCTTGACCGAGCGCATCCTTGGCGGCGACGTGCGCTCGGCGGGCCGCCTGATGCGCTGGGTCGACGACGACCTGCCCGAGGCGCGCCACGAGCTCGCCGCGCTTTATCCCCACACCGGACGGGCCTACCTGGTCGGCGTCACCGGCAACCCCGGCTCCGGCAAATCCACGCTGGTCAACGCCCTGGTCGCCCATCTGCGCGCGAGCGGCAAGACGGTCGGCGTCGTTGCGGTCGACCCCACCAGCCCATTCTCCGGCGGCGCGATTCTTGGCGACCGCGTGCGCATGCAGCAGCACTCGCTCGATCGTGGGGTGTTCATCCGCTCGGTGGCCACGCGCGGAAACCTCGGCGGCATCTCGCGCTCCACCCCGGCGATGGTCCAGGTGCTCGACGCGATGGGCTTTGACGTGGTGATCATCGAGACCGTCGGCGTGGGCCAAGACGAGGTCGACATCGTGCGCCTGGCCGACACCAATATCGTCGTCACCGTCCCCGGCCTCGGCGACGACGTCCAGGCCGAGAAAGCCGGCCTCATGGAGATCGCCGACATCTTCGTGATTAACAAGTCCGACCAGACCGGCGCCGATCGTCTGCTGCGTGAGCTTCGCACCATGCTCCATCTTCGCCCGCGAGACGCCGCCACCGAATGGACGCCCCCGGTTCTCAAGACTATCGCCGTTCGCGACGAAGGCATCGACACCCTCCTCACTAACATCGAGGCCCACACAAGCTGGCTCAGCGCCCACGGCGCGCGCCACCAGCGCGACCGCACCCGCGCCCAGCAGTTCGTGCGCCTGATCGTCACCGAGGCCCTCAGCCACCGCCTCAACCACGCCCTGGCAAGCTCCGACTGGCAAAGCACCCTCGACGCCCTGCTCGCCCGCACCCAGAACCCCCACGACGCCGCCGACGCCCTGCTCAACGCGATCCTCGAACCCCGATAGGCTTTTGTCGGCTCCCATCGCCTCAACTAGTAAAGATTGCTTGACTTGCTCTGGATGCTGGTAAAGAATTTGTTCCTATCCGTTACCGATGGGCAAGCGGCCTTTACCAGCGAGCGAACAATGTCGAAGCGCGAGACGGGACGGTACGAGTTCACCATTGGCGGCGGTGAGAACGTGCGCGCCTTCGTGCCACACGCACTGCCGCCGTCAAGACCGCCCCTCGTCATTGAGGGAGCCCTGGCAAAGCGGGTCCGAGCGGCGGAACAGGCGCTCATGCGCCTCGAACTCGCCGGCGAGATGGTGCCGTCCCTTGACTGGTTCATCTACGCATTTGTTCGCAAGGAAGCGGTACTCTCGTCGCAGATCGAGGGGACGCAGGCCACGCTCATGGACCTGCTCACCTTCGAGGCCGATGACGACGAATCACCGCCGAACGCCGACGTCGAGGAGGTGTGCAACTACCTTGACGCGCTGAGCTTCGCGCGCAAACAGCTTGCGGACCCGTCCGGCCTGCCGCTCTCGATGCGACTCTTAAACGATGCTCACCGCGTGCTGCTTCGGGGCGTGCGTGGCGAGGACAAGCAGCCCGGTGAAGTACGGCAAAGCCAGAACTGGATCGGCGGCAGCCGGCCCGGCAACGCGTCCTATGTCCCGCCGCCACCGCGAATGTTGCCTGATGTTCTCACGGACTTCGAGCGCTACATCCACGCCGAAGATGACTTGCCGTCGGTGGTTCGGGTAGGCCTGCTCCATGTGCAGCTGGAAACCATTCACCCCTACCTTGACGGCAACGGCCGAATTGGCCGCCTGCTCATTACCTTGCTGCTCGAGCACTGGGGCCTGCTCACCCAGCCGCTGCTCTATCTGAGCCTCTTCTTCAAACGCCACCGTCAAGAGTATTACCTGCGCCTGAACGCTGTCCGGATCGACGGCGACTGGGATGCCTGGCTCGACTTTTTTCTCGATGGGGTCACGACCATCGCCAACGAGGCTGTCGCCACGGCCCGTGAGCTCTTCACCCTGGTGACCACTGACCGTCAGAGGGTCATCCACCACGGCGGCGTGAACCTGCTCGCTGTGCAGCTCTTCGAGCGCCTGCCGGAGCGCCCTATCATCACGGCGCCGTGGGTCGTCGACACGTTCTCGACCACCAAGCCGACCGCCGGCCGAGCCATCGAGGCGCTCGAGGCCACCGGCGTGTTAGTGGAGACCACCGGAAAGAAGCGCGACCGGGTCTACGCCTACCAGGCCTACCTGGACCGGCTGCGCGCCGGGACCGAACTTGGCGACGGCCCTTGACTCACTGAGCTTGTATCCAACTAAAAAGACATGGCCCTGGGACGGATGTCTTTTTAAAGCCCCTTGACCGGGCGCACGGGCTCGGTGCGCACCGAGCCGGCCTCCATGAGCGCCTCCGCGCCGCGGCCGACACTGTCGAGCTGGGTGGTGATGTCAACGCCTTGGTCGTGGATGTCGGGGCTGCTGACGTTGCGCACGGCGCGAACGATCGGCTCGACGAGCTCGAGCGCCCAATCGTGCACGTCAAAAGTGAAGCCCAGAGTCTGCTCGCCGCTGGTCAGCTCGACGTCGGAGAAGGTGAAGAAGACTGCGCGCTTGCTGTCGTAGTGAAAGGGCGTCCACTCGGTGGGGCTGGCCGGACGATCCTGGACCTCGCCGCTGGAGCTGTCGTTTTGCTCGTCGAAGGGCAGCGGCAAGGGGTTGCCGTCCATGTTTTCGTCGATGCTGTTGATCGGATCGATAAGGGTGATCCCGTCGCCGGCGATGAAGCCCGCAAGGCTAAGGCTCGACTCGGTGACCATCCGCTGGCTCTGCTCATCGAACTGCTCGCGCGGCTCGAGGCGAATGCTCACGATGAAGCGACCGGGTTCGGGAAACTCGAAGGTCTCCCAGCGCTTGACCACCTCGCCGTTGGCCACGTCGAAGAGCAGGCGAAACGGCTGACGCGTGCTGTAGGCGACGCTGCCCGCGCGCGAGGTGACAGGCTCGAGGCGAATCTCGGTAATCGAGAGACCGAGCTCGGTCAAGAATAGCTCGCTGGGCATGCCGTCGATGCCGCGGATGGCAAACTCGGGCGTGACCATCACCGGCTGCTTCTGAGAGAGCGTGGTCTCGGGGCCGCTCGGCGTCGTATCGACGTCGGCGCAGCTGAACATGGAAAAAGCGAGCAGGAGACCCAGACAGCCAACCATATATTTGTATGCATTCATCATCATTTCCTCTTTGAGACCTCGTCAGCCGACGAGGTCCGCCTTGTAGTTCATCAACTCCGGCGAGGAGTTGATGATCTGGCTCAGCCGTGGACGCTTCATCTGAAGCAGATCCGCCGCCCGCGTGATGTTACCATCGGTCTCTTCCAGCGCACGTTTAATGCATTCGAGCTCGAGGCGCTTCTTGAGCTTGGTCAACGAGAGGCCCTCGGCGACGATGTGATTGACCAGCGCCTCCTCGGCATCGATCTCGGAGTCGGCCAGCCCGGGCGTCAATTTTGGGGCCGGGGTGGCACTCGCAGCGCAAATCACATCCGACCCAAAATCATAGGCGATCTCTGGCAAGCTCAGATCGACCTCGCCGTCGGCAAAAAACTCTTTAAACTCAAGGATATGCGCCATCTCGACCAGCTCACCCTCGACAAAGAGCAAGATGCTCTTGACGAAATTTTCCAGCTCACGAATGTTGCCCGACCAACTGTAGGCACACAAAAAGCGCATCGCGTCGCGCGAGAAGCGCCTGGGCTGGTCGCCCTGGCTGTAGCGCTCGGCAAAGTGGGTGAGCAGGCGCGGAATGTCGGCGCGGCGCTCGCGCAGCGCCGGCATCTCGAGCACAAGACCCTTGAGGCGGTAGTAAAGGTCGAGGCGAAACTCGCCACGTTTGACCATCTCGTCGAGATTTTTGTTCGTCGCGCACACGACCCTCACCGCGACGCGGCGCGTCTCAATGCCGCCGACGCGCTCAAAGGTGCCCTCTTGAAGCACGCGCAAAAGCGCGACCTGGGTGTTCGGTGAGATGTCGCCGATCTCGTCGAGAAAGAGCGTGCCACCGTCGGCCATCTCGAAGCGGCCCTGCTTGCTGGAGTGCGCGCCGGTGAAGGCACCCTTCTCGTGGCCGAACAACTCGCTTAAAAGCAGGCTCTCGACGAAGGCCGCACAGTTGACCCGAATAAAAGGCCGGCTCGAGCGCGCAGCGTGCTGGTGCAAGGCCTCGGCGATGAGTTCCTTGCCCGTGCCCGATTCGCCGGTGATCAAGACCATCGTGTCGCTCGAGGCAACCCGGTCGACAAAGCGAAAAATCTGATGGAGTCTGGGATCCTCGCCGACGATCGCCTCGTAGCGGCTGCGCCACTTGATGAAGGCGGCGTCGCGAGGCGCCTCGATCGCGGCGGGCACGCCCAAACCACCAACAATCGTGACCACCTCGGCGATCGCGAACGCGGCAGGCACCTCGCCATTGAGCCTTTGCACCTGGTCGACCAGGTTGCGATACAGTCCCACCGCGTAGAAGTCTGCCCGAAGAGCCGCTGGCACGCGCTCGGCGCGACTTTGCACGCCCTGAAGCTCTTGTTGAAGCAGCACGCCGGCCTTCTCGACGAGCCCCTGACCAACGAGCATCTGTGCAAGCAACAGCCGCGCGCGCAAGCTATCGCGGTACATACCGAGCTTGAGCAGGCTTTGGGCGGCGCTCGCGCAAAGCGCTTCGGCCTCGACAAGCTGTCCCTGGGCCAGGGCAATCTGGCCGCGGCAAAGATCGAGCAACGCGCCGAGCTGGGGCTCGTCGACCTGAAGCAGCGGAAGCTCAAAGCCCTCGATTAGCGCGCGGGCATCGTCGTTCTGGCCCAGCGCGATGTGCGCCTCGGCCGAGCGAAGCGTCGCCTCGGCGCCGTAAACGATGTCACGCAGCCCGGCGTCATTGGCTGAGACGGTGACAAAAACCTCGAGCGCCTCGAGATGGCGCTCCTGCTCGAGCAAAACGTTGCCGCGAAGCAGCTCGGTCCAGCGCCCGATAAAGGCGTGGCGCGCGCCCTGGTTGCTCGCCTCGAGGTGCTCGAGGATCGTCAAGGCGCGACCATAGGCGCCCATGTCCTGATACAGCGTCGCCAGATTGTGCGCCGAGATGCTGTAGGCGACCGTGTCGCCGGACTGGCGCGCGGCGCGAAGAGCCTCCAGATAATGATCGAGCGCGTCGTCGAGGCGAGCCTGGCGCTGATGCACGATACCCAGGTTGAGCAGGCAGTAGGCGCGCGGCAAGGAGCCGGGCACGCGCGCAAGCTCGAGCGCGCGCGTCAGTCGGCTGTGCGCCTCGGTGTAGTTGCGCTGCTGAAGCTGAACGACGCCGAGGTTGGCCTGGGCGCGGGCCATCTCGCGCTCCCAACCCCAGGCCGTGGCCAGTTGGTCATTTTCTTGAAAATATCCGGTGGCGACGCTGTAGCGTGCCTCGAAGATCGCGACCTTTCCAAGCAGATTGCGCGCACGCAACAAACTGGCATCGGCGCGAGCAACATCGACGCCCGCCTGGGCGCGAAGCGCCTCGATGGCATCCCTCGCTAGCTGAGCACAAGTGTCGGCCTGAGCGTGGCGCCCAAGCGCATAATGCGCCTCACCGGTGCCAATCATCAAATCGACGCCAAGCAGCGACGCTTCTTCGCCTTCGAGCAAAGCGCTTGCCAGCCCGAAGAGGCGCACTGCGCTCTCACATTCGCCGATTTGCACGAGCAGCTGGCCGATGCGACAGAGCAGCTCGATGCGCTCGGCGCCGTCTTGGACAAAGCGCTTGAGATGGCCAAAGTGGCACAGAGCTTTTCGATGATTGCCAAGCGCCGCATAGATCTCGGCCAGCTGGGCATGGATCGCATGCAAATCCTGGGGCAGGCTTGCGACCTCGCGCAGTTGCACGAGGAGCAATTCGGCGGCTTCGAAGCCGCGGCGCTGCACGTGCTGCTGAACAGCGCGCATGCCGTGCTCGAGCCCCTCTTTCGCCCAGCCTGCTGCCAAAAAGTGGCGAGCAAGAAACGCGCTCGAGGGCGCATGGGCATTGCAGGCAAGCTCGGCCTCGGCCAGGGCCAGATGGATGGCGCATCGGCGCTCGGCATCGAGCCCGCCAGCGACCAGAGTGGCAAAATCGGCGTTCTCCAGACTCAGCAGCACCACGCCGCTGCCCACTGTGCGCCGAACAAAGCCCTCCTTGGTCAAAACATTGAGCCACCGCGCAAAATAGTCCGCGCCGCCAAGCGTCTCGAGCGCGCTGTGCAGGCGATCGGCGCCAAGCGCGTCGCCGGCGCAGGCCAAAACGTCGATCAGATGCATCTGGGCCAGGTCGAGGCGTCGGTAGCGATGCAGCCAGAACTGCTCGACGCCGGACGGCAAAGTCTCGACGAGCTCGCCGAGGCGCTGCAGATCGCCGCCGGTCGAGGCGACAAAGCGCATGATGACGTCCTCGCGGCCCAAAAAGTCGCGAACCGCGTCCTCGGCATCGCCAGAGAGCGCGATCACCTCGTGGCCAATCTCGGCCGGCACAAGCTGAGCGCTGCCCGCGCCCACGAGCACCACCGAGCCGCGCGCGCGCTCCCAGGAGCCTGCCTCCGGCGTCAGCGCGTCGATCGGATCGGCATAAAAATAGCGCATCAGGTGGGTCAGGTTACCCAAATCGGCGGCCGGCAGGCGATCGGCGTTGAGCACGATGAGCACCGCCGGAACGACCTGCGAGAGTGAAGCCCAGAGCCGGCTGACGCCATCGCGGTACAGACGGCACCACTCGCTGCCCTGGCTGGGAAAGGGATCGTGCAAGGAGACCGAGAGAAACTCAAAGAGCTCACGGCTCTGGGCGCTGAGTCGACCGCTTTGCTCGACGCTACTCAAATACTCCTGGACGGCGTCGTAGAGATGGCCGTTGGCGCCGGCTGTGGCCGTAGCCTCGATACAAAAAAGTAGCGCACCCTGGCGGGCAAGCTCCTGGCGCAAGCTGGCGATCTCGCGCTGCATCTGGGCGCTGGGCAGACCCTCGACGACGAAGACGCGGCGCGCCGTCGAATCGACGATCAGCCTGCGTCCCAGGGCTTCGCTCCCCGCCTCGTTTGGAATAGATGTCGACGAGGTTGGCTTTTGCTGCATTAAGTATCCTTGGACCGCTACCAATCGAAGCTGTGCGCAATTTGGGTACCTGTTATGACATCACGCAGTATAGCCAATCAAACGAACTTTTCAACTCCGCAGCCTGGCCTGACATGCGACGCGGCCAATCGCCCTCACGGCGGTTGAGAAGCGCGCTGGCTTCTGGTATCGAGAGAGGCTGGTACACGTATTTTCTGACAAATATGCGGGCTGTGCCGCTTGGCCTTAGCCCACCACACATGAGGATGTATCCATGACTCGCAAAGCTCTAATCTTTCTCGCCGTTCTCGTCGCATTTTCGCTCGCCTGTGCCTGGTTTGACGACGACGTCACCAACGTCACCTATCAGGAATCGGTCGAAGTGCAGTTTCTGATCGACGCCGAATTGCTCTGTCCGCCCGCTGAAGATTGCACCGTGCCGCCGACGCCGACCAATCAGGAGGTCGCGCTGACCCCGATTGAGTTCGACGTCAAGGTCGATATCGTCGAGGCCACGGGCAACGAGGATCTGGCCGGCGCCGCCGGTCAGTTTCGCTCGATCGAGATCACCAGCATCGACTACCACTACACCCAGAACACGTTGAACCTCGATCTGCCCCCGCTCAAGATCTACGTCGGCCCGCTCAACGCCACCAAGCACAACGGCACTGGCGTTGTTGAGCTGACCACGATCCCGGCGGTCCAAGCCGGCAAAAGCGATCGCGGCACGGCCCCGGCCGTCGCAGCGAACGTCGAGGCGATAAGCGAGCACTTCAAGACCCTGAAGTTCGCGGCGATCCCCTATGCTGCGGTCGTGATCCCCGAGGGCCAGCCGTTTCCGCCGATCGGAGCTGCCAACCTCAAGCTGACCTTGAACCTCAAACTCGTGGCCAACCCTGCCGATGCGCTCTAATAAAACCATCAAGCCTTCGGGCATCCTGGCGCTCAGCCTGCTTATGCTGCTGGCAGCGGTGGCAACCGAGGCTCTGGCTCAGCCCAAAACCAAGCCCGCTGCGGTTGTCGCCGAGCCCGAGCCCGAACTCGCCGAGCCCAAAAAGGCCGGGACACGCTCCAAGCGCGCGCGTCCCGACGAGGATCAGCCCTCGGTGAACATCGAGTATCGCGGCGTGCTCCAGGACGAGACGGGCTCGCCACTGAGCGGGGTCTTCCCGCTTGAGTTCAAGCTGCACCGCCACCACATGGGTGCCGAGTCGATCTGGTCGGAGCGCCACTTTGTTGCCGTCGTCGATGGCCGCTACGTTGTGCCCCTGGGCGGTCGCAAACCGCTTCGCCCGTCTCTTCTCGAGGGGGATCGATGGATGGCCGTCGAGCTTGTCGGTGAGGGTGAAATCTTGCGCGATCGACTGGTCATTCAGCTGGCCGATCCATCAAGCCCCGGTGGCCTTCGCACGATCAGCCCGGCTTCGGCCCAAGACGGCGCCGGCGGCGCAGCCGGAGGTCGCGTGACCTTTGCCGAGGTCGCCGAGCGCGCAACCATTGCCGAACGCGCGCGCATCGCCGACAGCGCTGAAGCGCTGGGCGAGCTGACCGTCGACGAGATCGAGAAGATGTCCAACCTGGCCCTCGAGCGCCTGGGCGAGCATCTCAGCGACCCCAACGCCCATCAGGGCGCGGGGCGAAGCGGTGGCGGTGTTGGCACCGAGCGCCGGACGATGGAACCCGCCGGCGGACGTGGCGGCGTACCCTACGACATCCGCTGTCCGCCGGGTCACGTGGTGACCGGCATCGAAGGACGCGCCGGGCGCGTGCTCGACAGCCTCCAGATCGTGTGCAGTCCCCTCAAATAACAGGTTCGCCGTGATGTCCAAGACCACCTTGATCCTAATCATCGCGGCGCTCAGCGCGCTTGGCCTGGGCTGTGACTCCAAGAATCGCGGTCAATCGCAGACGCCGGCCACAAGCGATCAACAAAATGGTGCAGCGCAGACGCCTTCGCCCAGGCACGCCTCGACGCCTGCGCCGGCGGCCTTCGACGAAGCCAGGACGGCCGATGAGCCGCCCGAGCAGGGCGCGCTCTTGCGCTACACGGCCGATCTCAAAGGCAGCGGCGCGCTCGTCGCCTCAATCCAGACCTCGCTTGGCATCATTCGCTGCGAGCTCGAAGAGGAGCGTGCACCACGAACGGTTGCCAACTTCGTCGGGCTTGCCCGCGGCCAAAAGGCCTGGCTGGAGCCCTCATCGCAAACGGCCGTGACCGGCAAGCCTTACTTCGACGGCACGATCTTTCACCGTGTCATCCCCGACTTCATGATCCAGGGCGGCGATCCCACCGGCACGGGATTCGGCGGTCCGGGCTACGAGATCGCCGACGAGTTTCACCCCGAGCTTCGCCACAGGGGCGAGGGTATCTTGAGCATGGCCAATCGCGGGCCCAACACCGGCGGCAGCCAGTTCTTCATCACGCAAGCAACCGCACCTCATCTCGACGAGCGCCACAGCGTCTTCGGGCGCTGCTCGAGCCCGGACGTGATCAAGGCAATTGCCCGGGTGCCAAGCGATGCGCGCAATCGTCCGATCAGCCCGCCGGTGATCGAGGCGATCACTTTTGTGCGCGCCACAAAGTAGCCCGGCAAGTGGCCTCGGGCCCTCTACTCAGGTTCGCCATCTTTTTTGGGGGTGCCGCGCCGTGACCAGCGCCGCTTCTTGGGCGAGGCCTCGTCGCCCGTCTCGCTGACAAACTCCTCGCTCTCCTCGACTTCGTTGCCGTCCTCGTCTTTTCGCGTCTGCTTGACCTTGATGCGGTTTCGCACGTTGGGCTTGAGTGCGGCATCGTTGGGGATGAAGCGAACTTCGGTGCGGATCTCAAACGAGATGCTCGTCAAAATCTTGGTCAACTCGCCACCAAAATCCATGTTCTCGAGAAACTCACGAATCTCACGCGAGACGATACGCATGAACTCGCGCTTGGTCGCATCAGCCTGGCCTATCAAATAGCCCACGGCCTCCTTGGGAAGCTTCTTGTCGGCGACGAGCGAGCGAAGGCCGTCATCGCTCATGAACAAGCTGCCGATGCCTGCCGTCAAGCTGCGCTTGAAGATGTCGGGAACGAATCCCTCCACGGTCTTTCGAAAGCGTGACTCCGCCTCCGGATCCTCCGGCCAATCCTCAAAGAGGTGGTCGGCGTCGAAGTTTTCGTCGTCGAAGGCGAGACCTTCTTCGCCGCGCTTTTTCTTCTTGTCGTTGCTCATGGGGGTTATCCGCGAAGTGTTCCAACTAACGGTAGATGTTCTCCAACACGATTGTTTCGGCGCGTTTGGCCCCAACGGATACCAAAACGATCGGCACGCCGAGGATGGTCTCCAGCCGGCGCAAAAAATGGCGCGCGTTGCGAGGCAGGTCGTCAAAGACGCGCACCCCCGAGATGTCCTCGCTCCAGCCGGAGAGCTCCTCGTAGATCGGCGTGAGCGTTGCGAGGCGCGCGACGTCCATGGGCGGCTCGTCGAGCTGGTTGCCCTGGGCGTCGTGGTAGCCCACGCAAAACTTCACTCGCTCGAGGCCCGAGAGCACATCGAGCTTGGTGACGGCCAAGCCGGTAAAGCCGTTGATGCGCGTGGCATAGCGAAGCGCGGCGACGTCAATCCAGCCGCAGCGGCGCGGCCGCCCCGTCGTGCTGCCAAACTCGTGGCCGGCCTTTCGCATGAACTCGCCGACCTCGTCGTTGAGCTCGGTGGGAAAAGGCCCGCTGCCCACGCGCGTGCAATAGGCTTTGGTAATACCGATGACACCGTTGATCGCCGAGGGCGCGATCCCCGCGCCGACACACACGCCACCGGCAGTCGTATGGCTCGAGGTCACAAAAGGATAGGTGCCCAGGCTGACGTCGAGCAAGGTGCCCTGCGCGCCCTCAAAGAGCACGTTGCGACCGCGGTGCACCTCGTCATAGATGAAGCGACCGGTCTCCCGGACAAAGGGCGCAAGGCGCACGCCCAGCGCAAGCATCTGGGCTAGTACGGCCTCGAGTTCAAAGCCCGGCGCGCCGTAGTGAGCGAGCAGCTGGTTCTTCTCGGGCAGGTTGGACTCGAGCTTCTCACGAAGGCTGGGCTCGTCGAGCAGGTCGCGCACGAAGACGGCGCGCCGCGCCACGCGGTCCTCATAGCAGGGGCCAATGCCGCGCCCGGTCGTGCCGATCTTGCGCTCGCCCTTGGAGGTCTCGCGCGCAATGTCGAGCGCGCAGTGGTAGGGCAAGATCACGCTGGCATCGGAGGCAATCAGCAGTTGGCGCGGCTCGACGGTGTGGCCACGCTGGGCGAGCGCGTCGAGCTCGCCCAGCAAGACGCCCGGATCGAGGACCACACCCGAGGCGATCACACAGACCTTGTTGCGATGCAAAATCCCGCTTGGGATCAGGTGCAAGACCGTCTTTTGGGTGACGCCGTTCTCCTCGACCACGAGCGTGTGCCCGGCGTTGTTGCCGCCTTGAAAGCGCACCACGATGTCGGCGAACTCCGTAAACAGATCGACGACTTTGCCTTTACCCTCGTCGCCCCACTGGGCGCCGATAATGACGTTAGCTGTCATGCGATTATTGTCCTACTGGTTGGGCGTAGACGTTTTGAACGGCGCGAAGGCCGGCGCCGATCTCGATTTTGGCCCCGGCATCGCGAAGCGCGAACTCCAGGGCGCTGATCGCGATCAGCATGTCGCTGCGATCGATAAATCCGATGTGACCGATACGAAAGACGCTCGAGGCCAGATGATCTTGACCGCCGGCGATCGTGACGCCGTAGCGGTCGCGCATTGCGCGCACGACCTGTTGCGCGTCGACGCCCTCGGGCACGACAGCGGCCGTCGTGGAATACGATGCCACCTCCGGGTACAAACGACACCCCAGCGCCTGGACGCCGGCCTGGGCTGCGCAGGCGTTGAGGCGGTGGCGCTCGATCAGGGCTTCGAGCCCTTCGGTCTGCATCAATTTCATCACTTCGTGCAAGGCCACAACCAGCGAGATCGCCGGCGTAAAGGCCGTTTGATTCTGAACATGGTTGGTGCGCTCGCGACCCAGGTCGAAATAGTACTTCGGATGATTCGAGCTCTCGTAGCGCTCCCAGGCACGCGCGTTGGCGGCCACAAACCCCAGGCCCGGCGGAATTCCGAACGCCTTTTGTGAACCCGAGACCAGCACGTCTATTCCCCAGGCATCCATGGGAAGGCGGTGCACGCCCACGGCCGTAATGCCGTCGACCGCAAAGAGCGCACGCCCGTGGGCGCGCACAACGGCGGCAAGCTCTTCGACCGGGTGGTAGGTGCCCGTCGAGGTCTCGCTGGCCGAGAGCGTGACCATGGCGCACTCAGGATGGGCGGCGAGCAGGTCACGCAACGCCTCGGGCTTGGCCGTCTGGCCCCACGGGATGTCGAGCGTGACGACCTTCATACCGTAGGCGCCGGCGATCTTGCCCCAACGCTCACCGAACTTGCCGCCGCCGATGGCAATCAGCGTGTCTTCGCGCCGGGTAAAATTGATGATCGCCGCTTCAAAGGCGCCCGTGCCGCTGCACGTCAGCGTGAGCACCTCCTCCTGGGTCTCAAAAAGCCACTGCAACTGCTTTCGCACTTCACCAAAGAGGCGCTTGAAAACCGGACCGCGGTGATGCATCAACTCGCGCGCCATGGCCAGGCGCGCCTCCTCGGGAACCGGAGTTGGCCCCGGAGCGATCAGAAACTGCTTTTGCATCGTGAAACCCTGTCAAAATATGCGAAATACCCGTGCTGTGCGGTTCTCTTTGCTACATGCGCCGCCCTGCCCTGTCAACGCCATCCGCAAGGCCGGCTCAACCCCCGAGCAAGCGATAGGCGTTTGTCCCGGCCATCTTTTGCACACGTTGGTTGATCTCCAACTCGACGAGCGCCGTGCTCACCTGCATCACGGCCCAGCCAAGGTGTCGGGCCAGCTCGTCGACGTGAACATCACGCTCACCTGTGGCGCGAGCAAGCGCGTCGAGGGCAAGGAGAACCTGTTGTTTGTCCAAGGCTAATCCCGACACGTCGACGGGCCGATCGCCGGTGGGCCCCGCGGGTGCGGCCGGCGCACGGCGTGCACGCAGCAGCGGCGCTGGCCGATCGTCTTCTTGCTCATAGACATGGCGCCACACGTCGTCGCCGTCGCGAACAGCCAGCGCGCCGGCAACGAGCAGCTCGAGCGAGCCCTGAGCGAGCGCGTCGTCGATCGCTGCGGGCACCACGCACAGCAGCCGGCCAAGCTTTGCGCCGGCCTCGGCCGTGATCATCGTGCCACTGCCAATGGCCGCGCAAACGACCACGACCGCCTCGCTCAGCGCGGCGATCAACTGGTTGCGCCGCGCAAAGTGATAGGGCCTCGCGCCGACGCCCAGAGGATATTCGCTGACGACTGCACCCTGGGTGGCAATGCGCTCAAACAACTCCCGGTGGCGCGGCGGCGTCAAACAGCCGAGGCCACCGGGCAAAAACGCCACGGTCTGCCCACCATCCAGGAGGCTGCCTTCATGGGCGCAGGCATCGATGCCAAGGGCACCGCCGCTGATCACCAGAATTGCAGACTGGGAAAGCCGGGCGGCCATCGACTCGGCCAGCTCACGCCTGAGCTGATCGGCTACGCGACTGCCCACGATCGCAACTCTTCGCTGGCTGGAGAGCACCTCAAGCTGGCCCCAGACGTACAAAAACACCGGTGGGCTGGTGAGCTCCCAGAAGCTCGGTGGGTAGTCTTTGTCACAAAGGTGCACGATGCTCGCGCCAGCGGGCAGGCGCGCCTGCTCGTCTTCCCAGGCGCGCATCGGACAGATCGCGAGCACCTCTTCGAGGCGTGTAACGAGGCGCTTGTTCACACCACTTGCGCGCAGATCGCGCGTGGCCGCGCGTGCGCCGCTCTTCCACAGCCCGGCGAGCTCGCCGCCGCAGCGTGCGAGCACGGCCTGCATGCCCTGCGCGCCAATGCCCTGGCCTGACCAGATACACCAGCGCGCCGCACGCTCCTGCTCGTCCACCTCGACGCGCCAAATCGGTGCGTGCCGCGCCACAGCGCTTGCTCTCTCGCTCTCATCCATGGATTGCCTCTCGTGGTCCCAATTCAGCCAGCATCACGGCGCACTTGGCGCGCCCGATCTGTTTTCGAGAGAAAGGCCCCCTTTGTTGCCTACAATCTTGCCAAGAAACGAAAACGGCCACCTCGAGTCAGGTGGCCGGCCGTTGACTGTCGCAGCCCATCTGAGGCTATGCGACCACGCGCGCAAGAATCAGCGTGATGTTGTCGGCGCCGCCATTCTCATTGGCGCAGCGCACAAGCTCCTGGCACATCGCGTCAAGGGTGAGGTCTCTCTTGACGATCTCGACCAGCTCGCGGTCAGGCACCATATCGGAGAGTCCGTCTGAGCAAAGCAGGTAGAGATCACCGGCCTGAAACTCGTCGAAGAGCACGTCGACTTCGACGTTGTCCGAGAGTCCACAGGCGCGCGTGATCACATTCTTGTAAGGGAAGAACTCGACATCTTCGGCGAGCAGGATACCCATGCGCACGTATTCATTCGCCAGGGAGTGGTCGTGGGTGATTTGCTGGAGCTTGCCGTCGCGCAGGCGATAGCCGCGCGAATCGCCGATGTGGGCCATGTAGACGCCGGTCTCGGTGAAGTATCCGGTGACGATCGTCGTGCCCATGCCCTGGTAGTCCTCGTTTCCCGAGGCGGCGTCGAAGACCACGCGGTTTGCCGTCAGCAGCGCGTGGCTGAGGCGGTACTGATCGAGATCAACTTCGCTGGGAGATTCTTCGCCATTCTTGGCCGGGCTAAATCCTGAGCCCGGCATGGTCTCGCGGTAGTACTCGACGATCGCCCGTATGGCCATCGCGCTCGCCACCTCGCCGGAGCGATGGCCGCCCATGCCGTCGGCGACGATGCACAGCGCCTCTTCACCCTGTGAGAGGTAGAAATCGTCTTCGTTGTGATCACGGGTGGTTCCAACGTCGGTAATGCCAGCACACTCTAGCTTCATGCGCACTTCCTTGACAGGCATGTTCCCACCGCTCACGGGCGGTGGATCATCTAAAACCATGGCCTGGGCTGAGTTCTCGCGGGCTTCAGGCATTGGCCGAGGGCTTTTGTTGCCGCTTCTTGGCTTCTTCTTTTTCAAAGTACATCCAACCTATGGAGCCTTACCACATTTACAGCGGCGGCTGAGGGTGTCTTGCGTCGGGGAGTATATTGAGTGTTTGTTTCCTAGTAAAGCAATCCAAAACGCAACTGTAGCCTGCTTTTTCGAGTCAAACCCCTGCTTTTTGGGCTCTGCGCTGCGAAGCGAACATGGGTCCGTACCAGGCCCCGATGTTCGCGCCCCCTTCGAAAAACTTATGGATTGATATTAAAGTCGATGCGCTCGCCTTGCCAGGTGGCCGCAAACGGCGAGGATGACTGACCATCGGCGTTTTGGATGATGCCCTCAAAGAGGCCATTCTCGATCAGGTCGACAAAACCATCCGAGGTGGTCTCAATCAGCTTGCCACTGCCACCGAGATGAAGGCCCATGTCAAACTCCAGGCCACGCACGAGCAGGTCGGCAAAACCGAACAAGGTCGAGACGGCCGTCGAACAGAAACCCTCGATTTGTGAGGCGCGGATGCACACACTGAGCGCGCAGACCTCACCGTTGGGAATGATCGAGTTGGCCAGCCTATCGCAGCCGATCCAGTAGGCAAACGCTTCGCTCATTGAGTGGGCATTGCCGTCGGTCAAGCCCGGCAAGATCACCTGGTTGAGGATGTAGATAATCAAGTTGCCGTAGCGCAGACTGACGCTGTGGCGGTCGATCTGGAGTTGATTGTAGGCCACCACGCGACCGCCCCAATCCGAGCTGAGCAGGCCCAGCGTGCCGAACTGGCCGTTGGCATCGGGCACCAGACGAATCGCGCCGCAGTCGGGCGGCGAGGTGTCGTCGCAGTTCCAGCGCCAGTACAAGGTGATTCCGACCCAGTTGTCGGTGCCGCGAAACTCGTAATTGGAGCTCAACTTGCCGATCGTCAGCTCGCTGTGCACCTCGAGGTTGGCCACGACGTCGCGCAGATCGCGGCCGGCATCGCGCAGCTTGCGAAGCACGGCGTTGTTCTCGATGAAGTTGTTGATCATGTTCTGAAAGGCCGTATCGAGATTGGTCCAGTTCAAAAACGTGCTCAACGTGCCGCTGATGATCCCGCCCACGGCCGCGCGCACCAGATTGATGATCTCGTTGTAGATGGCCAGGCCGGGATTATCGAAGACGTTGAGAACGCGCACCACGATCGCACCAACCGAGCCCGAATCGGCCAGCGCATCGGTGAAGTCCCAGTGGCTCAAAACATCGTAGCGTCCGACCGGGTTGAGCGGGATCAGTTGCAAGAGCAGCTCGACCTCAACCGTGCGATCAGCATCCATGCGGATCCGATCGTAGCAACTTCCGGCGGCGATCTGTCCACGATCGCCGCGAGCGACCGCCGTGACCACGAAGTGTGGCAGCGTGCCCAGCGACTCAAAGGTGACGCTGTCGCCTGCATAGGCTGCCTGGCGCTCAGCGAGCGCCTGGGGATGCAAATTAATCAGGGGGAAGAAGTCATCGCAGGTGAACTCGTCATTTCGGTACAAACGCACGTCGATGTCTTGCAGGCGCATGATCGTCGGTGCGGTGTTTGTCAGCTTGACCTTGAGATGACCCGTGGCCAAGGGCTGCACATGCAAGGTGAAATCCACGGCATTCGATGAGCTGTGGCGTGCACGAACTTTGACCGTGCCGGCTTCGCTGCCTGCCCGAAAGATGATCTGACCCTCGCCGTCGTCGCCCGTCGTGCTGTTTCGCGCACCCAGGGTTCCATTGGACTCTGCGCCCTCGAGGATCTCAAAGCCGACCGGCTGATCGACGGCCGGGCTGCCCGTCTCTCGGTGAACCAAAAAAACCTTGAGCGCCACGTTCTCGCTGACATTGATCGTGCGCTCACGCTCGCCTGCCGGCACGAGCAGATACTCGTCGCTGGGACGAAGAACGCCATCCTGCTCGTCGTCGACTCGCGGACCCGTCTTGACGTTGGAATTGACCGTCGAGTCGGCGCAGCCAAAGGCCAGTAAGAGCAGTGCAACCACCACCAGATAGAAAGGAAAGCGACAGAAATTAACGCGATTCATCAGAGCCCCGAGGCAGGGATGTTCATTCAATAAATATCCATTTGCGTACAGCGGGGAGATTAGCAACATATTGCGTGCAAATCAACGACTTGATTGGTTGCGTCCGCTCAACGCGGGCCAAGAACGCAGCGAGGGACGACGCTTGTGGCGCCGTCCCTCGAAGGACTGTTCAATCTTCGGTGGCGATTACTTGAAGCCGTCGCCCTCCGGGGCGAGCAGGCTGATGCCGATGAACGTGCCGATCGTGAGCACGCTCACTCCCGTGATCGTTGCCACCGTCTTCCAGGTGCTGAACTGCTTGACATCGGCGCCCTCGACCACGCTCATGCTGAGCAGGAGGTCATACTCCGGCGAAACGAGCTGACTCTCGCTCATCACGAAGTTAAACGGGGTGACACGGTGGGCGCCGCCATCGGAGGTGCGCACCGTGACCGGGTTGGCCGTCGAGACCGGAACGGCCGTGCAGCCGTCAGCGCGCGGCACATCGGCACTGCTCGTCTGATCGCTTGCCGCCGAGCCCTCGCCTGCCACCTCGGCCCACTGCGTGCCATGCAAGCTCACCGAGCGGTAGGCACTCTTCGATCCGGGGCAGTCCGCGAGCACTTCGACCACTTCGCGAGGCTC
Organism: Lujinxingiaceae bacterium; assembly: GCA_013697635.1. GTDB lineage: Bacteria > Myxococcota_A > Bradymonadia > Bradymonadales > Bradymonadaceae > JACCWM01. The sequence goes on along the minus strand of JACCWM010000058.1, from coordinate 57,294 downwards.
GACGTCACTCTCGAGCTTGGAGAGCTCCGTGGTGCTGATGAAATAAGTGTTGTAACAAGCAAATTGGGTGAACGAAGTCACCACGATCAACGCTATAAATTTCTTGTTCCTGAGAAACATTTACTCCCTCGTGCTCGTGTGCAAAAATCCGGGGGTCAGACGCCTCGGCGTGGGGCATCCTAAAAGATTCCTCACAATCTACGCAACTTAAAATACCGACGTTGCCACTCCATGAACAATCCTAGGCTCTTATCCACAGCGGCTATCGCACTGGCGATGGCGTTTGGCACGCCATCGCCAGCCCAAGCCAACCCTGTTCAAGAGCCCTACAGTGATCAGTTTAACGGTGCCTTTGTCGAATACGGCGTGCGCGCCGGGCTGAGCGCGCTGCCCTCGAGCGGGCTATCCGGCTGGTCGCTGGACGCCGGCATCCGCCACAGCTTCCCGATGTATCTGGGCGACACGCGCCTGGCCTACCGCTATGACAACCTCGCCAGCGACGACGCCAACGTCGCGATCCATGGCGCCGGCTTGACCCTGGGCATCCACCCGCTCTACCTGGCCCTGCTCTCCAATGGCTTCACGGGCCACGTTCTGGCCTCGCTGCACCTCGAGATTGGCCTTGGCGCCCAGTATGCGCTCTACCGCGCCGACGCCAGCCCCGAGCTTGCTGAGAGCGATCTGGGCTTTGCCTGGAGTCTGGGCGCGGGCTTCGATCTGCCGCTGTTCAATCCCAATCGGGGCTACGCGCCCTGGCTCAACGTGCTCTACCGCTACCGTGGTGGCCATCTCGATTTGGCCGAAGGCCCGGGCATCTCTCTTGGCACGCACACCGCGTTCGTCGGCCTGAGCTGGCGTGTAAACGGATTATTATTCTGATTTTGCGGTGTTACAGCTCCATCGGCCAACCGGCCCATGAACATCGCGCCCTCCTTACTTTTAGCCGTGGATCGGAAGATGACCAAAGCCTTGACGTTGCCCACTCATCCTGGGGCGTTTTTCCTTGCCCTGATCTGTCTGGGGCTTGGCGCTCCATCGCTGCTGGCCCAGGATCGTAGCCCCTCACCGGTGGCCGACGCCCTGCCCTCGCGCGCTTGCAGCGACCCGGTCTGCATCAAAGCCCAGACGGCGATCGATGGTGGCAAATACAAAGAGGCTGCACAGTTCTTCGTGCAACGCGCCGAGGCCGTTCGTGCAGCCCAGCCCCCGCAGCTTGCGAGCTACATCGATTGGGCGCTTCGTGCAGCCCACGCCCACGAGAAGGCCGCCAGCTTCGACGACGCCGCGCGCTTTTATCTCGAAGCCAGCCGCCATGACGCCGAGCTCAAGGACTTTTTGCGCGTTCAGGCCGGACGAAGCATCATGCTCGGCTCGAGGACTGTCGATCTGCTCAAGGACCTGCGCGATTCCGATTCTCTCAAAAAAGGCTACGCTGGCTCCCAGCTCTTATTGGCCCAGATCGAGGCCGTGCTCGACAGTGGCCTTCCCACCCAAGCCAGCATGAAAACCGCTCTGGACAGCTCCAGCAAGGACGACGCCTGTGCTTGGCTCGTCACATCGCTGGCGCAGGGGGCAAAGGACAAGAAGCTTGCTTCGCGCGTCTTGGCGCTGGCCGATTTGGGTTACGGGTATTGCGTCGATGAGGCGCACACCACTTCGCTTGCTGCACTGGTCAAGCGTCCAAGCGATGCCGCCCGGCTTCGCCGCTCCGAGTACCTGCTCGGTCAGGTGCGCTTTCGCGAAGCCCACGAACAGCTCAAAGCCATCGACTTCAAGAAGCTCACCGCGACCGACCGCTGCAGCGCACACTTTCGCACGGCCCGCGCGATCTATCGGCTGCGCCAACCGGACAACGCCAGCACCGAGTACATGCACCTGGTCGACCATTGCAAAGACAAGCTCAACCAGGGCGAGCGAATCCGTGCGATCTACGCCGTCGGCCGGCGCCACTTCGAGCAGAATCGCATCGACGAGGCCCAACCCCTCTTCGAGACCCTGCTCGCTGACTATCCCAAGGCAAGCCACGCCGACGACGCGCTCTTCTATCTGGCGCGCATCGAGCGAAAGCGCTCCAACACGGCCAAAGAGCATGAACTCCTGGCGCGTGCGCTACGCGACTATCCTGGCGAGGACATGGTCCACGAGATGGTCTGGGAGGTGCACGAGTCGCTGTTTCGCCAGAAGAAATTCAAGGAATTCATCGCAGCCATTGCGCGCCTCGAGTTGCCCGATCGCGATGATCAGTACTTCAGTCAGGGCCGCCTCGAGTATTTTGTCGCTCTGGCCCACTTTCGCCTCAAGGAGCCCCAAAAGGCCTACGAGTATTGGCAGCGCGCCTGGGCCAAGTACCCCTTCAGCTTCTACGGCTATGTGTCCCACCTTCGCCTGGGCGAGAACAAGCAGGTCGTGCCCCCGATTACGGTCGATGCCAGCTCGCGCACGACACCCTGGTTTGGCGGCGATTGGAAGGCGACCGGCGGCCACAGGCTTGCCAGCCTCTCGATGTACGAGGGTGCTTGCGATTTTGAGGCTACGCGCCAGCGCACGATCGACTCGACCGACACCGATCGCTGGCGCCTTGCCACGCTTTGCCATGCCGCCGGGCGCTTTCCGCTGAGCCACAACATCGCACGCCGCCAGATCTCCGGCAGCCCCTGGCTGCAACCCGGCGATGCGCGCCTTGTGCGCTGGGAGGTGGCCTGGCCTGATCCCTTTGGCGAAAAAATCGCCGCCGCGATCGCCGCCGAAGCACCCCAATGGAAAGGCCCCACGGTTCACCGCGCCTTCCCCACCTCGATCATGCGCGAGGAGTCGAGCTTCATTGAGGATGTCACCTCCTGGGCCGGCGCGCTTGGCCTGATGCAATTGATGCCCAAGACCGCGCTCGACCACGACAAGGACATCGAGGGGCGCGCCACCCCCGAGCGGCTCAAGACGGCCGACGTCAACATCCGCGTCGGTGTCGACCACATCTTTCATCTGGCCAACCGCTTCGACTCTCATCCTGTGCTCATGGCCGCCGCCTACAATGCCGGCGGCGGTCGCATCAATGGCTGGTTGGGCAGCCAACCCAACGACGACATCGCGCTTTGGGTCGAAGACATCCCCTATCTCGAGACGCGCGACTACACCAAGCGCGTGATCGGCAGCTACGCCGCCTACCAGTGGCTGCTCGGCCAAACCGAGCTCGACGCCAAGGTCGCCAGGCCGGCCAAACGCTGAAGGCACGACCCGGGCGAGCCGCATCAACGCCTAGGCCCGGGCTTCCAGGCGCTCCTGAAGTTGTTGCGTATACGCAATATGTCCGGCGTTTTTCCGGGCGATTCTCAACGCCAGCGCCATCGATATCTGCTCGCGCCCGGCCTCGACCTCGCCCACTTCCCAGAGCAATCGACCGAGCGCCTCGCGCACAAAATCCTCGTATAGACTGGTCTGCGCATCGCGCTCCTCGAGCAGCCCTCGCAGCACGGCCTCGGCCTGCTCGGCACGCCCCAGATACTGCACGATCACTGCGCCCTTGAGTCGGCACAGATAGTAGGCCATCTTCTTGTCCATCGCGGCCCACGCTTGGCTTGCCTGCTCGTTTAACTCGAGCGCCTCGTCAAGTTCGCCGACCAGTCGCAGATGCTCCGAGAGGCGCTGTGCGGCGCGCGCGACGCGGCCGCGCTCAACTTCGCTTGGGTCCGCAGCCGTGATCAGGCGCTGCTTGGCGAGCTCCTCTTTTTCGAAGGCGATGATCGCGCACAGCGCATCGGGGTCGGCGGCATGGTCGCGCAGATCGGGGCCGAGAATGATCTCGATGGGCATAGCTTGAGTCCGTCAGAAAAATTGCCCGCCGCCAAAGCTCAAGGATGGCCCGCTGCCGCCCTCGAGCTGAAAGGCAAAATCGATCCGGGCCAAAAAACCGTAGATTTTGGGGGAAACAAAGCGAAGACCTACGCCGGCGCTGGCTGCGCGCAGCCCAAAAATCTCAAAGGCGTGATCCGAGATGCCCAACCCATCGACGAAAAACACATGCTGCACAGCAATCCAGCGCATATCGAACGAGGGAATGCGGAACTCGGCGTTGGTCAGGGCGTAGAAATTGCCACGAAAACGCTGGTTTACAAAACCGCGCACAGCGTCCAAGCCGCCGGCGAAATAGGCGTGGTGGGCAGCCCTTGCGTCACTTAGACCTACGGCCATGCGAAGCGCCAGCGTGCTCTTCAGTGGCAGGGTCGTAAAATGCAGCACCGTTGCATCGAGGCGAGTGAACTGGGTCTCCAATTCGGGCACCGTGATGTATCGGCCCAGGCGCAGGCTGAATTGCGCGCCGTCGACAAGGTAATTGTCCAGGTTGAGCCGGCCCCAGCGCGAGGAGACCGACAGGCTGAGCGCGGCCTGGGCATCGGGCAGGCCACCCAGATGCTCCTGGCCCGATCGCATGGTCTCGGAGACGAGCGTGTAGCCAAAGGCGTCGTTGACCACGCCCAGACCAACGCCCGTGCGCCACCACCAGCGCCATTCTTTCTCGAGCGCAAGGCTTGCGAACTGGCGCTCGAGTAAAAAGCCGCCCTCGAGCGCGCCGTCTCGCGCATAAAGCGCGACGACGCGGTTGCTGATGCCTGCGTCTGCGCTCAGCACCAGGCGCTCACCCAAGAAGCGCGGGTCTCGAAACCACAGCGCAAAGGAGTTCGCCGGACCCAGGCGCTCGTAGTAGCCGCCAAGCTGCAGGTAGGTTCCAAACAGGTTTGCATCGGACAGGCCCAGGATCAGATGCAAGACCCCGCCGCCGCGACTAAAGCGCGTCTGCGGCAGCAGCGTCCAACGCTCATCGACGCTCAGGCGCAGCAGGCGCCCGTCGTGCTCGCCATCGCCAAGCTGCGGCAAATCTTCGCCGACCACGGCCACCAGGCGCTGATCGACGAGATCGTACGCCACGGTGCGAAACAGCCCCGTGTTGCGAAGGCGCTGCACGCTCTCTTCGATCTCGGCAAGCGTTGCGACATCGCCCTCTTCAAAGACGAGCTCACGCTCGACCACGTAGCGCCGAGTTCGAAACAGGCCCTCAACCTCGATCTGATCGACACGGTAGCGCTGGCAAAGCTCAAGGCGACCGGTGAGCTGCTCGGCCGAGCGCTCACAGTTGACCGGCTTGCCCTGGCCATGGGCCGAGACCGAGATCCCTGGCGAGGTCCACAGCCACAAGATCAGCAACAAGAGCGCGAGGCGATGTCGAGAAGGAGTCATTGTGCCAGGTATACCCGACGACGGGTTCAGATGATTGGTTCGTCTTCGAGGCCGTAGTGGGCGACCTTGCGGATCAGGTTTCGCCGGCTCACACCTAAATCTTTGGCCGTTTGAGTCTTGTTCCAGCCAGTTTTTTGCAGGCTGTCGAGGATCATGCGCCGCTCGAGGTGCTCAACGGCTTGCGGCAGGTTGAGGCCGCTGATCACCGGCATCGGAGCCTCGTCACGCTTTCCGGTAATCCTTGGGCTGAGCAGATCGACATCGATAAGCTCGGAGTCTCCCGACATGATCACGAGCCGCTCGATCTCGTTCTCGAGTTCGCGCACGTTTCCAGGCCAGCGGTACTGCATCATGCGGTCCAGACACGACTCGCTGAACGTCTTCTTGGACCGGCCCTGCTCGCGTGCGGCCCGGTTGACAAAAAAGCTCGACAGCAGCGGGATGTCCGTCGCGCGCTCACGCAGCGCCGGCACTGGAATCGCGATCACCTTGACGCGGTAGTACAAATCTTCTCGAAAGGTATTCTCGGCGACCATGGTCTTGAGATCGCGGTTGGTCGCGCAGAGCACGCGCACATCGACCTTGCGCACCTGGCTGTCGCCGACGCGCAAAAATGTGCCCTCCTGGAGTACACGCAGCAGCTTGACCTGCAGGGTCGGGTCCATGTCGCCGATCTCGTCGAGCAGCAGCGTGCCGCCGTGGGCTGCTTCAAACAGCCCGGTGCGCTCCCTGTGCGCACCGGAGAAGGCGCCGCGCGTGTGGCCAAAAAGCTCGCTTGCGATCAACTCGCCGGGAATCGCCGCACAGTTGACCGCGACAAAAGGCGCGTCGCGCCGGCGGCTATTCTGGTGGATGGCGCGCGCCACGAGCTCCTTGCCCGTGCCGTTTTCGCCCTCAATGAGCACCGACGAGTTGCTGCGCGAGATCTTGGCGATCACGCTGAAGAGATTTCGCATTCTGGCGCTGGTGCCCAGCATGTCGCCAAAGCGAACCACGCCTTCAAAGCGCGTCTCGGTCGCCGAGCTCACCCGCTCAGCGAGCAAGGCCAGCTCCTCGGCGATTCCAAAGCCCAGTGTCTGTGCAAAGCGGCGTTGCTCGGTGTCGAGCTGAGCGATGCGCATGTTGTCTTTGTCGCCAAGGCGTGCGGTCAACTCGGCCGGCACCCGCCGACGGATCGCATCCAGCGCCGCCGCCGCGCCCTCGGAGGGCACAAAACCGGCGATAAATAAGCCCAAAACGGCCTGATCCTTGACCATGATCGGAAAGAGAAACCCCGAAAACCCCACGTCCATCGTCACGGCAAGACAGCGCGTCGCCGCGCTGGACTCGGCGATTTTGGCACCCCACTGGCGCGCATTTTTTCCCAGCGACGTGGGAAGCCCGCCGTCTTGCCACTCCTGAGTGCCAAAGACAAAGTGATCGAAGAGCATCTTGTCCGCGCTCGCATAGCTGTCGCCAAGCGCGGTCACGGCCCCGTCGAGCCCCACCAGTCCACTGCGCAGCCCATAGCCCTCGCGCAAGATCGCGGCGAGCCGGGTGACCGCCGGATTGAGCGCCAGCTCGTTGAAATCCATCATTTCTGTCGATATCTGAGTCATTGTCTGTCAGGAAGGGGTTGAATCAACACATAGGTGGTACGTCTGGATCATCGAGTTATCGCTTTGCTGTCAGACATTGTGCACAACCTTGGTTCGATCGTCGAGCGCCCAGAGCGCGTCGAACGTGACAGCGGCGATGGCAACACTGTATAAACGCTCATCATCGTCGGATCTGAGATTTTTAGGAGGCAGTAATGGCAACACCTACCATAACACAACCCACCATCAAGAAGGGCTGCAGCGGCATCGTGGTCTTCATGGTCGCGACTTTTTGTCTGGTCATTGGCTTTCTCGCCGGCGCCAGCGCCCTTTATGCCTACCTGACCTATGTTGATGGCGCACTCGCCACGTTGAGCATCGAGAACGCGCAGCCCATACCCGAGCCTGTGCACGTGCACGTCGATCAGCCCGTCGCCAAAGCGATCGCCCCACAAGTTTACGCCCTGGTCTACCCGATCGAGGAGACGCTTCGCATCGAAGGCAAGCTCGATCACGCCGCGGTGCGAAATCGCATCACGACCGAGCGCTTCAATTTCCAAAAATGCTACCAAAGCGAGCTAAGCAAGCGCCCCGATCTCAAGGGCGAGGTCTCGCTGCAGTTCACCGTCTCAGGCTCCAACGGCGAGGTGATCGCCGCAGTCACTCGCCAGAACACGACCAACAGCGATGCGCTGGCCAATTGCGTGCTCAAGGACATTCGAGCCTGGAAGTTCGGCAAGTCCGAAGGAAACCAGCTCTCAGTCGTGCGCTTTGATACGCTCTTCTTGCCGATCTCCAGCGCCCAGGTCGCAGCCGCCCAGTAAGCCCCCAAGATGGAGCTTACTTACCGCTCTTGAGATAGCGACGAATCGCCTGACGGTGCTCGTCATAGTTCTTGGAGAAGTGGTGGCGCCCGGTGCCATCACGGCGCGAGACAAAGTACAGCAACTTGTTCGCATCGGGCTGTGTGCTGGGCGCAAGGGCAGCATCGAGGCTTGCGCGCCCCGGATTGGCGATCGGCCCTGGCGTCAAGCCGTGGATCACGTAGGTCGAATAGCGGTTGAGCGGATCGCGGCACATCGCCGGCGTCGGCACCAACATGTAGGTCTCCTCGCCATAGACACAGGTCGGATCGGTCTGAAGGCGCATGTTCAAATCGAGTCGATTCAAGAATACGCGCGAGACGAGCGCGCGCTCGTCGTCGACGCCGGTCTCGCGCTCGACCAAACTGGCCAGGATCACAAGTTCGTGCTGCCCAAACTTGTATTGCTCGCCCAGCGCCTCGATGCTGTGCGCATGGCGTGACTTGAGCTCCTCCCAGACCCCCTTCCAGCGCCGATGCATGCGCAAGACGATCGCCGCAGCGCTCGTGCCCTGCTCGAAGCGATACGTATCTGGAAACAAGTAGCCTTCAAAGCTCTCGGCCTCGATGCCGGCCGCCAAAAGCGTGTCAGGATCGCGTGCGGCGCGCAAAAAGTCCTCCCGGCTGGCAAGCCCCGAGCTCTCGACGCGCTCGGCGACGTGAAAGATCGTAAAGCCCTCGGGAAAAGTCACCGTGACCTCTTCGGCCATGCCACCGCGACGCAGTTCGGCGTCGAGCTCCTCGAGGCGCATCGGCCCGGCCAGGCGGAAGGTGCCCGCACGCACGGCGCCCGAAAGCCCCTGCTTTCGCCCCCAATAATCGAAGTACATCGGCCGCTTGACCAGGCGCGCCTCGCTCAGCGCCGCGATCACGCCCGGCCAGGAGGTGTTTCGCTCAATGACCACCGTGCGGCTCTGGTCGGCCTCCAAGACCAGCGTGTCGGCCCAGGCCGTATAGTGAAAGTACAGCCCGGCAAAAGCGATCGCGCCCAAAAGCAGCCCGCCAGCAAGCATCGCCACCACGGCTCGACCCACAAGCTTCCACCGACTCGAGTCTGGCGACTTGGCCTTGGGCTTGGCCTTTGTTTTCAGCTTTGCGCTACCTTTAGCCTTGGCCATTGTCCTCGCCGTCGCTCTCGCGCGCTGCCTGGATACGCAGCGCGTCCAAATAACCCTGCAATATGTGCGCAGCCGCGATCTGATCGACCGTCTCCTTGCGCTTGGCCCGTGAGATGTCGGCCTCAATCATGAGCGCCTCGGCGGCATGCGTCGTCAGCCGCTCGTCCCAGCGATGAACATCGACTGAAAGGTTGTCACGCGCGAGCGCCTTGTCGAGCAACCCTAAGAATGCGGCAACCATCCGCGTGGCCGCCCCCTCCTTGCCGCGCATGTCGATCGGCCAACCCACGACGATACCTGCAGCCTCGTATTCGGCGACCAGGGTCGCGATACGCCGCGCAGCCTTGCCCCCATCTCGCCCATCGATGGTCTCAAGCGGCAGGGCCATCGACCCGAACGGATCCGATACCGCAACGCCGATCCGCCGCGACCCCACGTCTACTCCAATATATCGTCTCATCGCCTTCGCATCCCTTCTCGTTCTTTGGCCACTGCCTCATGCCTCGTCGTGCCCCGATCGTCTGGGCATCAACCCTTACCCCCACCCTACCGAGGCGTCACCACCAACTTGAACCCCAACCCAAAACGTGCCATTGATCGAGCGCTCAATGGCCGTGCAACAACGCGGTTCGTTGCCCCTCCACATCTACGATGTTTGCCCATGTTTCGTATCCTCGCCGACTTCATTTTACACTATCGCGTCACTTTGCTCGCAAGCGTGGCCATCCTCTTCGTGGCCTCGAGCGCGCTGCTGCCAAGCCTGCAATTCGACTTCACACCCCAACAATTGTTTCGCTCCAGCCATGACGACGACCGAAACGCCGTCTACCGCGAGAGCTTTGCCGCGCGCTTTGGCCGCGAGGACAATCTGATCGCCGTGCTCGTCGACGGACCGGACATCTTTCGCCCCGACGTGCTCGCAACGCTTCGCGATCTCACCTTCGATCTGCGCTACCTCGAGCATATCAAGGACGCACAATCGGTCGCCACCGTGGCCATTCCCCGACCCGGCAGCGAGCCTGGCGCGATGACCGTCGACCCGATTGTGGGCGACCTGCTCGCCGGCGCCGGCCACGACGGCTTGTCGAGACCCGTTCGCGGCCCACCGGTCGAGGCGGCGCTGGCCGAGAAACTCGCCGAGTTGGCCGGCGGCGAGCCGCTGATCGCCGGCCGCCTCGCCAGCGCCGATCGCCAGACAAGCCTCGTGCTCGCCTGGATAGGCGACGAGGTCCAGGACATCAATGTGCTCAAGGCTGTGGTCGGCGCGCTCAAAGAGAGTTTGACACTCTATCCGCTGCCAGAGGGCTACACCTACCGTGTCAGCGGCATCCCCGCGCTTCGCGTTGAGATCGTCGACAATCTTCGACGCGAGCAGCTCACCTTCATACCGATGACGGGCTTCGTCTACCTGCTCGTCTTGCTCTTTTTGTTTCGACGCCCCTCCGGCGTGCTGCTTCCACTGGGCACGGTGGCCTTCGCCGTCACCGCGACGATGGCGATCATGGTGTTGACGGACTTTCCGATCAACATCATCAACAATATCTTGCCCCCCCTGATATTCATCATCGGCATCTCCGATAGCATTCACATGCTCACGCGCCAGGCCGAGGAGATCGAACACGGTATGTCGCCGATCGAGGCGACGCGCTCGATGATCCGCCACGCCGGCGGCGCTTGCCTGCTGACCACGACGACGACGGCCGTAGGCTTCTTGAGCCTGATCTCGGCCGACACCGAGATCCTCAAGAACTTCGGCTGGCAGGCAGGCCTTGGCGTCATGCTGGCCTACGCCGGAACGCTGTTCTTTTTGCCCGCAGCGCTGACCTATATGCGCCCTGCCCGCCGCGTAAAATTCAGCGCCACCGGCGATCGACAAACACCGCTGCTCGAAAAATTCTTGACCGGCACGGGCTCCTCGCTGCTCGACCGGCCTTGGACGGTGCTCACCGTCAGCTTGCTGATCGCCTTGGGCTTTGGCGTCATGGGCACACGCGTCAACATCGACACGACGATCCTCGAGGTCTTTCACGAGTCGCATCCGGCACATATCGCCACACGCCACATCGAAGAAAAGCTGGGTGGCATTCTGCCCGTCGAGATCAGCCTTGAGGCCAAAGAATTCGATCACTTCAAAGACCCTGAGCTCGTCGCCAAGATCTACGCCCTTCAGCGCTTTGCCCAGGCCAAGAGCGAGGTGCTCTCCACGGAGAGCTTTGTCGACTACCACCAGGCCACCCGCGCCGCCTTGCTCGCGGATCCCGCAGAACGCACGCGCATGCCCGACTCACGCGAGCAGGTCGAACAGCTCCACCTGCTCCTTGCCGACGCGCCCGATACCCAGAGCGGCGTCGGGCGCTTTGTCACCGGCGACTTTCGAAACGTGCGCGTGCTGCTTCGCGTCGGCGACGTCGGCGCACGCCGCCAGCTTCGCCTGGGCGACGAACTCAACGCGGAGCTGGCAAGACTCTTCGGCCCCGAGAGCGGCGTCACCTACTTTCTGACCGGCGACGCCTATGTCGCCTCGGCTGCCCTCAACTCCTTTATCCACGACCTCTTCTACAGCCTGCTCATGGCGATCGTCGTGATCTTTTTGATGCTCACGCTAGTCTTTCGCTCGATCAAACTTGGGCTGATAAGCCTGCTCCCAAACTCGATCCCCCTGATCATGACTTTTGGCTACATGGGCATCATGGGCATCGATTTGAACACCTCGACGGTGATCATCTTCGCCATCAGCCTGGGCATCGCTGTTGACGACTCGATCCATTTCTTCGCCCGCTTCAAAGAAGAGATGGCCAAAACAGACGACACCCGCGAGGCGATCCTTGCCACCTACTTTGGCGCCGGGCGCGCCATTTTGCTCACCAGCGTGATGCTACTCGTTGGCCTGATCGTGCTCGTCATGAGCGACTTCATGCCCACGCGCCAGTTCGCCATCCTCACCGGAATCACAATCTTCGGCGCGATCCTCGCAGACCTCTTCTTGCTGCCCGTGCTGCTCTATCTCGTCTACCGACGTGAAGAGCGCAGCTGAGGCCGACCTTGGATCCGCCCATCAAGCCTTCTTCGGCTCGATACGCTCCATGCCGTACATGTAGGGCCTCAACACCTCGGGCACGGTGACCGATCCGTCCTCATTTTGATAGTGCTCGAGGATCGGAATCAAGATCCGTGGGCTGGCAGCCAGGGTATTGTTGAGCGTATAGCAGTGCTTGATCGTGCCATCGGCGTCGCGGTAGCGAATCGCGCTTCGACGCGCCTGATAGTCGTACAAGCTCGAGCAGGAGTGCGTCTCGGAGTAGGACTGGCGCGAGGGCATCCACGTCTCGATCTCGTGCTTGAGCACCTGTCCCAGGCCAATCTCGCCGGTGCAGGCAAGCGAGACGCGGTGAGGCAGCTCGAGGCGCTGCATCAGGCTCTCGGAGTTGGAGAGCAGCATCTCGTGGAGCTCGCGCGACTTGACCGGATCGGCTTCGCAAATCGCGACCTGCTCGACCTTGGTAAACTGGTGCACGCGGTAGATGCCGCGCGTATCCTTGCCCGCACTGCCCGCCTCGCGGCGGAAACAAGACGAGTAGCCACAGTAGCGCTTGGGTAGCTCGTCCAGATCGAGGATCTCGTCGCGGTTGAGGCTGACCAAGAACACCTCGCTCGTGCCGATCAAAAATTTGTCGTCGCGCTCGAGGTTGTAGGTCTCTTCCTTGCCGTAGGGAAAAAATCCCGTACCGGTCATCGCACTCTCATTGACCATCAACGGCCCGAGCACCATTTCAAAGCCCTTCTCGACCATGATGTCGGTCGCAAGACGCATCACGGCCATCTCGAGCAGCGCGCCCGCACCGCGCAGCAAGTAGCTGCGTGCGCCGGCAAACTTTATCGCGCGCTCTTTGTCGAGGATGCCCAGCATCTGACCGAGTTCTTCATGGTCTCGGATCGGAAAATCGAACTTTCGCGGCTCGCCATAGGTGCGCACCACGACGTTGTCCTCGTCGGTCACGCCAATGGGCACCTCGGCCAGCGCCAGGTTGGGCACCATCAGCAAGAGGCGATCAACGATCGCGGTGGCCTCGTTGAGCTCGGCCTCGATGCCAACAAGCTCCTCCTTGACCTGCTTGCCCTCCTCGATCAGTGGCCTCTTGTCCTCGTTGGCCGCCTTGGGGATCTGCGAGGCGATCTCGTTTCGACGAGCGCGCAGGGCCTCGGTGCGCTGCAAGAGATCGCGCCGACGGGTGTCGGTGGCGACCAGCCCGTCGATATCGACGTCAAAGCGCTTGTTTTTTGCGGCCGCTTTGACGGCCTCGACATTGTCCCGAATAAACCTGATGTCCAGCATCGCTCAAATCTCCGTTCTGCTAACCCAAACCATGGCCCAGACAGCTCTCCATAGGCCGCTGCAACGAGCAACGACGCGGGCAGTCAATTACCACGTTGGCAAGGCCAATCACAATCAAATACAATCGCCACGCTCCACGCGCCGTGCCCTCTTCAGAGCCAAGACAACGATGTTCGTGCTGCTTGTCATCCTCACCACATTGGTCGGCTTGGCGTCGTCCTGCTCGGCGCCCATCGGGCCACCGATTGTAGCCGATATCGGCCATGACGCACACGACGCCGAGTCCACCACGGGCGGCGACGTCGCTTTGCTCAAGCCGCAGATTGGCGAGCCTTGCCGAAACCCTACGGACTGCCAAGACGGCGCAGCATGCATCGGCACCAGGGGCCATGGGTTCATCTGTATGGCCAGCTGCGATCAGCCCGGCGCGCTTTGCGACGATTCCAGCGTCTGCATGGCGCTGGCGGCAACCCCCACGGCCGTTTGCTACATCGGCGGCAACACTCAAACCAACGCCTCTTGCAACAACAACCTCGACTGCATAGCGGGCACGATCTGCGCCGGCAACCCCGCCGATGCCAATGAGGCCTATTGTCTTCGCGCCTGCCACAGCAATCACACAACCTGCCAAGAAAACGAATACTGCCACATGTTCAATCCTAACCGCGGCGTTTGTCGCACGAAGCTTGGCGCGGCCTGCGACGGCGCCGAGGACTGCACCCCCGAGTCAGCCTTTTGCACAAGCGAAATCACCGACAGCGCCCTGCCCGCCCCCATGTGTACCGTCGTCGCCTGTGAGAGCGACGACGATTGCCCGCCAGACGGTCGTTGCCACGACACACTGTGCTTCTCAATGTGCTCGAGCGACGCGGACTGCCGCTTCTACAACGGCTACCGCTGCATCGACCACGCGTGCCTGGGCGGCTGAGTCCACGCACGGTTGCGCGCCCAACACCGGAATGTTAGGCCATCGGCGACGGTTCCATTTGCCAGACGATTATGCGCACTCTTTCAGCCACGGAACGCACCGTGCTCGCTAAACTACTTTTGCTATTCACCGTTATTCCGCTCATCGAGCTGGCCATCCTGATTCCGCTCGGTCAGGCCATGGGCCTTTGGCCAACGATTGCGCTGGTCTTTGGCACCGGTCTGCTCGGCGCGTTGCTGGGAAAGAGCGAGGGCCTGCGTGCTTGGCATCGCATCCGTGAGGATCTTGGCCATGGTCGCATGCCCGGCGACGCGATCCTCGACGGCCTCGCCGTGCTGATCGCCGCTGCATTCTTGATTACTCCGGGCATCTTGAGCGACATCACCGGAATTCTCTTATTACTGCCCTTTGCCCGCGCACCACTCAAGCGCCTGCTTCAAGGCCGCTTCACCAAGATGCTCGAGGCGCCCAACATCTCGTTTATGAGCTTCGGATCGATGGACGATCTGGGTGGCTTCGCTGATCACGCATCGCCCTTTCGTCGCCCCAATGATGATGGCGTGATCGACATCACGCCTGCACATCGTGTTGAATCGGGCAAAGATCACGAAAACAAGTAGAAATTCGGCGTTCATCTGTCTATACACATGGGACTTTCACGCCGCCCGACTGCGGAGACGCCGAAATCACACCATCCCACGCGCATCTGGCGCCCCCGGGAACAGCCTGTAAGGAGCTGCAAATGCTCGTTGATGTACACGCCAAATCGTCTTTGTCCGAAGGCGTCACCCTCTCAGCCGATCAGGTCATCCAGCGCGCACGCGAGGTTGGCCTCGACGCCATCGCCTTTTGTGAGACACGCAACACCGCACGCTGCCAGGAGATTTTGGACGCCGCCGCCAAATACGACGACATCGCCGTCTTCATCGGCGTCGAAATCCCCACCGAGAAGGGTCTCTTGCTGGGCTTCGTGCCCGAGATCGACGATTTCTACAATGGCGAGGAGTGGCGCGCGCTGACCGACGTGACCATCCCCTCGCCGGAGGCCGTCATTGCGCTCTTCGAGAGCAAAAATGGCGCCGTAATCGCCGCGCGTCCCTACGATCTCGATATCCCTTTCAACATGGGTGATTTCATCTTCTCCTTTGAGCACATCAAAGGCGTCGAGGTCTTCAATCCCCGCGTCGGCGAAATCCAGAACAACTTCGCTCTCGAAGCGGCGGCCTCGATGGGCCTCTCCACGGTGGGCGGCAGCGACCCGACCAACTCGCTCGACGTCATCGGCCAATACGCCACCTTCTTCGACTCCGATCTCAAAACCCAGCGCCAGTTCGTCGAAGCGCTTCGCGCATCCGAATTCTGGGCCGTACAAATCGGCGATGCCAATCCCAAGAAGTCGAGCCGCACCGAGCGCGCTGAGCGCGCAAGCTCTGGGCGCAGCAGCGGTGGCGCAAGCCGTGACGGCGGTGGCCGAAGCGGAGGCGCCGGTCGTGACGGCGGCGGCCGAAGCGGCGGTGGTGGTCGTGACGGCGGTGGCCGCAGCGGCGGCGGTCGCAGCGGCGGAAAGAGCGGCGCTGGCCGCAGCGGCAATCGCTCATAAGCGACCCACCCACAATTCATCAGCTTATTAAAGCAGCGCCTCGATCTGAGCCAGCGTTGCAATCGCGCCGCGGCCTCCTACGTCCTTGCAGCAGAGCCCGGCCGCGATGTTCGCCACGCCCACCTGGCGCGAGAGCTCCCATCCCTGCAAGATTCCATAGACAAAGGCTCCGAGGAAGACGTCGCCCGCGCCGGTCGTATCGACAACCTCGACCTCGTAGGCACTCTGGCGCAATAAACGCTCCTGACCCTTGGCAAGTGCCACACTGCCCTCATCGCCCAGCGTGACGACCACGCTCTTCGGTCCACGCTCGAGCAACGAGCGGCACATGCTGCCAAGCTGGCCCATGCCGGTGAACTGGGTCGCAAAACGCTCGGAGGCGACCAAATAATCACAAACTCCCACCAACTCGGCCACGCCGGGCGCCATGCGGTTGACCTCGAGGACCACCGGAATGCCCCGCTCACGCGCGGCCTGCACCAGGCCGATCTGGGCCAGCGGATAGCGATCATCGACCAACAACAGATCCACTCCATCGAGCAAATTCAAGTCGATCTCGTCCGCTCGAAGATCCGAGACGTTTCCCTGGGTAAAATAGGTTTGCTTTCGCCCGGTGCCCTCTTCGACGACGATGAAGGTCAATTGGCTGATCGCGCCGGCCTCGTGAACCATCGCTGCGGTGTCGACGCCTTCATTGGACAGAGTCTTGGCAATCTGTGTAGCTCGCGCGTCGTCGCCAACCTTGCCCGCAAAGCTCGTCTCAATACCCCAACGGGCCAGCAAGGCTATCGCCGTCGCCGCCGTACCGCCGCCTTGTACGCTGAATTTGGCCATCTCGACCTTAAAATCCGGCTCGGCGAAGCGATCCACCACCGCAATCTGGTCCAGAGTGCAATATCCAACACCCAATACACGCATCGAAGCTCTCTCCAATTGGCATAAACCTGTCAAAATTCTGGCACGTTGGCGATTATAGGCGATCGATCTCAAGATGCAAAACCCGCACCTACACCCCAACCCTGATCGCACCCTCGAATCTCTGACGCCGACCTCAGATTTTTCAGCCCGCACACGCCAGCGTAGATCGTTCAGCCCCACCTGACGATTAGCAACGACGCCAAACACATCAAACTTGCGCCCCTGGCATTGAATTTGCTCTCTACCCAATCACAGGTCGTAACGCCTTCGCTAACTGCTGATTGCTGATTGCACTTTCCAAGACGAGGAACCCATGTCCACCCTCCACCCTACCCTCCACCGCCGCCGCCCGCTCTATCCTGGCGTTCTCGCGCTTCTCACGATCTTCACCCTCGCCGCCTGCGGCGAGACCAAAGACGGCGACGAATTCCCGGCGATCTCCTACCCGGCCGGGCCGCAAAATGCCCCACGCGTGGGTCAAACCGACTTCGTCTCGGCCGACGGCTATAACGGCCAGCGCACCCAGGACAACGACGATGGTAACAACGTCGGCCGCGGCAACGACGATTTCGCAGCCGCCCCGGAGGCTGGCGCCGACGCCGACGCCGAGCCCCGCACGGTGGAAGAAGGCGACATCTATCGCATGATGAGCGGCGCGAACATGTTGCTCAACCTGAACAACTACCGCGGCCTGCAGATCATCGATCTGGCCGACGTCACCAACCCCGAGATCGTCGGACGCGTGGCCATCTCCGGCTCGCCCGTCGAGATGTACCAGGTCGCCGATCGCGTCTACATCTTGATGAACAACTGGTACGGCTACTACGGCAGCCGCGCACACGACACCGTCTCCAACTACCACGGCGGCGTGGTCGTGGCCGTTGACATCAGCGATCGCAAAAACCCCACGATCGTTGCGCGCGCCCAGGTGCCAGGCTTCATTCGCACAAGCCGGCTCACCCGCGGCGGCGACAAAGAGGCGCTCTACGTCGTCGCCAACAACGGCTCAGAGACCTACGTCAAGAGCTTCTCGGTCTCGGGCGCGGGTCAACTCGATGAGCGCACCGAGCTCAGCCTCGGCGGCTACGTCAACGACATCCAGGCCACCGCCGATCGCTTGCTCGTGGCGCGCACCGACTACACGAGCAATCGCAACTACTACGTCAGCCAGGTCTCGGTCATCGACATCTCCAGCGCCGACGGCACCATGGTCGAGGGCCAGAGCGTCGCCACGAAAGGCCGCGTGCAAAACCAGTTCAACATGGACATGCACAACAATATCTTGCGCGTGGTCTCGACCGGAAACTGGAACTCCACCAGGACCAACCACGTCGAGACCTTCAACGCCTCAAACATTCACGACATCAAGCCCATCGACTCGGCCACCTTTGGCGCAAACGAAGACCTCTATGCCACGCTCTTCTTGGAGGACAGCGCGTTCTTCGTGACCTACTTTCGACAAGATCCCTTCCATGCCTTCTCGATCGGGGCCGACGGCAAGGTCGAGGAGAAGAGCGAGTTCATCGTCTCCGGATGGAATGACTTCTTTCGCCCCGTGGCCCAGCAGTCGCGCCTGATCGGCATCGGCAAGAATGACGAGAACGGCCGCAACACCATGGCCGTCAGCCTCTACGACATCACCGATCTGAGCAATCCCCACCCGCTCATCGATCGCAAAGAGATCGAGCTCGACCACAGCTGGTCCGAGGCGCAGTGGGATCATCGCGCCTTCTCCGTACTTGAGAAAGCTGTGCGCATCGAGAGCGCCGATGGCCAGTTGGAGACAGGCCTGGTGCTGCTGCCCTTCACCGGCTATGCCAACTCGCGCTACATCTCGGCGGTGCAGATCTTCACCTTCTCGGAGACCACCCTGACGCTTCGCGGCACCATGGAGCACGGCACGCCGGTTCGGCGCAGCTTCGTGGCCAACCGCGCCGAGAACACCACGGCCAACCTCTCCGAGGCCGAGCTCACCTTGTTCGACATCACCAACCCCGACAGCCCCGTCGAGAAAAGCCGCCTTGAGCTCGCCCCCAACTTCACCAACGTCTACGCCTTTGGCGATTACGCCGTACGCCGCCAGAGCCGCAGCCAGTATTACGGCTGGTGGGGCTCGCGCTCCAATGACGGCCGCCTCGACACACTCGAGATTGTGCGCATCGGCGACGACATCGACTCGGCCAAGCCGATTGCCCAGATCGAGATCCCATCGCACAGCCAGGTCATCCGTGCCGGCAACCACCTCGTCGTCGTTGAGACGCGCTACAAAAACGACTCCAACGGTAAACAGACGACGACCAATCACCTGCAGATATGGAAGCTGAGCAACCCGGCCGCGCCCATCCTCGAGGGCACGCTCGAGACCGACGCCATCCACAGCGCCTACAACTACAACTACGATTACTACGGCTTTGGCGACGGCGACTACTACGGCTATGGAAACCCCAATCTGAGCACGGTGGCCCTCAACAACGCTCTGGTCTTCGTCTCGACCATCCAGGAGCGCGAGCTTCAGGGCCAGACCCTCCACGAGAGCACTTATCCCGCGCAGCGCTACAACGCGAACTGCTACGACAACCAGGGCAACCCCAAGGTGTGCAGCTATCTCACCGGCAGCATTCGGTGCAAAACGCTCCAGCGCGTCGACGGCACCAGCGGCCCCAAAACCTGCACCGGCGCTATTCGCAAGTGCACCCAGGACGCCGAGGGACAACGCACCTGCGTCGAGATCGACCCCAAAACCATCACCACCGAGAGCTACAGCTACACCTACGACACCTACCGCTACTGGACGCGAAACGAGTTCCATCCGCTCGATCTTCGCACCGCCGGCGCGCCCAAAATGGCCGCCACGATCACCATGGCTACCGGCGAGGAAGCCGTCGCCACGCTCTTTGAGGGCAACAAGCTCTTCTTCGCCTACAAGCAGCCCCAGACCGTCGCCGGCGACAGCCGCCCCTTTGTGCGCTACTTCTTCAAGAGCCTCGACCTGAGCGACCCGAACAACCCGCGCATCGGCGACGCCGTCAATGTGCCCGGCGAGCTGATCGCCGTGCGCGGTGACTCCCTGCTGACGCGCGATCTGCTCTGGGGCTCAAGCATCATCGAAACCTCAATCAACCGACTCACCATGGTCAACGGCCGCGCTCGCCTCGACGCCGTGCAACGCTTCGTCGACCAGCAGGTGCAATCGGTCAACCTCGACGCCGTCGGCCACGTGTTGGTCAGCCATCGCCTTGCCTGGAACAGCTACTACGACGACTACGACTACTTCTATGGCCCCAGCCAGCCTGAGCGCGACTCCGGCCAGAAGCTCAGCGTCATCGACGCCCGAAACGCCGGTTTTCGCCTGATGTCCGAGACCCGCGTCGACGACTGGGCCAGCCTACGCGCGGTTGAGACCGGCCGCGCCCTCTTCTCGGTGCCCGGCGGACTGCTCGTGATGAACCTCGACAACCTCGCCGCCCCCTTTGCCCAGGCCTACTTCGCCACCCAGGGCTGGCCTCAGGACGTCGTGGTCAACGGCGATGACATCTACTTCGCCGCCGGCCGCCACGGCCTCTACACCTTCGACATCAACACCTTCAACCTCGTCCTGCCCTGAATTTGGCCTGGACCGGCCTGACCCCGCCTGACAGACCCGGCGATCACCCTCAGAAGCGCTGACAAGCGCTCCTAGAGGTGATCGTCGGGTCTTCTCGTATGAAGCCAGTCAACTGCGTCGAATGCGCGTTTCGCGCAATTTTGCGCCTTGGTCTTACGTTGATTGCTTGGATCTGGTAGAACCCATTTCGAATTTGTCAGAGCCCTCTCAATCTACCGGTCCATCTCGACTTCTGTCTCAGGGAGCAAGTCATGAACACCGCCGAACTCGACGCGAAAATCGCTATCTTGCGCGACAACAAAGACTCATGGGCCCGGTTGCCGATCGCGCGCAAAATCGAGATGGCCAAGAAGCTCATCGAGACCAACATCGCCATCGGTGAGCGTCAGGTCGCCGCCGCCATTGCCGCAAAGAAGATTCCCGCCGACTCACCGCTCGTCGGTGAGGAGTGGCTTGGTGGCCCGGTGATCACGGTGCGCAACTTGCGCCTTCTGGTGGACTCGCTCGAAGACGTCGCCGCCTTTGGCACGCCCAAGCTCAAACCCAACGCCGCGCGCACGCGCCCCGACGGCCAGGTCGTCGTCGACGTCTTCCCGATGAGCGCCTGGGACAAACTCATGTACCAGGGCTTCACCGCCGAGGTCTGGATGGAGCCTGGCGTCAACGCCAACAAGCTCGCTGACACGATGGCCGTCTTCTACAAAGAGGATGAGCCCAGCGGCAAGGTCGCCCTCGTGCTTGGCGCCGGAAACGTTGCCAGCATCGGCCCGCTTGACGTCGTCTACAAGCTCTTTGCAGAGGGTCAGGTCTGCATGCTCAAGATGAACCCCGTCAACGAGTACCTCGGCCCCTTCATCGAGGAGTCGTTTGCCGAGTTCATCGAGGCCGGCTACTTGCAAATGGCCTACGGCGGCGCCGATGTCGGCGCCTACCTGTGCCAGCACGAGCTCATCGACGAGATCCACATCACCGGCAGCGACAAGACCCACGACGCGATCGTCTACGGCGTGGGCGAGGCCGGCCAGAAACGAAAGGCGGCTGACGAGCGCCTCGTCGACAAGCGCATCACAAGCGAGCTGGGCAACGTCAGCCCGATCATCGTCGTTCCAGGCCCTTGGTCCGAGAGCGATTTGCGCTTTCAGGCAGCCAACATCTCCACCCAGCTCGCCAACAACGGCGGCTTCAATTGCAACGCCGCGCGCGTGATCATCAACCACGACAACTGGAACCAGCGCGACGCCCTGCTCGACGCCGTGCGCGCGACGCTGCGCTCGATTCCCTCGCGTGTAGCCTATTATCCCGGCGCCGAGGAGCGCTACGAGGCCTTTGTCGGCGCCAACGAGACGGCCGAGCGCCTGGGTCGACAGGGCGCCGGCGTGCTTCCCTGGACGCTGATCCCCGACGTCAAATGCGACGATACCGACAACATCTGCTTCACCACCGAGTCCTTCTGCGGCGTCGTCGCCGAGACCGCCCTTCCCGGTGAAGACGCCCTCGACTTTCTTCGTCGCGCCGTCAACTTCTGCAACGACCATGTCTGGGGCACGCTGAGCGCCTCGATCATCATCCACCCCGAGACCCAGCGCGAGCTCGGCTCCGCCCTCGAGAGCGCGATCGCCGAGCTTCGCTACGGCAGCATCGTCGTCAATCATTGGCCTGCCCTAAGCTACGGCCTTGGCGTCACGACCTGGGGCGCGCACCCTGGCCACACCTTCGACGACATCCAGAGCGGCATCGGCGTCGTGCACAACACTTTTCTCTTCGACAAGCCCCAGAAGAGCGTGATCTACGGCCCGTTTCGTGTCGCACCCACGCCGGCCTGGTTCATCACCAACAAGAATACCCACCGTATCGCCTCGCGCCTGCTCCACTTCGAGGGCAGTCCGGGGGTTTTCAAGCTGGTCAATATCCTGTCACACGCCATTCGCGGATAGGTTACCTGGAGCTCGACATGCCTTCGATATCGATTGGCACGCCCCACTCGCCAGGCGCCACCAAACTCATGCTGCTGGGCTCCGGAGAGCTCGGACGCGAGGTGGCCATCGAGGCGATGCGCCTGGGCGTCGAGGTTGTGGCCGTCGACAATTATCCCGGCGCGCCGGCGATGCAGATCGCTCAACGCTGCGCCGTGATCGACATGCAAGACGCAAACGCCCTGCGCGCCCTGGTGCACGCTGAGAAGCCTGACTTCATCGTGCCCGAGGTCGAATCGATCGCCACCCAGGCCCTCGTCGGGCTCGAGGCCGAGGGCTTCAACGTCATCCCCACAGCCCGCGCAACCCAGCTCACCATGGACCGCGAAGGCATTCGTCGCCTCGCCGCCGAAGAGCTCGGCCTGCTCACCTCGCCGTATGCCTTTGCCGGCACCGAGCAGGAGTTCTTGGCCGGCGTTGCACGCATCGGCGTGCCCTGCGTGGTCAAGCCGGTGATGTCATCGAGCGGCAAGGGCCAATCGCTGGTCACCGACGCCAGCAAAGCCATCGAGGCCTGGCAGTACGCCATTGCCAATTCACGGGGCCGATCGGCGCGCGTGATTGTCGAGGGGTTCGTCGATTTCGATACTGAAATCACCCTCTTGACCATTCGTCACGGTGAAAAAACCTCGTTTTGCGCACCAATCGGCCACCGTCAGGTCAAAGGCGACTACATCGAGTCTTGGCAGCCCGAGCCGCTCTCAGCGGGCGTGCTCGAGTCTTCCCAGGACATCGCCCGGCGCGTGACCGACGCGCTCGGCGGCAGTGGCCTCTTCGGCGTCGAGCTATTCATCTGCGCCAATACCGTCTACTTCAGCGAGGTCTCGCCGCGCCCCCATGACACAGGCATGGTCACCATGATCAGCCAGCACTTGAGTGAATTTGCACTGCATGTGCGCGCCATCCTCGGTTTGCCAATCCCACCGATCGAACTCGTCAGCCCGTCCGCATCCCACGTGATCCTGGCCGGCGAGCATGGCCGTGAGCCGCGCTACACCATCGACGCCGATGCGCTCGAGGCGCCGGGCAGTGATCTGCGCATCTTTGCCAAACCCACCACGCGACCGGGACGACGTATGGGCGTTGCGCTCGCGCGTGCCAAAACCACCGACGAGGCGCGCGCGCTGGCCAAAACGATTGCCGACGGCGTCACGATCATGGTGACTCCGAGTTAACTCAAACGATCCCACCGCTTGTCGCCGTGTCGATGTAAACGTCGCCGTCCTCGACACGCGTCACATAGGTCTGAACCTCATAGCGCGGATCGGTGCGGCACTGGCCGTTCTTGAGGTCGAACCACCAGTCGTGGCGCGGACAGCGCACCCCACAGCCATCGATCGTACCATTGCCCAGAAAGCCCCCCGCGTGCGGGCAATTGTTCTGAATGCAGTAGAAAACGTCATCGATGCGAAACAAGGCGAGCCGCTTGATTCCCAGAAACACGATCTTGCTCTGGCCGTTGGCCAGATCATCGGCGCGCGCAACCTTGACGAAACTGGCGTCTCTTTCCATCCCAAAACTCCACACGATACGAACCAACGCGCACACAGCGCGCAAGAACATTAAAGTACTCGTTGAACAAAACCTCAACCGCTTTCAAGGAACTTTCCCGATGAGCTCAGCCTCGCCCTCACCGACGCTCGCCCAGATCCAGGCCAGCGTTGACGCCTGGATTTCACAGTGGGACGAGGGCTATTTCAGTCCCTTGTCCAACCTAGCCCGCCTCACCGAGGAGGTCGGCGAGCTCGCCCGAGAAGTCAACCACAGCCACGGCGACAAGCCCAAGAAGGCCTGCGAGCGCACGGGCAGCATCGGCGAAGAGCTTGCCGACATCTTGTTTGTCGTCGCAACCCTGGCCAACTCGCTCGACATCGACTTGAGCGAAGAGTTCGCCAAAACCATGGCCAAATACGACCTTCGCGACGCCGAGCGCTGGACCAAAGCCACCTGAGCCGTCCTCACGTCGGCTCGACCTTGTCCTTTCGAATCGCCTCGGCAACGTCTGCGGCATAGACGAACTCATGGACACGCTCATCTTCAATTTCGAGAATCGCCGCCGGCGTCCCGGAGGCGATGATCACGCCCTTGTGCAACATGGCGATGTAGTCGGCGATGCGAAACGCCGAGGCCATGTCGTGGCTGATCACGATGCTCGTGACCTCAAAGGTCGTCTGCACCTCCACGATCATTTCTTCGACATAGCGCGACATCAGCGGGTCCTGGCCTGTCGTCGGCTCGTCGTAAATCATCAACTGGGGCTCGGTGACGAGCGCGCGCGCCAGGGAGACGCGCTTTTGCTGGCCGCTGGAGATCTGCAACGTGCTCGAATCGGCAATGCTCGTAAGCTTGAGCTGTTCGAGCAGCTTATCGACGCGCTTTCGAGCTTCGGCAGGCTTGCACACACGACGCTCGATGAGCGGAAACGCGACGTTTTCGCGAACGGTCATGGAATCGAAGAGTGCCGCGTGCTGAAACAGCATCCCAACGTGGGTGCGCAACTCGCGGATCTCGGACTCACTCATCGTTTGTAGATCCTTTCCAAACACCTCAATCTTTCCCGAGTCGCCACGAAGAAGCCCCAGGATATGCTTCATCATCACACTCTTTCCCGATCCTGAACCACCAATGAGCACCGTGAGCTTGTTCTTGGGCGCGACAAAATCAACGCCATCGAGCACGGTCACGTCGCCAAAGGCTTTGCGCAGCTCGCTGATCTTGACGACGGCGTCACGCGCATCGTCGTCGCCGCTGGCATCGCTTGCGCCCGCGCCGACCTCGATATCGGCCTTACTCGCACCGCCGACGAGCTTTTGAACCCGCTCGTCGTCGTTGGCGCGAATCTCTTCGGGCGAGCCCTGGGCGATGATCTGCCCCTCGTGCAAAACCGCGATCGAGTCGGCCAGACGAAAGATCGTCGCCAGATCGTGGCTTATGATCACACTCGTCAGCCCAAAGCGAACGGTGATGTCCTTGATCATGTTGTCGACGAACTCCATCATCACCGGATCGAGGCCCGTGGTCGGCTCATCAAAGAGCACAATCTCCGGGTTGCTCACAATCGCGCGCGCCAGGCTGACACGCTTCTTCATGCCGCCTGAGAGCGTCGATGGATACTGCTGCAAAGCCTGCTCGAGTCCCAGATCGACAAGCAGATCGCGCGCCAGCACATGGGCCTCGTCCACCCCCATCGCGTTGTTCTCGACCAGTGGAAAGGCAACGTTCTCGACAACCGTCATCGAGTCGAAGAGCGCATAGTTTTGAAACATCGTTCCAATGCGCTTTCGCGATTTGTCCAACCCATCGGCCGAGAGCGCGCTGAGCTTCTCCCCAAAGAGCTCTACTTCGCCACTATCGGGTCGAATCAATCCGTTGAGATGCTTGATCAACACAGACTTGCCAGAACCAGATGCCCCAATGATGATCGTGATCTTGCCTGTCGCCACGGTCAGCGAGAGCCCGTTGAGCACATGATTCGCCCCAAAAGACTTGTGCACTTCACTCAGGCGGGCTATCGGCACCTCATTGTCAGCCTTCCAGCGCTCAACATCTGGAACCAACAGGTTGCGAAGATCCTTGCCACCGTTTTGCTCCTCGCCGACTTGTTTGTCCGTCGCATCTTCAGCCATGCACGCCTGTCCTCACACATTGCGGCGCACCATCACGCCTTGACCCAGCACCCTACTCGTTCATACTGTTGCCGCAAGCAGAAGCACCCGACCCACCACCCATTTCACCCCAAGGTCTCGACGCCATGCCCAACATCAACCCGGCCACCGACGCAAGTTTCGAGACCGAGATCCTGCGCAGCGACATCCCCACGGTCGTGCAGTTTTGGGCCAGCTGGTCCGGCCCGGCGCGCGCCGCCGCGCCTATCTTCGACGCCCTCGCTGGCGACTATGCCGATAAAATCAAGCTCACCCGCATCGACGTTGACGAAAATCCCCAGACACCATCAAGCTACGGCATCATGGCTATCCCCACCTTGCTGCTCTTCATCAACGGCACCGTTGTTGACCAACTCGTCGGCGCCGTCTCGCGCACCCGCCTCGAAAGCTTCCTCGAGCGCGCGATTGCCGAGTAGTTTCCTTCAACTTTTTGCGCCGGAAGTCAGCTCATCGGTCCACGACGCATGCTTACGTTGAGTAACAGCCCAATGCCCATGAGCATCGTCAAGAGACTGCTGCCGCCATAGCTCATCAGCGGAAGCGTCAGCCCGACGACTGGCAACAGGCCGGTGACCATGCCCAGGTTGATCAACGTGTGCCAGAATATCATCGCCGCCACGCCGACGCCGACGTGCGCCCCAAAGCGGTCGCGCGCGTTATGCGAGATGCGCAGCGCCCAGCCTATCAGGGCCAGATAGACCGCCAGCAAGAAAACCATCCCCACGAAGCCGTGCTCCTCGCCCCAGATGGCCGCAACAAAGTCACTCTCGTGCTCGGGTACGAACCCTCGCTGAACCTGCGTGCCCTCGACATAGCCCTTGCCCCAGACACGACCCGAGCCAAAGGCAATGATCGATTGGCGCACCTGCCATGACTGGCCATAACGGTCGGCCTCGAGGTTCAAAAAAGAGACGACGCGATCCTTTTGATACTCCTTGAGTCCGAAGTTCCAGGCCAGGGGCAGGGAAATACAGCCCGCGAACACGATCACCAGCAGACTGCTCCAGCGTACGCCTTCAAAGAGCACCATCGTCATGAAGATCGCCAAGATCACCAATGATGTCCCCAGGTCCGGCTGCTTGAGCACGAAGATCACTCCACCACCGACCAAAGCAAAGGGCATGACAAGTTGGCGAATCGAGAACGATTCCGTCTGATTGCGATCCTGAAAAAAGCGTGCAGCCAACAAGATCACAGCGATCTTCAGCAGCTCGGAGGGCTGCATGTGAAAAAAGCCCAGGTTGATCCAGCGCTTGGAGCCGTTGAGCTCGGTTCCAATCGCCATGACCAAAACCAATAGGCCAACCACGGCGAAGAAAAACAGGTACGCCCAGCGCTCGAAGATCCGATAGTCCATCAGGGCCAGAACCGCGATGATCACCGCCCCGAACAAGAACCATAGCGACTGCGCCAGATGAAACGACAGTCCTACGGTCGACGCCGCGCTGTGCAAATTGAGCACGCCCAAAAGCGAGAGCAACACGACGATACCGAGCAACACCCAATCGACACGCTCAAAGAAACCGCGCAGACCTTCAGAACGCTTCAATCGGCCTCCTGTGAAGTCTGCGCCTCGAGCTCAGCGGCGCTCGAAAGCCGCACCTGCGGCGCAACCATGGCCTCTTCGCCGACCTTGACGCCCAGCGCCGAGACGCGGTCACGGTTGAAATAATCCTCGATGATTCGCATCGCCACCGGCGCTGCCTCCGCGCCGCCATGGCCCGCATGTTCGAGAAAGACCACCACGACGAGTTCGGGCGCGTTGAAGGGCGCATAGGCGGCAAACCAGGCATGGTCGCGCAGCATCATCTGCTTGTCGGCGTTGGCCATGCGCACAACGCCGATCTTTGCGACCTGGGCCGTACCGGTCTTGCCACCCACCTCGATGTCGGCCAGGCGCACACGGTATGCTGTGCCACCCTCTTCGTGCACGACCTTTTTCAAACTCTTTTGCAGCAGCTTGAGATGCTCGGGCTTCATGTCGACGCGTTTTCGAACCCGCGGCACAAACTCGAAGAGCAACTCACCTTCGGCATTTCGAAGCTCTTTGACGATGCGCGGATAAAAAATATCTCCGCCGTTGGCGATCGCCGCATAAGCGATCGCCGCCTGCAAAGGACTGACCAGCGTATCGCCTTGACCGAGCACGGTATTGAGGTCAAAACCACGCTGGTAGCCCTCCGAGCTGTTCTTGCGATGCCACTCACGCGTCGGGATTCGCCCGGCCGATTCGTTGTTCACAGGCAGCCCGGCGCGCTCACCAAAGCCAAACTTGTGAGCGTACTCCGAGAGCTTGTCCATGCCCATCAGATCGGCCACCTTGTAATAGTACACATCACACGACTCTTGCATGGCCTTCTCGAGATTGACCGAGCCGTGGCCGCCTCGCTTCCAACAACGAAAACGACGCCCGCCGAACTGGTAGTAGCCCGGACAATGAACGCGGTCACCGGCGCCCATCAGGCCTTCACCAAGCGCCGCTATCGAGGCCACGATCTTGTAAATCGAGCCTGGAAAATACGCGCTCACTGTTTTGTCGAGCATCGGTCGAAAGGGATCGTTGTCGCTGCGACTCTTTTCAATCGAGGACAGCCGTCCCGACCAGGCGTTGGGATTGAATCCGGGTTTACTGTAGAGGGCGAGCACGCTTCCATCGCGCGGATCGAGCGCGACGACCGCTCCGGCCGCATAACTGCGCATTGCCTCCTCGATGATCAGCGTCAGATCGGCGTCGAGCGTCGAGACCACGTCGCGCCCTGGAATCGGCTTGACCAACTGATAGTCTCCAATGAGAAAGCGCGTCTGCGCCTCGCCTTGCTGGTTACCGCGCGCGTCGACCACGCGTCGATCGATGCCTGGCGATCCATGCAGCACCTCCTCAAAGGCGCGCTCGAGCCCCATGCGTCCGATAAAGTCGCCTGCCCGATAGCCAAACTTCTCCACATCGCGAAGCTCCTCGCTGCCCACCTCGCCGACAAAACCAATCGAGTGTGACGAGACCGTGTTCAACGGATAATAGCGATGGGCCGTGGCTCGCACCTCGATGCCCGGCAATCGCAGCTTGTCCTCCTCGAGCATCGCCACCTGCGCGCGCGTCACGTCACGGCGCACCACGACCTCTCCAAGATTGGTGCGCATGTTGCGATCGAGGCGCGTGATCTCACTGCTCGATAAGTTCAAGTACTCCTTGAGCAAATCAACGGTCTCATCGCTGCGATGACGCAGATAGATATGAGGCACCATGTACACGTCGAACGAGGGGCGATTGTCGGCCAAGACCGCGCCCTTGCGGTCGAGAATGCGCCCACGCGCCGGACGAATCTCAATCTGGCGAATGATGTTCTCCGTGCTCGCCTGGTGGTACTCCTCGCCCTGAGCAATTTGGAGCTGCCACAGTCGACCCAAGAGCACGACGAAGGCCAACATACAAAAGAGCATCATCCACACATGGCGGCCCTCGTACTCGGCAATCTCACCGCGTTGCCCTCGCTTTGGGAGCTCGAATGCGGCCATGGGCTAGCTAACCTCGAGTACGGTTCGCCCGCTTCGCGGGTTGAGCATGCGGTCGCCTCGCTCCAAGAAACGCGCGAGGGGCACAAACGTCAGCCCGACCAAGACACAGGCCATCCACACGTTCCAAAGCACCGAATGCATGATGGCCGAATTTGCGTTGGCCAGCAGCAGTGCGATGACCATGACCCCGGCATGCAAGAACGCCATCAGCGCCGCCAGGATCATCTGAGCAAATCCCCAGCGCTTCTGGATGTTGCCTCGAAGCGCGCGCAATACAAAGAACACGACGACCAATCCCAGGGAGTAGAATCCCATCGGCCCAGAAACCAGCCACTCGACCACCGGCAAGAGCGCGGCAAGCGTGAGTGCTCCCGTCACAAATTCACGGCGAAGCCCCAGATAAATCGTCACGCCCACGCCGCTTTGAAGGCCGAACGACTCCACGCCAAAGGCCGAGAGCAGCACGCTCTCGGCGACGAGAAGAATCACGCATACCAACCAAGTGACTGGACCCGGCACGACTTACCTCAATGAGATCCCATGATCACGAAAACCTCTTCGAGGCGCGAGAAGTCCACGGCCGGCTCGATCGAGGCCTCTTGAAAGAGACCGCGCTCACTTGTGCCAATCTCCGTTACGGTGCCAATGATCAGCTCTTTGGGGAAGATGCCGCCCATGCCGCTGGTCACCATGACATCGCCCGCTCGGATCTCGTCTTTTTGCAACAAATAGGCGATCTTGGCGAAATAATCGCGCTCGTGGCCGAGTCCCTGCACGACACCCTGTGTACGATTTCTCTGACTGATCGCGTCGATGCGACTTCGCGGATCGGAGAGTACAACGACGTCGGCAAATTCACCATAGACACGATGAATCTGTCCGACGACCCCGCCGGCCGCAATGACGGGCATGCGCGCTTTGAGCTTGGCGTTGCTTTGAATCTTGATCGTCACCACGCGAAAATACGGTGAAACATCACGCCCGATGACCATCGCCGGTACAAGCTCGTACTCAGGATGGCGCTTTTGCAGATCGACCATCTCGCGAAGTCTCGAATTCTCTTGAAGGATGCCGATCAGCCGGGATTTCTCCTCACGCAGCCTGGCGACCTCGTGTTTGAGGCGACGATTCTCCTCGACCAACTCGGCCGACGTTATCCGAGCCCACAGACCACCGAGCCCACCCACGCCAAGGGTGCCGCCGTACTGCGCCCAGCCGACGCCGCGTTGCATCCACTGCATGGGCAAGTGGCTTGGCGATTCGCCAATGCTCGCGCCGGCCGAGGTGGCCATCAAGACGAAAGGCATCACGACGAGGATCAGTCCAGCCGCCTTCCTGCGATGGTTTCTCAACAGCTCGAACATGGGCCTATTCTAATCCGATGATTAGTACGAATGGTCGGCGACTTCGCTCAACAATTCCATTTCATCGAGCACCTTGCCGCTGCCGATGACGACGGCCGACATGGGATCGTCGGCGATGAGCACGGGCAATCCGGTCTCCTCGCGCAGCAAAATGTCGAGATTCTTGAGCAATGCCCCGCCACCGGCCAACACGATACCCTTGTCAACGATATCCGCAGCCAGCTCGGGTGGGGTGCGCTCGAGCGCAATGCGCACGGCTTCGACGATCGCGTTGATCGGCTCTTGCAGCGCATCGCGGATCTCATCGGAGTTGACTTCGAGTGTCTTGGGCAAGCCTGCGACCAGGTCGCGGCCCTTGACCTCCATCGTCATGACCTCCTCGGTGGGATAGGCCGTGCCAATGGTGCACTTGATCATCTCGGCCGTCCGCTCGCCGATGAGCAGGTTATACTTGCGCTTCATGTGCTGGATAATCGCCTCATCCATCTTATCACCGCCCACACGCGCCGACTGGGAGTAGACGATGCCCGAGAGGCTGATCACGGCGACCTCGGTTGTGCCGCCACCGACGTCGACGATCATATTGCCCGATGGCTCAGCGATCGGCAGCCCGGCACCGATCGCTGCGGCCATCGGCTCCTCGATCAAATAGACATCGCGCGCGCCGGCCTGATGGGCCGATTCTCGCACGGCGCGCTTCTCAACCTCCGTGATACCATAGGGCACACAGATGATGATGCGCGGCGCATAGAGTTTGCGCCGATTGTGCGCCCGCCCGATAAAATAGCGAAGCATCGCTTCGGTGATCTCAAAGTCGGCGATCACACCGTCCTTCATCGGACGAATCGCCACGATGCTTCCCGGCGTGCGCCCCAACATTTCCTTGGCGACGCGGCCGACAGCCTTGACGCGCTTTCCGCCGCGCGCGTCCTTTTGAACGGCGACTACGGACGGCTCGCTGCAAACGATGCCCTTGCCCTTGGCGTAAACCAGGGTATTCGCCGTTCCCAGATCAATTGCAAGGTCGTCGGAGAATAGGCCTAGCAGCTTGCTAAACATGCATACGTCTCATGGTACTCGCTGGCGGGGGGGCTCATTGGGGAGCGGGAGCAGAAGCTCTCACTCCCGAGCTAACCAGAGGCATTGCCTTGTACCAATTTTATGTGGACGATCTCAAGTGGAAATACTACGGTGCGCGCCTGCAGCGCCTTGCAATGACTGAATTGAATCGTTAACATCGCCCGCTTTGGCTCACTTAGTGGAATTTAACCAGAGCTCTTCAAGTTTGATTCCAGGGATTTACCGGTTTTAACTGGTCGCCTTACATGAATTCTGGCAGGAGTTAGTCTCACATGCTCGAACAACTTCGCCGCTCTACAAAGAGCGGCTTCTCCTACATCCTCGTTGGCTTGCTCATTGTTGTCTTCGCCGTCTTTTTCGGTGCACCTGCCGACGGCTGTCGCGCAAGCGGCGGGCGCACTCTAATGGCCAATGCCGGCGGCACCGATATTTACACGGACGACGTCAACATCGTCTACAATCGCGTCTTTGGCGGCCAACGCCAGGGCGACGAAGACCAATTCCTGCGCCAGCAAGCCATGTCGCTGCGCATGGTCGTGCTCACCTACTTGCTCGCTGACAAAGCACGTATGGCGGGGCTTCGCGTCGACGACAACGAGTTTCGCGAGTACATCCTCGATCCGAATCGAAACATGGAGTTTCGCTTCGCCTATGGACGCTCGGGCGACTTTGACGGCCCCTTCTACAAGGCCTACGTACAAAACCATCTGCGCGTGAGCATCCCCAAGTACGAATCATTCAAGCGCGAAGAATTGCTTGCGCGCAAGTTCATGGCGCTCGTCGACATGCAAGTCAATGTCACGCCTCAGGAAATTGAAGAGTTCAACGCCCTTCGAAACACCGAGGTCAACCTCGAGTTCGTGCGCTTCTCGGCCCAATCGCTCAAGGACTTCATCGAGGTCACCGACGAGGACGTTCAGGCCTTCGTCGCCAAGAGCGGTGACGACATCACCAAGAACTACGAAGCCAATCGTAGCAAGTACGAAGAGGCCGAGCAGGTGCTCATTCGCCGCATCTTCATCGTCAAGCCAGAGGAAGCCGGCGCACTTGATGCCGCCAAGAAGCGCTTTGAAGATGCCAAACGACGCGTCACCGAGGAGAAGGAGTCTTTCGCCGACGTTGCCGGCGAGCTCACCGAGGATTACGCCAAGGAACGCCAGGGCCTGATGGATTGGTCGACCCTCGAGAACCTCGACCAGAACATCGCTGCCGCTCTTCAAGGCGCTGATGTCGGATCGGTCAAGGAAGTCGACACCGATTTTGCCTTCATGCTTGTCAAGCTCGAAGACCGCAAGGATGCCAAGAAGACCCCGATCGAAGATGTACGCGAGGACATCGCACGCACCCTGATCCAGGAGCGCAAGGTAGAATCCATCTCGTCAGAGCTCGCGCAAAAGCTCCACGAGAAGGCCAAGACCACCGGCTCGCTCAAAGAGGCGCTCGAGGCCTTCCAGCCCGCCCCTGTCGAAGAAGGTGCCGAGGAAGACGGCGAGCAGCTCGCCGCCTCGCCTTGGAGCACCGTGCAGGTAGCCAGCACCGGAATGTTCAGCCTCGAGGGTCAGGACATGTCGGCCATGTTCGGTGCCCAGTTCCCGGGCCTGCAACTTGGCCGCTCACCCTGGGATCGCATCCCCGAGATCGGCAAGAGCGCCGAGCTCGCCACGGCCGCCTTCAAGCTGACCGAGGCGGCACCGCTCGCTCAGAAGGTCTACGACGTCAATGGCGCCAAGGTCGTTGCCCGACTCAAAGAACGCAAAGATCCGGCCCCCGAGATCTCAGCAACTGACCGACTCGCGCTTGCCGGCGAGGCCCGCCAGGCCAAGGCATCGACCTTACTCGGCGGTTCGGCCTCCTTGCTCGTCGTTCCTGCCGAGGACTACGGCCCCTGGGTCGAGGGGCTCTTCAAACAAGCACTCAAGGACGGCAGCATTCGCCTCCATGATCGCACCAGCAGCACCGCGGCTCGCGTTCGCCAGATGGCCGAGCCTGCCGCCCTGGAAGTCTCCTTGGGCGAGCCTGGCTGATTGAGCCGGCTCGTGTATGTGAGTCCCTGTCCCTTCAAAAGCCCCGTCCACTCAAACCGGACGGGGCTTTTTTTTGGCGCTGCTGCTCTTTTTTTATGACGAGCTGATCTGTTTCACACCGTTGGTCAATACGGCATCGTAGCGAGGAATCAACGCCGCAAACGGATCGTCGGGACTCTGTTGGAGACGACCAAGAGTCGCTGAGGCATCAACATCCAAAAAGATCACGGCTCGCGTTGGCCCCTGAAGCTCCAACACAACACGGCCTCCTCGAGCAAAGCATCGAAGACCCCTATCCCGCTGGTCTTGAAGCATCGACCTAGAGGCGGATCAGAGCTTTGATGAAGCCCAGGGGCCGCGTGCGCGCCATCTCCAACGCCTCTCCGAGTTCATCGAGTGAGAAATCATGGGTGTACAATGGCCGGGCATCGAGGCGTCCTGCACGAGCGGCCTCAATGGCCGCCTCGATGCCGTGCATGCAGACACCATGATCGCGCTCATGAGCGTTGATCACATCCAGGCCGCGCAAGTTCCACATTTGCATGTTCACCTGCCGCGGGCCGTCCTGGTGGTAGCCCGCAACGATCAATCTACCGCGGGTGCGTACCAGCTCGGACGCCAGATCCAGCGGCCATTGCTTGCCCGTGGCCTCGATCACGCGGTGGCACCCCTGGCCATTCGTCAGTTCCAGGACTTGCTCGACCACCGCATCATGATCGTTCATCGCGATCGTCCGGCTCGCACCAAACCGCCTGGCCACATCGAGCGAAAACTCCCGGCGCGAGATCGCGATCACCTGCGCGCCACTCTTGTGGACGAGACTGCACAACAGCGCCCCCAAAAAACCCGCCCCTACAATGGCAACGGTCTGACCGGCCTCGATCTCACTTCGAGCAAAAACGTTCATCGCACAACCCAGCGGTTCGCCGGGAAACGGCTGACCGGCAAGCGCCTCGGGCAGGCGAAGGAGTGATTTTTGCTCGACGATATCGTGGGTGGCATACGCGTGATGGCTGAGCATGGCCACCCGCTCGCCCACGCAAAAGGTTTCGACACCTGGGCCGACCGCGTCAATGAGACCCCAGCCTTCGTGGCCGAGAGCGCCCGGTTCAAACGGATAATCGAACCACCCACGCCCCTCAAAGGGCGGAATGGTTGAAGCGCCGACGCCACACCCTTCCAGACGAACCCTCACTTGACCGGCAAGCGGCTCGCGCTTGGCCACCTCGCGCACCTCAAAGCGACGTGGACCAACCAATACTGCCGCTCTCGAGCAATCGTCGGCTCTCATCACTCTCGTCCTCTCATAACGCGACGACACAGCGCCACGGATGTTGAACGCCTCGATGGGCAATGAAGACCCAAAAACTGGCATAGCTTTTAAGAACGGCTTGATGGCCAGTCAAACTAGACACATGCGCCACAGGTCAAGCAAGCCACAACACTTCATCCGCGAGCCTCCCTGGGATTGGGCAAGAAACAAACAAGCCCCGATCCAAAGGATCGGGGCTTGTTTGAGAGCGGGAGACGAGATTCGAACTCGCGACTTCAACCTTGGCAAGGTTGCACTCTACCGCTGAGTTACTCCCGCTTGTTGATTCGTTCGCTAGCTTTTTGCATCGTCTTTCAAGCGCCAACGAACGATGAGCTTTCTATCTAAGGGTGGTGCGAGTGTCAACAACATTCGCACCTATTTAATAGCCTTCAGACTCAGATTCTTCCCATTCTTCGTCAGTCTCCTCGAGACCGCGTACGGGCTCTTCGTCGTACATCGTCTCGTCTTCGACGAGCTCATCGTCCTCATCATTTCCCGATCCGGTCCGCGATGATTCAAAGGGGGCCTGCATGGGCGCCAGCCGACCGCTTGCCGATTCCCGCAGGTTATGCATCCTGTCGGGTCTCAAGAGACGTGGATTAATCCGCATGTCGCCGCGATCTTGGAGTACCGGCTTGACCTGGGGTGCGTACTCGTCTTCACCACGAATGTGCACGGCACCATCGTCCACCGTGTCGTCTTGGAAGACTTCGGCGGATTCCTCGAGTGCCCAATCCGGCTCGACAGGCTGATCGCGCTTGGCAGGAATCGCCGGGCGTCGATCTTCGTGCAGAGCGTCCTCATCGAAATCTTCTTCGAATTCGACGACTTGCTTTGTGCGCGAACCCGCCGGGGCCTTGATCGCACGCGGCATCGGCTCCCCACCACCATAGGGCTTGAACCCGCTCACTTCCTCGGAGCCCAAAGCCGTGGCGTCACGCGAGCCGCTCTTGCCCTCATCATTGGCAAACAAAGCGTAGCCACCGATGAGCACAACGACCAAAAGGGCCACGGAACCGACGATAAGCCCCGTACGCCAGTGCTTGGGCGCGCGCAACTGTTCCTCGATACCAGAGACCTCTACACCAACAGGGGTAAGCTCGGCATCGGCAGCGTCGACGATGAACTCAAAACTTCCATCACCAGTTTGCCGGGTCAACAGCTCGTTCTTCTTAAGTCCCGGCTGGGTGGTGACGCGATCGCTCTCCTGATCAGACATAAGAAGAGTCTCCTTGGACGATGCCAACTTGCATGGCAGACGCCATCGTAGCGCCTGTCCATTAAAAACTAAAGCCCGCGCAACAAGAATCCTCTGCGATCGGCGTAACTCAAAACAAAACTGCCGACTCACGATTGATTCGTGAGTCGGCAGTTCATTTAGGTCAAAAACACCTAGAAGTCAACGCCTTAGGCCAGCCAATACTGACTCCTACTTGGCTTCTTCGAATTCGGCATCGATGACATCGTCATCGCCGCCGTCTTTTCCATCGCCACCGGGCTGTGCGCCACCACCGGCCTGAGCACCTGGGCCAGCCTCACCCTCAGAGGCGGCCTGGTACATCTTCTCGGCGGCTGCGTGCAACTGCTTCTCGATGTCGGCAAGACCTGATGCCATCGTCTCATAGTCGTACTCATCGACGGCTTTCTTGAGCGAGTCGATCTTGGAACGAAGCTCGGCGCTCTCCGCTCCGGGAAGCTTCTCGCCATGCTCAGCGAGGGTCTTCTCAGCGCTGTGCACCATCGCCTCGGCTTTGTTTCTCAACTCGGCACGCTCTTGCTTCTTCTTGTCCTCCTCGCGATGCTCCTCGGCCTCGCGAACCAAGCGCTCGACATCGTCATCGGCAAGTCCGCTCGTGCCTTCGATGCGGATCTTTTGCTCCTTGCCGGTGGCTTTGTCCTTGGCCGAGACGTGCACGATGCCGTTGGCGTCGATGTCAAAGGTGACCTCGACCTGGGGAACGCCTCGCGGTGCTGGCGGGATGCCCTCAAGATTGAACTTACCAAGCGTGCGGTTGTCCTGAGACATCGGACGCTCGCCTTGTAGCACATGCACGGTCACCGAGGTCTGGCTGTCGGTAGCCGTGCTGAAAATCTCGCTCTTCTTGGTCGGGATCGTCGTATTGCGCTGGATCAGCGGCGTCATGACGCCACCGAGCGTCTCGATGCCCAGC
This sequence comes from Lujinxingiaceae bacterium, assembly GCA_013697635.1. Lineage (GTDB taxonomy): Bacteria > Myxococcota_A > Bradymonadia > Bradymonadales > Bradymonadaceae > JACCWM01. The sequence goes on along the minus strand of JACCWM010000058.1, from coordinate 20,020 downwards.
GACAGGGGCGTCACGTCGAGCAAGAGCACGTCACTGACCTCACCGCTGAGCACGCCGGCTTGCACAGCCGCACCCAGAGCGACGACCTCATCGGGGTTGACGCCCTTGTGGGGCTCCTTGCCGAAGAAATCCTTGACCTTGCGAAGCACCAGCGGCATACGCGTCGATCCACCGACAAGGATCACCTCATCAATATCGGCCGCCGTCTTGCCTGCATCGGCGAGCGCCTTGCGGCAAGGCTCCATCGTGCTGTCGATGATCTTCTCGATCATCGACTCGAGCTTGGCACGGCTCAGCTTGATGTGCAGATGCTTGGGTCCACTCTGGTCGGCGGTCAAAAATGGCAAATTGACGTCGGTATCGAGCACGCTGGAGAGGTCGATCTTGGCCTTCTCCGCAGCCTCCTTGAGACGCTGCAAGACCATCTTGTCGTTGGAGACGTCGATGCCGGTGTCCTTCTTGAACTCGGCGATCAGCCAGTCGATGATCTCCTGGTCGATGTCGTCGCCACCGAGGTGGGTATCACCGTTGGTGCTGACGACCTCGATCACGTTCTCGCCCACTTCCAAAATCGAGATGTCGAACGTGCCGCCACCAAAATCGTAAACGGCGATCAGCTCATCTTCCTTCTTATCCAAACCATAAGCCAACGCGGCCGCAGTCGGCTCGTTGACGATGCGCTTGACCTCGAGGCCGGCAATGCGACCAGCGTCCTTGGTCGCCTGGCGCTGTGCGTCATCGAAGTAGGCCGGCACAGTAATCACCGCTTCGGTCACCGGCTCGCCAAGATAGTTCTCGGCGGCCTCTTTGAGCTTCATCAGGATCTTTGACGAGATCTCCGGTGGGCTGTGGTTGCGGCCTCGGATGCTGATGTGAGCGTCACTGTTGTCTGCGCGCACGACCTGATAGGGCACGCGCTTGACCTCGCGCTCGATCTCGCCATATTTGCGCCCCATGAAGCGCTTGACCGAGAAGATTGTGTTCTCCGGGTTGGTGATAGCCTGATTCTTGGCCACACGCCCCACCAAGACCTCGCCCTTGTCGTCAAATGCGACAACCGATGGCGTGGTACGCGCGCCCTCTTGGTTTGGAATAACCTTGGGGTCCTTGCCTTCCATGATCGCGACCACGGAGTTGGTTGTTCCAAGATCGATGCCGATAATTTTTCCCATTGCCCGTTCTCCTTACTGGTTACGACGCGTGTTACTCACATGTGCTCACGTACAAATACTGTCCAAACCTCATCTCAATTTCACCCATTGCTTCAATCGAGCATCCACCAAGTATCTGGGTAAATGACCCAATAATTGGAAATTCTCTTCCCAGCGCGAAACTAGGCACTTCCCCTCAAGAGACAAGTGTAATTTTTCAGGCGGCTTCCGTGCTGGGTTTGCTGGGTTTGCTGGGCTTGCTCGGCCCACAGCCACAGCTCGAACTGTGGGCATGCTCGCTTGGCGCACTGGAAACGCTCGCCGAATCGCTCGAGCTATCGCTGTTGGCGTTCGTGCCCGGTTCACTCGCCGCTGAGGGCGAATCTGGCGTCGCTGGTGCGGGCGTGCCGGGCGCGGCCGCCTTGTAGTCGGTCACGTACCAACCACCACCTTTGAGCTGAAAGGAGGTACTCGACATCAACCGACGCACCGTGGCCGACGCGCATTTCGGACAGGCCTCCGGATCTGGATCGCTGAGGCGTTGAAGCTCCTCGAAGACATGTTCACAGCCATCGCATCGGTACTCGTAAATCGGCATGACACCAACCTCTACAAAGGGACGACATAAGATTACCTTTTCCATAAAGGCCGCCTGATGCCGCCAAACTATTTACATGCCAGCCCCGGTCAAGTCAAAACCGCTGAAGGCCATGTTTTTTTGATCATCCGGCCACCCACAACCACAACCCGTCGATCACGACGTTGAGAGAGCGCAGCGCAAAACGAAGGTAATACAGCGACATAGCAATGAAAACAACGCCGAAGAAGGCTTTCACCCCCTCCATCCAGCCGCCGGCCCGTGGAAGCCGATTGAGCAGCGACGAGAACGTGCCAAGCACCAAAAACAGCATTCCCATGCCCAGCGCGAATACCATCAGCAAAGCCCATCCCAAAAACAGGTCTTGCTGGCCGGCAACGTACAACAAGATGCCGGCAACGATCGGCCCAACGCAGGGCGCCGCGATGATCCCGGCGACCAACCCCATCACGAACGCCCCTCCGTAGCCCACGCCGCCCTTTTGGCTGAGCTTGGTCTGCAAGGCACCGGGCAGGCGAAAATCAAAAACACCCAGGCTGCTCAGGCCCAGCCCGAAGAACAGCGCCGCGATCGCAGCAAGCAACCAGGGATTCTGCATCGCGCCGCCAAAGACTGCACCGACGCTTGCCGCAACCACCCCCATCGCGGCGTAGGTGATCGCGATGCCAAAAACATACGTCAAGCTCAGCAAAAAACCCTCGCGTTTTGAGCCGGCCTGGCGTGCGCCGAAAATGCTGATGGTGATTGGAATGAGCGGATAGACGCAGGGCGTGAGGCTGGAGAGCACTCCAGCAAAGAAGACCAGCAGCAACACGCTCCACAAACCCTTCTCAGCCAGAGTCTGCTCCAGACGACTCGAGGTGCTGCTTTGCCCATGATCGCCCGTTTGCACTGCGTTGAGCCGGTCCAAAAAGTCATTGACGCCAATCTTGCCATCGAAGCTTGGTCCGCGCAGAAATTGCCCGTCGGACGACACGAACGCGACGCGTGGCAGGCCCGTCACCTCGAAGTGATGGATCAGAACCCGGTTTTCTGGCGTATTGCGATCGAAATCGACCTTGACCAGGATCAGCTCTTGCTCGAGGCGCTCGCGCACGCTGGCATCATGGAAGACTTCAGCCTCCAACTCTTTGCACGCCCCGCACCAGTCTGCGGTAAAGTCGACCATCATCGGTCGACCGGACTGGCGAGAGGCGCTCACAGCGTCTTCATATGAGTTCCACCAGGAAAGCCCCTCCTCATGGCCAGCAAACGGAGGCACTTCGGTCAGCGCGTACATCGCCACCAAGAGTCCGATGCTCGAGACCGCTACACCGACGACGCGGGCAATTCGCCAGGCAGCTTCAAGCTCGCGCCAGGGCCGCAGCAGCCGCCCACCGACAAGGCCCACCAACGCAAGGCCCAGACCCACGGCCATGAGAGGCCAACGCGCGATCGGGCCCCCGCCTACTTCAGAAATGCTCGCGAGCGCCGGCACCGCGGTCACGAGCAATGTCCCACCCAAAATCCAAAAGAGCCGATGAAGCGCGCGTTTCCTGGCCATTATACTTCCAGCAAAATTGAACATGGAAAGCAGCTTTCTTTGCACCTACACTTAGCCTGTAAGGCAGCCGCTGCGCTCACCGATCCTCACTGTGAGATTTGAGCGCCATCTTGCCGGGCCAAGCCGGCCCGGCGTCCCTGATACTAACGACAAGTTCTTATGAATCTGGCTCTATTCCGCAGCCTTCTGATCATTGTCTTGCTCCTTCACTCGAGCGCTGAGGCTTTCGCCCAAACTCCACCCCAACCCTGGCTGGGGGTCATCCTCGAAAAAACAACTATAATCGACGACCAAGGGGTCGTCATTGAGAACGTGCTTCGCAATTCTCCCGCGATCAAATCCGATCTTCGCCCAGGCGACCGCATAATCAGCATCAACGGCGAGCCTGTAAACAGCCTGGGCAAGTTGCAGATGTTGCTTCGGGGCCAAGATGCCCAGGCAACCGTGAAGATTGTCGTGATACGCAAAGGCAAGCGGCTCGAATCAAGCGTTGCGCTGGCGCCGGCTCCGGCTATGCACCAGCTCATCGAAGATCAATTGCTCGACCAGCTTGCACCCTCCTTTGCCTTCGAGACTGTTGCCCCGGCTTCGCGTGCGCTCGATTTATCGTCCATGAAGGGCAAACCGACCATCGTCGAGTTTTGGGCCACCTGGTGCACACCCTGCAAGGCTGTCGCGGCCGATCTCGGTGCGATCGCGAGCAAGTACGGCGATCGCATCCACATCGTCGGCATCAGCTCGGAGCCCGCCAAAACGATCACCCAATATGCCGCCCAGCACGGCGCAGCCTATTTACTCGCCCACGACCTCGGCGAACGCGGCCATGCCGCATTCTTTGTGCGAACCTATCCAATCGCGTTTCTGCTCGACGCTGAGCATCGGGTCATTGGCATCTACATTGGGACCGAACAGCGCGCCAAAATCGAGGCGCGCCTCGACAAGTTGCTCGAGCCCGACCCCCTTCCCTCAAAAGTGATCAACGGGCAAGAGCGTCAATAAAGTCAAACACGGGTTTGGCTTGCAGGCTCGTCAAAAGGCCGTCGAAGCAGTACGACTTCGCCATCAAAAATTGTTTGTCCGCAGCGATAATCGCCGCACAACGTCCGCGAATGACCTGATCGGAGGTGTCGGCGCCGTCGAAATTGGCCAACATGCGCCAACTGACCAGATCGACGGGTACACCAGCGTTCCATTTGCGAAATCGCTCCAGATAAACACGTTGCTGGACATACTCCACCTTTGAAGTCACCGGGGAGCCCACGCTGTACCAAACCACGGGTAACTTGAGGCCATGGCGAGCCGGCAGGCGCCGCAAGTACTGATAACCTTGCTCGTTCGCGGCTGCGACGCTCGTATAGCTCTCCAGGGCGACGATGTCGCTCTGGCGAGCGATCGGAAGCAAAACCGCAGTAAATGCTCGGTCGATGGCCGCCTCGTCGACCGGACCACCATCGGCGTACGCCTCGGCCACGTGCGAGACGACATTGTCCCAATGAAAACCACTTCCAACGCGCGTCTCAGGCGATGCCTGACGAACTCGCGCCGCGGCCTTTGCGTAGAATTCCACGAAGCGCTCAAATTGCTCCGGCGCAATGCCCTCACCGCCTTCGGTGGCGATCATACGATCGATGCGGTGGCCGATAACCATGGTCGCCGGTTTATGATCAGCGGCGATCTTGGCCAGCCCATCGAGCAACTCCTCGACCATCAAAGGCGTATCGAAGCCATAGTTGCCTTTGCCAACCGTATTGCTCCCTTCGGTGAGCGCGCCGCCCCATTGAACAAACCAATCGCCTCGCGTGCGCCAGAAATCCACCACCACGTGAACCTGAGCGAACTCGCCGGCGTCAGCATGTGCGATCGCCAGGTCGATCTCGGCGAGCAGATCACCCACGCGGTTTTGCATGCGGGCCGCGGCCGAGTTCGAACCAGAAAAACCTGCGGGACCGCGCGAAGTGAAGAGACTGGGCGTGGGATGAACGTAGTGGTCTCCAAAAACCGGAGCAAACTCATCGTAGGATTGCACATGCAAAACGGCATGTTGCATCGCTGTTGGAACGCGCGCAAAGTCTGCTGGCGTATTGAAGGCTATCGCTGCCGCTTCACCATGGCGAAATCCAACGCCCAACGTATTAGCCGAAAGAACCAGATCGGCCGCCGGCTCAAGAGCGGGAAATGCCTCTTGCGGATCATCGGAGCAGCCCACAAAACAAAACAGGGCTGCGACGATTGCCGCAGCCCGATTACACTTCAAACCCATCGCTCACCTTCGTTTCATGACATAGACGGGGCACCTTACGGCGCCCCGGACTTGGCAAAGCACATTAGTAGATGATCAGATCGTCGCCTCCGCCCTTGGCTTCGATGTCACTGAAGTCACGCCCGCCCTTCTTCTTGGTCGAAGCCTTGGACTTGGTGGCGGCCTTGGTCTTGGACTTGGATGCCCCCTTGCCGGTCTCGGCCGAAGCCGTGGCGCCGCTCTCCTCGGAGTGGCGAACCTCTTCTTCCTTGGGTCGACCATCATTGAGATTTACTTTGATATCGCCCACGAGGTGATCGACCACACGCTCGTTGCGATCGTTGAGCGCGGAATCGGAAAGACCCTGAACCGTTGCTGACACCTCGTCACTTTGGCGGCCCTGACCACCCGCTTTGCGGTTGCTCGCCTCGAGACGTTTGAGCACGACCGCGTCCGAGAAGGCCATCGTAAAGGTGGCGAAGAACTCCTTTTTGTTCTCGACGCGAAGCTCCGATTCGCCATCGTTCCACTGGGCCAGCACCAAATTCTCCTCGCCAAGCACACGTCCGTAGTCGGTGCCGGCCGGTCGGCCATAGCGGCGTGCTGCCTGTGCAACAAAGGCCTCGAAACCCACATTGGCCAGGTAATCCGGATTGTAGGCTACGACCATCTTGTAGAGTTGGCCGTCGAGAAAGAAGTAAAAGCGTTGAGCGACTTCATCACGCACGCGAAGCAGCGATTCGCCGTTGTTCTTGGTGAACTCGCCGGCGACGACGCTGACCTCGTAGCCGGAGCGATCGCCCTGCAAGCGGGTATAGCTCTCTTCGACGACCTTGATGTTATCGAGAACACGGCGCCGCGCGTCTTGCATCAGCACACGATCACTTCGCAGCTTCGAGTCATCATTGAGCTTGTTGATCATGTCGGTTCGCAACTTCTGAATGACATCATCTTTGCGATCGCCCCACGAGATCTCCCCGAGAACCGCGGCAAGACCGGGCTTGGCAGCGGCCTTTTTCTGGGCAAAGGACTCCTCGGTTTGCATCATCACTGCCAGAGATACAACCACACATATGAACAGGGACAGGAATCGCGATGGCATTGGTCTCTCCTGAGACGGGTATGAAACATAACTTAAAAAAACGTGTCATTCCTGAGACTGACGCCGAGCATAACAAATTCAATGCCGCCCAACAACACAGGCATTCCCGGTGACGATCGGAAACCAAATGGCCAAGAAAGCCAAAAGCCGCCCGAAAATCCGGGCGGCTTCTGTTCACAACTCGAGCGCGCGCTTTGCGCACCCGTTATGGCTTACTCGGACTCAGTCGTCGCGGCGCCGCGCTCGGCCAAAGCCTCTTTGCGCGAGAGCTTGATCTTGCCCGAGCGGCTATCGACTGCCAGCACCTTGACGAGGCATTCATCGCCTTCGCGCAAAATGTCCTCGACCTTGTCGACGCGACCGTCGGTGAGCTCCGAGATATGGCAAAGACCATCAACGCCCGGCAGAATCTCGATGAAAGCACCGAAGTCGGTGATCGTCTTGACGGTTCCAAGGTAAATGGTGTTGACCTCCGGCTTGGCCGTAAGCCCAGCAATGATTTCGATCGCCTGCTGAGCCGCCTTCTGGTTGCTCGATGCGATCATGACCGTGCCGTCGTCCTGGATGTTGATCGTGGTGCCGGTCGTCTCTTGGATGGCGCGGATGTTCTTGCCTCCCGGTCCGATGATCAGGCCGATCTCGGAGGATGCGACCTTGATCGAGATGATGCGCGGTGCGTTCTGAGAGAGTTCGAGCCGCGGAGCGGCAATGGCCTCGTTCATGATCTTGAGGATGTGAACGCGCCCATCGCGAGCCTGCTTGAGAGCACTGACCATCATGTCGGCGCTGATGCCCTCAATCTTGGTGTCGAGCTGAAAGGCCGTGATCCCGCGCTCGGTGCCGCAGACCTTGAAGTCCATGTCGCCCAGGTGATCCTCGTCGCCGAGAATGTCACTGAGGATCGCAAACTTCTCGCCCTGCTTGATCAGACCCATGGCGATACCGGCCGTGGCGTACTTGAGCGGAACGCCCGCGTCCATCATCGACAAGCTGGCGCCGCAGACGGCAGCCATCGAGCTCGATCCGTTGGACTCCAGCGTATCGCTGACGATGCGAATCGTATAGGGAAACTCGGTGACCTGATCGGGAAGCGAGCCGGTAACGGCACGCTCGGCCAGATAACCATGGCCGATCTCGCGACGAGAGGAGCCTCGAAGCGGCTTGGCCTCACCTGTGCAAAACGGCGGAAAGTTGTAGTGAAGCATGAAGCTCTTTCGCACATCGCCCTCAAGGGCCTCGATGCGCTGAGCATCGCGCTCGGTACCAAGGGTCGTGCTCACCAGCGCCTGCGTCTCGCCACGGGTAAAGAGCGCTGAGCCGTGGGCCTTGGGGATCAGGCCGACCTCGCAGCTGATCTGGCGAATGTCGGCGCAGCCGCGTCCGTCGATGCGCACACCGGTGTCGACCACAAGGTTGCGTACGACCTCTTTTTTGAGGTTGTTGTACGCCTCTTTGACCTGGCCGATTTGATCGGGAAACTGCTCACCGACGGCCTTGACGACCTCGGCCTTGAGGGCATCGAGCGCGGCATAGCGCTTGAACTTCTCGCGCACCTGAACGGCCGAGCGAAGCGAATCCTCGGCGTACTTCTCGACGGCCTTCTCGATCTTGGGGAAGGTCTCGACCGGCGCAAGCTCCATCTTGGCCTTGCCCACGGCCTTGGCCAACTTGACCTGCATCTGCAGGGCATCTTGGACAGCCTCACGGCCAAATTGCAGTGCCTCGATCATCACGTTCTCGGGAACCTCGCTGGCCTGGCCTTCGACCATGACGGTCGCCGTCAGGCTGACGGCCATGACGATGTCCATCTCCGAGCGCGCACGCTGCTCGAAGCTCGGATGGGCGACGAACTTCTTGTCGACCAGCGCCACGCGCACGCCAACGATCGGGCCATTCCAGGGAATGTCACTGACCATCAGGGCGGCCGAAGCACCGGTCATGCCCAAAATGTCCGTGTCGTATTCGCGGTCCGCAGAGATCACGTAGGCGATGATCTGGGTGTTGTTCATGTAGCCATCGGGGAACAGCGGGCGCAACGGGCGGTCGATCAAACGGCACGTCAAGATCGCCTTCTCACTGAGTCGACCTTCGCGCTTGAAGTAGCCACCCGGGATGTTGCCGGCCGCCCACATGTTCTCGATGTAGTCGCACATCAGCGGGAAAAAACCGAGCTCTGGGCGCACATCGCCAGCCGTGGCAGTGCAGAGCACCATGCAGTCGCCATATTGGATGACAACTGAACCATTGGCCTGACGAGCCATGCGGCCTGTCTCAATGACGAGTTCTTTCTCACCGAATTTTGCGCCTTCTCTAATGATTGCCATAAAACGTGTTCCTTAGTGTCGTCGGGGGAGCACCTGCTCCCCTCCCAGTGGTAAACCAAAAATGAAAGTTCCTGTCCGATCCGCTGGCCGCCAGATGAAAAAACAATGGGCAACCGATGCCTTTACATGGCGTCGTGGCTGCTTGCTCGTCACTCTGGAGAGCGGGTAATTCTCCCGGCGCCTTGCAACAGTGCAGGAGATGCAAGCTTGCCCCCTAAAGAGGAAGCCGGTTGCACCGCTGCCATGGCTCCCGAGGCCTGTTAAGGCGCCTGCGACAACGCAAATGGGCGTGGGAAAAGGAAGCTTGTTTGGGATGGTCGCGATTGCGTAGCGTGTAACGAGATTCACCAGAATTGGTACTCTGATGCGGCTTGTTACAGGCTACCCCACGGCCACTTCACATCTCCACCACTCGACTCATCTGAGCAAGGTAACGCGCTTACATGGAAATGCCTCCCGCTTCCACAGGGGTGAACGGGAGGCATTTCCGATTTATTTCACTTACGCAGGCCAAGGGCTGCAATCAACTCGCGGTAGCGAGCGACGTCATTCTTGCGCAGGTAGCTGAGCAAGCGACGACGCTGCCCGACGAGCTTGAGCAGGCCTCGGCGTGAGTGATGATCGTGCTTGTGGAACTCGAAGTGCTTCTGGAGCTCGTTGATGCGCTCCGTCAACAGTGCGACCTGCACTTCTGGGCTTCCCGTGTCACTCTCACCACGTTTGAATTTCTCGATGATCTCGTGCTTCCGGTCTGGATGCAAAGCCATGGGGTTTCCTCTCTCGTTTCTGGCGCAATATGCGCGGTAACTTGTGCTCCGAGAGCACATCTTGGCTCGATAACCCACCCATGGAGAGTAGTTCGAGCCTGGCATTGAGGGCGGGACCGTAGTCGCCTGACCGGTGAAAGTCAAGTCTTCGCACGCTCGCACTCCTGACGCGTCCACAACAGCGCTGAGCGCTGAATTGTTTCGACCCGCGAGCCCATCGCTCTCAATCCGTGAGCGGCAAGATCTGTTTGAGGTATTGGAGGTTTCGCTCGTTGAAGCGCGCAGGCTGGCGCCCTCCGAGCTCGGCGCGTTCCTCGAACGAGCGGTCTTGACCACTGTCCATGATGCAATCGCCAGGAATCGAATTGTGAAAAACATTCGTCGGCTGATTCCAGTCCTCGGGATAAAAGGTCAAGCCCAACGAATGGCCGATCTCATGAGAGACCGTGTTTGCAACCACGTTTCCGACCATCCAAATCGCCTCGCGAATCGCTTCGGTGCGCGCGCCCGCAGGCCACTCGGTCGCTCGCACCGGCCTTCCAGCAAGCAACGGCATGAACGGCTTGAGGATACGATCGAACTCCGGCGAGCTATAAGCGGTGTCCGGTGACAACGTTGGGCTGAAATTCGAGAACGACTCGATGAAGATACCACCATAAGGATTGTTGAATTCGGCTCCGCTCTGGGCGTTGAGCCCCCCAAGGTAGTCGCTCAGATACAGATTACCGGTGTCCTTGGCGTCGTCGTTAAAGGTGTTGTCATAGCCAAACGCGTCGTTTCCTGACGGATCGGGCCCGCCAAGTTCAATGGTTGAAAACTCGATGAAATCACGTGGCTCATCCTCTCCGAAGCGAACATTGACGCCGGCGTAGTCGCGGCGAACTACCTCCAAGATGCGATCTCGAATCTCGCGCTCGACGTTCTCCAGGCCGTACTTCTCAAGGCCTTTGGAGAAGGCTGGAAGGTATTTGAGGTAGACCACCTGTTTGGTCGACAAAATCGTAAAGTCGCCTTGCCAGGCCAATCCCTCTTGTTCACCAAACGCGTCGACAAGCAGCGGCGTAATCGTGCCCCGAAATACCCCGGGCTGGGCCCCAAAACCCGAAAGGGTACGCCCTTGAATCGCGTACCACACGCTTTGCTCGAGCGAATCTTCACGCTCGACCTTGTCAGGAACTCGCTCCAGAGCATGGGCGCCGGTCAACTGCAAGACGGCTTGCGAGCGGTCGGAGGGCGTAAACGTCCCCTCATAGCGCAGGAGCATCCCGTAGCCATCGTCGGTCGACGTCGCAACGAAACCACGCCCGCTCATCTGAATGCGCTGTCCGCGACTTCCCCGCTCAGGGGTGAGAGCCGCAATATAGGACTGTAATATCGAGCCATTGAAGCCATCTTGACGGTTGCCCTCGAAGCGAACGCCAGTGCTCAGCTGATTCTCAAAGCGCAAATCAGCGTCGAATTCAGCAACCTCGACGCCAAAAACGGCCGGGGCAATCGGCAAATACGCGCTTGTTCGACTCCCGTTCCACACCAGTGCGATCCGGGTGCCCGCGATGTCACGTTGCCTGGAGTTCGAGTAACGTACACTGCCGCGCTCGACCAGGGCCCATGTCGTACCCTCCTCGGGGCGCAAAAAGTTCTCACCGCTGACCTCGATGAGTTGATTGACGTGAACCTGGCCGCCCACGAGTCGCTCAAGACGCGGATGAAAGCGCGACTCGAGCGTCAGCGTCACCTGCTCGACATGTCCGCGGCCAAGCACGCCAATCGAATCGACCAGCTCGATTTCAAAGCGGCCTGAAAATCGATCGCGTGGAGCCGGGTTGAACAGCGACCAGATATGGCGCACGGGCAGCTCCAAATACATGTCCCCGACATCACCCTCGCGCTTGGCCTCGACCACAAAGGAGCTATCGATTGCGCCCCCCGTACCACTGACTCCGACGATGTGGACCACCGCCTGTTCAGCGACCAGGCGGTTCGTGCCATGCAAGCGAAAACTTAAGATGGAGCTCTCTACGGCCACGTCCAGATCAAAACCGATCGGTATGGTTCGCACAAATCGTTCATCGTCGCCTGGTTCCTGCTCCGTGCCGGCCAGACAACTGCCAGCAATGAGGCCGAGAATACAGCTAGCGAAGATCCAGAGTTGAGCATATCGAGTGGTTTGAAACGCCATTGCGCTGCCTTGCAAGAGGGAGTGCCGATTGGAGAGCCGAACAGGTTTCTATGATGAAAACCCTTAAGGGCCAAGTCAACAATCGACACCAATGCCTTGCTCAGAGCCCTATTGTGGCTGGCAATCTCAGGAAGGTCGCACTTCGAGGCTGAGATCCTCGAGATCGATGACATCGTGTGCGGCACGTGCAACGGCCAGATCGACGATCATGCGCGCCTCGTTGATCTCGCCCGGATAATCATAGGCTTCGAGCGCCTGCATTGCCATGCTGGAAAACCCATCGATGACCTTTCCACGAGTCTGGGCGGCTTCGGCCAGAAAGTGCAGGAGCACCGGACGCATGATCGTGCGACGGCGAAAAAAGCTCGGAAGTATCAACTCGCGCTCTCCCAGGCGTGCGCGAAGCTCCCCCGGGCGGCCTTCCAAAACCGAGTGTTTCTCGGCGTCATGGCTGGTAAAGGCCAAAAACAAGCGCACCTCGAACTCTCTGGCAGCGTTGCAAAGATCGACCAACAAAGTATCGCTCAGATTCTCGCTCGAGCGCACGAACACCGTTCCACCCTGGCACTGCTCGAGCAACCCACTGGGCTGACGACCCACGCCAGGGCCAGCTCCCAGCAGAACGCGAACGTCCTTTTTGTCACTGCCGCGGGATGCATCGTAGATTCCGAACAGTGCCTGCGGTCGCCCCTCGAGCAGATGCGCACACCATGCGACGAACTCCCGACCCACGCCATTGGCACCGGCGACGACGATCGCGTCGTCGGACGCCAACAAGTATTGCACGCCCTCAATCAGCTCAACTTCGAGCAGGCGCTGGCAATCGGAGAGGCCGAGGCGCGTCTGGCTCCATTGGTGCTCAAAAAACTGAACACGCGTCGCCAATTCGGCGCACTCTCGGTTCATGAGGCGAAGGCTCTCCTCACTCTCGACGAGTTGCGCACTGGCCTCCTCAATGCGGACTTGCAGCTCGATCAGCTTGACCGGTGTCTCAGGGTCGGCCCCCACGCGGGTCGTGCCGCTAACTTGACCGATCATACTCGCGAAGCCCTCGAGGCCTTCGATCATCGCGGCGGACCATATCTGGCTGGTCATGTGCTTTTGAGCGTGATCGAGGGTCTCAGCGGACGCATACGTGGGCATCTCACCCGCCCGCAGATGTTGCAGCGCGATCAAAACCAGGTAGGCCTGGTCGACTTGAATGCCATGAGAGGGCGCGCTCAGGCGAAGCGCCAGTGCCATTTGCATGGTCTGGGCGATGCCGGCCATCGGATGGACCTGGCGCTCGGCACTCTCAGCCAGGGGAATGCGTGCATTCTCCTGGATCAAAATCGCCACCGCATCGTTGAGCGCGCCCGAAGCCGGCAGAACTTCAACTTCGCTTCCACGGTCGGCCAAAACGATCGAACGCTCGTTGCGATGCAAGACGAACTGTAAACTGGTCTGAGGCAACTCCCGACCAAGAAGGCGAAAGTACTCGAGCAATGTGATCTGACGGGCCTGCTTATCGCCAATGTCGGCCCATCCGTGCCCGCCGCTTTGGCGAAGGCAAAAGAGCACGTCTCCGAACCAAACCAGCGTTGGAATGAGCACGACAAACCAACGCCACCGGTCTTCTTCAAAGGCCAGCGGCTCCATCAATGCCGCGACCAGACCGGCAAAGAGCACCAGAATGACTATCCCCACCAGATAGCCACCTCGCTCGCCAAGCATGGCCCGCGAACCCTGCTCATAGCCGGTGATCACGATCTCGTAGATGATGAACAGTCCCGTCAAGATGGCGGCCATATGAAGGGCCGTCTCCGCGTTGGGCAACTGGTAATAGAGCAACACCACAAGCGACAACGCCACCAACACGCCCAGCCCGAGAGCGACCTTTCCTCGCGTCGCATCATCGTTGACCGATTGGTCGCGCGCATAGATTGCCAGCGGGCGCATCATCACGAGCCCGACGATCAAGCAGGCCGTCAACGTGTAATCGGCGATCAACCACTGGTATTGAAAGGCCAGCAAGAAGAGCCAGGCGATGCCCAGTGTCTCGAGCGCGATCGCCAATGTCGTGAGGGGATGCAGCGTTTCGCTTCGAAAGCGCCACAAGATGAGGATAATCAGCAACGCCAGCCCAAACGTCAGTACGATGCCATAGTGGATCATCGGCTTTGGCACGCGCATCTGACCCACAAAGACGGCATTGGGCCGCTCAAAGCCAAGCAGCGCATCGGGACGGCTTGCCATGATACTGCGCAGGCCCTCGGGCCCAACGCCGGGCAGTTGGCGGCCGTCAATCTCAACCAGGCGGTCTTTGGGCTCGACTCCCGGTGGCAGAGTGAGTGGATCGAGTGGATCACCTTGCAGTGCCAGCGTGAAACGATGCAAGGGTCGCACGATCTGATAGTCCACCAAGAGATTGCCATCATCTTCGAAGGCCTCCTCGATGACTTGCTCGGTCTGCGCCGGAAAGTTTGGCAGGACAAGTCGAAGGTCTCGCAGATCGTCGACAGCCTGGCGCTGGACTGCAACCAGCCTATCGCCGCGTTGAAACTGTTGTACCTCGGGGCCCGCGCCGCGATCCATGCGCACCGTGCGCACGGTCAGATCCGGCCCCAAAAAGACGGGGAGCTCCGAGAGGCCCGCCAGGCGAACCGTTGCGATCGCCAGGCTGGCCACGACCGCGACCAACACGCCTATCCAAAGAATCAAATACCCACGAGATACGGGAATCATCGACCAGCTTGTAAGCGAAGCGAGCCTCAAGAAAAGCACCTATAGTTTCAAGCACTTAACAAGCGGCGAACGCGTAGAATTGATGAGCTAAATTTGCGCGGGTGCCTTTGGATCACTATAGTGACCCCAGGTCCATCGATGCCATCGTAGAGCGCATTAGCTCACAAGGCGATTTTTTAAAAGCGCGCAACGTGTGGATGCGGCGGCGAATCAACGCGCCGGGCCATCTCCACGACATTGACTGCCTCGGACAACACCAATGATTCACAATCGATTCCGCCGCCAGATCTTGCTCTTTGCACTCGCATCGGCTTGTGGATCATGCGCAACCAGTGAAAGTGCCTCGAGCAGACCCGATCCCGTCGAAAAGACCTCTGAGGAGAGTGCCGCAAAAAGTGCGCCAACAGAGCCCATGGTGCTCGTCGCAGATCCCGCTCCAGCGCCACGCTTCGTACTCGATGCCGGGCCGGCCTTGCAGTCAGCACAGGCCGCCGTTGATGCCGCCCTCACCCATGCCGGTGGCCGGGTCATTGGCTGGTGGCAGCCGCTCGAAGATCCGCTCGATTACCGAGCCATTCTCAACACAAACCGCAGTTTCTCAGGCTCTTTGTCCCTTGGGACGACGCGCGATGGCACCCTGCGAGAGGCCGCTGAACTGCCCTTTGAAGGTAAACATCACTCGATTATCGAACGCCACCGCGCCCGCCAGACGCGCTACGGTACCCAGCAGATGATTGACCTCATCAAATACGGCGCTGCCCGAGTCGATGAGCGCTTTCCCGGCTCCGTGTTACGCGTCGGAAACATTGGAAGAAAAGGCGGTGGCCGCATTCCCTGGAGCGGATCGCACCACGCCGGGCGCGATGCGGACATCGCTTTCTATTGCATCAGCACCAAGGACGGCCAACCTGTGCTCGCCCCGGACCTTTTGCACTTCGACAACGAAGGCCGGGCGATCGGACGCACCGATCTTCGTTTCGATGTCGTTCGAAACTGGGAGTTGGCAAAAGCTTTGATCACCCATGAGGAGATCGGCGTCCAGTGGCTGTTCATCAGCGAGGGCCTCAAGCACATGCTGCTCGATCACGCCCGCCAGCAAGGTGAGGAAGATGCGCTGATCGAGCGAGCAAGCCAGGTGCTCCATCAGCCCACGGATGCCTTGCCCCACAACGATCACTTTCATCTGAGAATCCCTTGCTCGCGCCGCGACCGCATAGAAGGCTGCCTCGACGGCGGCCCACGCTGGAGCTGGGTTGACTGGCACGACGAGGCCTTGCTCGCACGATCCGTAGAGTTGATGCGAGCCTTCGACGACCCGCGCCCCACTCAGCGCATGGAAGCATTGAACTTTTTGGAGAAGATTCGCTCGCCTTACACCCCTGAAGTGGCGCTTGTGCGCGGCGTGCGCGACCCGGATGCCCAGGTCCGCCAACGCGCACTGGAATTGGCCAGTGCCATCCCTTCGTGGTCGGCAACCGCGCTCGTCGCCGCCCAACAGTTCATCGTTGCGACCGACACCACCGACGCCGAGCGGCGCGTGGCCTATGCGATCCTTCGGCGCAGTGGCGATGTTCTGGCCATGGAATTTGCCCTGGCTCGCTTGGAGTCATCCGAAGTGCTCCTCGGTGAAAAAGTGCTCGCAGCGCGGACTCTTGGCCACATCATGCGCCCCGAACTCGTCCCAATCCTAATCGAACATCTGGCCCACCAGCCGGCCTCCGTTCGCGAAGAGCTCGCGCGCGTGTTGCACCGCATCACCAATCACTCCCAGCCGGTCAATTGGACGAGCACCAGCGCCCAAGCGATCGCCGAAGGCATCGCCCTTTGGCAGCGATGGTGGGACACAAACGGCCATCAGCCTCGAGAGACATGGCTGCTCAATAGTTACACAGGCTATGGCGTCGTTCTGCCCGAAGACTCGCGACTCGTCGTGGTCGATCACCTCATCGCACTTTTGCGAAAAGGCCCCGAACATGTGGTCTACAACACCAACCGCATGTTGCAAAACATCACGCGCCGCTGGGCACCGCTCGAAGAGACCAATGGAGAGAACCTCCATCGCTACTGGTCTGGTTGGTGGGATAAGAACCGAGGGCGCATGCTCAGTCGCGCGACAAACGATAACGACTAAAGCAAAGCCCCTTGCTACTCGAGCTTCTTGGCGCGCTTGAGATTGGAGAGCACACGCTCATACTCCACCTCCCACGCCTGGCTGCCTTCTTCGAGGTTCTTGATCTTGTCACGAACTTCGCGATCGAGTTCGTCATCCATGCTCATATGCCTGCGCAAAATCAGATTGATCTTCTTGCGCAAGTCATTGTCGGCCGAGAAGACCTCGTCGACAAACTGGGAATGAAAAAACGTCTCGATGAGCTGGTCGATGATGTAGCCAATCGCGTCTTCACCAACGGAGAACCCCTTGTCCTTCGCCAGCTTGCGCTTCTCGCGACCGACACTGCCATCGCCGTGTTTGGCAATCGAGTCTTTTGCTCGCTCAGTCAGATCGCGATCCATGCGGATGTACTCACGCAGCACCGACTGGATATCGAGTTCGACTTCCGGCATGTTTTCAGGAGCGATCTCGAGATCACCTGACCTGGTCAGGGTTCGCAGAATCTCCTCTGCGATTACCGCTACCTGTCCGCCATATAAGCGCATCATTTCTCCTGTAAGGCGTTTCGTCGACCCAAACGGGCATCCACCATCTCTAATCGCAGCAAACCAAAAACACCTGGTCGCTCGACCATTGACGCCTGAGGATGGTCCAACCTTTATGACTTCGTTTTTGCACCTTTGGTGGTTTTTTACAAGATAAATTAATCGGCCGTCGCCACACCATTTCATCGCTCCACCCCTGGACCAGACAGCGCTCTGAGAGGGCGATCTGTTTTTGAATATGTCCTACAATCGATAGTCCAAGTGCTTTGAGTCACAGTGCCCCACTTTCGAGGTCAACAGTGGGATGCACTCGGGAATTCAAAATTCGTTCGACTATATGATGCTGACCAACCCGTGTTTTGGAGCAGGCTATGATACCCACCGCAAAATTCGTTTCTTCGTCCAAGGGGATCCAACCCAAGCTGCCCGACGTCTGTACGCTGAGAGCACTGGCAATGGCCTTGTTGATGATGCTCACTCTGGGTAGCGGCTGCCTGGGCTGCGAGGATCCCCCGAACAAGGATCTCGAGTGCGAAGGCACGAATTGTCCGCAGCCAGGTGCCGCCTGTGGCGCCGGTGATCTGTGTGTCGATGGAGAGATTTGCCGAGCGAATCGCTGCACTCTGCCCTGCGGCCTCAACGCCGATTGTTCTGAGGGTGAGTTTTGCACGCGCGGCCGCTACTGCACCCCCGGCGACGAGGACTCCGTCTGCCAGGCCGATAACGACTGCGCCTCTCGCCGCTGCGATGATGGGCAATGCGCTCCGGCGCGCCGCTGCGACACGGCTACCACCTGCTTTGACGGCGAGTTTTGCAATCTCGATGGCTTCTGCGTGCCTCAGTGCCAGGGTAACTTTCACTGCGATGGTGGTGAGATCTGCCACGGCGGCCGGTGCGTCATCGGCGGTGGCTGCGAAATAGACGCCGAGTGCGGCGTCGGTGGCACATGCAGCAATGGAAGCTGTAAAATCACCTGTGCTGCCGACGACCAGTGTGGGCGTGACGCCACCTGCTACCTCGATCAGTGCTCATCGGGCTGCCAGACCAATGCGGAGTGCGGACAGGGACTTTGCTGGCGAGGAGCTTGCGTGCCGGTCTCTCCGCTTGACCCGACGCGTCCCGCTCCGATCGACGAAATCGTCGAACCGGTCGTGCCCGGTCCGGGAGACGTCGATGCCGGCTACGACTCTGGCCTCGAAGACTCCGGAACGCCGATCCATCAAGAGCCTTCGCCAAATCGTGAGGATGCGCCTGGATGCACAACCAATACTCAATGTGGCGCCAGTGAGCGCTGTGAGGATGGACTATGCGTGGAGCGCGGTATTTGCATCACGAGTCTGGACTGCTCCGAGGGCTCGACATGCCAGCGCGGCCAGTGCCGCCTTGGTTGCACCGAGAACGGCCACTGCCGCAGCGGAGAAACCTGTGAGGCCGGTGTCTGTCAGACGCCCACGGCCGCCGACTTGAGTTGCCGCTCGACTGAGGACTGCCAGCCTTGTGAAGTCTGTGTCAGCGGTGCGTGTAAGGTGGTCCAGCGCATCTGCGTGACCGATGCGCAGTGTGGCCTTGGCAAGAATTGCGTCAGCGGCTTTTGCAACTATGAGTGCAGCGCAAACTCAGACTGCCCAACCAGCCACACGTGCCAGTCAGGAACCTGCAAGATCAACCCCAGCCCGGTTGCCCAGTGCACGGTGAACAACGAGTGCAGCAGCGCAAACAGCTGCATCGGCAGCCTGTGCTTCGACCATTGCAACTCTCACACTGATTGCGGCTCTCAGATGATGTGCGAAAACGGCGTCTGCCAACCCGACTACCGACCCGGCCCGGAGTGCACGCGCAATACCCACTGCGGAACGGGTGCAACCTGCTTCAATGGCTACTGCACGGTGGCCTGCGAGTCGGACAACCAGTGTCGATCCGGCGCTGGTGCCTGTGACTACGGCTACTGTACCCGCTGATCCCGTCCACGAGACTTGCGCAGGGCCTGCCTACATATGCTCAGGCGCTGCGCTCGGTCTTCGCTCGATCGACGCAAAAAACCAGCCCGCCAGGGTCCTCCAGACCCCGGCGGGCTTTTTTGTGCGCGAATTTATCTGTCCGCTGGCTGCACTCATCTAAAAATATATTCGTCCGGCGCTTCACCCCCCCGCCTAAAAGCCCTTCGCGCCCTGTTAGGCGACATGAGAAATTGACCCCCTGACGACACGAGGAATTGACCCCCTCGTCAGGAGGAAGAACGATGCAAACCAGACAATTGACGTATGGTGCTGCCGCCCATTTAGGAGGGGGCAGCCCGATGATGACACCGGAAGATGTCGCAGCAATCGTGCGGCTTAAGCAGCTCGGTTGGGGGAGCCGTAGAATCTCTCGAGAGCTAAAGATCAGCCGCAACACCGTCAAACATTACATTCGCGCCAATGGCTACGTGGCCTACAAGAGCCCGCAGCGAAAAAAGACACTCGATGGGCTTGAGAGCTGGCTCAAACAGCGCTTTTTGAGCCACGGTGGAAATGCCGACGTCGTGCGCCAGGAGCTCGAGCATGAGCATGGGATCGTCACCAGCCTTCGCACCGTAGAGCGCGCCGTCGAGCCCTATCGCCATGAGCTCGTCAGCCAGGCCAAGGCGACCGTGCGCTTTGAAACGCCGCCTGGAAAGCAGCTTCAGGTCGATTTTGGCACGATGCACGTCATGATCGCCCAAGAGAAGGTCCAGGTGCAGCTGTGCGTGCTCACGC
>JACCWM010000045.1 GCA_013697635.1 Lujinxingiaceae bacterium | reverse complement strand
CCGCTGCTGCTGCGCTCGTGGGCGCGACGCTCGAGCGCGCTGGCAGCGGCGCGGCAGTGGGGCTCGGGCGACGCGCGGCGCTGGCTGTGGTCGGGGCAGCGCTTGTGCGCGGCGCGCTCGAGGCCTTGGCCACGGTCGAGCTTGTCGAGAGTTCAGCGTCCGCACCAATGTTGAGTTCGCCGGCGTACTGCGCGCCGTCGTTCATTTGCAGCGCTGGCGTCGCAATCGCGGCCTGCACGCGTGCAGTCGCGCCCAAAATGACGCGCTCGCTGGCACGAATGGTGCCGATGACGACGCCGTCGATGTGCGCCTCGCGCACGTCGACGTTACCGCGCACCAGGGCGCCGGCGGCCACGTAGAGCACCTCGGAGAGGCTGATCGAGCCCTCGACAGAGCCCTCAATGGCGACATCTTCGGAGGCTTGAATGCTGCCGGCGATATGAATCCCGGCAGCGATGGTCGTCGGATAGGCCATGGCTTATTCCACGTCCATGTCGATGTGGCCTTTGAAGCCGGCGCCATCGGCGATCAGGATGCGTGGCGAGCGAATGTCTCCAACCATGCGGCCCTCGGCCGTGATCTCGACGCGCTCGGCGGCGACAACGTTGCCGGTGAGCTGGCCGTTGATCTGGACTTGAGGGGTGTGCACGTCGGCCTCGACGCGGCCTTCGGCGGCGATCGTGACGAGCGAGTCCAGGGCGATGCGGCCCTTGACGCTGCCTTCGATGACGACGGGCTGGTTGCCCGTGATTTCGCCGTCGATGACGGTGTTTCTTCCAATAACGGTATCGGCCATGACTGGGTACTCCTTGGTTGAGCGCGGCGCGCGGGGAACAACTGGGGGATCTTAAGGCAGGGTAACGTCCATATCGATGTTGCCGCGAAAGCGTGCGCCTTCTTCGATGATGATGCGCGGGGCGCGAATGTTGCCCGTGACAAGGCAGCCGGCCAAAAGCTGCACGACCTGGTGGGCGACGACGTCACCGTTGAGTTCGCCACGCACCGAGACCATCTGGGCATCGACATCGGCGACGACCTGGCCGCCCTGTTCGACAAGCAGGTGGTTATTCAAGGTGATGGTTCCCTCGATCCTTCCAAAGACGATGACTTCATCGTCGCCCGAGAGGCGTCCGTTGATGGAGACGCCTTCTCCGATGGTGCACTGATCTGACTGCGGCATGAGAGCGTACCTTCTTTACATACAAACAAGAATGAACTGGCCAAAGACACAATGGAGGAGGGTGAGTGCGGTGTGGCGACCTGCATTGAGCAAACCCGTTGTCGAGGGTCCGTGAGGCCAATTAAGTAGCATCGAAAGGAGAGGTGTTCAAGCAGCGATGGCCAAAATTAAGCCGGGCGATTTGGCGCAGCCACGAGCGGACAAAAACAGGGTCGTAGCAAGCTGTTTTACCCGTGAAGGGCCTTGCAAGTTCATGGGTTTGAATTATTATGGCGGCATTTGTATGCGCGAGGACAATTTTTTGGATTGTGGGATCATACGTCAACCTTTTGCACAGTGGGTGAAGTTAATGAGAGTCTTGCTTGAAAAGTCATGGAGCCGAAGCACCGCCATTTTGTTGGCCGTGCTCGGTGTAGGGATGTCGATGGGTTGCGATCCGGAGATTGAGCAGCGCGAGCCGTTGCCGGAGGGTTTCTCGCGTACAATCGCAATGTTTGATCCGGACACGCGCAGCCTACCGCTGCCAAACGGCGCGGCATTGGATCCAGTAACGGGGCGCCTGCCCAATCTTTTGACGTCCCAGCAGTTTGCGGACGATGCCGTGCCGGGCGCCGAGAAGGAGTTCTCCAAGTGGTTTTCCAGCCAGCATGGTTGGCCGGCGGAGATGGACATCGAGATTCCGTTCTCTGGAACGCTCAAGGCGAGCACGGTCAATACGACCACGATTCGCATGTTTCAGTTCACGGCGGAGGGTGCCGTACCCGTTGAAATCGAAGCGCCGATCGCCAGTGCTGCGGCCAGTCCCTTTGTGGCGGTCAATGTGCGCGTCGTTCCCAGCGCGCCCCTGCTTCCGGGTCATAACTACGCGATCGTCGTCACCAAGGACATCGAGGACAGCGATGGGCGCAATATCGGCGAGCCCCTGGCGATCTACTTTGCGGCGTCGAAGACCCCGCTGATCGACGCCAATGATCAGCCCGTCCTGAGCGTATTGAAGCCGGCAAAGGAAGATGAACCCGAAGTCAAAGCCCAGAAGATCGCGAGGGCCAAATCGCTCGAGGGCCTGCGCCTGGGTCTGGCGCCGGTGTTTGCGGTCGCTGAGGACCACGGGATTGAGCGTGGAAACGTGGCGATGGCCTTTGGTTGGAAGGTGGTGCCCAATACTTTCACCGTGCTCGATCCGTTGACGGCGACGGTGCCGCTTCCCAATACCCTGGGTCTGGATCCAAGGGATGGAACATTTCCTCGCACGGCGCTTTGCAGCGGGCCTGATGATGGGACGTTGGAGAGCTACTTCGACAACTACATCGGCAGCTTCCACGGCTGGCCGACGACGACACCGATCACGCTGCCGTTGAGCGGTGCGATCGACGAGGCGACCTTGACCGAAGACAGCGTTCAGCTGTGGCGCGTCGATGGTGCAACCCCCGAGCGTATCGCGGCCACCTTGAGCTTGCTCGAGACGAAGGTCGACCGATGCAGCGGCGACATCAGCCCGGGCTACTCAATTCTGCTCATTCCGGCCAAAGAGCTCAGCGTGCAGGCGCGCTATGTCGCGTTTGCCACGCGGGCAATCCGCTCGCCAGCAGGTCATCCGCTTCTTCCCCCCCCGGCGGTGGCCATGGCGATTCAGCCGCATCCTGTGTTTGCTGACGGCAAGTCGCTGGTCAGCCGGCTTGATAATGATCAGGCCATGGCGATCGCGGGCTTGCAGCAATTGTTGGGACCGGCGTCTGCGGCGATCACGGCGGCCACGGGCATCGCACACACTGATCTCTCCAGCGTCTGGGTCTGGCATACGCCGCAGCAAGCCTTTACGGTGCTCGATCCGTTGACGGCGACGGTGCCGCTTCCCAATACCCTGGGCCTGGATGCCGACGGAACCTTTCCTCGCAGCGCGCTTTGCAGCACGCCTGGGGCAGGCAATGCGATGAGCTACTTTGAGGATTATCTGGGCAGGCTCAATGGCTGGCCGACGAGCGTTCCCGTGACGCTGCCGTTGAGTGGCCCGATCGACGAGGCCACCTTGACCGAAGACAGCGTGCAGCTGTGGCGCGTCGATCGTGCAGTCCCCGAGCGCATCACGGCGAGCTTGAGCCTTCAAAGTGAGAAGATCGATCGTTGCAGTGGTGAGTCTACAGTGGCCTATTCCATCTTGGTGACGCCCGATGAGGCGCTCGACTTGCAGGCGCACTACCTCGCATTTGCCACGCGTGACATCAAGTCGCCGCAGGGCTTTTCCTTGCTTCCGCCGGTGCCGATTCTTCTGGGCGTTCAGCCGGATCCGGTTCTCGTCGACGGCAAGTCGGTCCTTGGCAGCCTCACTGACGCTCAGGCCACGGCCATCGCCGGGCTGCAACAGCGGCTGCGCCCGGCAGCGGTGGCGATCGAGGCCGTCGCAGGGGTCAAACACGACAATTTGTCCAGCGTTTGGGGTTGGTTTACATGGCAGGATACCTTCGTGGTTTTTGACCCGACCTCCTCGACGATTCCATTTCCCAACGCATTCTTGACGGCCAATGGTCACGTCAATCTGCCGACGGCCGGTGCCGAAGGTCTGACGCTTGCGATCCTCAACGAGCTGAACACGCGCGTTGGCTTCTCGGTTTCGTCCACGGGCTGGATTCCACTTTGGGGCAAGCTTGCCCCCGAATCGATCAGCCACGAGTCGGTCGCCATGGCGTCGGTTCCGGGCATTCCGCCCAATCTGCTCGGTGAGGACGACTACTCGATCGAGTACGTCGAGGCATTTGACAAGCTGCTCGTGACACCGCTCAAGCCGCTGACGCCGCTGCTGCGCCACGCCGGTATCGTCACAACCGAACTGCTCGGCGCAAACATGCGCCCGGTGCAGCCCACGCCGGCCTTCGTGTTTCTGCGCAGCGAATTTCCGTTGGTGACCAACGCGGGCGTCAGCAATCTGCCCGGCGTGCTCGACGACGCGACGGCAGCCTCGCTCGATGAGGCCCGACGCGCCTACGCACTGTTGTTCTTTGCTGCCGGTCAGATTCCGGGGCGCAATTATGCGCGTGAAGACATCGCCAACGCCTGGGTATTCGACACGGGAACATCGACTCAGACCTTGCAGGAGTATCGCGCTCGCGCTCAGCACGTCGTGGATGGCTGGGACGATCGCAATGCGACGGTGGCGGTGGGCTCGGTGCTCGAGAGCGACATCGCTGCGGCCTATCCCGATCCTAACGCGGTGGGCAAGACGATCGACATGTCGAACATCGGTCACATTCAAAAGGGTGGCGAGTTCACCACGGCGAACTTTCTCAACCTTGCCAACGCTCAGATGGGTGGGGTTTCCGATGTGACCACGCCTGGCGTCGGCATCACCGTGTTTGTGCCCAAGCAAGACCAGGGCATCAACCGTGAGTGTGCGCCTCCCTATGATGTGGTGATCGTCGGCCATAACCTGGGTGGCGATCGTCTCAGTGCCGGTCTGGCTACTTCCAATGAGCTGGCAGCATTTCCGAGCTGTCTGGCCACCGTGGCGATGGACTTCCCACTTCACGGCGGGCGCACATTGGGTTCAACGGACCTGCACCCGACGACGAAGCCGGCGACCTCAGGCCAGAACTTTTTGTCGGCGAACCTGTTGCTGACCAAGTCCTTGTTTCAGCAGTCGGTCATCGATTTGAGCGTGCTCACACGCATCATCCGCGGTGATGGCGGCGTCAGCGGGCTCGAGGGCCTGATCGACGCCGATGAGAGCACGACCTACTTCACCGACCAGATTGCCTACCTGGGCGCGAGCATGGGCGGAATTCTGGGTACGTTGTTCATCACGGTCGAGCCCGATGTCTCGACGGCTGTGCTCAACGCGGCCGGTGGCAAGCTGACCTGGCTTCTCGAGGGCAGCATTGGCGAGGGGATTTTGGCCCAGCTCGCTGCAGGCGGTGTCGTTCCTGGCACGTTCAACTATGTCCAGACGATGTCCCTGATTCAGTGGGTCGCAGACCATGCCGACCCCTTCACCTTTGCACCCCACACGATCAACAAGCCTCTTGACGTGCTCAGCTACATCTCGGCGACGGGCGGCTTCGAGCCGGTGATCGGTGCCGACTGCGAGACGAGCGCGACCTGCAATGCGAACTGGAGCTGTCGCACCTTCGGCGCCGGCAATTCGGCGGAGAAGAAGTGCGTGCGCCAGACGCCGGCCAACGAGGTTCTGCTGCAGATGGTCACCGACGACGAAACCGTGCCCAACATCTGCACGGAGTTGCTCGCCGATACGATGGGCGTCTCGCTCGATGCCACGACGTTTGATGGCGCCAGCCACGGCTTCTTCTTTGGCGCACGCCACACCGACGCGGCAGATTATGTCCAGGGACAGTGCGCTCGCTTGCAAGCTGCAGCATGGCTTTCCAGCGGCTTGAGCGGTACGGCCAGCCTTCCCGAGACGCTCGAGGCGGCGACCTGCATAGCGGGGCTTTGAGTTTCTGCGCGCGATTTGGGCGAGTTAATCGCTCAGATCGCGCACCTATTGGCGAATTGTGATGGATGAACGACTTTCGATACCTACAGGAGTTAACCCTATGAAAAGGGCCAAGATAATTGCAGGACTGGCGAGCGCCGCGGCGCTGATGGTCGCGCCCCAGATTGCTCTGGGTGCCGGCTTTGCGAACACGGCGCAAAGTGGCTCGGCAACGGGTATGGCAGGCGTTGCCACGGCCAATCCGGACGAGCCCAACTCGAACTTCTACAACCCGGCGGCGATGCCCTTTCGCGACAAGCTCAACGTCTATGTCGGACCGACGCTGATCATTCCCAGCGTCAATCACAACCCGGATCGGTTGGGTGAGGCAGACGTGCAGACGGTTGCGGCGGTGTTTCCGCCGCCCAACTTCAATCTGGCGGTGCCCTTTGGCGAGAACTATGCGGCGGGTATCGGTGTGACGCTGCCCTGGGGCCTGGCGATCTCGTGGCCCAAAGGCTGGTATGGCCGTGAGACGTTCATGAGCCAGCAGTTGCAGACGGTCAACGTCAACCCGAACTTTGCCTACAAGTTCTCCGGAGTCGATTTGTCGGTGGCCGCCGGTGTGCAGGTGATGTTCAGCTCACTGGTGCAAAGCCGGGTGGTGATCCCGCGCGATGATACCGAGATCGAGATTACGCTTGGCGGCTCGGGTTTTGGCCTGGGCGGCACATTCGCGGTGATGTACCAGCCGACCAAGGACATCACGCTGGGATTGAATTATCGCAGCCGCGTGCGTTTGAATTACGAAGGCGTCATTCACTTTGATGATCCGACCGATACCCCCTTTGAAGAGCGCTTTGTCGATCAGGGGATCAAGACCCATCTGACGGTTCCCGACACGATCAGCATCGGCGCGGGTTGGAAGGTGCTCGATGAGCTCTTCGTCGGAATCGACGTCAACTACATGACCTGGTCGGTTTACGACCGGATCGAAGTCGAATACGAAAAACAGAGCCCGCAGGGTGGGCCCGGCGAGACTCAACCCTCGCTCGTGGTCGACGCGAATTGGAGCGACGCGATGGCTGTTCGCCTGGGTATGGAGTACGAGGCGATCGAAAACCTCAAGCTGCGTGCTGGCGTAGCCTATGACATCACACCGGTGCCTGCCGAGACGGTGGGACCGTCGCTGCCGGACAACAACCGCACGGTCATCGGGCTGGGCGCGGGCTATACTTGGAACTCGATGCGCGCTGACCTTGGCTACCAACTCGTCATGGTTGCTGAGCGTATCATCGACAACGGCAGCCCGGTCGAGGGCTCCTATCAAATGGGTGCCCACGTGATCGGTATCAACGTCGGCTACGGCTTCTAAGCGAGTTGTCTGCTTTGCCAGACATCGCCCCGGCGCTCCTCGAGAAGAGGAGCGTCGGGGTTTTTTATTGGGCGTCGTCGGTGCTCGCCACAGCATCGATCCCAACATCAGGTAGCTCGTCTTGAAGGGTTGGCGAGCAGCCGGAGTCGATGGCGTCGCCGTTGGCGCAGCGGCCGGGGCTGAAGAGTTGGCCTGGTGAAAGTGTGCTATGCGCCACGTAGCCTTCGCCGTGCAGGTCTGGGGATCGGTTGAGCGATTGAGCCGGCGCGCGCTCGTAGGCGACGCGCACGAGCTCCTGGCGCTCGGCGTCGCGGATGACGATCAGGCCGCGGTCGTTATTGAAGGCAAAGCGGGTGGTGGCGACAAAGGCCACAAAGCCAGCTCCCTTGGGCAAGGCGGCACCGGGTTCGATGCCGCCAAAGACGACTACGGCGTGGCCCGGTTCCAGACAAAATGGCGGAAAGGTGAATTTGAGGCTGTCGGCGTTGAAGATTGCCAAACGGTTCAAGTCCAGGCGATGCGTGCTCAGGTTGACGAGCTCGACGAACTCGTCGTCGTGGGCGTGGCGTATGCCGTCGCCGTTGGCATCGCCACTGGCGCCCTGGGGCACGTTGACGAGGAACTCGTTGAGCACGAGTTCGCCGGGGCGCGGTGCGTGGCCCTCGGGGCAGCCTGACGCTGTCGTAGCGGTCTGGGCATCGAAGGAATGCGCGTCGGCTGTATCACCACCGGGCTCGATGACGCTGCCCGCAGCGGTCTCGTGAGGCGGGCGGCTGGCGGCATGGGTTGGGACGCAGCGGCCAGCGCGACAGTAGGCCGCACTCGCGCAGTCCGAGCTAAAGCGGCAGTCGGGCTCGAGGCTCGGGTAGCAGCTGCACAAGCCCAGAACGAGGACTGCAAGGCAACGCCAATGGGATTGTTGCTTGCGCGGGCTCATGGGGCACCTGTCTTGGGCCGGGCGAGCTGGCGGACGAACCAGCCGCCGGTCAGCGCGTCGAGTTGAGCGGTTTGCGCCTGGATCTCGAGTTCGAGCTCGAGGTGGCGCTCCCAGTTGGCGATCGGTGTCAGGTGGCGAATGGCTTGTTTGCCACGGCGTGCGAAGTAGAGCTCGGTGACGCGTCGAAGCACATCGTCTCGCTGGCCAAAGCGGCTTCGCACTTCACGGGCGATAATGGGCTCGCTGCGATCGTAGACCAGGCCGCCCAGATCGAGGCTTGCGCGCAGGGAAAACAGGGTGCGAAAGCGCGCGTCGTCGGCCAGATTGCTCTGGTTGGGATCGGCGACGATCACCCCCTCGTCGTCGGTGCTGAAGGTCTCGCGGTAGCGCAGCTGGACGTCACGTTGGTCGAGCCAGGCCATCTGTGCCTGCAAGCGCGGTATGGCGTTGGACCAACGGGCGCGCGCCGACCAGGCGTCGAGATCGGGATCGGCTAGCCCTGCGTATTCGAGAGCCGCGCTTTGCACGGCGGTGATGCCCGGTTCGTGGGCAAAGCGGGCCAAGACCTCGACGGGATTGGGCAATGGTTGGGCTACAGCCGGGCTCGACACAGCGATACTCGTCACGACGAAGGCAGCGATGCCAAGCCAGCGTTTGGGTGCGGTCTTCATCGTTTTTCTCCGCCCGTTGAGCCTTTCACGTAGATGCGAAGAAGCGCGTCGATGCGTTGGCGTTCGAGGTCGAGGAGCAGGGCGTCGGCCAGGCCAGCCTCGCCGGGCGCGAGCGCGCGCAGGGCCTGGCACAGCCGCTTTGCCTCGTGTATGCGCAGCCCATCGTGCTCGAAGGCGACGCCCAGCACGGTGTCCTGGGCGCTGGGCAACAGCCTGGACAAGTCCCAACTCAGGCCGAGCTCCCATTGAATCGGCCGCTGGTCGAGATGGATCTCGCGCACGCCGTCGTAGGTGCGGGCAATGGCCAGCTTTTGCTCGCGATTGCGGTACGCGCGCCATGTCCAGGCGCTGGCAACAAGCGTTGGCAGCGCGTGGGCAATGGCTGGGCGCTGGTCGTTGGCAAGCTGTGGTACGAGAAGGGCTGGCAGGGCCTTGCAAAGCGCGGCGGTGTCGAGCGCTTTGGGCTCGGCTGCGGCCGTCGATGCTGCCAGGCTGGCAAGCGCGAGGACGGCGGCGAGCAGCGAGATCGTGGCTGATGATTTCATGTTCCGCTCCGAGAGTGATCCGGCAACGTGGGTCGTTGCGCGACGGATCTGTTTTCGAGCGGAGCAGGCGTTTTGTTGCCAAAAAAGTTTCAAGCCGGTGGAATCAGGCTCGTGTTTTTTGGCCTAAAGTGCTGGTCGGTCAGGTGGTTTCTGGCTGTGTGAGCTTCTCGAGGGCAGCGACGATTTTGCCGTGCAGGCCGCCAAAGGCCGATCCGGAGAGTCCGACGATCACATCGCCAGGGCGCGCGCGCGCGACCACCGAGTGCACGATGTTGTCGACCTCGGGGATCAGCTCCGTGGGTGCGCCCAGAGCGCGGATCGAGTCGGCGAGCTCTTCGATGTCGAGGCGCGCCTCCAAGGGCAAATCTTCATCCTGGCGCCAGGGGCGCGACAAGATCACGTGGTCGGCCTGGGAGAAGGCCAGCGGGTAGGCATCCTGGAAAACGCGGCGTCGTGATGTGTTGCTCTTGGCCTCAAAGATCGCCCAGATGCGCTGGTTGGGATGGCGCACGCGCAAGGCAGCCAGGGTCTCGCGCACCGCCGTGGGGTGGTGGGCAAAATCGTCGTAGACGCTGACTCCGTTGACCTCGGCGATGAGCTCCTGGCGCTTCTTGGTGTGTCGAAAGCCCAGCAGCGCCTGGCGAATCGTGTCGGCGTCGACACCCTCGTCGAGGGCCAGCGCCGCGGCGCCGAGCATGTTGCGCACGTTGAACTCGCCGACGCCGGGCACCTCGAAGACGCCCAGCGAGCGGCCGTCGAGCACGAACTCGGCAAAGGCCGTGGTCTTGGTGTAGCCAAGATTGATCGCGCGAAAATCGTTGTCCGCTCCGAGGCCGAAGGTGCGCCGGGTGGCCGGCGTCCGGGCGCTGACCTCGAGCGCGCGCGCGTCATCTCCGTTGACCCACAAGGTGCCCTCGGCGGGCAGCAGCTCGGCGAAGCGTCGAAAGACGAACTCGATCGAGGCGATGTCCGGGTAGATGTCGGCGTGATCGAACTCGATGTTGTTGATCGTGGCCCGAAAGGGCGCGTAGTGCCAGAACTTGGGCACCTTGTCGAAGTATGCCGTATCGTATTCGTCGCCTTCGATGACGAAGAGATCGCTCTCGGAGAGGCGGTAGTTGGAGTTAAAGTTGCCGGTGATGCCGCCGACCATGAAGCCCGGATCACGCCCGGCTGAGCTCAGAATCCATGCCAGCATGCTCGTGGTGGTGGTTTTTCCATGCGTGCCGGTCAGGACCAACGGACGCTTGTCGGCAAAGATGAAGTGGCGAAGCGCTTCGGGTAGGCTCAGATAGGGGATGTTGCGCTCGCGCGTGGCCACGGCGTCGGCATAACTTGGCTTGGAGACGTTGCCCACAACGACCAGATCCGGGTTCCAGTCGAGGTTGCTCTCGGCATAACCCATCATGATCGCGATGCCGCGCGCCTCGAGCCAGTCGCTCATCGGCGGATAGGCCATGGCGTCGCTGCCGCGCACCTCGAAGCCGCGCTCGACGAGCATGGCCGCAAGGCTGCCCATGGCCGTGCCGCAGATGCCGATGATGTGGATCTTGTGAATCGCAGTGGGCAGCGAAGGGAAGGGCCGGGTTGCTTGAGCTGTCACGAGTTCGCTCGCAATGGAGGATGAGTCAAAGTTCCGTCGTAGGCGCGGCGCCGTAGACAAACACACGCAGGGCTTCCATCTCTTCCGCGGCATCGATGGCAAGCTTCATGCCGCGATCGCGAACCGGTGCCGGCACGACCTGGGCGATCTTCGCCTCGAGCTCGAAGACTTGACCGGTTTCAGGGTGCACGATGTCGCACCAGACCGCGGTGCCCTCCGGGTGCAAATCGGGCGTGCGCAAGAAGATGCCGCCGGCGGGCAGATCCGTGTTGAAAAAGCGCTCGAGCAGCTGACGGTTGGGGATGCGCACGCGCACATGCGGCATGGCAT
>JACCWM010000027.1 GCA_013697635.1 Lujinxingiaceae bacterium | reverse complement strand
ACTTGGGAGAGTGGGGGTTGTGTACTTCCACGTCTATGTCCGAGTCTATGTCCGAGTCTGCGGGGGATGCCGAAGATGACGGGGAAACAAGGCAAGCAGGGCAAGCGGGTGATGCGGAGCTTTTGCGGCGGTGGCGGCTGATTCTTGGGCGCTTTGGCGAGGGCGTCGGTATGGCGGGCCTTTGTGGTGAGGACGCGTTGCTGGACGATGTTCTGGGTCACCGACGACGGCACGATGCTGGTCGTGGTCTGGTCGGACGCCACATGCACGATAGGCTCGGCGGGGTTGCTGGCATCGCTTTGCACCTGCCCGTCCAGAAAGCTGTGCCGCCACCGCGTGCGCACCGTGCTCCACATGCGCGGCCAGGCCAGCACGGCTGAGCCAGAGAGCGAGCCAGCGAGCGAGCCAGAGAGCGAGCAGGACAGCGAGGTTGAGGTGGCGGCGCACGCAAGCGTGCCCGGTGGGCCAAGCTCGGTCGACTACGACCTCGGCGCGCTGCGGCGCCAAGCCGGCGCGGGCCTGTGGCGCAAGGCCTGCGATTTGATGGTGCGCGGCCTGCAGACGCGCATCGAAGCCGACGATCTGGTGATCTTTCCCAGCCTCGGGGTGCGCGTGCGCTTTGCTCCCGGCCTGGCGATCGAGGCGGCGCTGTGCTCGTGCGGCGTCGTCGGTCTGTGCGAGCACCGCCTGATCGCCGCGCTCGCCTTTCACGACGACATCCCCGACGTGCACGCTCGCCCAAAGGCGGCGATCGACCAGAGCTGTGCGCTGTTGTGGCCGCGCGTGGTTGAGTTGATGCGCGTGGGCCTTGATTCGCTGCCTGTCGAGGTCGCCGGCGACCTGCATTTGCTCTCGCGCCAGATCGACACCACGATCCCGGCCGCCGGCGACGACCTGCGTGCTCTGGCCGTGCTCATCGAGGCCAACGCGCGCCGCTCGGCGCGCTACTCTTCGAGCGCCTGGTTGATCGCGACAAGCAGGCTGGCCGCGCGGCTAATCGCGCTGCAAAGCGAGCTGGGCCACAGGCGGCGCCAGCTTCTGGTGGGCCGAAGCCGGCGCGACTACGTCGAGGCCTCAAGCCTTCGGCTCTGGGCGCTGGGAGCCGAAGGCTTTCGCGGCCCGCGTGGCACACTGCTTCGTTTGTGGTTCGTGCAACCGGAGACGGGCGGCTTTCACCACACCAGCATCGGGCGCGCCGGCCCCTCGCCGGTCTCGCCCTGGCCGCACATATTCGACGGCACCTGCTCGCCCCACAGCCCCGACGCGCGCCACAGCGCTTGTACGTCGCGATCAACTTGGCCCGAGGCGGTGTTTTGACCCTCGAGGCTCGCCATCGCCCCGGCGACGACGCCGTGCTCGAGGCGCTGGCCCAGATCGCGCGCTGGCCCGAGGCCCCGACGCACTGGCTGGTGCGCTACTGGCCCACGTCCCACGGCCTTCGCGCTGTACCGGTGGCCGTCTGGCTGGCAGGCGACGACAGGCCCCATTCGCTGAGCTTCTCGAACATCGCGCTCGCTGCACTGCCCGCGGTCAAGCCGGCTGCAATCCACGGCATGGGCCACCAAAGCGAGCCGCTCGACGCCGCGCTCGACCAACTGCTCAACGTGCTCGAGAGCAGCGTCTGTCAGGGCGTGGGACGGCGCACCGGGCAACAGCGGCGCCGCCTGCAAGACTGCGCCACGCTGCTCGCGCGGCTGGGGTTGGATGACGGCGTGACCGAGCTCGAAGGCTTGCTCAGCGAGCAGGACGCCGAGCAGATCTGTCGTGCTGTCGCCGGGCTCGTGGCGTGGGCGATGTCGTTGAAGGAAGCCTGGTACTTGTCGCAGGCCTGAGTTTTCCCCCTGACCCCACCCGGTGACTCGCGAAAATCGCGGGTTGATTCTTGCGTGTTGGGTTGCAGATTGTTTGTCTTCGACGATGAGGGCTCAGGTCGGTCCACGGAAATCCGTGCGACCAAAACAACTCAGCTGTTTTACGCTACAGCCGCGCTCTGGGTGAGCGGAGGACATGGAAATGGCGACCTTTAAAGTGTTTTTTTGCGTGTGTGCATTGATCATCTTGGGCGCATGCCGGACGCAGGCGCCCACGGCCGACGCGCCGCCCGTGGCCGAAGAAGAGCGGGCCGAGGTAGCGGCGCCGACGGTCGACGACATCGGGCAGGTTCAATTTGAGACATCGTGCACCGGCGCCGCTCAGGCGCAGTTCGAGATCGGGCTCGCACGCCTCCACCACATGGCCTATCAGCAGGCGCGTGAATCATTTGTGGAGGCGGCGTCTTTGGACGTCGATTGTGCGATGGCTCAATGGGGCATCGCAATGACCTATTACACGCCGCTGTGGGCAGTCCCCGGATTGCCGGCATTGGAGGCCGGCGCTCAAGCCGTCGCGCGCGCCAGGGCGCTGGGCGCGCCCACCGAGCGCGAGCAGGATTTCATCGCGGCCGTGGCCGCCTTCTACGAGAATTACGAGGAGGTCGACCACGGCACCCGCGCCGAGGCCTTTCGCGCTGGCTGGGAGCAGGCCTATCAGCGCTATACTGAGGATGTGGAGGCTGCCTCGTTTTACGCGCTCGCCACAGTGGCCACGATCCCGCCGGCTACCGAGACCACCGAGGCGCTGGAGCGCGCCGGGTCGATCCTCGAGCGCGTTCTCGAGCAGGAGCCCCGGCATCCGGGAGGCCATCATTATTTGATCCACGCCTACGATCACCCGGCCCTGGCCGAGCGGGCGATCAACGTCGCGCGCAGCTACGCGGAGCTGGCGCCGTCGCTTCCGCACCCCTTGCACATGCCCAGCCATATCTTTACGCGGCTCGGTCAGTGGGACGAGGTGATCGACCTGAATCTGCGCTCGGCCGAGGCCGCCGAGCGCCTGCTGGTCGAGGGGCAGACGCCCATGGATTTTTACCACGCCTTGGATTACGTCGTTTACGGCTATCTGCAAAAGGGCCAGGATCGGGAGGCTGCACAGATCGCCGAGCGCACGCGCGCCGCCGATAATCCGGTCTCTCACATCGTCGCAGTTGGCTATGCGAGCATCGCGATCCCGGCGCGCCTCGCTCTGGAACGCCGCGATTGGGAGAGCGCCGCCGGGATCGCGCCCCTGCACCCCACCCAGCTTCCCTGGGAGGAGTGGCCGCCGGCTCAGGCGATCGTGCATGCGGCGCGCGCCGTCGGTGCCGTGAACATCGGCGATCTCGAAGCAGCCCGCGATGCCTTTGTGCGCCTCGAGGAAGTGCGTGCCAAGACGGCCGAGGGGCCGCAGGACTTCTGGACGATTCACGTCCAGATCTACCACGGCGTGGTCGACGCGCTGCTCGAGCAGGCCGCCGGCAACACCGCCGTCGCCGTCGAAAAGATGCGCGCCGCGGCGACGCTGCAGGACGCGCTTGGCAAACACCCCGTCATGCCCGGTCGGATCATCGAGGCGCGCGAATACCTCGGCGATCTGCTCTATCAAAACGGCGAGTACGCGCAGGCTCTCGAGATCTTTGAGCGCTCGATGGAGCTGACGCCCAATCGCTTTCGTCCGCTCTATGGGGCCGCCAGCTCGGCGCGCATGGCCGAGATGCCCGAGCGCGCCCGCGCGCACTACGCAAGGCTGCTCGAGTTGACGGCGGACAGCGAGCAGACGCGGCCCGAGCTCCAGGAAGCACGCGAGTACATCAAGGAGGCGCAGGCGGCGAGCCGCCTCGAGAGTCAAGACCAATAGGCCGAGAGCGAACTCTAGCGCGTGAGGATGCCGGCGGTGTGCTCGCCGCCGGCCGATACCTGCCGCCAGGTGCGCGAGCCGTAGGTGGGGCCGGGCACGTAGACGGTGTTGGAGTTGGTGTTGCCGAGCTGGAAGCGTCCGTTCAGCCCCCAGCAATAGGCGAGGTCGTCTTGCTGGATGCCGCAGGTGAAGGCGGTGCCGGCGCTGATCTGCTTCCAGGTGTCGGTCGAGGTGACCGCCGTAGGCGCGGCCTTGGCGACCGCCGGTGATCCGTCGCCGAGCTCGCCGGCGATGTTGTTGCCCCAGCAGTAGGCGCGATCGTTGTCAGCACGGATCGCGCAGGTATGGGTGAAGCCGGCGCTGACCTGCTTCCAGGTGTTGGTGCCAACGACTTGCGGGGTGGATTGGTGCTCGGAGTTGGGGTAGCCAAGCCAGGGGCCGCTTCTTCCCCAGCAGTACAGACGGCTGTTGTCGTCGCGGATCCCGCAGGTGTGTTCGCGGCCAACCGAGACCTGCTTCCATGTCAGGGTGCCGGCCTCGACAGGCGTCGACCTCATGAACTCGGGCGCGCCGTCACCGAGTTGACCAAAGGTATTGTATCCCCAGCAGTAGAGGCGGCTGTTGTCGGCACGAATGGCGCAGGTGTGGTAGGTGCCGGCTTCGACCTGGTTCCACGTCTGGATGCCGACGACGACAGGGCTTTGGCGCTCAATGACGCTTCCATCGCCGACTTGGCCGTCGGTGTTATGTCCCCAGCAATACAGGCGGTTGTTGGAGGCGATTGCGCAGGTGTGCGAGGCTCCGGTGGCAACTTGCTTCCAGGTGTTGGTGCCCACGCGCTTGGGCGAGGAGGAGCGGGTGTTCGTACCATCGCCCAACTGGCCGCGCGTGTTGTCTCCCCAGCAGTAGAGCTCGAGTGTGTCGGAGCGGATCGCGCAGGTGTGCCGGTTGCCGGCCGACAGCTGGACCCAGAGTTGATCGCCGTTGACGGGCAGGGGGACATGGCCGTCGACGTTGGATCCATCGCCGACCTGGTTTTCGAGATTGCGCCCCCAGGAAAACAATTCCGAGAACCGGGCGTTCACCGTGCGCGCCTGGCTCATCGTGACCGTGCAAGGAGCGGTCACCGCACATAAGTTTGACCATGCCGAGAGGTTGTTGAGCGGCGAAGCGGTGAGGATCACCGCCGTGTCCTGAGCGAAGTGGGCCGTGCAGGTCGAACCGCAGTCGATGCCGGCCGGGCTCGAGCTCACGGTCCCGCTGGCCAGGCCTTGCCGGGTAACCTCGAGCGAGACCAGCGGCAAAAAGCTCGCCGAAACCGTGCGTGCCTCGGTCATCGTGACCGTGCAGTCGCCGGTGCCCGTGCAGTCGCCGGACCAGCCCGCAAAGCCGGTGTTGGCCGCCGCCACGGCGCTCAGCGTGACCTCGGTGCCGTGGCCGAAATCGCTGGTACAGCTCGCGCCGCAGTTGATGCCGGCCGGGCTCGAGGTGACCGTGCCGCTGCCGTTTGCGACGACCGTCAAGGTGTGCGGCTTGAGGGTGAAGGTGGCCTGAACCGAGCGTGATTCGGTCATCGAGACCACGCAGGTCCCCGTGCCGATGCAGGTCCCCGACCAGCCGGCAAAGGTGCTGCTGGCATCTGGCGAGGCGCTGAGCGTGACCTCGGTGGCGTGGGCAAAGGTCACCGTGCAGGTTGGCCCGCAGTCGATGCCGGCCGGGCTCGAGCTCACCGTGCCGCTGCCGTTGCCGTCCTTTCCGATCCCCAGCGTCTTGTCCGGTGTGGCCGTCGCCAGAGAAAATGCGGCGGTGACCGAGCGCGCCTCGGTCATCAAGACCGTACACTGGCCTGCGCCCGAGCAGGCGCCAAACCAGCCTGTGAAGGTGTTGTCCGCCGAGGGCACTGCCGTGAGGGTGACCGTCGTACCAAAGGGGTACTCGGCGCTGCAGCTCGAACCACAGTCGATGCCGGCCGGGTTCGAGCTCACCGTGCCGCTGCCGCTGCCGCTGAGCGTCACCAGCAAGAGGGCCGACTCACAACCATCGCAGGTATCCGGATGGTTGAGAGCGTCGGCGTCGTCAACGGCGTCGTTGTAGTCGGTGTCGGGAAAGCCCGTGTCGGGAAGGACGGTGTCGAGAAAACCGGTGTCGGCAAAGCCGGTGTCGATGAAGCCGGAATCGCTGCCGGCATCGTCGACCGGGCGCGCCGAACGGCGTCGCTCCGGCCCACAACCCAGGCTCACGATCACCAGGCCCAGCAATAAAGCGATGGTCATGGTCCGCAACGAAGTGCCAGCAATCGGGTTCATCATCTATCCTTGTGGCACATCGCTTCAGAAATCTTCGACCTTCCACAAAGACATGTGCTTGCCGCGCTCGACCTCTTTGAGGCGAGCGCGCAGCTTGGCGTCGCGGGCGATGGAGCTTTCGAGGCGCTTTGTTACGGCGTTGTTGAGCAACAAATAGGGTGCGTCCGGGCCAGCACAGGCTACGATCTTGTTGACGTTTTGGCCACGTTGGAACCAGCCGCGATGTCCCGAGTTGGAGTAGAGCGTGGGGTTGTTGGTGTGGGCGACGAACTTCTCCTGGCCGACGAGGTGTCGCGAGACGAGCGCGGAGCCTTCGAGGATCGAGGCGGGCACGTCGACCTGGAAGTAGCCGTTTTGCATCTTGTTGTCTTTGGGCGCAAAGAGCACGTGGTTGGCGGTGACCGCATAGATGACAAAGGCCAAAGCGAGCACCAGCTTACCCGCAATCTGCTGGTTCCATACCCGGACCACGGCCACGCCGATGAGCAGCGAGGCCGGCAGCACGATCGGCAACTGGTAGTAGACGTGGGTGTTGTTTCCGCCGAGCACGGCCACGATGAACAAGAGCACGGCGCCGGTCCACATGGTGGCAAAGCGCACGAGCTCACGCTCTCGAAACTGGGTCAAGCCCACGACCATCAGGGCAAGGCCGGGCACGGTGAAGATGTCAATGGCCGCGCGCGAGGCCAGCGTGCGCCAGATCGTTGCGCTGGTGAACAGCTCCCAGTTGGTGAACTTGCTCGAGCCGCGATCGCCCCAGACGCCAAAGCTCCAGGCAAAGCCGCGCGCATACATGTACCAGGCGATCACCGGCACGATGATCGCAAATCCCCAGGCCCAGTGCCTGGGCGTCTTGATCGATTGCCACAGACCCTTGCGGGTCACAAAGAGGTAGATCGCCGGAAAGAACAAAAAGGCGTTGGAGATCTTGAGTAAGAAGACGACAGCGCCAAAGAGGGCGCTGAGTACGCCGTGTTGGAGGCGATCGTCTTTGAGCCAGGTCAGCAGGTGGTACAAAAATGCCGTGCTAAAGAAGAGCGCCGGCCCGTCGGGCTGAATGGTGCGCGTAAAAAAGACCGACAGCGGAAGCAGGCTAAAGGCGACGACGCTCAAGAGCGCCTCGCTCTCGCGGCCGCCCAGCTTGAGGACCATCAAGAACAAGTACAAGCACGTCGCCCCGAAAAAGCCGATCGAGATCAGGCGCAGATACCAGGGCGGCACCGACTGCATCCCGATCGCGGCCAGCGGCAATGCTGCAAACCAGCTCACCACCGGCAGCTCGGCCTCGACACGGCCGAAGGGCTCCGCGCGCAGATCGCAGGGATAGCGGGCGATCGAGGGCAAAAAGGGATTGAGGTTCTCGACGAGATAGCCCTGGGCAAAGGCCGCCGTATCGGCCTGGCGCCAGGCGTGAAAGTCCTTGATGTCCGGGTCGGTCAACTGGTAGCTGCGAAGCCCCATGCCCAAAAGCACGATCGCGAGCAGCACCCAGATGATGCGCTTGTCCCCAAATGGTTGATTCATTTCACATCCGTCGATCGCGTGCTTGTGGGCAAGGCCAAATGGAACGAAACGCGTGCAGGCGATCACTACCCTGAAACGCGAAGTTTTTCGAGGGGTAATCACTTTGTGCATCTCTCCAGGCCGTGGCCAAAGGGCAGACAGCGATGTCCCGGGTACCGCTATTACAATTGGACAAATTGTGGGTGAGGTCGCTAAACTGCGGCTCCTATGGAGAAGGAACGCGAGAAAAACATTGCCCCCTCAAAAGCCTATTGTCCGGTATGCGGCGAGGTCTACGATGCGGTCGTGACGCACTGTCCCGACGATGGAGAGTTTCTCTTCGAGTACCGGGTGCGCGACGAGTCGAAGCGTGACGATCCGCTCCTGGGTAATGTGCTCGATGGGCGCTTTCGCCTCGACCGGGTGTTGGGCCAGGGCGGAATGGGCAAGGTTTACGAGGGCATGCAGCTCTCGGTCAACCGCAAGGTCGCCATCAAGGTGCTGCGCCCGGATTTGTGCGACAACGAGTTGGTGATCCGGCGCTTCTGGTCAGGAGGAGAAACAAGACCTGCTTTATCTGGTCATGGAGATCGTCAAGGGGCGCGACCTGGCCAGCCTGCTCAGAAAGGGGCACTTCGACCTGGGGCCGGCCCTGGAGATCACAAGTCAGATATGCAGTGCGCTCGCTGAGCCTCACGCTGCAGGGGTCGTGCATCGCGACCTCAAGCCGGAGAACTTGATGCTCGTGCCGGTGGCCGACGGTTCGGTGCAGGTCAAGGTGCTCGACTTCGGCATCGCCGGCGCCTTGCAGACCAATACCAAGTTGACCTCGACGGGCACGATCTGTGGAACGGCCCAGTACATGGCCCCCGAGCAGGCGCAGGCCCATGAGATGGGGCCGGCCACCGACATCTATTCGCTCGGGGTCGTCTTCTTCGAGATGCTCACCGGCACGCTGCCCTTTGCGGCGGCCGCCCCCTTGCAGCTCTTGTTGATGCATGTGCAAAAGCCTGCGCCGTCTGTGCGCGAGTTCGTGGGCCCCGAAGACGTACCCGATGAGGTCGTCGCCCTGGTCGCCCAGATGCTGTCCAAGGCGCCGGGCGATAGGCCCAAGAGCGTGATTGCGCTGCGCGATACGATCGACGAGATACAGCGCCGCTACGATTATCGACCGATGAGGGTCAATACGAGCGCGGGTCTAGAGGACCTCTCGGAGGCCCTGTTGCCCGTGGCCGGAGGGCGCAGAGGAGCATCGAGGAGCTCGCCGGTGATGGTTGCGACCGACGCCGGCTTTGTGGCGCCGCAGACCAACCCGGCGGGGCACACTCCTACCGCGCTCAAGGAAGACGAAGCGATTGCGTTTGCGATGACGGCGGCCTCAGAGCCGAGCGTGGCCGTGGCGATTGCGTCAGCGACCGCCGATCAAGCGCCTGTTTCGAGCTCACCTTCGATGCCGCTACAAGTCCAGGCGCACGTCGAGCCCTCGGTGCACGTAGAGCCCCGGGCACCAGCGAGCGGCAAGGCGTTGGGTATCTTTGCGGTATTGGTCGTGAGTATCGCGATCGCGGTGGCCGCCGTGTGGACTTTGACGCAAGCAGACCCCGCCGCGGTCGGCCCCGAAGAAGTCGTTGCGGAAGTCCAAGAGGTCGTCGACCTCGCCGTCGAGCCAGCCGTTGCCGTTGAACTCGAGGTCGTAGCTGTGCCCGAAGTTGTAGCTGTGCCCGAGGTTGTGGCCCAGGCCGAGGTTGTGGCCCAGGCCGAGGTTGTCGCTGTGCCCGTTGCCGTCAAGACGAAGAAGGCGCCGGTCGAACAACCGCAGAAGCAACCCGTCGTCGAGATGCAGCCCGAGCTCGCTGAGCCCAAGGCTACGGGCTTTATTCGCTTGGACCAGTAGGACATGAGGAGTGCTGTGATGAGAAGGGCCCAGGTGCGTTCGAGGCTTTTGGCAGGTTTGATCGTGGGAGCTTTGAGTCTGGCGACGCTGCCAGGGCAGGGGCAAGCCCAGAGCGCGCCCAGCGACGAGGACCGGCGTGTCGGCCAGGAGTTCTTCGACAGCGGCGCCAAATTTTTTGTCGCAGGAGACTACGCCGCAGCGATCGTCGAGTTTCGCAAAGGCTATGCGCGCCTGCCCGAGCCCCTATTCTTGTACAATATCGCGCTCGCGGAGACTCGCCTTGGCCGCTACCAGCAGGCGCTGCAGACCTCGGAGCGCGCCGAAAAGGTGCTCGCCGGCGATTCGGCCGACGCGAACAAAGGCCTGCAGGCGGCCTGCACAACGATCATCGACGCCGGCAAGCGCGCCGAGGCGATCGCTTTGGCTCTTGCTCAGGCAGCAGCCGAGCCACAAATCGAAGAGCCAAAGGAGTCTGTTGAGGCGGTCGAGGCTGTGGCCGTCGTCGTTGAGCCACAACCCCAGCCAACAGGCTTTGGCGCGCTGGGGTGGACCGGCGTTGGCGTGGCCACGCTCGGTGGGCTAGCGCTCGCGGGTGCAGGCCTGACCATCATGAGTCTCGAGAGCGACTGGCAGGCCTACGAGGAGGCAGCGCGCCTCAGCGATGGCGCGCGCTACAGCGCGCTCAGCGAGAGCATCGAAGACCAGCAGATCGTCGGCCAGGTGTTGCTGTATTCGGGAGTGGGGCTTGTAGCCGTGGGCTCGGGCCTGATCATCTACGAGCTGGTGCGAAGCTCGGGCTCGCAGGACCGACAGCCCGGCGTCGTGCTTGCCCCGACCGTAGGTCGAGAGGCCGTAGCGCTGGAGTTGCGGCTGCGATTCTGAACATCTACTTGAACGCGCGGACGCCGGAGTTGCCGCCGACGATGAGATGGCCATCACGGTCAATGGCCGGCGCCTGTGTGACGCCCATGGCCAGGGGTATGACTAGCGAGGAATACGTTGAGCTGGCGTTGACATCGATGTGGTAGACTTGCCCGCTCCCGCTGACAATGTAGACGTTGCCGTGGCCATCGATCACCGCCGCGCTTGGAAAGGTGGTGCCAGCCGCCAATTTCGTCGAATTCAGCGCTGGCACAGGGGGGGCGACTGGACTCGT
Source organism: Lujinxingiaceae bacterium (assembly GCA_013697635.1). Classification (GTDB taxonomy): domain Bacteria; phylum Myxococcota_A; class Bradymonadia; order Bradymonadales; family Bradymonadaceae; genus JACCWM01. The sequence continues at coordinate 2,213 of JACCWM010000027.1, read as the reverse complement.
GGGGTCGATAGCATACAGATCAAAATCCGAGGTTCCGAAGTAGAGGATGCCTTCGCCGTCGATCGCCACGCGCGCAATCTTTCCCGAGACCGTGCGATGCCAGATGATTTTGCAGGCGTAGGGGTCGAGCGCATAGAGGCGGCCCGACTCGTTGCTGACATAGACCGTGTCGTCGAGGCCGACGACGGGATCGGCTGTGACGATGCCGGCAAGCCCGATTGTGCACGGGATGTTGCCCGCCTGCTCGAAGACGACCAACTTAGAGTCCGCTCCTCCGTCCTTGAGTACGACATGGAGGCGGCCCTGCGATCCCAGGGTTACAGAAGTACCGGCCTGGACGGTCTGTACTAGCGTCGACGAAAGTGCCGATCCGTTGAAGGCGAGCCAGTGCAGACTATCCTGCGAGCCTGATGTGGTGAAGATCGCGTGGGCGCCGGCACCGGCAATGGGGCTTCCAAATATCGCATTAGAATTGCCGCCGGTGGAATGGAAACCACGGTACCTCGCGTCAGGGCCAATCGCTACCAAGCCGGTGGTGTGGGACTCTCCACTGCAAATGGCGCCCACCGCGTGGAAGATGCTGCCATCCGAGGCGATCAGCGGCGCCGAGCCCGTCGTCGCTGTCGGACAATAATTGATCTCATTGTTGTCTGTCCATGATTTAAAGGGCCAGTCGTTATCGTCGAGTACGCCCGAATTCGAGATGCGATGGACCCTGCCATCTTTGGTGGTGACATAGGTATTTCCCAACATGTCAACAACCGGTTCGCCGACAACATCCAGCCCGCCGATAGACATCCAATGATCTCTTAAAGTCGCTCGCCCCGGCCCGACAAAGGGCGTCATTCCTCGTCGCGTGGGGCAGTAGCCTGCCATGGGCCAACTGGCGCCTTCTTGCAGGCCGGTCATGTCGACGCACGGCGAATTGCTGCGGCGAAGATGGGCGATGAAGCCATCTCCGGATACGGTGTTACTCAGACGTATGGGCGAAGCCGAACCGCTCCAAAAAGCGGGCGGTGCACCGCCGGCGAGCTCTCCGACCACGACGAGTGAGCCGGCCGCCGTGGATGCGATGGCTGTTTTGGGAGCGTCAGCTCTGCTGTTGGTTCTGGCCAGGCGTGCCCACTTGAGCCGTCCGTCGTTGTGGAAGCGCGCGACATAGACGCTGCGTGCGGTGGCGGTGGGCGATCGAAGCAGCGAAACGTTGGACTCACCGGCACCAAAGGCGACGGTGCCGCCGAAGGTGCCCGAGATTGATAGTTCACCTGCGGTGCCGGTGTCGTCGCTGTAGTCTCGGCCCTCATAATCGTAGGGATGGCTGTCGATGTGTCGGCCCGCAATGGCGTCCACAGTTCGTATGCCGCTGCCGCCGATTGCCTTGCTCCACTCAAAGGCGTTTGGTGGCATGGAGAGATCGATGGCCGTCACGAAGATGTCAGCCTGAGGACTCACGGAAGCCAGCTCCGGTGCTACGAGATCGCCGTTGTAGGTGCCGGCAACAGCGAGCCAGCCATTGTCCAAGACGGCGACCGCGCTGGCGTTGACGCCGTTACTGCCCTTGAACTGGCGCGTGGGCGCAAGCTTGCCATCGGCGTTGAAAACCAGCAAAAACCCTTCGATTTGTGCGGGATTAGCCGTCTTCAACTTGATCGATTTGTCGCCAATGCTCAGCTCATCCTGGAACGCTCCAACGACAGCGATGCGACCATCGGGCATTACGGCCACCGCGTTGACCTCGACGCTCTGGGCGCTGGTGAGCGGGACGGCCCACTTCAAGGCGCCATCGGCACTCCAGTGGCCGACGAATCCATCGGTGCCCACCTCACCCGTGAGTGTCTTATGATCAGAATCTTCGAAGACGAGCGACGACGTGAAGTTGCCAACACCGATGGCGCCGCCGTCATGGGCCGTGGCGACCGCCGTGAACTGAACGTTATTGGTGCTGCTCAAGTGCTTGACCCAGGCGTAGTCGCCGTCGGCCGAGAAGCTCGCCAGAAACGCATCGGCAAATCCTTCAAAGTTGGTCAAAACGGGCGTGCTGGTTGCGTCCGGACCAAAGACGAGCGTGCCGTCAAAATCACCGACGGCAAAAATGCCGCCTTGATGACCGACCGTGACGCCAACGACGCGCTCGTCGCCACTACCCCGTAACCCATTGGCCCAACGAAGCGTGCCGTTGTTGGAATAACGGGCAACAAAGCCGGCCGTACCGT
>JACCWM010000005.1 GCA_013697635.1 Lujinxingiaceae bacterium | reverse complement strand
CCCTGGTCTGGCCGCCGCGCCAATTGCGGCGAGCCTACCACAGCGCTGGCGCGGCGAAAAACCCGATTGCTTTCATAATCTGGCGCTTAAGATCGCCTGCCGCTGACTCATCCATACCCTGCGATCGGAGACCACTTCATGGCCATGCGACTTCAAGAGATCCACCCCGCGCTCTCCCACTATCCCATTGCCCTGATCCCCGTCTCGGTGATTGCCGACGCTTTGGGCACCCTCACCGACAACCGATCCCTGCTCGAGGTGGGCCGCATCACCATGCCGATCGCCGCAGCGAGCGCGGCTTTGACCGCGGTCGCCGGCCTCGTCGCCCAGGAGAGCGTCAAGACTCACGGCGACGCCCGCGACATGCTCACCACCCATCGCAACCTCAACATCGGCGCACTCGCAGTCACCACGGCGATGGCGATCTGGCGCTTTGGCCGCAGGAAACCGGGCGCGGCCTACCTGGCCCTGGGCGCGGCAACGATCGGCACGCTGGTCTACAGTGCCTATTTGGGCGGCCATATGGTCTACGCGCGCGGTGTCGGCGTACCCCAGGCCGACGGTCTTCGTCTCGACGAGGCCCCCGAGGTGCGCCTTGGCAACGCCGGCCACGTCGCCCGTACAACCGGGCGCCATATTCGCGAGGGCGTTCGCCACAGCGTCGAAAATCTTCGCAGCGGCCCGCGCCTGCCCACGCTGCATCCCGAACAGGAGGCAAGCGAGGAAGATCTGCGACTGCAGCCACGCGCCGGTTACGACGCCGGCGAGCACGCCTAGGCATCACCTTGGCGCTGGAAATTTCGGGGGGGCGTGTTATGTTTTGAGCCTGAGTTGACGCTTCAATGATGGAGACGAAATGGCCTCAAACGATCACTACCTCGCCCCTGCCACACGTACCGCCACGGCGCTGGAGACGCGCAGTCCCCATAATCGCTTGTTGGTGTTCTTTCTGGCCTTTTTCTTCGGGATCTTCGGCGTGCATCGCTTCGTTGTCGGCAAGGTCTGGACCGGCCTGTTGCTGCTCGCCACCGGCGGCGGCTTTGGCATCTGGTGGATGATCGACGCCTTGCTGATTTTGCTCGGCCGCTTCAAAGACAGCGAGGGCCGCGTGCTCGGCCCACCCCAACTCCAGTACCACGGCCAGATGACCCACCAGCCGCCGCGCCCCTACCTGCCGCCTGCGCAAGCAAACCAACAAAACGCAGACGACGTCATCCTCGACACCATGCTCGACGATCCCCTCGAAGCCCAGTTCGCAGAACTCGAGCAGGAAATGCGCCAAAAAGGCACCTACTAACTCCTCAAATGTCGGGGGGTCAGGGGACCCGACAACCCGCATAAATGCTGGCCCGGGCGAAGATTATGGTAGCCGGCTTTGCAAGCAGGTGATCGTATTGGGCGCCTTGCTGCTTGACCACAGCGCCTCGAGGGGCTGAGCGGGCGTGCCCTTGGCCAGCCCCTCGGTCAGCGGCCAGTTGGGGCGCTCGCCCGGTGCCAGACAATGTAGGCCGCTCTGCAGGGGGCCGATGATGAAGGTGTGGCCGGCGGCCCGGCAGTTGAAGAACGAAGTCCAGCGCTGGGCGAAATCATGGCCGGCCTCGGCGCCGAAGGTCTCGCAGGTGCGAAACCACCACAAGGCGTGCGGGCCGACCAGGCGCTCGCGAATCGCCGCCAGATGGGTGTGCAACGTGTGGCTTGGCTCGAGCGCACCGGCGTCGAGCACGTTGCGGTCGATCATCGCCTGGCCCCACTTGCCATGGCCCCAAAACTGAATCTCGGATATCTCGCGGGTGGGCTCGACGCTGGCAAGCCAGCCCAAGGCTTGCTCCCAGCTCGTTGCGCCCTGGGCCAGATCCAGCCAGCCCAGGGCGCGGTACATCAGCGCGCCGCTGACCCAGGAGTGAGTCAAGCCGGGACGAAGGCCGCGGCCGCGGCAGGTGTCGTCGTAAATCATCAAACGCAAGGACATGGTGGGAGCTCACTTTTGGGGCTAAGTCTGCACAAGTGTTCAGCTTTTCGCTCGACACGCGGCATAAAACATCGTATACCGATGATCCTATGGTGTTGGTCGCCTCATGTGACCAGCACAATCCAGGAGTACAACGTGCGAGAGCAATCCAAAAATGCCAGGAGGAGCAGATGAAAAAACGTCATCCGGCAGCGATGGAATCGGCGCTCAAACCGGCTGCCCTCGAGGGCAACGTCTTGAGCGAGTACGCCTGGCGCGACCGGGTCAACGGGCGTGCAAGCGTTGAGCGCCAAGCGGGCAGCACGCGAAAACCTGAGTCGGGCCCGGGGCGTCGGCTCGTGCGGGCCACGCTCGAGCGAAAGCAGCTCGTCGAAGTCTTTGTCCAGATCGACGGCGCGCTCAGCGACAGCGAGGCCCGCGATTTCGTGCGCCGGCGCATGCCCTTCGAGCAAAAGCTGCTCGAGTCCATGGCCTGGGAGCAGGCAAACACCGAGGTGATCTGGTGCAGCGTGAGCGAGGCCGAGGTCTCGGCCGACGCTGCCTTTGACATCGTGCAAGACAACGACGATCGACGATCGCAACATCAAGATCAACGAGGAGGTAGTGATGAACACCCTGAAGACACGTCAACCCACCGGCCTGGCGCCCTGGCCACTCGTCCTGCTCGAAGGTGAGGAGAAGGCCGGCAAGTCCTATGCTTGCGCGGCCTTTTCGGCCAGCGAGCGCGTCGGCCGCGTCTACTACTTCGACATCGGCGAGGGTGCCGCCGACCAGTACGGCGCCATCGAAGGCGCCAACTATGAGGTGATCGAACACGACGGCACCTACCGCGACATCGTCGGCCAGCTCGAGGCCGTCTGCCGCCTCGAGCCTGCCGAGCAAGGGCGCCCCGACGTGTTGATCTGCGACGCCGTCTCGAACATCTGGACCATGCTCTGCGAGGAGGCCCAGGAGATCGCCAACGGGCGCTCTCAACGCCGCGGGCGCAGCAGCGAGACCGAGTCCCAGATCACCATGGATCTGTGGAACGCCGCCAAGCGCAAGTGGCACGCCGTGCTCGATCTGCTCAAGGATTTTGAGGGCATCGTGATCGTGACTGCGCGCGGCAAGGAGGTCGCCGAGATCGAGGGCGGCACGCCCACCGGCAACAAGATCTGGAAGGTCGAGGGCGAGAAGAGTCTGGCCTACGACGTCGACGTCTGGGTGCGCCTGACACGCGAGCAGCCGCCCGTGCTCGTCGGCGCACGCTCGGTCAAGCTTGGCGTACAACCCGGCGTCGATCGCCCCAAGGTGCTGCGCGATTTCTCGCTGCACAACCTGATCTTCGGCCTGCTGGGAATCGGCGAGCAGGTCGGCGCGCGCAACTTCCAGCCGCTCACCAGCGGCCCGGTCGATTGGGGCAAGGATCTCGATTGGCAAAAAGAGAGCACGCGCTTTAACGCGCTCGTCATGCCCCAGGGCGATCTCGGGCTGCTCTTCAAGCGCGCGACCAAGACGATGTTCAAGGTGTCCACGATCAAGCACGTGCGCCCCGATAGCCTGCGCGACATCTGCGATCGCCTCGAGCGCCTCGGCAGCGAGAAGAAGCGCGTCGACGCGATGCAAAAGATGATCGCCAAGTATCTGCCCGAGGAGAGCTTTGCGCTCGAAGCCACCGCGACGCGTCCCGAGCGCCTGGCCTTTGAGCTCGAGGCGCTGCTCGCCAGCGTCTTTGAGAAGCCCGATGAGCACGCGCTGATCGTCAGCGTGCTGTGCGCCGAGCTTGGCGTCGAGCGCCTCAACAGCGCCGAGGCCGACAGCCTCGAAGAGCTCAACGAGCGCATCGGCGCGCTGGACGTGGCGAGCGTGGCCGGTGAGGCCAGCGAGCGTGAAGCCTATCTGATGGAGCTGCTCAACGCCCACGAGGGCAAAAAGGCCACAAAGACGACGCCCAAAAAGGGCCGAACCGGCGCGGCTTAAGCGCTCAAGTCACTTCGCCGGATTCGTCGCCAACCCAAGAGACCAAGCAGCCCGAAGATCGCCAGGCTGCCTGGCGCCTTCGAGGGCTGTGCGAGGGCGCACGCGCAGCTCTCGGTGACCACCGTGTTCGAGTCGTTTTGCTGGTCGAGCATCGCACCGTCATCCAAGCCGCCGGACAGCGCGTCGT
>JACCWM010000213.1 GCA_013697635.1 Lujinxingiaceae bacterium | reverse complement strand
CTTTGGGCGCTTCGATTTTCTCGATTTTCTCCAACTGCTTTTCGCGGCTCTTGACTTGCGTCGCTTTGGTATTCTTCGCGCCGAAGCGCTCGATAAATTCCTGCTGCCGCTCCAACTCGCGCTGCTGCCGGTCATAGGCCGCTTGCTGCGCAATGCGCCGCTCTTCCTTGACGCGCAGGTAATACGAAAAATTTCCCGTATGCGAATGCAGCTCGCCGTCTTCCAATTCGATAATTTTTTCGACAACTTTATTCAAAAATTTCGGGTCGTGCGAAATCAGGAAAACCGCGCCCGGATAATCCTGCAAATAATCTTCGAGCCACTTGCGCGCGGCATTGTCGAGATGGTTGGTCGGCTCGTCGAGCAGCAACAAATCCGGGTTGGACGCCAGGGTCTTGGCCAAGAGCACGCGCAGCTTGAAGCCGCCCGAGAGCGTCGAGAGTGGCTGGTCGTGTACAGCCGTCTCGATGTTGAGGCCCTCCAAGATCTCGCCGGCCACGGCCTCGAGCGAGTAGCCATCATAGGCCAGCACAATGTCCTCAAGCTCGGCGTAGCGATCGGCGTCAAAAGACTCATGGGCATGGGCCAACAAGCGGTCTTTTTCGACCATCGCATCCCAGAGCACCTTGTTTCCCATCATCACCACATCGAGGATGCGCTCCTGCTCGTAGCGAAAGTGGTCCTGTTCGAGCACACCGATGCGCATCTTTTTTGGCATCGAGACGCTGCCGCCGCTGGCCTCTTCCTCGCCGGCAAGAATACGCAAGATCGTCGACTTGCCCGAGCCGTTGGCGCCCACGACGCCGTAGCGTCGCCCTGGATTGAATTGAATCGAAGCATCGCGAAAGAGCGAGCGCGCGCCGTGGCTCTTGGAGAGGTTGTTCAGCGTTATCATCTACGGCCAATCTACTTTGAAGTTGGATGAACAGGATGCGGCCTTGCACCGCGTGTCTGTCGCGGCTTACAACAGCCGCGCTCAATCGGCAATGCGCAACTACTTCGCCTCCGCTATGGCTCAAGCCAACGGACCGTATCGCCGACTTGTTCCCCCGTTTGCCCTCATGGCGTTCATGGCGTGCCCATCGAGACCAAGTGCTTTGCAAGCAGGCCCGAGGCTGTGGTAACTTGGCGCTCGCCAGCTCAATCGCCCGCTGAACTTCTCGCGTTTGCCCAGAACTCGATGAACACTTCGGATCAGCAAGCTCAGATCGACTCGCTTCTCGATCTACTTCTTGGCCAATTGCCTGACTCGTCGCCATCGCTCCTCTCGATCGTGCGCGATCTCGAGGCCCACGGCTACGTCGACGCGGCGTTTTCACTGCTGCACCGAGCGGTTGATGTCGCTCCGGGCAGCATCTTATCGCGCGAATACGCCATGCGCTGCTTGCACTCCGGCCAGCCCAAGAGCGCACACTTGCAGATGGCCCGCTACCTCGCCATGAATCCCGGCGACGAGGAAGCCGTGCGCGACCTGGAGCGAATCCGCCAGGCGTTGCGCGACCCCGCAGCGGCTCAACCCCATGCTCGGTCCCAACAAGCACCGACGAGTGCTCAAGCCAGCGAGCCACTCTCACGCGTTGGCACCCACAACATCTATCGCCCGGCCGCCGCCTACGACAGCAGCGTTGTTTTGTCGACGATTCGCGCCGTCATGGACGACGCGATCAAGGGCGGCACCGACCCGTTTCGCCCGGCCTACCGGCCGCCGGCGTTGCCCCAAGCACCCGAGCCGCGCCAGAGCGCCCACCTCTCGCAGCCTTTGGGCGAGCATCAAGGCGACCACGACATCGACGAAACCATCCAAGAGGTGTTCTCACAGCGTGCTCTGGCGCTCGCTGAGAGCCTCGCACAGGCGCCGCCTGCAGGGGCCGCAGCGCAGCTTCAACCTGCGCCCGTGCCACAGCCGGCGCCGGACTCAAGGCCAGAAAGCGCGCCGCCCAAAGCTCGCCTCGCGCCCGCTCCGAGCGCGCCCGTACCAGCACCACCGGCCTCAAAACGCAAAGCGCTCGTGGCCGTCGGTCTGACGGCCACAATCGTCATCGCGCTCGCTGCCCTGGTCGTCGCAAACCAGCTTCAAGATCGGCGACTCGAAACCGCACTGGCCGAAGCGCTCGCCACGCAAAGTCGCGGCTCCTACGCGAACAATCTGGATGCGCTCGCCATGCTCGCGCGAGCCGAAGAGGACGCGCGCATTTTGCCCGGCATTCTCGAGGGCCTTTCGGTACCAGGCTCCAACGTCGACGCCCGCAGGCACGCCGTTGGCGCACATCAAGCCGAGCTCGCGGCCTATATTGAGTGGCGCTTCGAAGCCCCTGAGAGTCGCCAGGCCGGCCTGCGAATCGACGCCAGCGAGCCGAAGCACCCGTCGACGGGCGCAGCCCGCGTCTATGCCAGGCTTTCAAGCGCGGCCTACGACGAAGCGCTCCTGCTCGCCCGCGATCTCAAGGCCACGCATCCGCTCGACCCACGCGTTGATGAACCGCTGGCCGAAGCGCTTTTGGCCTCCGATGAGCCTGTGGCAAGCAGCGAGGTCGAGCGTTTGCAAGAGGCACTCAGACGCCAGCCGGCCAGCCTGCGTCGCGAGTTCCTGGCGGTGCATCTCGAGCAGCGAAAGTCTGGCCACGACCAGCTCGTCGTCGAACTCCAAGCGTTCATCGAAAAACACGAAGCCCCCTACCTCGACGCCAAAATCGAGCTTGCCAGCGCGCTGCGTCCCGATCGCGCCCTGCCCGGCGAGCTCGAACTTTTGAAGCACTGGCTGGACGCGGTATTGGTGAGTGGCCCGCGAGAAGAACTCGCACCCGCCGAGCGCGCGCGCACATTGCATGCGCTTGGCATGCTCGAAATGCGCGCCGGCGCGTTTGATCAGGCGCGCCAGCACTTTCACGTTTCCATCGAGATCTCGCCGACGCGGCCCGCGCCGTATCTGGCGATGATCGAGCTTGAGACGCGCCAGGCACGATTTGTCGAGGCGCGCGCGGCGCTCGAGGCGATGCCGGCAAAACTGCAAGCGGCAGGCGTCTCAAGCCTCGCGCTTCGAAAAGCCCACCTCTTACTTTTGACCGGCCGTCCTCTCGAAGCCCTCAGCGCGCTTCAAGACATCGCCCACCCGACAGCGCAGAGCCAACGTCAACTTGGCCTCGTCCATCTCGAATTGGGCCAGCACGACGCTGCACGTCGCGCCTTCGAAGCCGCAAGTGAAAAGTTGGCCAGCGACAGCCCGGCAAATGCTTCCGCGCGGGCCTTTGCGCTCTATCTGACGTCGATCGACGCTGCGCCAAAAGAGAAGTCCGCCGCTTTGAGTGCATTGGGCACGTTGTGCGCCCAAGATGACGCCAGCGACAATGCGCAGTTGTTGCGCGCCTGTGCGCTGTCGGCCATGCACGAGGCGGAATTCACCACGGCCCGCAGTCGGCGCCAGCGCTCGCTTCACAGCGCAAAGCAATATGCACTGGCAGCGCTCGAACAGGATTCCAGCGATTCATTATTGCGCTACGATCTGTGCGTGATCGAGCGCGCGCTGGGCGATCGCGCACAAGCCGAGAGCGCGTGTAACCTTGCCCTCGACGGCAACCCCTCCTACACCAGCGGAGGTCTGCACATCGTGGACTATCGCCTGCAAGAGGGTCGTTATGCCGAGGCGCTGGGACTGATCGCACGCCTCATCGAGCACGACGCCAGCGAGGACGACCCTCGTCTGAGCGCAGCAAGCGCTCGATCATTGATCGGGCTTCGCCGCTTGGACGACGCCACCGCTCACCTCGAGCGTTGGAGCGAGCGCGAGAGCCCACAGTCGTTTGCCATGGCGATGCTTCAAGGCCATCTGGCCATGGCACGCCACGAATACGAGCGCGCTGCACAGGCCTTCACTCAAGCGCACGAGCTCGACGCAAAGGATGCTGAGGCCGGCGTAATGCTTGGCGCTGCGCTGGTGCGCCTCGAGCGCAATGACGAGGCCGACGAGCTCTTGCGCACCCTGCTCGCTGCGCCCCGCTGGGGCGCGCATGCCTGGCTTGCGCTGGGCGAGCTGCGCCGGCGCCAGGGCCGCTTGCCCGACGCGACGACGAATCTCACACGCGCCAGGGAGCGTCTTGACTCCCAGATCGTCGCACCCCAGGTCTTGGCCCACGTCGAACTCGAACTTGCGCTCGTCTGGCAGGCCCGCTTCAACTGGGATCATCCCCGCGTCGCGCAACACTTGGAGGCGTCGCGCGAACAGGCCGGCAACAGTTATGCGGAGCTGCTCGTGGCTGAAGGCCGCTACCATTTCGGCAAAAAGCGCCGCTATCGATCATCGGCCCGTCAAGCCCTCGAGCAGGCGATCGCGCTCGATCCGCTTCTGTGTGAGGCCTGGCCTGTACTTCGCGAAGTCTACGAGGCTCAGCGCGCGACCAGCGCACTTGCTGGCCTGGACGCAAAGATCCCCCCCTCATGCCGCTAGAGATTTCGCCCAGGGTCTAATGAGGCACGGGTCCGGCCGATGCGGGCGTCTCAGTGTCGCCAACACTGCGCCTGTGACCGAGGCCGAGCGGGCCGAACTCACGCGGGACGTCGCGCCGCTTTTTGCATGGATCCCACGCCCCGAGCGCGTACAATGGTCGCGGATTGTGCGAGGAGGCTGTGAGTGACAAAGGACAAGCAATCAGGCCCACTTGTAACGTTGGCCGTTCTCGCTTCGCTGCTGCTGGCAGGATGCATGCCGCTGGCCTGGGTGTTGCCGCCGGTGCAGGTTGAGATTGGCGCTGGCGCGCGCCATGGCGTCAACGGCTCGCGACTGGATCTGGTCGTGCCCCTTGGCGTAGGCTTCTATCCAATGCAGCTCGCAGCCGAGCAAGTCGGTCGCGCCGTCGAGTTTGGAGCCGGCTATCACTTCGAGGGCCTGATCTTTGCCAGCTACCACCACGGCCCTTATCTCGATCTCGGCTTCTCGAGGCTGGTTGGTATTCTACCCAATGAAAGCACCGGGAACTCCTCCTCCCTGCGCCTGCAGCTAGGTGCTCGCGGCTACTATCACTTCTCGCACCAAGGCGGCGCCGGTGTTGGCCCCGGCGCCGCCCTTCGACTGGGCTTCGAGTCGGTCAATTTCACCTCGGGCCCCCTGAGTTCATGCACGGTCGCAGAACCAACCATCTACCCTCCTGGCGAGCCAGGCAAACCCAACCCCTTCACCGAAGATCTGGTCCAACCGGCAACGCTGGTCTGCGGCGCCGGCCTGATGTACGGCGAGGCCGGCATCGGTCTATTCACCGAGCTCGGCCATGCCTGGCTCGGCGAGCGCGAGGCCACGATGCTACTCTTCGGCATCACATTTCGCGTGCCTGCCAGCGTCGGCGCTGGCTTTGCGACCCTCTTCTAAAAACGGGCCCCCCCGCACAAAACCGGGGGTGGACTGCTCGCTCGTCTAGTCTTGATGCGGACTTCCCGCATTGCAAGCCTGGCTTGCAGCAACACCCGCATTGCAAGCCTGGCTTGCAGCAACATGGCTTGCAGCAACACGGCATCACATTTCGCGTGCCTGCCAGCGTCGGCGCTGGCTTTGCGACCCTCTTCTAAAAGCGGGCCCCCCGCACAAAACCGGGGGTAGACAGCTCGATCGTCTAGTCTTGATGCGGACTTCCAGCATTGCAAGCCTGGCTTGCAGCAACATGGGCTTGCAGCAACATGTGATGCGGACTTCCAGCATTGCAAGCCTGGCTTGCAGCAACATGCTCAAGCCTGGCTTGCAGCAACATGCTTCTAAAAGCGGGCCCCCCCGCACAAAACCGGGGGTAGACAGCTCGATCGTCTAGTCTTGATGCGGACTTCCAGCATTGCAAGCCTGGCTTGCAGCAACATGCACGGACTTCCAGCATTGCAAGCCTGGCTTGCAGCAACATGCAAAACCGGGGGTAGACAGCTCGATCGTCTAGTCTTGATGCGGACTTCCAGCATTGCAAGCCTGGCTTGCAGCAACATTGGCTTGCAGCAACATTGTGATGCGGACTTCCAGCATTGCAAGCCTGGCTTGCAGCAACATTGCAAGCCTGGCTTGCAGCAACATGGGCTTGCAGCAACGGGCTTGCGGTGCGCAGCGAGGGCTAAATTCGCCGTCGTCGCCTAAGGGCGAAGACAGCGAGTGCAGCTAACAGGAACCAGGCGCTGGTTGTACTCGACGATGCAGAACCAGCCGCCGCACAGCTCAATCCACCTCCCGATGCCGTATGGTCGTCGAGAGCCTTCGGCTGAGGCCGATCGAGGTCAATGGGGTCAAGAGGGTTCTCGACATCGTGGTCGCCCTTTTGATCGTCGGCATCGTGGTCGCCCTTTTGATCAATGTCTTGCGGGCCTCCACCGATGCCGGCATCGTCATAGGTCTTGTCGCCGGCATCGTCATTGGTCTTGTCGTCGGCGTCGGGATAGATCTTGTCGTCGGCGTCGGGATAATTCTTGTCGCCGGCGTCGGGATAGGTCTTGTCGTCGCAGATGATTTGAACTGTGAAGTTGAGCGTGGTGTGTGAGGTGGCGTCGGGGAAGCCGTTCTCGCGCAGCCAATCTTCCTTGCGAACAAGCTCGGAGCTCGGATCGTATGGCTCGGAGTTGACCAGGTCGTAGACTGTGAGTTGAAATGTGTAGTCTCGAGTCCGGCGTTCAAAGCTCCGAGCTATGCATTGGATGTGCTCTTGGGAGTTAATCTCGTCGCAGATCACACCGTGGTGAACTGCGACGAGATCCTGACCGATCTGCTCCCACTGGAACTGCATCCAGGGAAGTGGAGTACCCCATGAGCGCTTGGGCACGCGTTCGCTGCGTTGGGCAAGAGCGCGAAATTCCATGTAAACTGGATCTTTGATGTTTGGATCACATTCCACGTGCCTCGCCACGGAGTAGAATGGGGCCACGAGTTCAACTGCGCCGGTGTTATGATCACTCCAGCTCAATTGGACAATTTGAGGGGGGTTGTGGGGCACCTCGACGGGTGCTTCGGACACACAGGCCGTCAGCGTAAAAACCAGGCCGAGTCCTGTTAACAAGGAATATAATGGGCGTCTCTTTTTCATTGAAGATCTCCAATGAGGATCGAACCAACAATCACTTTAATCCCAGAAAACACGCCCGCCGCCCCAGCTCCCCCAGGGGCCGAAGCGCTGTTCCAAACTACGCACGATAGCATACAAACAAACCATCACCGACCATTTCAAGGGGTCGGCATTGCCGTCGTGAGCTCTCAAAGGCGTGTCGAGCTAAAGTGAAATGTACGCCAACGGATCCACACTTCAATGCCACTGACAGACAATCACACAATTCTCAACTTTGAGATGTCGATGTCAGCCACCGGCGAAGGCTTCAATCGCTGGCTTTGCCGGGCGCCGGGGTCTGCCCCTCTACTTGCGAGTCCACACCTGGATTGTGTGTAAAGACGTAACCCAGGTAGGTGCGCCACAGCGGCGTTGCGTAGCCGGCCGTGAGGCCAGGGCCACCGGCGGCGGTCAGGGCATGGTTGCCAGCGAGGTGCAAACGGGTGCCGAAGATCAGCTCGAGCGGTGAGTTTTCGACCATCACGGGAACCTCACGGTCGAGGGCAAGCCTTCCATAGAGCTCGCCCATCAAGCTCCACCGATCGGGCACGATGGTATGCTCGTAGGCCAAACCATAGGTGAGTTCGTTGCCGACGGCGATGTTGAGAAACTGACGGTTCGAGCGCACCCTATAGCCAAGGTTTGCTCCCAGGCGACCGGCCTCCTCGAAGCGATATTCAGCGAGCAGGCGCGGCTCGAAGGTCGCGCCGCCGTTGCCCTGAAAACTGAGCTCGTCGCCGGTGGGCAGGGTCGTGATCGCCAGCAGCGCAAGGCCGACCCCCTCGGATGCGCTGAGAAGGTTGACGCGCGGATACAGACGCAGATCACCTGCGGCTGCACTCATCAAACGCACGGTCGGCAACGTCGAGGAGGCGCCGGCCTCCTGATATAAGGTCAGCGGCATGGCCAATCCCAGCTCGAAGCGATCGAAGAGCCCGATGGCCGCGACCAGGTCGGCCGAAAGATGGTGGCGAATGAGCTCGACGCGATCGTTGCGATAGCGCGAGCGCAACATCAACGAGCGGTGAGCATACCCCAGATACAGACCGGCCGAGATCTGCAGGTGATCGTGGACGCCGGTCCCACCCACGGCAGCGAAGTTTGCGTCGCCCCCGGGCAGCGGTTCGAACTGTTGGCCAGGAACGCTGCCCTTGACCTCGTTTTGAGTAAATGCCGTGCTCGACCACGTCATGCACAGGCCAATGGCGAGCAGGCCAAGTCCGGCGCGTGAGAGGCCTCGCCAGCGCCTCAGTCCGAACATCGCGAGCAGTCCAAGCAAAAACAAGGCGCTGGCCGGGCTCGGAGCCGAAGTGCTCCCCGTGGCACAGCTCAGGCCACCGCCCGAGGCCAGGTAGTCGTCTTTGCCCTTTGTTGGCTGGTCGGTTGTATCGGGCTCGAGAGGACCATGGGCGTCGATGCCAACGTCGTGATCGCCCTTTTGCTCGTCGGCATCGTGATCGCCCTTTTGCTCGTCGGCGTCGTGATCGCCCTTTTGCTCGTCGGCGTCGTGATCGCCCTTTTGCTCACCGGCGTCGTGATCGCCCTTTTGCTCACCGGTGTCCGGATATTCTTTGTCACCCGTATCTGGATATTCTTTGTCGCCCGTGTCCGGGTAGCTCTTCTCACCCGAGTCTGGACATTCTTTGTGGCCCGTGTCCGGATAGAACTTGCCGCCGGAATCGTCTTCAAAGCCCGCGTCTGGGGTTTCGTCTGTGCAGCTGACGTAGACGGGAAAGGTGAGCCTGGCATGTGAGGTGGCCTCAGGATAGCCATTGGCCTGCAACCAGTCTTCGATGCGCGTGGGCTGCTTTGCATGGTCGAGAAGATCGTAGACCATCAGCTCGAAGTTGTAGACGTGGGCTGCGCGCGCAAAGCTGATCGACACGCACTGCACGCGCTTGTCGCCGGCGAAGTGTTCCTCGACGACGACCGGTCCAGCATCGAGCTCCATGCCGCTGAGCTGCGTCCAGACAAACTCGACCAGATCGTGATCCGGATCGCGGGCCGTGGCGCAAAGCGTCAAATGCACCGGGCCCTTGGCCGGGCACAACAAAAACTTTGAGGGATCGTAGACCAGCGCCTCGATATGCGGCGGATAGTTGAGCGCGCCAAGGGCATTGACCGTGGACTCGGCCTTTTCGTCGCAGCGGCTCGTCAACAAAAGCTCGGTGCTCTGGCCGCGGCTTACCAAAATATTCTCAAGCCCCGTCTTCTCACAGCTGAACGAGGGCGTCTCGTCTGCCTGAAGCGGTACGACAGCGAGGTCGTAACAGCCCTGCGGCACGCTCAAGAAATGGTCCAAAAAGATATGAGTGCCTGGGGCATCAAACGAGCGATTGGCCAACGACAGCGCGCCACCGGGAAACCTGAGCTCCTCAATCCTCTTGATCGAGGAGAAGACAGCCTGGCCCTCACAGCTCGAAACGTCGAAACGAAGCTTCGACGTATCAGAATGCGAACTCAAGCCTATGGCCAGCGCGACGCCGGACGAGCGAGTCGGCGTCGCGTCCGGCGGCTCTGGCGCACAGGCGCACATTGCCAGCACGACAGCGCCAGCCATAAATCCATTAAGTAGATGTCTCTTATCCATCACAGCCTCCCATGGGCTCGATCCTTCAGTCACTAATTTCCAATGACACGCCCGCTCCCACACCTCTTCGGGCAAGGGGGCTGTTCCCTGCCCTGCGCACAAAGGCACATTGCAGGTCAGTCCAATCCTCAATTCGAGGTGGACCTGACCGCCGTAAGTTCTCAAAGGCGAGATGAGCTGAGGTGAAACTTAATCAGCAGGATCCGCACTTCAACAGGCTGGTCTATTATTCTCACTGTTCACAATCGATCACAGACCGGGTCCGATTGGACCTTTAAGCCCGGCTCGTGTATGAATGGGAAATCGCGCGCAGTTAGAGCAGATACTGAGGAGGCGACGCCTGAACTGGGCCACCCCCCATGCAAAGCAACCGAAAACTGACCTGCACAATAGGGTCGGATTGTTCGTCTTGGTCTGCGGACCTACCACTTTGGAGGTAGCAATGGAGTATTACCTGGAGACACGCGATCACTGTGCGCGCAGATTCTGGCGCGTGACGGCCGATAAGACATGCTGCACCGTGGCGCAGGGCCCGGTCGGCGGCGTGGGCATCGAAGAGATGTTCAATTTTGCCAGCAGTGAGTTGGCTCAGGAAGCGGCCGAGCGTATGGCGATCGAGCGCCTGGCCCAGGGCTACTTCGAGATGTTGCCACCCGACGAGCGCTTCCTGCAAGATTTGCCGATCGCGGACTATTTCGACACTCAGTTCTTCGACGACCTCGGCCTGGCGACACCGCGCGCCAGAGGTGGTAGCGACGAGCTTGCCCTGCTCGAGCGCTACCACGGGGTGGAGCTGCCGCCCGAACTGCGCATCTTTATCGCCGCGCGCGATACCTTTGTTATCCATGAGGCTCAGCTTGGCCAGTGGGTGTTGTCCGACGAGCTATGGCTGCCTCGCCAGGCGCAAGGAAACCTCTTCGAGCAACTCATCTGGCGCAGCCAGAGCGCCGGTGACGCGACGGCCATTCTCGAATACATGGTGAGTCTGGTGCCACTGGGCAGTACGCACGAGGGCGATCGCTTCTTTGCTCAGATCGACGCCGTCGATCCCGATAACACCGAAATCTTCTTCTGGGAGCGCGCCACGCATGATTTGCCCTTTGCGATCGCCGATTCGCTCTCTTCGCTGGCCTTTTTGAATCGTCTATTTGAGGATCTCACCAGCGGTGCGCGCGGTGTGGACACGATCTGCGACGACTTGGAGCTGCTGCTCGACCGCGTAACGCTCGCTGCACCCTTTCATGCGCTCGATGCGCTGATCGAGGACGACTTTGAGTACGCCTGGCGCTTCAACGCCGACACCCTCTACTATCGCTCGTTGTGGATCACCAAACTCTTGTGCTGTGACCCCGCAAGCTTCGAGGTCCAAAGCGTGGGCGAGGTCTTCATCGACCAGCTTCAGCGCCAGTATGCGTTTGAGAACACGCTCACGAGCAACTACCTGACCACGACGACACCTACGCCCCTGTATTGGCTCTGGCGGCTGTTTTTCTTCAATCGCGATGCCCAGCTTCGCCACTGCATCTCGATCGCGCGCGAGCATCAATCACCGCTTGTGCGCGATGCGGCCGCGCTCGTCGAGGCTTTGCAAAATGGGCAGCGCCGGCTGGGACACATCGAAGACATCCACGCCCTGCGCACGCAGTTTCTGGCGCTGGACCTCGATTGTGAGCGCGCCTGAGACCAGTCACTTTTCAGGGCGCAGCCGGATCACGAGATCGACGCTGGACTCGGCTTTGAGCTCGATCTCGCTGTCCTCATAGCCTCGATGGCGAGCGGTCAGCTTGAGCCCTTTGTCTTTGCCTCGTCCTCTGCGCTTGGAGAGCTCGGTCTGGTCGATGAACACCGGTGCAGCGCCAAGCTCGTCCTTGCCACGATAGATCCGAGCGCCCGGCGGGACGCTGTCGATGTGAATGCCCTGTGCGCCCGGGCCGGCCGCGGCCCGGACGGGACTGGCGAGCATCAAACTCTCGCTGGCCGGTGCGACCTGCATCGAGCTGACCACGAGCAGGCCAACAGTGGCTGCAAGCGCGAGCAAAGCCGCCAAAAGCGCGGCCCCCAGCGCATAGGCCAAGCGATGGGATTGGCCAGTTGGCGCCAACATCGTATCAGCAGGGCGCACCGACGGTTGAGCGGTGACTGTGGCTTTGACCACGTTGGCCACGATCGACGCCGGCATCTCGATCGTCGCGGCATGCGCCGAGACCGCTTCGCCGGACGGCCGACGCCCACTATCGTGGGGCGCAATGGCCAGCAGCCGTGCCGTATCAACGTGTCGCAAGGCCTCGGCGAACTGGCCCGCGTTCAAAAAGCGCGCGCCGGGATCGACCGCGAGCGCACGGGTAATCGCCACGCCGAGCGGCCCTTCGAGCAACGCCGATGGCACCGCAAGCTCACCGCGAACATGGGCCATGATGCACTTGATCGGCGTGTCCTGATCGACCACGGGCCGGCCCCACATCATCTCCACCAAGATCAGCCCCATCTGGTAGACATCGAGCGCCGGTGTGACGTCTTGGCTCTCGAAGTACTCGGGCGCCATGTACTGCGGCGTGCCCAACATGTGGCCGGTCTGGGTCAGGCGTCCCTGGCTCGCGTCTCCGATGTGTGCGATCCCAAAATCGACGATCTTGATGCGCTCACCAGGCGTGCCCGGCGTGGAGATAAAGAGGTTCGACGGCTTGAGGTCCTTGTGAACGATGCCCACCTGGTGCGCCTCTGCCAACGCATCGAGCGCACCGCAAAACAACGACAAGGCGCGCGCAGGCTCAAGTGGCCCGCCCTCACGCAGCAACGCCTCGAGATCCTGGCCATCGAGCAGCTCCATGACGATAAATGGCTGACCCGCTTTGCCCTCGAGCACACCGACATCATAGACCCTGACCACGCTCGGATGATGGATGCGTGCGGCCAGCATGGCCTCGCGTCGAAAGCGAGCGAGCAATGCTTCCAGCGCTTCGGCCTTGTCGGCCACCCCCGTCAGCTCGAGCACCTTGATGGCGACTTCTCGCTCGAGTTCGACATCCATGGCGCGGTAAACACGGCCGAAACCACCGCGCCCCAGCACGCCGCGGATCTCGTAGCGGCCTTTGACTCGGTGGCCGGCGATGAGCTCATCGGAGGCCGGCGCCATGGCTCGGGTTTGTGCGTTGAGCGGGCTTGGATCCACGAGCAACTTACTCCGACGACGTATGCTGACCTGGCTGCGATTTGCGTCTCGATTGCAAAGGCGAAGATTATCACATCAATGCCGCAGGGCAACGCGCGCAACAAAGCCTGGCAGGGCTCAATTTGCAAGATGATGCAAAATCTGGTTAGTTGGGCGCTCGAAACACATGCAGTGGGCAACCTTGAATCTTCTGGACATTGCCATGCAACCCAACACCCAAATCGCCACAACTCGCCGACGCAAGCCAAGCAGCCCTCAAGCTGTTGGAATTATTGCACTTTTAATCGCTATCCAGGCTTGTGGATCGGGCGTTGTCGTCGAGGGCGATTCGTGGAGCGAAGACGCCTACCTGGCATCCGATTCGACCACGGTCAGCGACGTCAGCGACGTCAGCGACGTCGCAGGCGGCAAGGATATCCTTGAGGACGCTCGGGCCACGGCCGATACGGGCATGCTCGATGCCGCTGTGGCCGACGTGTTCGATGCTGGCGGCGACATCGGACAGCCCATCGAAGTCCCATTTGAGAACCTGCCCGCCGTCTATGGCCATGGCCAGATTCATTCGCCGATCACGCCCTTCGTTGCGGCCAATTTGCGGGCAATTGCCGGCCAAAACCCCGAATTGAACGACGACGTCTTTGCCAAAGTCGGCGCCTCGAACACGGTCAACACGAATTTCATTCAGTGCTTCTCCGACCCCGAGCGCGTAGATCTCGACGGGCGCGACGGCCTCGAGCAGACCATCGCCCACTTTCGTGCAGGCCTGGCCGGCGCCACAGATCCCTATGTGCGAACGAGCCTTGCAGCGACGGTGGGTTGGAGCGCGGGCGCAGCATTGTCCGGCAGCCCCAGCCCGCTCGCGCGTGAGCTCGCCGAAATCTCGCCGCGCTATGCGCTGGTGATGTTTGGCACCAACGACATCGGCCGACGCAACATCTTTGAGTACGGTGCAAACCTGCTCACGATCGCCGATGTGCTCATCGCCAACGGTACAATTCCGGTCTTTACGTCAATCCCATCGCGCGGCGACAGCGCCGAGGCCGACGCGGCCGTGCCCCGCTACAACGCCGTGCAGCGTGCCGTAGCGCAAGCGCGTCAGGTGCCCTTCATCAACACCTGGCAGGAGTGGCTCGACATCCCCGCGCGTGGCCTGATCAGTGACGGCGTGCACCTCAACACCTATCAGCGCGGCTGCATCCTGACCGAGGCCGGGCTCGGCTTTGGCCACAACATTCGAAACCTTCGCACCATCGAGCTGCTCGATAGGCTGCGCCAAGTCCTCGACGAGGCCGCGGCGCCCGACGCTCCGACCGAGCCCGTACACGGCGATGGCTCGCGCTCCGACCCCTTCCTGATCACCTCGCTGCCTTTTGTCGATGCTCGCGACACATCGCTTGGGGGCCGCGGCGTAATCGACCGCTACACGGGCTGTAACGCCACTCAGGACGAATCGGGCAAGGAGTTCATCTACCGATTCGTGACGGATCGCACCGTGCGCATTCGCGCTCTGATCATCGACCGGGCGCCGGCTGACATCGATCTTCACCTGCTCGACCACAGCGCGACGGCCGAGGGCTGCATCGAGCGCAACCACCGCGAAATCGTGCGTGAGCTCGCAGCGGGCACCTACCACTTCTCGCTGGATACCTTCGTCTCAGCGGGCGGCACCGTGCACTCGGGCGAGTATTTGTTCTTGCTGCTCGAGGACTGAGCGAAGGGTCAACGATCGAGCCTGCAGACGAGCAGGAAGGGATCGAAGACCGGGCCGATGATCATCAAACCGTCGCGCGCCGTGGCCGTAGCCGACGCGGAGATTGGATCGCCGTTGTTGAGATAGATCTCTTTCATGGCCAGCGCGCCGCCCTCGCCATGCTCGAGGCGGATCACCTGCGATGGCGAACGCACACTGCCCCGTTTTGAATGCGGCAAGAACATGAGCATCCGGGGGTGAGCGGCGATCCAGAGGCTGCCATCGGCGGCAACATCGATGTTGTCCACGCCGGTGTGGGCATCGAAGCTCTCTTCGAGCGTCAGCCGGTTGGTCCGAGCGTCACGTGCAAAGCTGTGCACGACGCGGCCGATCGTTTCCGCCACATAGACGCGACGATGGTCCAGGCTGGTATTGATTCCGTTGGCGTAGCGTGTGGCGCCATACACCTCTTCAAATCCCTGCCCGTCGTAGAAGAGCACGTTACCCAGCGCGAGTTGCAAGAAGTCTTCTACCGTCTTGGCCAGCGGATGGCGCCAACCGTGATCGTTGGTGACGTAAAAGCGCTCGCCATCGATCGCGGCGATATCGTTTGGCGAGATGAGCGCGCTGTCGGTGATCGTGCGAACGTGCAAAAGGCGCCCGTCTTCGTTGACATCAAAGAGCTCGATGCTGTGCTCGGTGTGCGAGGCGTGATTGACGACAAAGAGGCGCTCCTTGCCCGTCTCGTCGATAAAAAGACTGATGCCATGCGGGTGAAAGTCAAAATCGAGCGCGGGCGTGACATTGATCGGCTGCGGATTGCTGGCGCCCGGCTCGACGAGAAATATTGCTCCCTGCGTCGTCGCCATATTGCGCCGGTCATCGGACGAGACAAAGATCTCGCGACCGTTGGCTCGCCACTCGAGATCCTCGCCGCCGACGATGCCCTCAATCGCGACGCAGGCCCCAGGTGCGTGCGGCTCAATCGTTCGGAACATGCCTCCAAGATAGAGCGTATGGAGCACGCCAAGCGCAACCAGGGCGCTGATGGCGACGAGTACGATGCGTCGAATCTTTCTCTTCAAGTCTTAACCTTCGTCTGTGATTGGCCGTTGACGATCACCACGCTCGGTGCGTCCAAGGCGTCGTTCCAAGACGCCGGTTGAGCCAAGAAAGTAGAGGGCAGCCTAGCGCAAACATTTGCCGCCTTCAAGCAGGCCATGGATCGGCCATTGCCACACGGAAGCGGCCAAGATTGGGAATAAAAACCGAATAACCTGTCGAAACTAAAAGACATTTCACACACCTATGGAACGGCCACTATCTTGCCGGCGCTCGCTGCGTGTGGCATTATTGAACATGCCCCTTGTGGTATCGCGCCCTTTGAATCTGCCCGCGCGCTTGCTTTCATATCCTGAGTTGATGAGGCTTTACGTGTTCGATATTCGCTCTAAGACTGGCTTTGTCTATGTCTTGTTTGTCCTACTGCTTGCGGCGAGCTGCTCGTCAAATAGTCTTGCACAGCGCGGCACTGAGAGCGACGCCCTGGTCGAAGCAGGCGCAGCCAGCGTTGGGGCGCTCGATCAAGCACAATCGCGCCAGCTACCGCATGGCGACGACAATGAGCCTGTGGTTGAGGCGGCCGAGCCTCAAGAGCTCGAGAGCCACGCCCAGCGCTTTGCCATGGAGCCATTCTTGATGCTCGACGAGCGCGAGCACCGCAGCGCGCGCGATCTGGTGATCGTGGCTGTTGGTGACGTCTCCCAACCCGCCACACAGTGGGTCGAGGCCACCGAGGCGCTCGCTGGCGCCGTGTTTGGGCCCACGGCCAAGCTCATCGAGAGCGGTGAGTTGGCCTTCATGAACCTTGAAAATCCGATGACGCACATCAAGCCGGTGGCCAAGAAGACCTACGCCTTCAACTCGCCGCCCGAGCGCCTGGAGTGGTACATCAGGGCGGGCTTCAACATGTTCAGCCTTGCCAACAACCACATTGCCGACTCCGGCGAGGAGGGCATCGTTGACACGGTTCGAAACGTCGAGCTCTACGCCGAAAAATTGCAGACATCGGTCTGGCATGCGGGCGCCGGTGCTAGCCCCGAGGACGCGATCGCTGCGCGCTACATCCGCCTCGAGGGCAAGGACGTCACTGTGGCGTTCTTCTCGGTCGGCTTTTCGAGAAGCCCCAACGTCGGGCGCTTCTGGGACGAGCGCTTGCCCGAGTACATCGCCGAGGCGCGTGAGAAGGCCGACATCGTCTTTGTCTCCGTGCACGCCGGGCGCGAGTACCAGCATGTGCCCGACCCCGACATGCAAACGCGCTTTCGCAGCTGGATCGATGCCGGCGCCGACCTGGTCGTCGGCCACCACACGCACTGCGTGCAGCCCGTCGAGCAGTACAAGCAAGGATTGATCTTCTACAGCCTGGGCAACTACGTCTTTTCATCGCGCACCGTGCGCCACCGCAAGATGGGTGCGCGCCTTTACGGCATGCTCACGCGCATCGTGATCGAAGATGGCAAGCTGCGCGGCGCGCAGATCGTGCCAACCTGGGTCAATAACTCCGAGGATTGGAGGCTCGACGATGGCCAAGTCATGCCCAACGCCAATTTCGTGCCCCAGATTTTGACCGGAGCGTTCGCCGATCAGTTCTTCGAGGATCTGGACGACTGGACCATGCAGGCCGGCGCAACGCCGGTCGAGCGCATCGGGGACGTGGGCTTCATCCGTATCCGGCCTGCGCCCGAGCCCGTTTCGCTGAACTGGTGAGCGTTCAGTGCTGCGTGACCGGCTTGGCGTTGGCAAAGAAGGCTGCGTGGCGCTCAGCGTCAAAGCGCGCGATGTGGCGCTCGAGGTAGTCATAGAGCTGCTTGTCGGTGCCATCGGCCATGCGCCGAAGCCAGAAACCGACGGCAACAAAATGCTGGCTGGAGTGCTGGCGAACGATCATCTTGTCGCAGCCCGCCTCACAGCTCGCATCGAACTCGTGGGGCTGCAGGGCCTTTGCAAAGTTCTTGTCGTTATATTCGACATACCAGCCCACCATCTTGCCATCGCTATCTCCATTTTTGGCGTAAGCCGCCCGGTAGTCGTCCAAGAGCTGGTCGCGGCCGCGCAGCTCGAGCATTTTGTTGTAGATAAACGCATAGTCGACGGCCACCGCCCCGAAGTGCTGATAGGCCCTCGACGCGGGTTGACCGAGCACCGTTGCATCGCTGGCGGTATCGAGCGCAGCGAGCACGATCTCGAGGCGCTTGGGGTCGACGCGTGCATCATCGAGAAAAAGCGCGCCCTTCAACTTCGCCGCGAAGAATTCATTGATGCAGTTGTACCGCTCGCGCACGGTGCGCTCTTCGCACTGGTTTGGCAGCCTGCGCACCAGTGTATCCGTGACCCGGATCACGTAGGCAGGATCCAAGAGCTGAGTGGCGCTGGCCACCTTGCTGCTGACGCCGTGGCTGCGAAAGGCGTCGTCGTCCTCTCCTGCTTCGCCCGTCCCTTGCATCTCCAGGGTCTCCATGAGCACGACCTGCGAAACTTGCTTGAAATCGCGGCTTTCAAAGGCGGCCAGGCGCTGCTCGCCAGCAAACTTGACGACGAGCGGGTTGACAGGCTCGGGTTCGACGACCTCGGCCGGCACGAAGGGCACCTCGGCCTCAGCCGCAGGCTCGGCCTTCTTGCAACCCATGGGTGCTGCCAGCAGCAAACAAGTCAGAAAAATCGCGGGTTTGATAAGGTTCATAAAGTTCTCGAGAGCGAAGGTTGACTTCGATGGTTTAAACGACCGGATAAGACGGGTCCGCTGTCGCGCCGGACATGGCCGTGTTTACCTCATCGGTGCTGGCCCTGTCGAGAGCTGACTCCGTAGTTCGCGATGGCAGCCATGCGATGGGCAGCCGGCGATGGGCAGCCAGGCTGCCAGCGCCGGGCGATGGGCAGCCAGGCTGCCAGCGCCGGAAACCCTCGCAGATACTGGCCGTTCGGCCTGAGCACCCCCGATTTCGCAAAGGGTACCGGCAGTGAAGCGCGCCTAGTCCTCGAGCAGGTTCGCGCGCTGAAGCTCGTCGATCAACGCCCAGCGGCGACGGTATTCTTCGACGAGGTTTGCGAGCAGGGCGTGCCAGCTATGCTCCTGGCCAGCCTCTTCGTAGAGGCGTTGGATACGGGAAAGGTAGCGCGCGGCCATGCGATACTGGGGCCTTGTGCGACGCTCGATGAGCGCCTCGACAAATGCGATGTAGATGCGAAGCGCAAGAGCGGGTCGCACGGCCTCGGCGGCCTCGGCCAAACGCAGTTGGGTGGAGCTCGCCAGGCCCGCGCCATGCTCGAGCGCCTCTTGCCAAAGCGCGACGGCACGATCGAATTGCCCCTCGACAAGCAGCGCTCTGACGAACTCGTCGAGCGAGGTGCGCTCGAGCGTGGTGAGCATCACCGGGCGGATCGCCTGCCATACACCGAGTTTTTGGGCAAATCGGCGCACGACATGGTAGTGATCGGCGTTGGGAGTGTGCTCAAAGCGCCGTCTCGCCCAGTCCATGGCCTCGTCAAACTGGCCGCGGGCATCGTAGAAGTCGATGAGCCAGGAGAGGAGTGCGCCCGCGCGCTCTTCGCCGAGGCGCTCGCGCACGAGCATCAAGGCGTACTGCGGTTCACCGTGTTCGACGAGCAGGTTGGCCAGCCGGGGGATCTCCCAGAGCGGGGCATGGCGCACCTCGCTGACGGCCTCGTCAAACTGGCCCACGGCCAAGAGTCGGCCGACCAGCTCCGCCCAGCGGTCCGTGCGCCGAAAGAAGTCGAGCAGCGCATCGCTGTCGAGCGGGCCTGCCTCGAGAATACTCAAGAAGGCCTCGTAGCCGCGGCGTGTACCGAGGCCGGCATCGAGCGACTGGTTTGCACGAAGATCGTCGTGCGCGGCCAGGCTGCGGCGCAGGCGTTGGGCCACCGCGGAGCGTTCTTCGTCCGTCGCCTGTGCGATGATCGACTCTTCGACGAGCTGGTCGAGATGAAGGCGCCCCGAGGCAACGCTTCCGACATAAACGTCGACCAGCGCATGCAGCGACAATCGCCGGCTCTCACCGGCGGGCAGCCGGGCAAAGCAATCGGCCAGCTCGGCTGCCACCTCGGCCTCAAAGCCTGCCAGCGGTCCGTCGAAGCCCTCGGGTGCAAGCCCGTGCTCGCTCAGCGCGTCCAGCAGTCCTCGGTAGATCGCCGCGGCGCGCTCGACATGGCCCATCTGGCGTTGGATCTGGGCCATGTCGGTCAGGCGTGTGAGCCCGTCGATGAATTCCTCGACGGGGCGAAAACCAAATATCGCGTCACTCAGGATGCGTTCGGCTTGCGCACGAAACGGCCCCGAATCGACATGGCCATGGGCTGGCGTTTCAAAAGCACGCACGGCCACGCTGAAGGTCTCCTCGATGAGCGGATCGTGCTCGACCAGGCTTAAGACCACGGCCAAAAGCTGCTCTTTGCTCAAGCCACCAAGTCGCTCCTCCCAGCCATCGGCTTGCCTGAAGATCTCGGGCGTCTGGGCCCAGGCATAGAGCAATGCGGCGACATGCTTGCAGGCACGCCCGATCGGGCACGTACAGCGCGAATCGTGTACGCGGCCCTGCTCAAAGAAGACTTTGACGCGGTAAGGCTCCGGGCGTCCACCGGCGCAAAATGCCCGGATCTGTCCACGTCCAAGGCGCGCATGAAACAGATGCCCGCGCTCAAAGTAAGCATGGCCTCGCCGAGCATAGACATCACCAACAATGGCGCGCACATCCTCACTCTCGAGCCTGGGCACTTCGCTTGTCGCCATGGGTGAACCTCCCTCGAAATACGTGCGCCACGCTCAAATATCAGCGCACATACTCGTGAAGTTAGTTATCGGCCCACACGCCATGCGCTCATCAACCGGCCCCACCGATTTGCTGGTCGTGGCGCTCCTTGCGCTCTGTGACGATGTGTAAATAGGCATAGGTGAAACGATCGATCGAGACCCAGTTGAGACGCTCGTAGACGTCGCTTGCGACCTGGCGTTTGACGAAGCCGTATTGGGTGTAGCGCAGCCCACCGGCGAAGAGGCCGACCAGCCGCGGACGCCAATGGGTATGGTCGAGCAGCGCGCTGATGTGCTCGTCAGCCTCGTCTTCGTCCTCTTCAGCGGCAATGCCCGTGCTCGACAGGCTGATCGCAAAAAAGGCCGTCGGCATGTGCACCAACGCCTGGCTGTGGGTCACGATCAGCTCCTCCATAAACGGCGTATTTTTACCCATGTGAATCGAGCCGCCGACGATCGCGCCGTCGTATTCATGAAAGGGAAAATCGTCGGGCATCAGGTGGCCGTCGGTGACGTCGGCGATGGCACCGCGCTCACGCAGCAGCGCAGCGATGTTTTCGGCAATCTTGTGGGTTTGGCCGTCTGCCGTCGCAAAAACGACGGCGATCTTCGTGGTCGACATTACAACCTCGCATGCAGTGGTGATGGCAACACGAGCGGCCAGCAAATGCGCCGTCGACAATGCAGGTTGAAGCTAAACGCAGCTTCCACGTTGCAAACCACTCAGGCGAGCCTTGACTAGCCGGGTTGGCGGCACAGCGCGGCATCGAAGACCACACGCAGCTTTTGCTGTCCGTCGTCCAAGCGACGATGCTTGGAGAGCACGATCTGTTCACCGCGGCCGGCGCCCTCGACCACGCGCACATCGGTCATCGCCCCGTCACAGCCTTGAGCCCCGTCGAGCTCGTAGATCGTGGCCGTCTCGGCCTCGATCGCAAAGAGCATGGTGACCTCGCGCTCACAGCTTGCCTGGGCCTCGGCGACCACGGTGCTGCGCACGATGCCGATCCAAAGCGGGCTCTGATTGGCGCGCGCCAGAAGCGCAGTGGCAACGATCGCGTCTTTGGCCTCGAGCGGGCCCGGTTCATGGGCGGCGAACGCCTCGGCGAGCCGCTCGCTGAGAGTTTCGACGCTCGATCCGCGTATGAAATCGACCTCCATGCCCGAAAAAGGCATGTCAAAGCGCGTCATCGGTGCATGAGCACAGCCGCCATCGGGCTCGGCGACGAGCGGTTCACTGGCCGTCTTGGCGCGACAGCCCACCAACAGCGCAATGGCGAACAACAGCAGGCACAGCCTCACACCACGGCCAATAACCATACATTTGGGTCCACACGGGCTCATAAATCCACAAGCGCTCTGATCGTCATCGGCCACATCAAACTGATGGCGAGTCTACTCAGGCCAGCTTGCGCTTGCAAAGCAACAAGTGGTTGCATGCGCTATCGACTCTGGCTCTTCTGCGAATCTTTGTGCTAGGTTTCGGCCCAGTGGACATGAATTTTTGGAGCTACCGAGGAGATATGAAAATGAAGACGAAGCGCACCGCGGCGTTGCTGGCCTCGGTCACATTGTTGGCCATCGGACTTGTTGCCTGCTCGGATGACGAGAGCCCAATCGCCCTTCCGGCGAACGACGTCAGCAAGAGCGATGTCGATCACGAACACGACGTGCCCTCTTCGCAGCCTGATGCAACCTCGGGCGGCGACGCCGATGCCAGAGTTGACGACACGCAACTGCCCGACGCTGACGGCCCGGATGCCGCCTCCAACGATGCCACCTCCAACGATGCCACCTCCAACGATGCCGCCTCCAACGACGATACCTCCGAGTCGGTCTGCCAGCCCCGCACGCTCGAGATTGAGGGCTACTACGTCGCGCCCAATGGCAGCGCCCAGGGTAATGGCAGCATCGAGCAGCCCTGGGATCTCACGACCGCCGTTGCCCATCCCGGCGCAGTCAAGCCCGGTGACACGATCTGGATGCGCGGCGGGGTCTACGCACAGGACGCCACGGCGCGCCTGATCGGCGTTGAAAACAACTTCGTGACCTTGCGCGCCTACCCCAATGAGCGCCCGATCATCGATGGATCGCTGACCATCGAAGGCCGATGGGCGATCTATCGCGATCTCGAGGTGATGAGCTCCGATACCAAGCGCACCACCACGTTTTCCGGATCGGCGCCTGAGGATATGGGGCATCGTGGCCGGGGTGTCACCATCCATGGCGCCAACACCAAGCTTATCAACAGCGTCATCCACAACGGATCCGGTGCAATTGGCCTTTGGAAGAACGCTGTCGATGCGGAGATTTACGGCAATATTACCTTCAATGGCGGCTGGATTGGCCCCGATCGCGGCCACGGACACTCGCTCTACACCCAGAATCAGAACGGCACCAAGCGTGTGCTCGACAACGTCATGTTCAACGCTTTTGGCCGCGGCGTGCAGGCCTACGGCTCGGGTACGGCCTTTGTGCAAGGATACCTCTTCGAGGGCAATGTTCACTTCAACGACGAGTTTCTCGTTGGCGGCGAATCGGGCAACGTCGCTCAGGACATCACAATTCGTAACAACTACACCTACAACTCGCGCATTCGCATGGGCTTCAACAATCCCGAAGAGCTCAACATGGTCGTGCGGGACAACTACATCGCGCACGCCTCGACCGCGCCCTTGCACGTTCAGCGCTGGCAGAGCGTCGAGGTGAGCGGCAATCGCATCTACGGCGGCACGCGCGTGGCATGGTTTCGCCATCCCTACACCGTGACCTCGCATGCCTGGAATCAAAACGCCTATTTCTCGAGCGCTGACGCCTCCTTCGAGGTCCAGGGCACAGGCCAGATGAGCTTTGGCGCCTGGAAGAGCGCGACGGGCTTTGACGCTGCCAGCACCATCGCAGCGCTCCCCAGCGAGCCGGAGGTCATCGTTCGACCGAACGCCTATGAAGCCGGTCGCGCTCATCTGATCATCTACAATTGGCCCGAGCATGACAGCGTGCAGGTCGATCTCTCGACGTCCGGGCTTCGCATCGGCGAGCACTTTGAGCTTCGAAACGCCCAGAACTACTTCAACGAGTCGATCAACGGTACCTACGATGGCCTGCCGTTCACGGTCCCAATGAACACCTGGAGTGTGGCCAACCCGATCGGGCGCGACCAGCCCGTCGAGGCGAGCACATTTCCACGCTTTGGGGCCTTCATCGTCGTACCTGTCGGATGCTTGCTTTGAGGCGGCCTTGTTCGTTGGAAGTTGGATCACAGGCCCAATACCTCGTATGATGGCCGGGATTGCCTGACGATACTCATCCTCAGTGGAGATTTGTTTTGATGAACCGTTCACGCCCGCTTTGCTGGCTAATCACTCTTTTGCTCGTGCTGCTCGGCGCAGCTCTTCTTCCTGCGGGCTGCACGTTCGAGTCTGACTCCTTGCGCGGCGTCAACTGTTCCACGGAAGGAAGCCGCACAGGTAATCGGGTGTGTCTTGGTGGATTCTGGGTCGACGATCAGTTGATCGATCTGGGGCTGTCGGACACCGTGATCGTGGACGCCAACGACGACGTGGTCGTGCCCATTGACCTGGGCACCGGCGACGTGGCGGTGGACGTGGCGCCCGACGTGGAGCCCGACGTCACCCCCTGTGTGCCGGAGTCGACCGAGAGCTTTTGTGAACGGCTCAATTCGGACTGTGGCCTGGTCAGCGACGACGACAACTGTGGTGTACCACGCCAAGACGTGCCCTGCGGTGCGTGTGTCGACCCGCTGGTCTGCCATGATGACAATCGCTGCGGATGCGCCGGCGAGTCGATCACGGAGTTGTGCGCGGCCAATGCTCGTGAGTGCGGCGACGCCAACGGACTGCTCGATGCCTGCGGTGAAACACGGAATGTCAAATGCGGCACATGTGAGGAAGAAAACCAGCGCTGCGACAACAACCTCTGTGTTTGTGAGGACCAGCGCGCTGACCTCACGGTCTGCGCCGCGCTCCTGCTCGAATGCGACACCAAGCTTGTCAAGGACGTCTGTGGGCTCGATCGCGAAGTCAATTGTGAGGGCTGCCCTGACAACACGGCCTGCGTCGACAACATTTGTCAGTGCACCGATCTTCGCAGCGACGCGACGATTTGCTCAACGATGGGCTTGACCTGTGGCTCGCGAGCGATCACCGACGCCTGCAACCGGGCACGCACGATCACCTGCGGCACGCCCGCGACATGCACCGCGCCGCAAAGCTGTGGTGGGGGAAACATGGACAACGTCTGCGGCTGCACGGCCAATTGCACCGGCAAGTGCTCCGGGCCGGATGGCTGTGGCGGCACATGCACAGGCTCTTGTACCCTGCCTCAAACCTGCGGCGGAGGCACTACGACTAATGTGTGCGGCTGCACGGCCAATTGCACGGGCAAGTGCGCAGGTAATGACGGCTGCGGAGGAAGCTGCCCGGCCAACTGCACCCTGCCTCAAACCTGCGGCGGAGGCACAACGGCCGATGTGTGCGGCTGCACGCCTAACTGCACCGGCAAGTGCGGCGGCTCCGACGACTGCGGCGGCACTTGCCCGGACAACTGCACCCTACCTCAAACCTGCGGCGGAGGCACAATGGCCAACGTCTGTGGCTGCACGGCCAACTGCACCGGCAAGTGCGGAGGCTCCGACGGCTGCGGCGGCACCTGTCCGAACAACTGCACCGCGCCTCAGACCTGTGGAGGAGGAGGGACGACCAATGTTTGCGGCTGCACGCCCAATTGCACAAATAAATGCTCCGGCGGCGATGGTTGTGGTGGGACCTGCCCCAACAATTGCGTCGCCCCCCTGACCTGTGCGGGAGGGCCTAGCCACCAATGCAGCTGCACGCCCAATTGCACGAACAAGTGCGGTGGTGCGGACGGCTGCCAAGGAAGCTGCCCGAACAACTGCACGGGCCCCCAGACTTGTGGAGGAGGAGGGACGACCAATGTTTGCGGCTGCACTCCAGAGTCCGACTCATCCTTATGCGGCCGCCAGACGAGTAAATGCGGGGATAATACGGTGGTCGACAACTGCGGCGAGACGCGCACGGTCAATTGCACCAAGAATACGTGCACGACCGGTAATTGCCGCCTGATAAGCAGCAAATATTGCTGTACCCTCACAGGTGCTTCGGTTCTTTGTGATGGGGTACCCTGAGTGCGTTCGGCGGCGACTTACTCAGCTATTCTGGTAGTTGAAGACGCGTGAGTCGTTGGAGTCGAGCAGGCGCACGGTGACTACGGCCACGTCTTTGGGCTTGCTCAGGAAGATGTCCAGGTAGGAGTCGCGCACGATACGCTCCCAGGTCTTGGCCTCGATGCCGCTGACGTAGGGCGAGAGGCCGATCCACAGGCGATCGTCGTCGTGACGCTCGACAAAAAACGAGCCAATCGAGACCAGTTCACGGTCCAAGGGCTGGTAGACCAGCTCGTAGATGCCCTCGCCGGCGCCGCTCTCCCCGCGTACGGTGACGCGGATCGGTAGAATTCGGATCTCCTTTTGGTCCTCGCTCGCGAGCTCAACGAACTCCTCCTCGGTGACCAGACCACGTACCAGGGCCTGGTCGTCCTTGCGACCCTCGAGGCCCCACTTCCAAAACGTCTTGGGGTAGACACGAAAGGTGTCGGTATTGCGGCCGCGCAAGATCAGAAACTGGCCGTCGAAGGTATAGGTGCCCGCCTCGAGCTCCTTTTTGACGTGATCTTTGAGTTGAAAGCGCGCAAAAGAGCCATCAACACGAAACTTCAACAATTGCAAAGGCTTGAGGCGAGCCTGAGCCGGTGGTGTTGCGTCGGTTAGATAGTACCAACAACCGCGGATCGCTTCGGGAAGCGGCCTTTGCGCCATGAGATCACTCCTTGAGTTCAGCCAAAACGATCGGGATCGGTGCGGCGAGCCGGCCGGCGACCTGTGTAACCCAGGTGTTTTGGGCGCGGCTGTTGCGCAGGTGGGGCGGACAGGAGAGCTCCAGGTGGCTGGAGATGCGCTCGGCGCTAAAGCGCAGCGTGGCCACGATCTCGCCGTCGAGCACGACGGCCAGATGGGAACTCTCGCTGATTTGCAGCGATTGACGCATGCGATGGGCGACATCGTCGCGAAGCTCGAGCAAGACGAAAGGAACGCCCGAGGGCGTGGTCTTTCGATGCACTTGCTGAAGGTCGTTGTGATTGGCCAGGGAGGGCCCCAGGGTTAACGAGCGCCAGCCACCCTCGTCGGGATAGACGAAGACCTGTGCCTCGCCCAGGGAGATGCGGTTGACAAAGGACTCGAGCACCTCGCGGCGGTTGCTCCACAAGTAGGCGTTTTGGGCATCGAGGCTATCGATGTCCTGGCGCAATTCGATGTCGGAGGGAATCGCGTCTGCGATGCTCGTCCAGTCGCTGCCTGTGGCCACCAGGGGGCGAAGCTCCATCTGGCCACGCGGAATGACGATGCCGGCAATCGTGTCGGAATCCATTGAGCTGTGGGCGGTGACGCGCAGTATGCCGTGAGGCTCGACCTCGACACGAAAGTCTTTGACCCCGGCGTGCGAGAGGCGCCGCTCGATGCGCTCGGAGGCCATGCGGGCCATTTCCGTGTGCTTGAGGCGGCGTATCTCGGCGTTGGCGCCCTCGGGCCGAGGGATGAGCAGCTTGAGGACCACCTCGTTGGAGCTGCGTGGCTTGGACTGAGCCTGAGCTTGAGCCGAGGCCGCCGGCAGCAGTACGCCGCCAAGACTCGCCAAGAGTGCAGCCAAGACCACCACCTTAAGGTGGCCTGGGCGCGATTGCCGGTACGACGCGAAGATCATATTTGGTTGCTCACATAATCGATGAAATCGATCTTGGTGATGATGCCGACCAGCTTCTTGCCATCGATGACGATGACAATCTTGTTTTGGCGAAAGAACTGGCCGATCAATCCGATCCGGTTGGACGGCTCGACGATGGCGAACTGAGTCTCGACCAGATCGTCGATTTTCTCGTCACGCCCACCGTTTTCGAGCAGATGGTTGAGCACGTCGGTTTCGTTGATGATGCCCACGACGCGCCCTTCGTCGAGCACGGGAAGCTGGCTGATCCCGTGATCCTTCATCAGGCTGATCACGTCGCTGACCTTGGCGCCAAGCTCGGTGCTGAAGATGCGCTTGGGCTTTTTGGTCAACAAAGTAGCCACCGTGCCGCCGCCCCAGTCCTCATCGAGAAAGCCATTCTCACGCATCCAGTCGTCGTCGAAGATTTTAGAGAGGTAGCGCGCCGCCGA
Source organism: Lujinxingiaceae bacterium (assembly GCA_013697635.1). Taxonomy (GTDB): domain Bacteria; phylum Myxococcota_A; class Bradymonadia; order Bradymonadales; family Bradymonadaceae; genus JACCWM01. The sequence goes on along the minus strand of JACCWM010000213.1, from coordinate 40,341 downwards.
GTCGGGCAGCAAGACTACGATGTTGAGCTTGCGATCGATGCGCTCGGCGTACTTGATCGCACCGGCGACCGCGCCACCGGAGGAGCCACCCGCGAAGATGCCCTCTTCACGAACCAACCGGCGCGTTGCCAGGAAACATTCCCGGTCGGTGACGCGCACCACCTCGTCGACGAATTCGAAGTTCATCGTCGAGGGCAAGATGTCCTCGCCAAAGCCTTCGACCAAATACGAGTTCGCCTCGGTCATCTTTCCGGTTTTGAAGAAATCGTAGTAGATCGAGCCGACCGGATCGATTCCGACGATCTTGATGTTGGGGTTCTTCTCCTTGAGATAGCGCGCCGTGCCGCTGATCGTGCCACCGGTGCCCATGGTCGAGACGAAGACATCGATCTCGCCGTCGGTCTGCTCCCACAACTCCGGGCCAGTCTTGAGGTAGTGAGCCTTGGGATTGGATGGGTTGTGGTACTGGTTGGCCAAAAAGGCACCGGGCGTCTCTTGAGCGAGCCGCGCGGCCACCGAGTAGTAACTGCGCGGATCATCGGGCTCGACGGCGGTGGGACAGACCACCACGCGCGCTCCAAAGGCGCGCAGCGCCTTGATCTTCTCGTCGCTCATCTTGTCGGGCATCACGAAGATGCACTTGTAGCCTTTGACCGCCGCGCCCAGCGCCAGGCCCATGCCCGTGTTGCCGCTGGTGGCCTCGACGATCGTGCCGCCGGGCAGAAGTTGGCCGCTGGCCTCGGCGTCTTCGATGATCTGCAGCGCTGGCCGATCTTTGACGCTCGAGCCCGGATTGAGATACTCGAGCTTGAGGTAGACGTTAGCCTTGACATGCTTGGCAAGTGAATGGCTCCTTACCAGGGGTGTATTTCCGATCACCTCGAGTATGTTCTCGGCCGCTTTCATTGCTCTCTCCGGTGCGTGTGCGTTTGCTCACAAGAAGTTTCATGGTCCGTTGCAAAATTGGTAACACTTTCGCAGGCAGTCAGCAATCAGCACAGCGCTCGGCGTCCCAAGTGGCAGCTTGGCGACATGAACAGGCCCAAGCGGTTTGTTTGATCGCTTCAATCGAGTAATGTGGTCTCGGTTCGTTGAACGCGGATTGTTACGACGTAAAAGGTATTTGGGATGTCGACCTACGCCATCGGTGATCTTCACGGCAATATGGAGCCTTTAAAGAGGCTTTTGGACACGATCGCGTTTGATTCCCACAATGACCGGCTCTGGTTTGTGGGCGACCTTGTCAATGGCGGACCGGACACCTTGGAGGTATTGCGCTGGGTGCGTGAGCGTGACGCGCTGACGTCGGTGGTGTTGGGCAACCACGATCTGCATATGCTGGCAGTCGCCGCTGGTGCTCAAACGATGCGCTCCAAAGATACATTCCAGTCGGTCTTCGAAGCGCCGGACGGCCCAGAATTGCTCAATTGGCTGCGCCACCGACCGATGATTCACCGCGAGGGCGAGCACTTGATGGTGCATGCCGGACTGATGCCGCAGTGGAGCGTCGAACAGGCCGAGCAGCTCGCGCGTGACATCGAGATCCGCCTGCAGGGCGACGCCTTCCCCAAATTCTTGCGCAAGATGTATGGCAATTCGCCGCGCAAATGGCGCGAGGGTATCGACGGGATGGGGCGCCTTCGCCTGGGCGTCAACGCCATGACCCGCATGCGGGTTTTGAGCAAACGCGGCAACTTGGATTTCGCCTTCAAAGGCGAGTACTCCAACATCTCCAAGCGCCAGATGGCATGGTTCGATGCGCCGGAGCGACGCTACGCCGGGGTGACCGTGATCTGCGGCCACTGGTCGGCGCTCGGGGTCAAGATTCGCCCGGATTTGTTGGCGCTGGACTCGGGCTGTGTCTGGGGCCGCCAACTGACGGCTGTGCGCCTCGAGGACCGGGCCATTTTTCAGGTCAGTTGCGCCGGGTAGACATCCTCGACAACCAGCTCGGGCATCGGACGCCACATGATGAAGTGCGGCCCGATCTCACCGAGGATGATCTCCTCACCCCAGATCGAGAAGCCGCTGCGCTCATAGAAATGGGTGACGGCCACGCGCGCATAACACCAAATGATCGCGCACTCGGGAAAGCGAAGCGCCAGGCGAACCAGCGCGGAGTCGAGCATGCGCGTGCCCAGGCCCAGCCCCTGATGGCCTGGATCGACGGCCATGCCGCGCAACTTGAGCGCTGGCATGCCCGGGTGGACAGGGCTGTCGTGTTTGAAAAACGTGGCCACAGCGAGCACCTCGCCTTGGGAGTCGACGATGCCGAAATGACAGGTGATAGGGAGGCGATCTTCGAGAAAGTGTGCCATGCGACCCGGCACGAAATGCGGGCGCAACACCCGGGTGCGAAGCGGAAGAACGTCTTCGACCGTTAACTCTTCGAAGCTAAAGTCCGATGGATACGTCATGGGCTACGTCCGATCACAGGTTGACCACGGGCTCGGCCGAGCCCTCACCTGCTAAATGTAGACTTTGCAAGAGTGCACGCCAGTTTGTGGCCTGGAGCGCTCAGTACTCGCCGAAGAACGCCGTCAGCGGACAGTCCAATGCGCGGGCGAGCTTGAACAGGCTGGAAACCGAGGCGCTCGACTCGGCGCGCTCGATCTGCGAGAGCAAGCTTACCGACAGGCCTGTTCGCCGCGACATCTGCTTGAGCGTCAGGCTGCGGTTTTTTCGCGCCATGCGGATGTTGCGACCGATCGTCAAGAGAAGCTGCTCCTCGGGATCGATGAGCAAGCCCTTATCACGCAAAATGTTCTCGAGCGTCTTGTTGAACTCGTCGACGTCGAAGGGCTTCTTGATGTAGTCGGAGACATTGTACTTCATCGACATGACGGCCGTATCGACCGAGGGATAGCCGGTGAAGATGATGATCGCGATGTCGCTGTCGAAGCGGCGAATCTCTTCGAGAACTTCCATGCCATTGAGCTCGGGCATCATGATGTCGAGGATCACCACATGGTATTCCTCCTCACGCAAGGTCTCGAGGGCCTTTCGCGGACTGGTCTCCGTGGTCACCTCGTAGCCACTTTGCGTCAGCAACAAGTGCATGTATTCACAGATGTCTTTGTCGTCATCGATGATGAGAATTTTGATTTTGCGCAAGACACCCTCCTGCAAACACTCTTAGGCCAAGACTTATGAGAGACACAAAGCCTTCTCACAATCATGGTTCAACGCCGATTTCGTTGGCCACGTCCCGCCTGCCGCTAAGCTAGGGACGCGTGGTCCGGGGGGCAATGTCTGAATTGCTGCTCCACGGGGTCAACCGCGGCTATCACACTTACTCAAAAGAAAACGCTACCCAAACCAATGCAATTTCCAGCTCTACTAAAACTACACCCTGACGGTGGACTTCCAAGCCTCACCACTTCAGTATGGTTATCCCAACGAAGGTCTCGCCGCGGCGGGTAAAGTAACCCTAGTGAAAAGCCTGTGTCAATTCGCCGCTGCGTTACGACCGGAGCGAATTCTCATGCATGGCAAAGGTTGTGGCCGACGAGTCTATGTGGCATCGTTGCCCGAGCTGATTGAGACACCATGCAGGCACTTGTCGATCGACACGATGTTTGCTCACCGAGTTTGGAGTCGCTATGTCCCACCGCTCTTCTAAGTCAACGTTTGGGATCTTGATCGCTGCGGTATTTTTCCTCTGCCTTGCAGTCATGCTTCCCGCCTGCCACTACGAAAGCGTCTTGGGCGGGGTGGGATGTCGCACGGATGCCGACTGCCGTGGTGAGGCCGTATGCGTCTCGGGCTACTGCGTCGACGAGGGCTCCCACACTGATGTCACCAACGACACCGATCCGGGCTGCACAGCATCCGAGCTCGAGTGCAATGGCCGCTGCATCGATCCTCTGGTCGATCCGCGCCACTGCGGCGAGTGTTCCAATGCCTGCAGCGCCCCCGATGTCTGCTCGGCCGGCAGCTGCGCGTTGGTCTGTCCAGGAACCCAGCGTGAGTGCCAGGGTGGCTGCTTTGATACGCAGGCCTCGACACAGCACTGCGGCCAATGCGGCAACAGCTGCGATGGCGGCCAGGCCTGCAGCGCCGGCGAGTGCACGGCCACATGCAGCGCCGGCCAAGAGATCTGCAACGGCGTCTGCCGCGACACCCAGGTCGATCCGCTGCACTGTGGCACCTGTGAGAACGCCTGTGAGCCTGGCGAGGTCTGCAGCCAACGCGAATGCGCGCTATCTTGTGGTGGCGGACTCGAGCAGTGCGCTGGCATCTGCCGTGACCTCGACAGTGACCGCGCCCACTGCGGCGAGTGCGACAAGGGCTGCGGCGATGGCGAGGTTTGCGTCGACGGCGATTGCGCCCTCTCTTGTGGCGGCGGACTCGAGATCTGTGGCGGCGTCTGCCGCGACCTGGAAACCGACCGTGCCCACTGCGGCGAGTGCGATCAAGCCTGCAACAATGGCCAAATTTGCTTGGCGGGAGAGTGTGAGGTTTCGTGTCCGGCAGGCCTCGAAACCTGCAATAATTCGTGCACCGATTACGACTTCGATCCTGCCAATTGCGGCAGCTGCGGCCGAGCCTGCCAGATTGGCCAAGTATGCACCAACGGCGACTGCGAGGTATCCTGTGGCCCCGGTCTCGTCGAGTGCGATGGCGTGTGTATCAACCCCAATCTTAGCCGCGAATTCTGCGGTGCCGAGGGGAGCTGCCTTGGCGGCGAAGGCGGCGAGGCTTGCGCAGACGGCTTTGTATGCAGCAATGGAGCCTGCCAGCTCTCCTGTCAGGGCACGTTGGTGAAGTGCGGCGCGAGCTGCATCGACCCGCAGATCAACCGCGCTTTTTGCGGTGCAAGCTTGGATTGTGCGGGTGCCAACGACGGCACCGTCTGCAGCGGCGACCAGGTCTGCCACCTTGGCGCCTGCCAGCTGCTCTGCCCGACGGGCACGGTCAAGTGCGGCAACGCCTGCGTCGATCCGCTCAACAACCCGCTCTTTTGCGGCGCCAGCGCGGACTGCTCCGGCCCCAACGATGGCGAGGTCTGCCTCAACGACGCGGTTTGCGTGCAGGGCGCCTGCGCGCTGAACTGCCCGGGCAGCCTGGTCAAGTGCGGCAACAGCTGCGTCGATCCGGTCAACAACCCCAACTTCTGTGGAGCAAGCGGCACCTGCACCGGCGCAAGCGCAGGCTCGGTGTGCACTGGCGACACGGTCTGTGTGGCCAGCCAGTGCCAGCTGCTCTGCCCGGGCAGCCTGGTCAAGTGCGGCAACGCGTGCGTCGATGCCCAGAACAACCCCAACTTCTGTGGAGCAAGTGGCACCTGCACCAACGCCAACGCCGGCTCGGTGTGCACAGGCGAGGAGGTCTGCGTCGAGGGCGCCTGCCGCTTTGACTGCCCTGGCGACCTGATCAAGTGCGACGGTAAGTGCATCGATCCCGGCCACGACCCGGACTACTGCGGCGCTGCGTTTGAGTGCAAAGAGCCTGCCGAGCGCGGCATGGCTTGTGACCCTGGCCAGGCCTGCTTTGCCGGCGTATGCACCTCGTATTGCGGTGCGGGCTTGACCGTTTGCGACCGTATCTGTCGCGACCTGCAGTCCGATCCCGATCACTGCAATGCCTGTGACCAGGCCTGTGATGGCGCGATCAATGCCCAGGGCGTCTGTGATGGCGGCGCGTGCACGATCCGTTGTGCCCAAGGCTTTGGCAACTGCGACGACGACGTCGCCACCGGTTGCGAGCTCGATCTGAGCGAAGACGACGACAATTGCGGTTCTTGCGCCAACGTATGCAAGGTCGACGAGGTGTGCGTTGCCGGAGAATGCGAAGAAATCTGAACAGGAATGCCCATGAACTACTGGTTGATGAAGACCGAGCCCGACGTTTTTTCGATCGACGATCTCAAAGAGCGCGGCCGCGAGCCCTGGGACGGCGTGCGCAACTACGAGGCGCGCAACTTCATGCGTGATGCGATGCGCCCGGGCGATGCCGTGCTCTTTTATCACTCCAACGCCAGCCCGTCGGCCGTCGTGGGGATCGCCGAGGTCGGCAGCGATCCTTACCCCGATCCCACCCAATTCGACGAGAGCAGCGACTACTACGACGCCAAGGCCACATGCGCTAAGCCGCGCTGGCACATGATCGAGGTCGCCTACGTTCGCCACCTCGCGCGCCCCGTGGCGCTCTCCGAGATCAAAGCAAACGCGTCTTTGGCCGAGATGGCCTTGCTCAAGCGCTCGCGCCTGTCGGTTTGTCCGGTCAAACCCGAAGAGTTCGATGAGATTTTGAGAATGGCTGACGAGGAGCAGCCATGAGGCTCGTGGAAATCAGCGACCAGCTCGTCGATGACCTTGCTGACATAGAATTCGGCGCGCCCGTTGCCTTCACCTACCAGCCCCTGGACTATGCGCGCGCGCCGCATGTGGCTTTTTTGGAGAAATACGGCCAGCGCGTGCCGCGCGAGGTCTTGCTCGTCGGTATGAACCCAGGCCCCTGGGGCATGGCGCAAACGGGCGTGCCCTTTGGCGAGGTCAACTACGTGCGCGATTGGATGGGCATTGAGGCCGAGGTCGGCCAGCCGGCCCCAATGCACCCCGCTCGCCCGATCGAAGGCTTTGGTTGCACGCGCAGCGAGGTCAGCGGCTCGCGGCTTTGGAGTTGGGCCGCCGGGCGCTATGGCAGCGCTGAGCGCTTCTTCGAGCGCTTCTTTGTGACCAATTACTGCCCGCTGCTCTTCTTGAACGAGAACGGCAGCAACCGCACGCCGCCGCAGCTTCGCAAAGCCGAGCGCGAGCAGGTGCTGGCTCCCTGCGATCAAGCGCTTCGCGACATCGTCGCCTATCTCGAGCCGCGCTTTGTCCTGGGCGTAGGCGCCTGGGCCGAGGAGCGTATCCGCGCCGCTCTGGGCGAGCATTGCCCGGCCACGGTCGGCCGAATTCTCCACCCGAGCCCGGCCAATCCGGCAGCCAACCGAGGTTGGGCGGCATCGGCCGAAGCCGAAATGCAGGGGCTGGGCGTCGAGCTTTGAGCGCGCCGCCGCCCGCTGCTCGCTCGGGGCAATCGAGTTGGTCGAGCTTATGGCTGTACCCGCCCCCGCTAATTCGCTAGACTGCACGGCGTTGGACGGACTTTTTATTGAATTGACGCCAAGTAGATGCCCATGTTCGATCAGACCTTCGCTTTCAATCGCCGCACGCTGTTTCTGGGCCTGCTCGTGGGCTTGACCCCACTTTCCTGCGGAGAGAGCGTCGTCGCCGAGCTCACCGACGAGGCCGACGAGGGAGTGCGCATCGTGCGCCAGGCCGTCGGCGAGCCTGTCGAAGGCTATCCCAACTACGCCGAGCGCGTGGTTTTGTACTTGACCAACCGTGCCCGCAGCGAGCCCTCGGCGTTCAATCCCGAGCCGACCTACCTGCCGACGCCGCCGCTTCGCTTCGACACCCAACTAGCGAAAGCATCGCGCTGGCAAGCCCAGCACATCATCCAGGGCCCTTGCTGGTGCGAGGACCACTCCTCGTGCTGTGAAATCGGGCGCGTGGGCGACGAGATGCAGTGCATGGGCGCGGTCACCGGCTGCAGCGCGACCAGCGTGGGCGCGCGCGTGGCCTTCTGGTCGACGCAGTACTCCGGCGAGAACGCCGCGATGGGTTATCCGACCCCGCACGCAGTGCTCGATGGCTGGATCTTCTCGCCGGGCCACTGGGCGAACATCAACGAGTCCTCGCACACCTTGCTCGGCCCCGGCCAGTGGCAAGGGGGTTGGGTCCAGGTCTTTGGCCGAGACGGGCGCCTGCGCCCCGTGATCGAGGACGGCATTCACTTCTCGAGCGGCTCGAGCCACACCTTTGCCACCACCTATTTCCAGCTCGGAAACGGCGGACCGCGCACGGCGCTCGTGATCGTCAATGGCGTCTGCCACGACCTGGCGTTGGCCTACGGTCAGCCCGAGCACGGCGCCTTCGAGAAGACCGTGAACCTCGAGCCTGGATGCCACCGCTATTACTTTCATTTCACCGACGGCAACGGCGACGATCACGTCTATCCCTCGACGGGTAGCCTCGGTGTTGCTGTGGGCGATGCCGGCGACTGCCCCCTGTATGCTGCGAGCCGCCCGGCCGACAGCTGCTCGCCAAGCGGCCAGCCCTGCGAGCAGGGCCAGACGCGCCACTGCTATACGGGCCCTTTTGGCACCGAGGGCGTGGGCCAATGCAAGCCGGGCACCGAGCGCTGCGTGGGTGCACAGTGGAGCGGCATGTGCAACAACCAGGTATTGCCAGCCGAGGAGACCTGCGGCAACCGCGTCGATGAAAACTGCAATGGCCAGGTTGACGAGGGCTGCCCGGTCATCGACTTCGACGACGTGCCCGACATCGGCGGTGGTGACGAAGATGCCCGCGAAGCCGACGCCGTTACTGGTCCCGAGGCCAAGAAGCGTCGCGACGACGCGGGCGTGTGCGCGATTTCAGCCCTCCAAGGTGCGCCGCGTGAAGGCCTTGCGCCGTGGTCGCTGGCGCTGGCCGGACTGCTCCTCTGGCGCAGCCGTCGCCGCCGATCTGGAAAATAAAGCTACCCAGGCAATTGTTCTTATCCTAGCACGAACTGCATGCTCACGTATCCGCCTGACTTGGCCGTGTGGTGGTGGTGTTGCCAGACGGCCGATCATGCCAGGCGGCCGAGCATCCAACGACACCGTGAAGCGATCATGACCAAGCTCGACATTCACAAGCTCAATGGGGAGCAAAAGCCTACGCACCGTGTTGTGGTCGCCTCGTCGACCCTGGTTGATACCGCGGCGGCAATCGAGGAGGTGCTCGACGCCCTGGAGGCCGAAGCGGCGGCCTTGACCTTTGTCTTCTTCGATCGCTGTTATGACGCCGAGATCATCGCGCGCGTGCTCGATCGGCGCACTCAGGAGCGCGGCATCGGCGGCACGACGGCCGGTGAGATCTCCAACGCCGGCTTTCGCACAGGAAGCATTACTGCCATGAGCTTGCACGGCGAGGACGTGCGCGCCTCGGTGGAGATCGTCGCACAGCTGAGACGTCTCTCCCTTGTGCCGCTGGTCAGTCTGCCCCACAAATTGGCCGAAGGCATCGGTCGCTCGCTCGACGAGCTCTCGGCCGATCGCCACATGTGGATTTCGCTGATCGACGGCCTCAGTGGCAAAGAGGATCTGTTCGTGCCCTTCTTCGTGCAGGCGGCGCGCCGTGTGCCCTTGATCGGGGGCTCCTTGAGCGACGGCGAACACTTTTGCCAGGTATTTTTGGTGCACCACGGCCGCGTTTACTCGGACGCGGCGGCCGTCGTCTTGCTCGAATATCCCTATGGCTTTCAGCCGATTCACCACACGCACCTGGTCTTTAGCGAGCACTGGCTGACCGTGACACGCGTCTCTGAGGGCGGCCGCGTCATCGAGATGCTCGACGGCATGCCAGCCCACTTGGCCTTTGCCCACGCGATGGGAGTTTCACCTCACCAGGTGACCACCGGGCTGACCGGGCGCTATCCGCTGGGCTATCGCTTTCGCGGACGACCGTTTCCGTACTCAATAATGCAGACCCGCGACGATGGCAGCTTTGGCATGGCCCACTCGGTGCAAGTCGGCGAGCGCCTCAACATCTTGATGCCCCAGGATCTGACGGACCAGAGCGCGCGCGCGATCGAAGAGGCGATCGGCCAACTCGAGCAGCAAACGCCGGGCCGCCAGCCCCAGGCCCTGTTGCTGTTCAATTGCCTGGGGCGCTATTTCGAAGCCAAGGCCCAGGGCATGGTCGGCGAGTTGTTCGAAGCGATTCATCAAGCCCCGGTTTGCGGCTTCAATACCTATGGTGAGCAATTTACTTCGATGCACATGAACCACTCGCTGACCGGGGTGGTTTTTGGCTGAGCGAGCGCGCTCTGTGTTTAAAAATGCTGGTTGACCTGAACCGCATAGTGTAAATGATAGGAGCTGCCCTGGGCCCCGATTTTTATGTATCCGCGGCTCTTAATTGCATCAATCCAAGGAGTTTTGAATGGCTTTTATCATCACTGAACCTTGTATCGGCTACTGTGACACGTCATGCGTCGAAGTTTGCCCGGTCGATTGTATCCACGGCCCGCTCTCCGTTGACGAGATCAACGAATACAAAGAAGCCGGACAGAAGACCAAATACGCCAGCATTCAGCTCTTCATCGATCCGGACATCTGCATCGACTGCGGCGCCTGCGAGCCGGAGTGCCCGGTCGAGGCGATCTTCGAGGAGGACGACGTGCCCCAGAAGTGGGTCGAGTTTACCGAGAAGAACGCCGCCTACTTCCAGAAATAGGCCTGGCCATTGCCTGTTTATAGCGTTTCATAGCGTTTCATAGCGTTGAAATATTGAAGCATTTTGTTTTGCTGATCGCTGCATGGATTTGTTGCAGCTCCAAGGAGTCAAGCGAGCATGGCCAAGATCAACATCAAGGACGCCGTCGCCCACGACCGTACGCTGGTCTATGAGACTTTTCGCGACAATCTCAAGGAACTCGTACCCTACCTGCCCAATATCGAGAGCATCACGGTCGAGAAGCGCGATCAGGCCAACGAGAACACCGTCAAGGTCGTCAACCTGTGGAAGGCCAAAGGCGAGGAGGTGCCCGCCATGGCCCAGGCCTTCATCAAGCCCGAGATGCTGCAATGGCACGATCATGCGACCTGGCACGACGACTCGCACAGCTGCGAGTGGGTCATGCAGGTGGGCTTCTTGCGCGAGGCGATCAGCTGCAAGGGCACCACGACCTATCTCGACAAGGGTGGCAAGACCGAGATCGTGATGGACGGCGAGCTCAAGGTCGACGCCTCCAAGATCCCCGGCGTGCCGCGCATTGTGGCCGGCCGCGTGGGCGACGCCGTGGAGAAATTCGTCGTTCGCCTGATCACGCCCAACCTCACCCAGGTCAATCGCGGTGTCGAGCAATACCTGGTCAAGAAATGAGCTGTGGAGCTGCCATCGTGCCAAGCGTAACGTGATCTCAGGAGACTCCGCACATGCATGATGATCTGTTGAAGTCGTTTCTAGCCCAGCAACGCTTCCCGCTGATGTTCGCCACGCTCAACGGTGCCCATCTCTACGGCTTTCCCTCCGACGACTCCGACTACGACCTGCGCGGCGCCCATATCCTGCCGCTGGAGAGCGTGGTCGGCATGTATCCGGAGGATGAAACGCTCGAGACGACGACCTTTGATTCGGGCATCGAGATCGACCTGGTCACCCATGACATCAAGAAATACTTCACGCTGCTGCTCAAGCGCAATGGCTACGTGCTCGAACAAATCTTCTCGCCGCTGATCTACCACACCAGCCCGGCCTTCGAGGAGCTTCGCGAGATCGCCGTCGATTGCATCACGCGCAATCACGCCTACCACTACCGCAATTTCGCCCAAAAACAGTGGGATCTCTTCGAGAAGCAGCGCCGGCTCAAGCCGCTGCTCTACTGCTACCGCGCGCTCTTGACGGGCATCCACTTGATGGAGAGCGCCAAGATCGAGGCGAACCTCATGCGCCTCAACCATGGCTTTCGCCTGCCTTATCTGGGCGATCTGATTTCGTTGAAGTTGCAGGGCTCGGAGACGACGCTGCTCGAGGACGTCAACCTCAACTTCCATGAAAAAGAGTACCGCCGCCTCAGCCGCCAGCTCGAGGACGCACGCATGTCGAGCTCTTTGCCCGACGAGCCGCGCGACAAGTTGGCCCTGCACAACCTGCTCATCCGCCTTCGCTTGGAGACACGCTAAGTCACTGATTAAATTGAGAATCACCATGAGAATCAAGATCGCGGTTGCCTGTGTTGTGCTTTTGCTGGCTGGCTGCTCGGCCAATGAAAACCCGGGCACGAACCTGCCCGACACCTCACCGGACACCGACAAGGAGATCGACCGCAGCGATGCCAGTGGATCGGACGCCGCGCTCAACGAGGACGCGACCTTTGATCCCGACGTCGTGGCACGCACCTATGGCTTTCACGAGGACATCAAGCCGATCATCGACGCGCGCTGCACGAGCTGCCACTTTTACGGCGGCGTGGGCCCCTTCGCGCTGACGAGCTACGCCGAGGTCGCCTCGATCGGTCTGCTGCTCAAGGCCTCGGTCCAGGCGCGCCAGATGCCTCCATGGCTGGCCGGTAAGGATTGCGCCGAATACAAGCACGACGTCTCTTTGACCGACGAGCAGATCACGGCGATCAGCTCCTGGGTCGACCAGGGCATGCCCGAAGGCGATGCGTCCAATGGGGGCTCTGGCTTGCCCCCGCACGGCGGCGGACTCACGCGCGTCGATCTGACCCTGGAGATGCCGGTCACCTACGAGCCCAAGCTCAAGCCGGACGAATACCGCTGCTTTGCGGTCGACTGGCCCGAGCAGACCACCAAATACGTCACCGGTTTCAACGTCATCGCTGGCAATGCCCAGATCGTTCACCACGTCATCGCCTACGGGATCCCGCCCTCCTATGTGGCCGAGGTCGACGCGCTCGAGGCGGCCGACGGCGAGCCCGGCTACTCCTGCTTTGGCAGCGCCGGCGTCGGTGACGACGCCAACTTTGCAGCCACGGAGCGCGTCGGTTGGCTGGGCTCGTGGGCGCCCGGCGGCAAGGGCGCCGACCTGCCGCCCGGCACCGGCATCCGAGTCGAGCCCGGCTCCAAGGTGGTCTTGCAGATACACTACAACGTCGTGGGCTCGGCCGCTCAAAGCGATCGCAGCGCCATTCAACTCAAGCTCGAGGACAGCGTCGAGAAGGCCGCAATCTTTATGCCCTGGGCCAATCCAGGCTGGGTGAACAACTCCCAGCCGATGCTCTTGGAGGCCGGCGACTCTGATGCCAGCCACCAATTTGGCTTTGACATCGCCTCGTTGGTCGGCCGACCCGTGACGATCTACTCCGCGAGCCTTCACATGCACATGCTCGGCACCAAAGGCCGGCTGTGGCTCGACCGCGCCGGCGACGACGACGTCTGCCTGCTCGACGTGCCACGCTGGGACTTTGGCTGGCAGTTTGGCTACCTCTTCGATCAACCCAAGCGCATGCAGGCCGGCGACAAGCTCATGCTCAAATGCCACTGGGACAACAGCGCCGCCAATCAGCCCATGGTCGACGGCGTGCGCCGCGAAGCCCAGGACGTCGTCTGGGGCGATCGCACCACCGACGAGATGTGCCTGGGCATCTTTTTGGTGAGCTTCGGCGACTGAGTACGCCCCCCTTGCACGCCCGGATCGTTTGACATACCGTGATCCCATTGGTTTTCGGGTTAATTCGTGGATTCAAGGATGAATCCTCACCGAAGCCGCCCAATCAGACGACCACGGACGGTGTCAAGATGCGCGATTCCAGCGTGCGCGAGCGCTCCTCCCTCCTTTTGTACCAACTCACCCATGACGCCCAGAGCCGGCCTCAAGGCGACGACGAAGCCGTCGCGCTTCGCCTGCTCAGCCACGCCGCGCTCAATCTCGCCTGGGAGAAGGGCGACGATGCGCTCGAGCGCGCCGTCGCGCTGCTGCCCTGGCTGGGCCTGTTTCGTCGCTGGACCGAGGGCGAGCTGATCTCCAAGGAGCTTGGCTTGGCGCTGGTTTCGAGCGGTCTGGTGCGCCACCTCGGTGTTGCGGGCGTCGTGCGCCGCCTCGAGCAGGTCGACGGCCAGGTCGCAGACAGCGTGCTAAGCCGCGTGCCCAGCGCCCTGGGCGAGCTTCGCGACCGTGAGCTCGAGACGCTGGTCAAAATTCGCCGCCTCGATGAGCGTCTGGGCGCGCTGCTGGCGCGCGAGGACGAGGACTTAATCGAGGGCTTGTTCGCCGACTCGGCCTTGCTGTGTGCAGCGATCGAGCTGTGCGCGCAGGCCGTGCCCAATGCTGGGGCCGCGCGCCTCAACGCGCACACCGCGATTGTGGCCAGCGCGGCCTCGGCGCGGGCGATGGGCACGCTTGCCGAGTTCGAGGATGGCGGCTTCGAACGTGTGCCCACGGCCTTGTTGCAGCTCTCGGAGCGCTCCCGGCGCTTTGAGCTCAGCCTCGCGTGCAACATGCACCGCCACGAGTTGCTCGACGTGGTGCGCGCCGCCCTGGCCTTTGGCTCGGTGAACACCGAGCCGGTGGCAAAGCCTGTGGACCTTCGCACCCTGGCGGTCTTTCGCGCTGACTCCGCGCTCGAAGCGCTGGCCGCAGCGCTGATCGAGGTGCGTGGGCGCTGCATCGACCATCTGGCCGGCGCGCTGCCGCTGGAATCGCTCACGCCCTGGGTTAGCTACCTTCGAAACGGCTGCCTCGAGCTCGCCGAATCGCGCGGCATCACGCTGCGCGAAGCGACGAGCTTTGCGCACTACTGTTTGCACCTGGTCAACCTGTGCGATCTCGGCGAGCGTGGTGTGCGCGCGCTCAACGAGTCCACCAGGCGCGCCCTGATGGACGTCGAGGACGAACTCAAGGAGTACGCGCTCGTCGGCCAATGCGAGGGCATGCGCGATGCACAGGTCAGCCTGGAGCGCTTTGACCGGGCGCGTTGGATGGGCAGTGGCGACGCCGCCTATCTGGCCGACCGATTCGCGCGCCTGGGCGGCTCGTGGCGAAAGGGCACGCGTCCGGGGCCCGTCGGCGCGCCGGCACGCCTGGACGAGGCGGCCATCGCGCAGTGCAGCGCGCTTGTCGCCGATTTGTTCGAGGGCCGCGCGCCGGCCGCCTGCGCGTCGCTCGTCGCGCTGGTGCGAGGCTGTCAGATCCTGGGCGCCGAGCTGCTCGAGGCGCTCGAGCCGGCCGACGCGCTCAAGGTGCTCTCGATCGGCTTGTGCGCTGCGCGCGACCTCGCCGGCGTCGACGCAAGCCGGCCCTTCTGGCTCGATCTGCGCCGGATGGGCGCCTGGTACCGCGACTCCGCAGGCGGTAGCCTCAATCCGCGTATCCTTGGCCGCCTGCTCGCCCGCCAACCATTGGACGCGATCTTTGAGAGCCTCGACGAGCCGGCCGCTCAAAGCGGGCTGCTCGCCAGGCTTGGCGAGCGAGGCACGGCTGTGGTTGTTGAATTTGTGGCCGACGCCGAGCTCGAGGCGCTGCTCATGCTGCTCAGCCAGTCGACCTCACAGTCGGTGCGGCTTCGCGCCATGCTGGAGGCGCGCCTCGACGAGCTGCTCGAGCCAGGCTGCGCCCAGGACGAGGCCAGCGTGACGCTGGTCGTCGCCGGCGACCAGGCAGCCTACGCCTCGGCCAGATAGACGATCGAAAAAGAGACGCCGCTGTAGTTCTCGGCGATGATCCGCGGCAGGTTGTCGAGCTCGGCAAACCAGGGCGCGCTGCCTCGGCGCGCGCTCAAGACGATCACGTGCGTGTGCTCGGCGACCGCCTTGTCGAACGCGCCCTTGACGTCCGACCAGTTCTCGACCGGCGAGTAGTGCGTTGGCACGTCGGGCTTGGTGCGGCTGATCAGCTCGCGGTCGTGCTCGATGTGGCGCTTCTCGCAGATGACCTTGAGCCCGGCGTCCACGCGCGCGGCGATCAGCTTGACGGCGTGCACGGCCTCGAAAAAGCCCGGCCCGCGCTCGGCAAACGGCGGTATGGCAAGCACCACGCGCGCCGTGGTGTTGAGCGGATGATCGAGCTTGTTGACGAAGACCATCTGGGTGGTCTCGTCAAGCAGCTGGTCGAGCACCGTGCCAAAGATGCGCTCGCGCGTGGAAACCTCGCCGTTCCAGCCGATCACGATCATCGAGATGCCCTCCTCGCGCACCGCGCGCGCGATACCGTGGGCCGTGTTCGGGTCGATGCGCGTCAGGGGGACGGCGTTGACCTGGGCGTCGGTGATGCGCGTGACGGCGTGCTTGAGCTTCTCCTGCTTGGCGATCAGGCGCTCCTCAACGTTGCTGCCCTCGGAGACGACCATCAGCGGATAAATCGGCTGCTCGCTGGTCGGCTCGTGGATAAAGAGCGCCATGTCGATCAGGTAATCCGAGGTCTTGGGGTTGGCCAGGGGCACCAAAATGCGCTCCGGCGCGCTGGAAGGCTCGATCGGCTCGGCCTCCTCGTCGCGCGCGATCTGGCGGCCAAACTTTTCGACTAAAAAGGGCCCGAGCACGCAGGTAAAGAGGATCATGACGACCACGGCGTTGACCATCGCCGTCGAAAAGAGCCCGACCTCAAAACCAATCAGCGTGACCGCCAGGGTGGCGGCAGCCTGGGGCACCGAGAGCCCGAAGATCAGCCAGCCCTCCGCCGAGCTGTAACCGAAAGCACGCTCGGCGAGCTTTGCGGCCAGCAGCTTTCCGGCGCATACCAGGGTGATCAGCACACCGGCCAAAAACCAGATCTCGAGGCTCTTGACGAGCTCGCGAAAATCGACGAGCAAGCCCACCGAAATCAGAAAAAACGGAATGAACAGCGCGTCGCCGGTAAAGCGAATGCGCGACATCAGCGTGCTCTGCTCGGGGATCAGGCGGTTGACCGCCAGACCAGCCAAGAATGCGCCGATGATCGGCGCCAGGCCGACATACTGGGCGGCAAAAGACGTCGCGAAGAGCACCGTCATCAAGAAGGCGAACTCCACCTCGGGCTTGTTGCGAACGGTGCGAAAGAACCAGAAGCCCAGCTTGGGCAGCCCGATCAACACGATCGCCACGAAGACGGCGACCATGCTACCAAAGCTTACCCAGTAGCCCACGGTGGGCGCCTGGCCAAGCGTTGCGATCACGCCGGCGAGGATCGCCAACGAGAGACTGTCGGTGACGATCGTGCCGCCCACGGTCATGGTCACGGCCGTGTTCTTATTGAGGCCCAGGCGCGCGGCGATCGGAAAGGCGACCAGGGTGTGCGAGCCGACGATCGAGCCCAACAGCAGCGCCGCGGGCAGCGAGAATTCCAAGACGAGCAGGGTAAAGCCTACCGTGATGATCTGGGGGATCAGAAACGAGGCCAGGCCAAAGACGATGCTGCGCGTTCGGTACTTGCTGAAGCGGTTGAGATCGAGCGAGATGCCCGCGCCGAACATCAGGTAGAGCAGCCCAATCGTGCCCAGCAGCACCATCGTGCTGTCGCGCTGGAGCATGTTCAAGGCCGACGGCCCGACGGCGGCACCGGCAAAGATCAAACCGACGATCCCCGGGATGCGAAAGCGCGCAAAGAGCTGCGGCGCAAACAAGATGATCGCCATCACGGTGGCGACGATCAAGACCGGGTCGGTGAAGGGAAAAACTATTTCAGGAAATGGGGCCACAAAACTCCTCAGGGCGTGGTCTAACCACGCACGACCGGCATTTAATTGCCCTGTCGCGGGTTGGCATCCTACGCGCGAGGCGCCGATCTGTCCACCGGGCATCCCGCACGCGCTTGCATGCGATAAACGCCCGTTCGACAGCGGCGCAACCAACGGATACACTGCCCGACGAATTGAGTATTCATGTCAAATTGCGCGATTAAACCACAGGGAAAAACGATGAAAATTGCAATTATTACAGGTGCTTCGGCCGGTTTGGGTTGGGAGTTTGCGCGTCAGCTCGATGGCAGCGACGAGATCGACGAGCTGTGGCTCGTCGCCCGACGCCAGGACAAGCTCGATGAGCTCGCAGCCGAGCTCAAAAAAACCCCGGCGCGCACGTTTGCCATCGATTTGACCAATCCCGAGCAGCTTCGCCAACTCTTCGATGCCCTCGAAGAGGGCAAGCCCACGATCAGCTGGCTGATCAATAATGCCGGTTTTGGAAAGGTTGGCGCCTTTGATTCGTTCGACGTCGACACCAACCTCAACATGATCGACCTCAACGTGCGCTCGCTCACCGAGATCACCCAGCGCGCCCTGCCCTACTGCGCCAAAGGCAGTAAAATCCTGCAGATCGCAAGCTCCGCAGGCTGGCTGCCCCTGACCAACTTTGCCGTCTACGCCGCCACCAAGGCCTACGTGGTCAACTTCTCCAACGCCTTGTCCCAGGAGCTCAAGAGCCGCGGTATCAGCGTCACCGCCGTCTGTCCCGGCCCGGTACGCACCGAGTTCCAAGAGCTTGCGACAAACAGCGGGACCACGATGGATACTCCCGAGTTCATGTGGGCCGAGGCCCCCGAGGTCGTCGCCCGGGCGATAGCCGACGGACGAAAGGGCCGGCTCAACTCGATCTACGGCGCCACCACCAAGACCTTCGGCGTGCTCAGCGGCCTCGTACCGCGCAGCCTCGCCATCTGGGCCAGCGAGAAGACCTACCGTTAAATATGGCGCGAATTCAGCTCGTAACCGATGTGTCCAAGTGGGGGCTGCTCAAGTGGCCAGCCCAGACGCGCCCGCGTCTTATCGGCTTCGCGCTCTTGATGGCGGCGGCCACCGTAGCCTTTGGCCTTTGGAGCGCGGACTACGTGCTCAACCAGAGCGCGTCGGTGGCCTTCAACCTGGTCGTGATCACGGCGAACATGATGATGATGCTCGTCGCAGCCTTCTTGCAGACCGTGCTCATCGCTGATTTGTTTTTCGCCGGACCCTGGCGCGAGCGCGTATTCTTGGGCCTCAAGGTGCCCGATGGCGAGATCGACCCCGTGGCCGTCGAGGACCGCAACGCCGAGTTTGTCATCGCCTTGCTGCTGCTCGTGATCGCCAACGCCTTCGCCCTCAACGTCGCCGCCGGCGGCTTCCTCGACTTCTACCACAACGAAGGCTTTTTTCAGGTCCGGCTACGCGCCGACAGCGCCAGCGAGCGCATCGCCGCGCTCGAGGACATGGCCGACCCGATCAACAACGAGATCTGGGAGCGCCCCGGCCTGCAAGACGCCGTCGTCGCCCGCTTTGGCGACGTCGACCTCGAAGTAAGAAAGCGCGCCCTCTGGAACGCCGGCCGCATGAAAATCCAGCCCGCGCGCCCCCAGATCCTCGCGCTCCTCGAGCGCGACGACGAAGACCCCGGCGTGCGCGCCGAGGCCGCCGTCGCACTGGGCAAGCTCGGCGACGACACCGCCGCGCGCCGCACGATCGAGGCCGTCCTTGAGCGCACCACCGACAGCGATTTGCAGGTGGGCTGCCTTCGCGCCCTCGGCCTGATGGCCTCCCCACTGACCGTCTCCACGCTCGCTCGCCACAGCGCCTCCACAGACGAGCCCGTCATGCTCCACGCCCTCTGGGCACTCGGCCGCATCCGCCACCCCTCCTCTCGCAAAGTCGTCAAGGAACTGCTCGACACCGAGCCCACCGGCGTCACCCAATGCGCCACCCTCGACGCCTTCAAGATGGTCGCAAACGCCGAAGACACCGTCTGGGCTCGCCGCGAATTCCAACGCGTCAGCCCCGAGCTCGACTGCCAGATGGTCACCTGGGACGACCGCGAAGGCACCCTGCACTACATCGTCTGGGGCGAGACCGTGCGCATCAAGCTGCTCAAGATCGTCGCCAACACCAACCCCTTCGACCACCGCGACTGGATCCAACGCCTGGTCAACGACTCCGGCGAATCCTGGCGCGTGCGCGAGGTCGCCGACGAGATCTTAAAGCAGATGAACAAGGCCAACCGCTAGACCCCTCCCCACTTTGTGGGGAGGGGAAGATTTCGCCCGTCCCGCGCCTTGATTTGTGATGGGTGCCACGGCCTCTTTGGCCTTGCACCCGGCCCCGCAAGAGAGTAAATCGGCAAATCGTACCCTTTCACGCGCGGGTAGCTCAGCTGGATAGAGTGTTGGATTCCGAATCCAAAGGTCGCGGGTTCGAACCCCGCCCTGCGCATTTTCAAAAGACATGACCGACCAGCCCACCGAGCCCTTCAGCTTTGTCCCCGGCGAAATCCTCGCTGCCGACTTCTACGAGCAAGAGGTCCACGCCCTTGCCTGCGCCCTGCTCGGCTGCGTGCTCGTGCGCCACGACGACGACGCCCAGCTGCTCGCTGGTCGCATCGTCGAGGTGGAGGTCTACACCGGCCCCGGCGACCTCGCCAGCCACGCCCGCACCGGCAAGCCGACGGCCCGCAACCGGCCCATGTTCGGCCCGCCCGGCACCGCCTACATCTACAAAATCTACGGCATGTACGACTGCCTCAACATCGTCGCCGAGCCCGAGGGCCACCCCGCGGCGATCTTGATTCGCGCGCTCGAACCCCTCGCCAGCATCGCCCACATGGCCACTCGCCGCGCCCTCATCGCCTCCCCCACGGGCGAGCTCACCGTCGCCCAAACCCGCAAGATCGCCAGCGGCCCTGGCAAACTCTGCCAGGCCATGGCCATCGACAAACACCTCAACGCCCTGCCCCTCGACAGCCCCACGCTGTGCCTGATCGCCCACACCCCGATCGACGACACCCAGCTTGCCACCAGCCCCCGCATCGGCCTCAACCCCAAAACCTGCGGCGAAGCCCACGACTGGCCCTGGCGCTACACCGTTGCCGGCTCGAAGTACCTGTCGCGCTAACAAGGTGCGCCTCACGGCGTATAGGACCGCCGGCCCGGCCGGGGCGCCTCTGAGAATCCTCAAACGCACCCCGAACGCCGTCGGCGCGTGTCTGACGCAAAAAAATCCTGGCCCGGGCCCGAGCAGCCAGGGCCCGAGCAGCCAGGCTTGCAACGCCGGAAATGCCGGCAGATGCTGGTCGTTCTAGCCTTGTTGCCCCGATTTTTCGTCATCGAGGAGCGCGCAGATGGTCTCGAGGGTTTGGGTGGGGTCGATGGTGCTGGCGAGTGCGAGGTTTCGTTGGGCGGTGGTCGGATCGGTGAGCAGATGGTCGAGCGCGAGGGCCAGGGTGGAGGGGGTGAAGTGCTTGGGGAGGATGCGGGTGCCGATGCCGAGGCGTTGGACGCAGGCGGCGTTGTCGGGTTGGTCGTAGGTGAGCGGGCGCACGACCTGGGGGATCCCGGCCGCAAGTGCCTGGGCGGTGGTGCCGATGCCGCCGTGGTGAACGAGCGCGGCGCAGCGGGCTAAGATGGCGTCGAGCGGGGCAAAGGGAGCGTGGAGAAACTGGTCGGTGTCGTGGGTTGGGGGCGGCTGCTTGTTCTGCATCGAGAGGAGCAGGCCGCGCCGGCCGATGCGCCGGCATGCTTGTTGTGCGGTCTCGAAGAAGGCGTCGGTGTCGGCCACGCCGGTTCCGGGTGCGAAGACCACGGGGGCCGAGCCGGCAGCCAAGAAGGCTTCGACGGGCTCGGGCACGGGCACAAACGACTTGGAGGGCGCAAAGCCGGTCAGGCGAAGCTGGGTGGGCCAATCCGGTTGGGCGGGTGCAAACCAGTCGGGAAAGAGGCCCAGCGTCAGTTGTGGGGAGTAGATCCAGCGATCGAAGGGTCGCCGGATCGGGCGCAGGCCCAGCGCGCGCCGCGCTTTGTTCAGGCCGGGCGTGACGGCCGGATCGACGTGTAGCCAGTCGGCAAGGCGCCACATCAAGGACTTCAACGGTCGGGCCATCGCGCTCATATCCTGGGCGCCGACCATCACCGGAACGCGGTAGCGGCTGCGAAACCAACATGGGGAGAGCACCAGGGAGATGCAGGCCACAGCGTGCTTCTCCTGGACCAGGCGCGCGGCGAAGCTCAGGGGATGGGCGACGAGCGTGGTGTGGGCGAGCTCGACGCGCTCCATCAGGCGTTCAAAGGCCATGAGCGGATCGGGCAGGAGCAGATCGATCAGGTGCTTGAGCCCGTGGCGAGGGTGCCAAAGCCGTGGGTTTCGCACCGCCCGCTGGTAGTCCCGGGCGCTGCCCAGCGGCACAAAGGGCACGCCTTGTGCGCGCGCTGCGTGGGCAAAATTGGCGTTGGCCACGAGCTCCACGTGGCGGCCGCGCGCGCACAAAGCCCGGCCAAGGCCGATAAAGGGCAACACGTCGCCCCAGGTGCCGGCCGTGCTCAAGACAATCTTGTTGGTCTTCGCTGTCACTTGGGTCATGGCTTCAGGCCAGCAGGGGTTTGCACCGCTGGCTAAAGCTATTCACGATCGTGATTTCTTGGAAGACATGGGGCGTCGGCTACCAGGGCCGCCAATGATTTCAGCAGGTCATAGCGAGGGTGACGACCAGCACAAGCAGCCCGAGCAGCGCGGCGACGACCAGATAGGAGCTGTCTTTGGGCAGGGGTGGGTCGAGGTCGAAGGTATGACTCGTGACCACTTTGAGGGCCTTTGGGACCGGGATGGGATAGGCCCGATCTTTTTCGGCGCGCGTCGCGGTGGAGCGGCGAAGGCCGGCCTTGATGTGGTCGTCGGTGGGGCCGATTGGGGGGAGCTTGACGCTGTATCCCTCGGAGACAAAGGGCTCGTCGGATGCGGGCGTGGCGAGGGCGACGACTTCGATCTCGGAGATCTCTTCGAGGTCGGCTTCGCTTTCGTCCCATTCGCGCGGGGTGGTGACTTCCTCGAGACCGAGGCTGTGCTCGGCGTGGAAATTGGGGGTTTTGGCTTTGGCCCCTTCGGGGGCGGCGTCTTTGGGGGGTGTGGCGTCTTGGTCGGTCTCGGTGGCCGGTGTAACGGCCTGGGCGACGACGAGGTCGTCGTCGTCCTCCTCGAGGCTGGCGGTGGCATCTTCGGGCTCGGCTGCGGCGGCGGCGGCCGCCTCGGCGTCGCGGATCTCTTTTCGAACGGCGGCGATGCCTTGGAGGTCGTTGGTGGTGAGCTCGTTGGTCGTGCGCAGATCGTCGTCGCCGTCGTCGGGCTCAGCGGGCTCAGCGGCGGGCTCAGCGGCGACGATGGGGGCGTCGGGCTCAGCGGCGGGCTCAGCAGCGGCGTCGGCATCGGCATCGGGAGCGGTTTGGGCGTCGGCTTTGGGCGCGTCGCCCATGTGGATGCGCCAGCGCGAGGGGCGCGCGGCGGACGACGATGACTCGTCGCTGGCCTCGTCGCCGAGCTCGGAGAGATCGTCGATCAGCGGGGAGATGCTGTCGCGAAGAACCGGCGCGCCAAGCTCGGCGGTGGCGAAGAACTCCTCGGGGAGATCGTGGCGCCCGATGCGGCGAGGCTTGTCGTCGTCGTCGTCGTCTTTGTTGGTCGCGTCATCGGACAGTGCGTCGGCTTTAGCGCTGTCAGGGCTGGCTTCGGGGCCGGCCTCGGGGCTGGCTTCGGAGCTGGCGGCGCTCTCGGCCTCGGGCTCGGGTGGCCCGAGCAGATCGAGGGTGCGCTCGGTCATCTTGGTGATTTCGTCGGAGCGGCGAAGCGAGAGTTCGAGGTCATCCGGGGCGATTGGAACCGGTGGAGCCGCGGCTTCAGGCTCGGCTGCGCCTTCAGGCTCGGCTGCGCCTTGTACGCCAGCTTCGATCGGCGCGTCGATGATCACGATGCCGGTGGCGTCGCTGGGCTCGGCAAGATCGTCGCTGGGCTCTTCGACTTGAGTCGCTTCGACGGGGTCTTCGGGCCGCTCGCGAATGTTGGTCACCTCGTCGGGGGCCTCGTCGATCGCGACGGCGGCTGCGGCGCCTTCCAGACCATTGACGGGGGGCTGCGCGCTCTCAGGCGCGCTGGTTGCGCCGTTGATCACCTCGTGGGGGTTGAGCGGCTCGCGGGTGACGACGGTGTCGGGCTCGTTTCGAATCTGCTCGTCAAGCAGGCTGAACAGCGGGACAAATGCCGGATGATCGCCGATGGGATCCCATCGCGACTCGTCCGTGCTGTAGATGAGATCCGTCGGACGGATAACCCAGTTGCGAATTAACTTCTCAACTTTGTCCTGGGTCTCACACTTGTACTGGCGAATGTCTGTTTTTATGCGAAACATGCGATCATTCGGCGACGGGGCATAACGAAGTGATGCCAAGGTTTTGTTGAGCTTAATAGCAGTGTGCCACAAACTCAACTTGATTCATTTAATTGCAGCCCTGGGATTTAGGCCAGAGCCCGGTAAATGGCAACCGGGATCGCCATTCACTTCTTGGAGATTTTGACGCGGGCTTCGGCGGGCGCTTTGACCGGCGAGTTTTTCTGAAAATAGGTCACGAGCACATCGAGGTCGAGCGGGCCGCCGAGCAGGTTTGTGCCCTCGGTGAGCACGGTGAAGGCGTCGCCGCCGTTGGCCAAGAAGTTGTTGACCGTGACGCGGTAGTCCTTGGCCGGGTCGAGCACCTTGCCGGCGAGCTTGATGCTCTTGGGGTCGACGCGCTCGCCGGCTTCCTTGTCGGGATTCCAGTTATAGGTGAAGCCCTTGGAGACCTGCAGGATGCGCACGCGGTCCTGCTCCTGCCACTGCTGCTCGAGCAGGCGGTGGATCTGGGCGCCGGTAAGCGTCATGGTGATCAGGTTGTTTCCAAAAGGCTGCACGGTATACATCTGCGAGTAGGTCACGATGCCCTTTTCGGCGTTGGGCGGTGCAAAGAGCAGGGCCTCGCGGATGCCACCGGGATTCATGAAGGCGATCACGGCGCGGCCGCGATCGGCCGGTGCCGTTGCGGCGAGCTGGGCGTCGGCGATGATGCGCCCGAGCACGGACTCGCCGGCCTCGTTATTCTGGCGCAAGAGGTCGGCCTTGATCTTGGCCACCGGGCGGCTGGCCAGCGGTGCGCTGAGCTCGACGTAGGTCGCGACGTGCTCGGCCAGTCTGGCGTTCTCGGTGATGTCGTGGTGGATGACCTGCTGTTTTGCGCTGCGTTTGACGACATCGCCGGTCGTCGGATCGAGCACCAGGGCGATGTGGGTGAGCAAGCGTCCGTAGGACTGGCTGCTGGTGACGAGCTTGCCGCCGATCTCGCAGATGTAGGGCTGGTGGGTGTGGCCGCTGACGATCACGTCGACGGCGTCGTCGACGCCCTTGGCGATCGCGACGATCGGGCCGCTGATATCCGGGCAGCCGTTGATGTCGTCGGCGCCGACGGTGGGAAAGCCGCCCTCGTGGATGAGCACGACGATCGCCTCGATGCCCTGGGCTCGAAGGCCGGGCACGAGGGCGTTGATCGTGGTGATCTCGTTGGCAAAATCGACCGTGGTGATGCCGGTGGGCACGACGATGTCCGGGGTCTTCTCCAGTGTCAGGCCGATGAAGGCAATCTTGACGCCGTCGAACTCGCGGATTTCGACGGCCGGAAACATGGTCTGGCCGGACTCCTTGTAGGTGACGTTGGCCGCCAGGTAGCGAAACGAGGCTCCGGCGAAGCTGCGCCCCTCGGTGCAGCCTCGGGTGGGATGGCAGCCGCCATTTTGCAGGCGCAAGAGCTCGTCGACGCCGTGATCGAACTCGTGATTGCCGACCGCCGCGATCTCCAGGCCGGCCATGCCGAGCGCCTCGATCGTGGGCTCGTCGTTGAACAGCGCGGAGGCCAGCGGGCTTGCGCCGACGAGATCGCCTGCGGCGACGACCACCGTGTTGCGATTCTCGGCCTTGAAGGCGGCGATGTGGGCGGCCAGATAGGCTGCGCCGCCGGCGTTGACCTTCTCGCCGTCCACGGTCACCGTGCCCGAGGGGCCTTCGATGTGGCCGTGAAAGTCGTTGAAGGCCAGCAGCGAGACTTGCACCGGAGCCGGTGGCGGCGGCGTGGGTTCTTCAACCTCAGCCACCACCTCAGGCCCGCTCGAGCAGGCGACCAACGTCAATGTGGCGAGTAGCGCGATAACAAAGCGGCGAGTCGAGAGCATGGACCAATCCTCAAAGTGGGTCGAACAAGACGAAAATCGTTTATTCATCACCTAGCTATCAGGCAAGGCCAAGCGTCGTCAACATCGCGCGGCTTCGCAGCTCGCGTTCGATGATTTGCGCCAGGCTCGCCTCGATGACGCGGCGAGCCTGCATGCGCGCGCTGGCATCGGCCAAGAGCGCCGCTGCCAGCGGCTCGAGGGTCAAATAGCCGCGCAACAGATACAAGGCGTTGGGCTCGAGCACGCCGACGGCCTCGCCCTGATGGCGACAGCCCGAGCAGATCAACCCGTCGCCCACGCGGCTGCACATGTACTTGTCGCCCGCCTGCGTCGAGAGCCCGCAGCGCGCGCAGCCGGCCAGCGAGGGGGCGGCGCCGTGGATCTCGAGCAGGCGCAGCTCGAAGTGGCGAAGCGTGACCTCGGCCTGGGCCAGCGCGCTCTCGCGCGAGAGGTGGCCATAGAAGTCCTCGAGCAGATCGAAGGTGGCGCTGGCCTCGTCGCCCTCGCGGCACACCTCGCGCACGAGCTCGGTGGCGTAGCAGGCCAGGGCAATTTTTTCGAGATCGGTCTCGATTCCGGGGTAGTCGACGACGACCTTGACCTCGGTCAACGTAGCAAGCTCGCGCTGGGGGCGGGTGGTGTAGGAGGCCTGAAGGCAACGCAGCGGCTGCAGGCCGCCGCCAAAGCGGCGCCGGCTGGTCTTGGCCGAGCGTGCGATGGCCGAGAAGCGTCCGCAGTCGCGACCGAGCAAGGTCACGATCGTGTCGCGCTCACCGTAGTCGACGGTGCGAAGAACGAAGGCCCTGGTCTGCAAATGCTTCATAGTTTGATCGAGGGCGTGAGGGGAACCCAAGTGAAGGGTTGTTTTCGCTGATTAGCGCTGATTTTACAAGGGGTTTCGCCGTGGCCAGGGCGAGTCAAAGACCCCCACCGCAAAGTAGGTCAACCATTGACCGCGATTACCTGGACACTACAGTTGGAACGCACTACAAGGTCGTGGTTGGTGCGTCTTTGTTGTTTGACCAGGGTCTGAGGGTATTGCACATGGCAATGTTGACGGAACGCATGAAAGAAGTGGATCGCAAAGTATTGGTCGCCGATTCGGCAAAGCTCATCGATGAGGAGGTCGCCCACAAGTCGGGACTCTCCGGGCTGGCCCTCAAGGGTGGCTACAAGGTGGTCAAGACGATCAAGCCTGGGTTTATCGAGGAGGCGATCGATCACCTGCTCGACCAGTTCAGCGAAGCGCTCAGCCCGCTCTACGAAGACTATGTCGCTCAGGAGTCGGTTAATTCCTTTGAGCACTACATCAAGCGCCATGACAGCCGGGCGGCCAACGATCTGTTGAGCATCACCGACGAGCGGGCGAAGCGCTCGGACAACAAGGTGCTCAAGTCGACCTATCAGAAGCTGCGCGGCCAGGCTGAAAAGCATGTGCTCGAGGCGCTTCCGGGTCTGGGTCGGCTCATCGACCAACACGCCCCAAAATCGTAATGTCCTGAAACCACAGGTGGGCCGGCCTGGCCGAGGCGACGTGCATGCGCCGCCCGCCGATGCTCTGGGGGGCGCCGTCTTCGCTGGCCAGCGGGGAGTTCAACGAGAGCTCGGGAATCACGGTGCTGTGCAGCGTGCCGATCACGGGCAGCTCGATCGGGGTGGCCTCTGCGATCAGCGCAAACCAGGCTTCGAGCACGGGGCGCACACGCTCGGCGTCGAGCGCGAGCTCGTCGGCGACGGTGAAGCTGATGTCGGCGACGCTGCTCTCATGGCGGTCGTCGAACTCGAAGAGCTCGTCGGGGAAGTCGCGCCAGAGCAGTTGCGGGCCGAGCTGCTCGAGATCGAGGGCGAAGCGCTGCCAGACGTAGCGGCGCAAGGTGGCGTAGGGATCGCCTAGCACGTCGAGCAGCACGGCGGCCTCGAGCGGCCTCGAGCCGACATCGAGCAGCAGCCCCTGGGGCAAGGCGAGCGGGCCGGGCGCGCTCAGTGTGTCCTCCTCGGGCAGTGCGCAGCCAAAGGTCTCCTCGATGTTGCAGCGCCAGCGCTCGACGATCTGGCGGCCCTGCCACTGTTGCAGGTGCACGACCTGGCGATCGGCGTAGTGCTCGACACGAAACCAGGGATGGTCGCCGAGCAGGACAAAGAATTCCTCGCGCTTGAGGCGGCCGCCTTCGTGGCCGCCAAAGTCGGCGACGACCCAATCGAGCGCGCACAGCGTGGGGCCAAGGCGAGGGATGAGCGGGGGGCTGATCGCGCGGGCGATCTGGGTGCTCAGAGCCGCGCGGGGCACGAGCGCGAGCCAGTTGTCGAGCTTCTCGAAGGGGTGAAGCAGCGCGGCCTGAATCCAGCTTTGAGGGTAGCGCCCATCAAAATACCACAGCTCGCCTTCGGGCTGGCTCCACAGACGCTCGCCCAGGCGAAAGCGGCGATCGCCAAGCTCGGTGCGCTCGCCAAGGCCCAGGCTGGGTAAGAGCAGGCGGCCATAGTCGCTGAGCTGCTCGTCGATCGCCGCCTCGAGCGCGCGCATCCAGTCCGCGCTCGAGGCCGGCTCGAGGCCAAAGCCCGGCAACAGCTCCTGAAGGATCTGCTCGGCGGTGCGCTGTGGGTGAGGGCTTGCCATCCGATTCGACTTGTCGCCCGCTTCGGATGGGCGATCGCTAAAAGGTTAGTCGCATGCTCGCGCCGGCGCTCTGAGCGGAGACTTGGGGCAAGAAATCAAAGCGCAGCGCGCTCGGCTCATCGAGGCTGGCTGGCGACTGGGCGCCTGCGCTCGTCGATGCGGGGATACCCAGATACCAGAGTGTGGCGCCGGTGCCCGCGAGCAGGATGCCGCTGACCAGAAAGACCACGGTCATGATCTGGTGGTTTTCAACGCTCTGGTAGTCTTCGCGTGAGTTGAAGCGGCCGCTGGCGTAAACCGCGTCGTAGCCCTGTTCGTTGGCGCGCTCGACGCGATCGAACTCGTCGGAGATCAAGATGGTCGAGCCGGTCACTGCGCTGGCCAGCAGCGCAACGCCGCCGGCGCCGATCAGCGACCAGGCGACATAGTTGGGCGCCCCACCATCGGCGGGCCCGACGGGCTCCTTGATGGCGGCGTCCTGCTGTTGTTTTGCGAGGCGATCTTGCTCGGCGGCCTGTTCGGCCTGGGCTATCGAACTCTCGAGTTGGCTGCGGATGTCATCGACATCGTCGAAGCGCCCGTCGGACTTCATCGGATTGGCGTAGATGTCCAGGATACGCAGCGCTTCGCTGAAGTTGCGCATGCCCTGAAAGGCCAGAATCTGGTTGTACTTGTAGACCAGGTTGTGATCCTGGGCGAAGGCGCGCTCGAGCAGCTCGGTGGCCTCCAGAAAGTCACCACGCTGATAGGCGTCCGACGCCTCGCGGTAGTACTCGGCCGCCCGCGCCGGGTCGGCAAGCGCAATCGCCGACGGCAAGGACAACCCCAGAGCCAGCAGGGAGGCGACGAGCTTTTGGGCGCACGATGAATTCTGTCGGGTGGTCATGAACAATTGAAAATCCTACTTGGGCCGCTCAAACTTGGCCGGAATCTCCTCGGGGGCCTGAAACTTGGGCGGCGAAAACTTCATGGGCTCGCCGGGAGGAAACTTTTCTTCCGAAACCGTCTTGGTCGTCGTCGTTGTACGAATGTTGGTGTTCGTTGTCTTCTTCTTGGTCGGCTCGGTTGGCCGGGTTGCCACGGGTTGAGCCTCGACGTTTCGGTCATCGATGGTGTTGACGGGCACCTCGGGCGTGTCGGCTTGCGCCTCCATTGCCTCGGCCAGCGCGGGCTCGTCGCCCGCCTCGCTATCGCTGCCATCGCGTTCGCCCAGAGCGCCCAGATCGATCACCGGGATTTCAACCGTGGCCGCGACATGGTCGACACCGCCGGGCGCTTCGCCGACTTCGAGCCCGCTCTCGGAGGCGCTGCTCTCCGAGGGCTGCCCGGTAGTGTAGGCGATAAGCACCGCAACCGCCACCAGTACGATCACGACGGCGGCGATGATGCCGCTCTTCTTTTTCGACGGCGCGCCCAGGCCCGTCAAGTCCGTCGACGTTGCGCCGTCGGGATCGTAGATGGCCACGGCCTTGTTCTTGGGGGTCAGGCGTGCCAGTTTGAGGCTTGCGGCCTCCTCGTGTCCCATGGTCGGCATGCTGGCGATGTCTTCGCCGCTCGCATCCATGCGCGCGGCGAACTCCTGGGAGGCTGCAGCGAACTTCATGCCCATGGCCGGCATCACGGCGCTGTTCGAGCCCATGGCTGCGAGCAGTGCCTGTAGCATCACCGAGGCGTCGGCGTAGCGGTTGTCGGCGCTCTTGGAGGTGGCCTTGCGTACGATGGCCTCGATGTCGGGCGGAATGCTCAGGCCCCGGCGCGGCGTCATCGCCGGCAGCGGGTCGTTGATGTGCATGAAGAGCACGGCCAATGGCGAGGGCGCGTCAAAGGGCGCATCGCCGCAGAGCATCTCGTAGAGCATGATGCCCATGGCATAGACGTCGGCCGGGGGCCCGACGTCCTTTTTGCCTTGAGCCTGCTCGGGCGCCATGTAATGGGGCGTACCAAAGACCTCGCCCTCGCGGGTGAGCCCGCGTGTGGCGCCCTCGTTGATCAGGCGAGCGATGCCGAAGTCGAGCAGCTTGACGAAGTCCTGGTCGCTGCCCGTGCGCGTGACGATCATGTTCTCGGGCTTGAGATCGCGGTGCACGACGCCGTGGGCGTGGGCCTCGGTGAGCGCCGCGAGCACCTGGGCTGCGACGTGCAAGATGCGCTCGACGCTCATGTTGTCCGAGCGTACCCAGCGCGCCAGGCTGACGCCGGGCGCATACTCCATGACCATGTAGGGATGGGTGTCCTTCTCGAAGCCGAAATCATGCAGCGTGATGATGTTCGGGTGCGAGAGGCGCGAGACGGCGCGCGCTTCTTGAATGAAGCGATCGCGACCTTTGTTGGAGTCCTGCAGCTCGGTGCGAAGCACCTTGAAGGCGACCTCGCGCTCGACGGGCAGTTGCAAGGCCCGATAAACCGCGCCCATGCCGCCTTCGCTGATCAAAGAGAGGATCACGTACTTCTCGGCCGCGAGTGTGCCAATGCGCGGATCGGTCTCGGCATCGGCCAGTGCGCTGTCGTGGACGTAGTAATACCCATCTCGTGGGCACTTAGCGCCGAGCGCTGGATTCTCTTCGAAGCATTTGGGGCAAACGGGCATTCTATTGGCTCATCACTTGGCCGCCACCGGTGCGCTAACATAGCAATAGAGCATCTACAGCACAACAATATACCAACCTATGTTCTTGATTGTCGCCCACTTGAAGTGCGCAAGCAAGTGCGGTGTCGGTCGTCTAGGAGCGCTCGAATAGAGTTGACGGCGCCCGCCAGGAGTGGTTGTTTTCGCTTCACCGCAGCGCGCGCGGGCGAACATCAAAGCTCGTTGAAAAGGTAGTGATACGATGGAAGACGACACAAGAGGGCAATCGGCCGCTGCCAGCACGCAGAGTTTCTTCTCGCGCCAGTTTGAGGGCGAAGACAAGTGGGAGCTCTGGGCCAAGGTTGGCCTGGTGATGCTGGCCTTGCAGCTCGTGGCCTGGCTGATGGTCTTTCTCAAGCTGGGCGTTGCCAGCGTCTACGCACATGCGCTGGGCATCTCGCTGTTGGGCACCTTGACGCTGCCGGTGGTGCTCTGGGGGCTGGTCAAGACGCTGTTCAATCCGCCGGCCCTTCGCCGCTCGCGCACGGTGGGCTTTGGTGCGCTGATCGTGGTGGGCGTTTTGGGCAACGTGCCGCTGATCGCGCCGCCGCTGTCGACGCAGAACTGGGTCAGCGAGCATGCCTATCGGCTGCCCTTCGACGGCGAGTGGACGACGCTCGCTGGCGGTCCGAGCCGGGCGACCAACTACCACGCCACGACGGCCACCTTTCGCTGGGGCTACGACTTCGCGCTGATGCGCGAGGGGCGCCGCTTCACCGGCACGGGAGCGCGCCTCGAGGAGCACCACTGTTTTGGCCAACCGGTGCTGGCCTCGGCGCCCGGAAAGGTCGTCACCGCCGTCGACTTCGAGGCCGACAACAAACCCGGCGAGCCCACGGCGACGGCCGTGCTGGGCAATCATGTGGTGATCGAGGTGGGCCCGGGCGAGTACCTCTTCTTCTCGCATCTGCGCCAAAACGCCGTGCCCGTCAAAAAGGGCGAGCAGGTCGAGCGCGGCCAGAAAATTGGCGAGTGCGGCAACTCCGGGCGCTCGGTCGAGCCCCATGTGCACGTGCACCTTCAAAACTCCTTGAAGTTTCCATTCTCCGAGAGCCTGCCGCTTCGTTTTTCGAGCTACGAGGCCGACGCCAAGCCCGTTGCTTTGGGCATGCCCGAAGGTACGGCCGACAGCGAGCGCGTGGCCGGCCAGTCCGTCAAGCACGTCGACTAAAGCACGCGCTCAGCGCTGGCGAAGAAAGGCGAAGCTTGCGCCGGTGAGGATCAGCAGGCCGCCGATCGTCAAAAAGATCGCGATACCCTGGGGCAGGCGCGTGCGCTGTCGCGGCAGCGTACCGACGAATACGAAGTCGACGTCGCTCAGGTAGATGTAGCGTTCGTGGGAGACCACGTCGAGCACGCGCTCTTGTCGAAAACGCTGGTCGAGCGGCCAGTCGAGCGTGTAGTGAGCGAGGAGCGGCCCGTTGCTCTCGGGCCGCTCGATCAAGAATATCTCGCTTGCGTGGGGCATGTTGGCGACGACGATCGCCTGCTCATCAAAGAGGCCAAAGGCGGCGATGTGGCCCTTTTGCCAGGGGCCAGCGAGCGTGGTCCAGGCCGTGCCCTGGTCGAGCGAGTAGGCCAGCCGGCTGCCGTGCACCATGAAGAGCACCTCGGGCAGATGATGCAGCTCCCGCTCGACGCGCAGCGGGCTGTCCGCGTCGGTCTCCATGAAATAGTAGATCGCGTGCCAGCTCTCGCCATTGTTCTGGGAGCGCCAAAGCTGGGAGGGCTGGGCGTGATCCATGGAGCGGCTGACCACGAAAAGGCGCTGGTCCTGATCGGTGGCAAAGTTGGTGATGACCTGGCCCTGCAAGGCCGTGGTGAGCGCCTCGCTCAGCTTCATGCGCCGCCAGGAGGCGCCGGCGTCGTTGGAGCTCAACGGTCCCTGCTGGTGCGACCAGGCGAACATCTGTTGGCTTGCCGGGCGCGGACGTATGTCGACGATCGCCGAGGCCGGCAGCCGCGAGCTTTGCAATTGAGCGGGTTGAAAGAGCACGGTGTCGACCTCACCCAGCGGCGCCGCTTCGCTGAGGTTTTGCTGGCCGTCGGGGCGAAGTACGACGATGCTGCCGCCAAAGGTGCCACTGAAGATGCGCATGTTGTCGGGATGCACGTAGAGCGCGCTGGTGGCGCGCGCATGCAGGCGATCCCAGTGGCCGGCGCGCGGCTCGCCCGTCAAGCGAAACAGGCCGGCGTCGGTGCCAAGCAACAGCTCGCCGTTGGGGCCGCGGGCCATGTCGAAGGCGCGCGTGGCGTAGAGGCCCTGGTTGTCGGGCTGCCAACTCAGGCCGCGATCGCGCGAGGTGAGCACGCCGCTGCCGCCGGTCGAGGCCCAGATCCTGCCGAGGCGATCGTTGATGGCAAAGCCCGTGATCGAGCGCAGATCGGGATCGCGCAAGTGCACCTCCTGCCAGGCGGCGCCGCCGTCGACGCTGCGCCAGATGCCGCCGTCATGGCTACCCAAGAGCAGGATGTGGCCGGCGGGCTCCTCGGACGCTGCCAAGGCCACAAGGCTCGTATTGTAGGGCGGCTGGGGCCCATGGCCGCTGGCCTGAACCCGGTCCCAGCGCTCGCCGTCGGCATCGCTTCGATAGACCGCCTCGGGGGCGAGCAGATAGACCGTGCTGGTGCCCGGTGCCTCGAGCAGGTGACGGTCCACGGTGAGCAAGCTCGAGGTGAGCACCCACTCGGTGGCGCCCTTTGCGCGCCGGTAGACCAGCAGTTGGTCCTGAAGCACGGTGAGCAACTCGAAGGGGCGCTGCTCGGTGGCCGGCAAATAGTTGCGAAGCACCGCCGGCAGTTGGGTGGTGCGCGCCGTGGAATCGAAGTCGATGCCCTCGATCGAGAGCCTGCGCCAGCTCTCGGCCTCGATGGCCGTAGCATCTTCGGCCTCGAGCTGCCAGATGCGCCGCGAATCGGTGATGAAGAGGCGATCGTCGGCCGACTTGAGGATGCGAAGCCGCGATGCTGCGCCGGCCGGCTGGTCGCCTCGGGGAGAAGCTTGGACCTCGGCAAGCGAGGTCGGCAAGGCCACCTCGCTAAAGGTGAGCCCGGCGTCGGTGCTCACGAGCAAGTATGACTTGTGCTTGAACGAGGGTGTGGCGATCGTCCACAGCTCGCTTGCGCGGGTGACGAAGAGTTGATCACTTGGAAAATTGAAGCTCGCTTCCTGCTGGCTGAGACCGTCGAAGAGGTTGGCACCGGTCTCACCCATGCCGGCCGGCCAGTAGACCAAAGTTCGCTTCCAACTCCCTTCGTCGGCTGTGCGCTGATAGACCTTGCGACCGGCGGGCACGACCACGGTGACCTGCTCGCCGTGCTCGATGGCGACGATGCTCGCAAGATTGCCGCCTTCCGGGCGGGGCACGCTCGTCAGCTCCAGGCGCGTGGCCTGCTCGGCACAACCCACGGTCAAGAGTAGAGCCAACAAGCCAAAGACTTGTCGGCGGCGCGGCCG
The DNA here is from genome assembly GCA_013697635.1 of Lujinxingiaceae bacterium. GTDB lineage: Bacteria > Myxococcota_A > Bradymonadia > Bradymonadales > Bradymonadaceae > JACCWM01. The sequence goes on along the minus strand of JACCWM010000213.1, from coordinate 6,189 downwards.
TCGTTGTCGAGACAGCCGGCGCGCTGCTGACGCAGTCGAAAACAAGCGTGACTTCCTGGGCTGAAGGTCTTTTGGGCCGATGCACAAAATGCTTATCTGCGTTCGGTGGTGCGCAAGATATTGAACTCGACGCGGCGATTCTTGGCGCGGCCTTCCTTGGTGGCGTTGTCGGCGATAGGCTTCACGCGCCCATAACCGACCGATTCCAGGCGGCGCGCGGCGACATTGTGCTCAGTGAGGTAGCGCTTGACGCTGTCGGCGCGACGCTGGCTCAACTCCAGGTTGGACTGATCGCGACCAACGCTGTCGGTGTGGCCCTCGATACGCAACAAATCGATCTGCGGATTTCGTTCCATGACGCGGGCGATGTCGTCGAGGATCGGGAAGCTCTGGGGCAAGATGTCCTCCTTGCCCACGGCAAAGTGGACCTGCTCGGTGATGATGATGCTCTTGTCGGTGACGATCACGCGTTCGGGAACGGTGCGCTTGGGCGGCTCGACAGGCGGGCGTGGCACGACCTTCTGGGGGGGCACGTTGAGCATGGTGTCGACCGTGCGATCCTCGGGCACGGCAGCGATCACGCGCTCAGGCGTGGGGCAGCCCCAGGCGTCGAGCATCGCATCGGGGGCAAAATCACCCTCCGGGCAGCTTTGAAGCCGGCCGCGAAAGGTCGGGCTGGCATAATCGGTGTTGAGCCAGCCACCGGTGACCCACTGGCCACCAAAGCCAACAAAGACGCGGTAGTCAGGCGCGCCAATGCCGTCGGTCAGCCCGGCACCCATGCCGGCGGTAAAGGCCATGTTCTCGCGCATGCGGTAGCGAAGCGCGCCCTTGAGCTCGACGGGCACCTCGCCTGCGACAATGCCGCGCACGCCCTCGGTCTTTGTGGCCAGACCGATGGCGCCGTTGAGCTCGAAGATCGTGTCGATGTTGGGCGTAAAGAAGGGGATCTGGGCGGCCAGCCCCCAGGTCAGCTCGTTTCCGATCGTGGCGCTTCGCAACAGGCGCTGTCCCGGCCGGTAGCGAAAGCCAAGGTTTGCGCCGGTTCGAATCGCGCGTCCCAGGATATAGTCGGCTGCAACCAGCGCCTCGGCGCCCACGCCGCCGTCGCTGCCAAAGGCATCTTCGTCGCCCACCGGGATGCTCAGCGCGGTGATAAAGGCCAAGCCCAGCGGGAACTCAGCCAGATCGAGGATGCGGTACTTTGCCGACAGTCGCCAATCGCTGAGCGCAACCTTGCTCAACTCGGTCGAGCTGAACGCGTTTTCGGGCAGAATCGGCTGCAGCTCTTCACTGCTTTGCCAGAAGATCGCCGGCACCCACAGCCCAATCTCGAGGACGTCGAGCAGTCCCAAGCCCGCATACAGGCCCAGATGGCTCTGGTTGTCGACGGTGCGCTGGTAGGGCGCGCCGAAGGTGGCGATCTGCATGGGATCGTTGGCGTAGTCGACAAAGGCGCCCACATGCCAGTCGAGATGGGGGGCGACGGGCGAGCCGAAGACCGTCAGATAGTCGCCGGGGCCAGGAGCGGGGCGAAAGCGCTGCAGCTGTACCGGCGGCAAGGGTGCGCGCGTCTGGGCCATGGCCACATCGGCGAGCACGAACGAGGTCGCGAGGATCGAGAACAAGAGGATATATCGGATGCGTTTTGTCATCAGGGTCGTCCTTGGAAAACGGGTGTACCGAATCCGCTGTTTGCATCGACGTCTAGCGATCGTCACCGGGTTGCAGAGATTTCAGGGCGCGTCGCGCCTCGTCGAAGCCATCGGGTGGGTTCTCCTCGTCATGAACCATGGCGATGGCCTCGGCGTACAGCGGTCGTGCGGCGTCCACATTGCCCAAGACCTCGGCGTGCAGCTTCGCGCACTCGATGAGCGCCTCGAAGCGCGCGCGGGGATCGAGCAGCATCGCCGAATAGGCTTCCAGGTCACCGGCGAGATCGTCGTTGGCTTGAAGGCCGCGGTCAAGTTCTATTCGCCGCTCGAGCGCCTCGACATGCTCGGGCCAGAGCTCAAAGGCCAGGCCCCACAGCCGCCGGGCTTGCTCGAGCTCGCCCAGATCGTGTTCGACGATCTGGGCGGCGTCGGAGATGATCTGGCTGGCCGCAACGCGCAACACCGAGGGGACCTGATCGGCTTTGACCTCGGTCATCTGCACGAGGCTCAGTCCGCCGGGTTTTCCTGTGAGCAGGCCGAGCTCGCGGCCAAGGCTGGCGACATAGCCGGCCCAGTCATCGGCGGCGGCCTGGCACTGCTTGATGCCCTCGAGGGCTAGCGAGTCGCCCGGCGCCGCGGTGAGCACGCTCTCATAGTGGGGGCGCGCGCGCGCCGGGTCGCCCAGACGGTTGAGCAACATATCGGCCAGCTCGCGCTCGACCTCGACGGCGTCGAGGCCACCGCCGGCGACGACGAGCACGGTCTTCATGTGGGTTGCCGCGCGCTCAAAGTCACCCTCGGCGCTGGCGATCTCGGCGAGCAGGCGATGGGCGGCCTCGTTTTGGCGGTCGCGCTCGATCACCCCGCCCAGCCAGCCGCGCGCGGCCGCCGCGTCGGCGCCGCGGTCCCAGACCAGCTGGGCTAGCAGCAGGCGGTAGGTCAGATCCATCTCGGCTGTCTCGGCGGCCTTGAGGCGCGCCTCGAGCAGCTTGACGCGCGCACCCAGGCGGCCTTGCTCCTCGTAGATCGACTCGAGCGCGTTGACCACCGAGGCTGCGCCGCCGGCGCCTTCGGGCTCGGCCCGGTGCACCGCCTCGAGATAGGGCAGCGCGGCTTCGGCGTCTTCGAGCTCGTAGTAGAGCAGCTCGCCCAGCTCGCGCTCGAGGCCCAGGCGCTGGCCCTCAAAGAAGACGATATCTGTGGCGTCGTCATCGAGCACGGTCTTCAAGCAGGCGACGATCGCCTCGGGATTGCCCACCTGGCGCGCGCGCTCGAGTGCGGCCATGGGCGCATCAACCGCCGGCGGCGCGCCGTCTTGTTGGGCGGCTGCTTGTTGGCCGGCGGGGTGCGCGCTCGCACCGATCACGCGCCCGAGCGCTGAGTCCGGATCGAGCGTGGCGCGCTCGGGCAGGTTGGCGGGCCGCTTGAGCATGGCCTGAAACTTGTCGCGAAAGGTCTCGAGCCCCGCCGCTGGGTCGAGGTGCTCCGCCGACGGGCTGGCGGCTTCATCGTCCTCCTCGGGCAAGTCGTCGATGGCATCGCCATCATCGCCATCACCCAGGAGCATGGCGTCGAGGCGGCTGTCCACGTTGACAAAGTCGGTCTCACCCTCGCTGCTTGCCACAAGCGCCTGGGCGCGGTTGCGGGCTTCGGCCCCGGCGGCTGCATCACCGCGCTCTTCGCACAACAGGGCGAGCTTGATCAGCGCCTCGCGCTGTTGGGCCGCAGACGGGGCGATCTCGGCCATGCGAATGAGCATGTGCTCGAGCAGCTTTCCAAGCTCCTGGGTGCCGACGGGCGCGCGCGCGCTCGGCCCGCTCTGGGCGACGAGGGCTTCGAGCACACGGCAGGCGCCTTCGAGCGCGATGCGCTCCGAGGGCTTGAGCTGCATCGCCTCGACATAGGCGCGTGCAGCAGCGGCGGGCTGTGCCAGGTTGCGCTCGAGCACGTCGCCGAGCTCGACGAGCAGCTCCCAGCGCACGTCGCGATCGCGCATGCGCACGAGCAGGCTGTTCAAGGCGTCGCGAAGCGTCTCGAAGCGCCCATTCTCGCGCAAAAGGCCAATCAGCGCCTGGCGCGGTCGAACCGCGATCGGATCGGCGTCAAGGGCCAGACGAAACGCTTGCTGAGCGTCGTCGACCAGGCCCAGGCCCACGTAGATCTCGGCCAATTTTTCGTGCAGAGCGACGGCGCGCGCCGCGCTCTCGGCGCCTCGCAGCAGATCGTTGTACAGCTCGATGAGCTGCTCGGGCCGCCCGGCCTGGCGCAGATAATCCTCGAGATGCTCGAGCGCGACGCCCGAGGACGGCGCAAGCTCGAGCACGCGGCGCCAATGGCTGGCCGCTGCGTGGGGTCGCTCTCGGGTCTCGTAGAGTCTGGCAAGATGTTCGTTGGCCTCGACGAGCTCATCGAAGATGCGCATCTCGAGGCCGGCGTCCTCCTCGGTGCCAAAGGCCGGGCTTGCGGCTCCACCGTGGGCCAGCTCGCGGGAGCGCTCGAGCAGCGTCAGCAACTCCGTCCAATACTCCACCGACTCGTCGTGGCGGCTGCGGGCCTCGCACAGCTCGGCTGCAAAGCGCAACAGCCGCGCGCGCTCCTGAATGTCGGCCAGCTCGCGGCCTTCGAGCGGAGCAAGCGAGAGCGCGCGCCGACAGCTCAAGAGCGCCTGGCTTGGGTCCTGCAGCTCGGTGAACCACAGCTCGGCGACGCGGAAATGCAGCCTGCTCGCCTGGCGCTCCAGAGCGTTGGACTCGGCCGCGCGCGCCGCCGAGCCAAACGCCTTGAGCGCGCGAAGCGGCTCGCCGCCCAGCACGTAGCTCTCGCCCAGGGTGTTGAGCGCCTCGAGCTCGGAGGGATCGAGGCGCAGCACTTTTTCCAGGTACATGCGCGCCTCGCCCAGATCGCCGGAGCGATTCATCAGGTGGCGCGCGAGCGTCAGGTACGTGGTCTTGAGCGTGTCGCGATCGGTGTAGACGCCGGTCAGGCGTTTGAGCGTCTCCTCGAGGCCGGAATTCTCGCCCAGGCGCTCATAGAGCGCGCCGAGCTCCTCGAGCGCGACGCGGTTTCGGGGCGCGACCTTGAGCACTTCGCGAAGGCGCGAAGCGGCCGCCTCGGGTGCCTGCGCGCGCAAATAGGCCGCGGCAGCGAGCTCGCACAAAATCCAGTCGGCCGTCTCTGAGCGCGCGCGCAGCTCGGCCGAGAGCTTCTCGAAGGCCTGGGCGACCTCCTCACCTCGGGCGTTGGCCAGCGCGATCATCGGGCGCGCATAAAGCGCCTGCAGATCGCGCGCGTCGTCGGCGCCGAGCTCGCGACAGATCGACTCGGCCTCGGCCAGATTCGATGGCGAGGGGTCGGCCACAAGACAGCCGAGCAGGCGCGAGACCAGCTCCGGGTGCAGCCCGTAGATGTCTCGGTAGCTCGCCAGCATGTTGAGCGCCTGGCGTATCTGGCCGTCAAAAAGCGCCTGATCGGCGTGGGCAAACAAATCTTTGGCCTCGTAGGCCGCCAGCGCCCGCGCACCTTCGAGCGTTGCTGCCAGATGGTAGCCTGCGCCGGGGCGGCTCTTGGGCATCAGGTCGTCGTGCGAGACGCCGCGAATCGTGAGCACGCCGGGGCGAATGCGCGCGCTCTCGAGCGTGATGTTCGACAAGTTGGGCAGCTTCCAGCCGACGCGAGGAAAGATGTGCAAGAACAACAACTTGAGCGGGCGAAAGCTCAAGATGTCGCCGGCAATGCCCACGGTAAAGGAGTGGCCGCGACCGGGCGCGCGCAAGGTCGGCGTGTTGAGCAGGCTCGTCATCAACTCGAAGGCCAGAAGCCTCGCCGGATACGGCAGCGGGCCATAGGCGCGGTAGTCGTAGAGCGAGAGGTGGATCTCGTCGGCGCGCGCCGGCTCGGGGGGAATCAGCGCGGCTCGAAAGCTGATATGGGTGTTCGCCCCGAAGGCGCGAACGCGCAGGCTGATGTGGGCTGCATCCTCCAAAAAACGAACCTGCAGATCCTGGAAGCCGTCGAGCTGAGAGGCCGCCTCGCTGAGCAGGTCGCCCAGTCCGACCTCGCTGATGGCGAACTCGACCTCGCGCACCAGACAGCGCGTGTGGCGAAAGCGATCGAGGCCGGTTCTGGCATCGAAGGGAAACTTCAGATCCGGGATCTCCATGCGCAACGATTCCAGCGCGATCCAGTCCGAGAGGCGCTGGCGCTGAGCCCACAGGTAGCCGCGCCCGAACATGAAGTCCAGGCTCAGGCCTAAGGGGTTGCTATTCGCAGCTTGCGAGACTTCCATGGAGCCCTTGAACAAGAGACTTTAAGTGAGCAAACCCGGCGGCTCACCGAGCTTTGCCAACGCCTGGCGCGCCCGCTCGAGGCCTGGCCCATCGCCTTGCGCCTCTTCGATCGCGGCGATGCCCATCCACGCCATCGCGCGCGCCGCGTGAGGTGCCTGCTCATCTTTGGCGATCCTTTGCCAGCTGCGAAGCGCCACAGCATCGCGCCCCTTGCTTTGCTCGCACTGGCCAAGCGCCAGCAGTGCAAG